>JBHJHA010000041.1:0-88766 GCA_050331235.1 Leptolyngbyaceae cyanobacterium
GAGAGCGGGTTGACGAGCTACATCGAGCGGCTAAACAACACGCTGCGACAACGGGTATCGCGATTAGTGCGAAAGACGCTGTCGTTCTCCAAGAAACTAGAGAATCATATGGGTGCGATTTGGATGTTCATTCACGAATACAATCGCTTGATCAGGGAGCGGCTCATTAAGTCTGCCCATCCTGCTATTTCCTCTGTCCTTTACTAAATATCACTACCACAACGGAAAGCGATCGCCCGGCAGTTCATTGTTCAGGCATAGGCTCCAGAGCGATCAAGTCCCCTGTCGGGAAACCTGCTTACGTGCCCTATCAAGGTCTCACCATGACTGTTGTCTCTTCGCCATCGAGCAGCACCGTTTCGCCTACAGCCAAAAGTCTTAAAACCACCCTGTTTTGGCGGATTGCCGAAGACATCCCCCCAACATTGCGCTGGGGATTGATGATTTTGTCGGTGCTGCTACCACTGCTGCTATGGTGGGGCATTGCCAATGTGGGCATCGTTGATCCCAAGTTTTTGCCAACCCCGGGGATGGTCATCGCGGCCTTAGTGGCGCTGTGGCAAGAGGGCCATCTACTACAGGACACCCTCTCCAGCTTTGGGCGCGTATCGAGTGGGTTTGTGCTGGCAGCGGTGGTGGCAATTCCCCTGGGGATCGGCATGGGCGCGTTTGCTAGTGTGCGATCGCTCCTGGAGCCCCTAATCGGCATTGTGCGCTATATGCCCGCGCCGGCCTTCATTCCCCTGTTGATTATCTATCTCGGCCTAGGAGAAGCGCCCAAAATCGCCCTCATTTTCATCGGCACTGTGTTCTTTAACACGCTGATGATCATGGATGCTGTCAAGTTTGTGCCTAAAGAACTGCTTGAGACTACCTACACCCTTGGCGGCAGTCGGCGCCAAGTGCTAATGCAGGTCATTACCCCCTATGTGGTGCCCAGCATCTTTGACACCTTGCGGGTCAACATGGCAGCCGCATGGAATCTCGTCATTGTGGCGGAGCTAGTGGCGGCGGACAGTGGCTTGGGCAAACGGATTGCCATCTCGCAAAAATTCTTTCAAACGGACAATATCTTTGCCTGCCTCATCGTACTGGGATTGATTGGTTTCATGCTGGATTTGACCCTCCAGGCCGCGATGCGGCTGACCTGTAAGTGGGCGGTGAAGTAACGTGGATGCGGACTCGTCTCCGGAGTCGGGTGACAAACGAGTCACAGCACGGATACCCATCGATTACCTATCAGGTGGAATCTTGTAATCAACTAGCTGGCTGAGGTTGACGGTAATGCATCTCGAAGTGTCTCAGGTTCACAAGCATTTTGATACGCCCCAGGGGCCCCTGGTCGCCCTCGAAGACATCAATCTGCATGTGGAAACCGGCGAATTTGTCTGTGCCGTCGGGGCGTCAGGCTCCGGCAAGTCGACTTTGTTGCGGCTCATTGCTGGGTTAGAGGTGCCCACAGCTGGAAAGATTACCGTTGACGGTGGCGCGGTGACTGGACCCGGAGCCGATCGCGGTATGGTCTTTCAGAGCTACACGCTCTACCCATGGATGACGGTGCAGAACAACGTGGAGTTTGGCCTCAAGCTTCAGGGAGTTCCCGCAAAACAACGGCGCGAAGAAGCCTCCCGCTATCTCAATGTGGTTGGTCTGACCGAGTTTGCGCGATCACTCCCCAAGGAACTGTCGGGCGGTATGAAGCAGCGGGTGGCGATCGCCCGAGCACTGGCCAACCAGCCGAAAATCTTGTTGATGGACGAACCCTTCGGAGCTCTCGACGTGCAGACGAAGGAAACCATGCAAGAGTTTTTGCTCGAGCTGTGGGAGCGCCTCGGTATCAGTATTTTGATGATTACCCACGATGTGAATGAGGCGGTCTTTCTGGCAGAACGCATTTACGTCATGTCGGCTCGCCCCGGCACCATTCAACAAGAGGTAAAAATTGACTTGAATGGTCATCGGGCTTATGAGCTCCGGCGTACGCCAGCGTTTCATCAGTATTGCGATGCCATCATGGATGCCCTGCGCGGGGTGCCCAGCAGCTCGCTCGCCTAACGCGCGCTCAGTTAGCGGCCCCGGCTCCTAATCCGCAAAGCCATCACTGCCGTAGTAGATTCGGTAAATTTGAAGGGCCTTTCCCTAAACGAGCTCATTGCCTCTGTGACAACTCTCTGCATCAATCCACGCTGTGGTCAGCCGCAAAATTTCGATGACCGCGATCGCTGTGCCACCTGTGGGTCACAACTGCGACTAGGGGGTCGATTTCGCCCGGTGGAGCAACTGGGACAGGGGGGCTTTGGGCGCACCTATCTGGCCTGGGACGAGGCCTCCTGCCCTCCACAGCACTGCGTCGTCAAGCAAATCGTCCAGACCCGAA
Organism: Leptolyngbyaceae cyanobacterium; assembly: GCA_050331235.1. Classification (GTDB taxonomy): domain Bacteria; phylum Cyanobacteriota; class Cyanobacteriia; order Phormidesmidales; family Phormidesmidaceae; genus Halomicronema. The sequence continues at coordinate 2,378 of JBHJHA010000041.1, forward strand.
GCCGGCAGCACGATTTGGCCGAGGCGGAAAAATTAGCCCAGCTCGGACAGCATCCCCAGATTCCTGAGTTGATTGCCATCTTGGAGTCTCCACGGGATCTCTGTTTGGTGCAGAGCTATGTCGCTGGTCCGAACTTGGAGCAGCAATTAAGCTGTCAGGGGCCCTTTGAGGCGGCCCAAGTGCGATCGCTCCTACTGTCGCTGTTGCCAGTGCTGCAATTTATTCACGGACAGGGCATCATTCATCGCGATGTCAAACCCGAAAACATCCTACTGGCAAAGGGGGATACCGCTCTGCCTACCCTGGTGGATTTTGGCGCCGCCCGCACCCTCCCCACCACCGCTGAGTTGGGGCAAACCGGCACCGTGATTGGCAGTGCTGGCTATGCCGCCCCCGAGCAGGCATTGGGTAAGGCCTTGCCTGCCAGTGATCTCTACGGTCTCGGAGTCACCTGTCTGCATCTACTAACGGCGGTTCATCCCTTTGATTTATATGCGGTCATGGTCGATGACTGGGTGTGGCGCGACTATCTCACTACACCGATTGAAAGCAGCTTGGGGCAGGTATTAGACCGTTTAGTAGCGCGATCGCTGCGGAGTCGCTATACCAGCGCTGAAGCGGCCCTCGCGGACTTAGCCCCGGCGGGTATCTGGTCAGTCCCAGCGCCCCCACCCCGCGCTTCCAAGGGAAACCGCTCCTGGCGGCAAACCCAGATGTGGCCCACTGGTCGCACCGCAAACGCGATCGCCCTCAGCCCCAATGGTCGCGCCCTTGCCACCGCCAATCGCGATACATCAGTGCAGCTCCGGGACTTGGCTACCGGGGAAGTACTGCACACCTTTGTACAGCGCTTGGGACTCGGCGACGGTCATACCGATGTGGTGACAGCCATCGCATTTCACCCCGAGGGGCGACGACTGTTGACTGCGAGTCAAGACGGCACCGTCAAGCAATGGGATCTGAAACATCCTCGCCTAGAGGCGACCTATCTCCATCCAGGCTGGCAACTGACCGGGATGACCCTATCAGCATCAGGAGAAACCCTGATAACGGCAGACGCCGAGGGTCGCATTTCAGTCTGGGACGTGGCTAGCCGCAAACGACAATTTGACCTGCAACGCCATGCTGGCCGCATCAACGATTTGGTGCTGAGCCCTGATGGTCATCGCTTGGCCAGCGTTGATGCGGTGGGGACGCTGCGCCTATGGGCCTTGCCAACCGGCGAACTCTTACACACTTGGACGACCCGACCTGCCCTCGAAGCCGTGGCGCTGAGCCTTCATGAGCCAACTTTGATTACGGGCGACCAAACTGGGCAAGTCACCCTCTGGTCGCTGCTCGATTTCGCCATTGCCACACCATTGATTCAAACTCAAGATGCCATCAGCGCCTTGGCCATTAGCCCCGATGAGCAGTGGCTGGCGGTGGGCAGTCGCGATCGCACCATTCGTCTCTGGCACTGGCCGGCGGGCGATCGACAACCAATCGCCACGCTCTATCACGACTGGGCGGTGTGCGATCTTACCTTCACTTCCAATAGTCAAAAGCTCATTAGTAGTGCCGCCGATGAAACTATCCGGATTTGGCAGATGGGCGAGGGATAAGCTCTAGAGACTAATACTATTTCTGCGAATCACGACTACCCACAGATTCTTCAAAGCCCCTTTTTCAAGAGGGCAGCGACAGCGGGGGATCTGCAAATCTGTAGCGCTATTACAGAGAATGGGTATAAGCCGGGGGATCAGGAAGGCAATACAGCAGCGCTTGCAAAGCCAGCAAACTCATCAACATTGACATCACGGCTCTGGGCTACACAGCTAATCACCCAACTTCAGACACGCTTTAAGTGCACCTTCGTTGAGCTCTCGACCACCAACGATAATCCCTGGATTCATTACCCTCAAGGCCATCGTTGCTGGCGGCGATCGCTCTGAGTTTATTAGGCCGCACTCAGGCTGTTCTCAGACACGATTTTTATGATTTTTCCAGATGAAAAGCCTAGTGCTTCCAGTAGTCACTCCCTACAATCTTGAGGGAGCTTGTTAGTCATTGTTGTTGCGAGAAGTGCAGTCATGAATACCACCGATATGTTGCGGCTAGTGCATCCGGCGATCGCGGTTTTTTACGTCTTTCCCTTAATTGGCATCGCGACTTACTTTGCGCTCCAAACTCGGCAGCGCCGCTTGGCCGCCGCCAACAAAGAAAAAACTAAAATTGCGCCAGTTGTGGGCCAAGAGCATGTCAAGGTCGGTCGTTGGCTGGCGGCCTCGGTCGTTGGCATCGCGCTTTTAGGTATGGCTCATCCCATTTTCAAAGCCATTCTGCGGGACAACGTCTGGGCTGAGTCTCCCTTTCAAGTGATATTCATCATCGCTATGTACGTGTTCACAATTGCCACCTTGATGTTTCTGTTTCAAGCCAAAACACCGCTATGGCGAGCCGCCTTTGCCACGCTGTCGAGCATGGGACTGATTATTTTGGGTTGTCAAAATGGTATTTTCCGCCGCACCAATGAGTGGTTCATTTCCCACTACTACTACGGCATCGTCGCGGCCTTGTTGATGATTATTTCGGTGGCCGTGCTGCCAGAGATTTACAAGTCCAAGGCGTGGCGACGGGGCCATATTGCCCTGAACACGATCGCGCTGCTGCTCTTTGTGGGCATGGGTATTACCGGTGCCCGCGATTTGTTAGAAATCCCACTCTCGTGGCAAGAACCCGTGGTATATCAGTGTGACTTCGCCAACAAAACCTGTGAGTAGTCGCGGCGCGATCGCCCTCGCCGGTGCCCCTTCGCAACGCCTCTCCGCAATTATGGTCAGGGCTCCTCACACTCCTTAATGCTCCTGACCAGCAGTTGTCATTGCCGCTTAGAATGCAGGCATGCTGTTAGACAAACGACTCCGATATTGGTCTGGTTGGCCATGGGTGATTGCGATCACCGCCGGGCTGCTCTTGGCACAGCTCATCGCCTACTTTTGGGCGGAGGGTCTCTGGTTTCAAGATGCTGGCTACAGCGATGTCTTTGCCCTACGCGTCAAAAGTCAGTTTTTGCTCGGTGCTGGAGGCACACTTTTGGGAGGGCTGGTGCTGTGGGGCAATTTAAAACTGGCCCGGCGTTTACCGACTCCCTCGATTCCCCGGCAGTCTGCCGACGAGCGAGCCCGCACTCGACGCGGCGGACTAGGCCTTTTGGCACTGCTTATGTCGACGGGTGGATTAGCCTTGGTGCTCGGTATTCAAATGCTGTATCTGGGGCGAGTGGTCGTTAGCAATTGGGATCTGACGTCGTCGGTGTATAATCCTGCGCCGCCGCCGCCCTTGTGGGCCAAGCCAGAAGCCATTCGCACGGTCATCGTGCAGCTGATCAATTATCCCTGGCAGGCGATCGCCCTTTTGGTGGTGGCGATCGCCTGTTTATTTTTACCCCAGATTTGCACGGCGATCGCTGCCGTCTATGTCAGCATTGCCCTCGGGTTAGTGCTCTCAGAGCAATGGACCAAGGTCCTGACGGCGATCAACCCAGTCGCTTTTGACGCCACGGATCCACTATTCAATAACGACATTGGCTACTACATCTTTCGCCTGCCGTTTTTAGAAGTTCTGGAGTTTTGGTTCATCAGCCTTATCTTGTTCACCCTGGTGAGCGTGGTTTTGCTGTATTTGCTGTCTGGCAACAGCTTGAGCAATGGTCGGTTTCCGGGCTTCACCCCGCAGCAGCAGCGCCATTTGTATAGCTTGGGCGGCATGTTGCTGTTGTCCACCAGTCTTAATCACTGGCTGGGTCGCTTCGAAATTCTCTATTCCCCCCAGGGGGTGGTGTATGGGGCCAGCTATACCGATGTCAAAGTGGGTCTACCGGTTTACACCGCCTTGAGCGTCATCGCGCTGCTACTGGGGCTCGCGATGCTGTGGCGGGCAGCATTTTGGGCTGTCGGGGTGAGGGATATTGCCGCTTGGCTGGGTGAGATCGGGCATCGTCGCCACGCCAACCTGCCACCGCTATCACAGCGGCAGCTCACGACTCGGCCCTTAATTTGGGGCTTAGCCCTCTATCTGCTACTGGCACTGCTCGGCAGTATTTTAGCTCCGGTGATCGTGCAGCAAATTGTGGTGCGGCCTAATGAGCTCCAGCGGGAACGCCCCTACATCGAGCGGGCGATCGCCCAAACCCGTCAGGCATTTGATCTGGCCGATATCAACGTCCAGCCCTTTAATCCCGAAGGGGACTTGGAGCAGGCAGAGCTGAATGAAAACCGGCTAACGCTGAACAACATTCGCCTGTGGGATACGCGACCACTCTTGCAAAGCAATCGCCAGCTTCAGCAGATTCGTCTGTATTACGAATTTCCTGACGCTGACGTCGATCGCTACAGCCTGATTGAGGATGACGGCTCGACCACCTTGCGGCAGGTGCTCATCTCCGCCCGGGAACTCAACTTTGAGCAGGTACCCGAAGTCGCCAAAACCTGGGTCAACGAACATCTGGTGTATACCCACGGCTATGGCTTTACCATGAGCCCGGTCAACACCGCTGACGAAGACGGTTTGCCCACCTATTTTGTGCGTGACATCGGTCATACCCCCAGCAATGCCGCGGTACGGCGGAGCATTCCCATCGGCAGGCCCCGCATTTACTTTGGCGAATTGACCAATACCTACGTTATGGTCGATAGCCAAGTGCAGGAGTTGGATTATCCCAGCGGCGACGACAACATTTACAACACCTACGACGGCAACCGGGGCATTACCCTTGCCAATCCGCTTACGCGATGGCTGTTTGCATGGCACCTCAAAGACTGGCAGATGCTCTTTACCGAAGACTTTACGCCATCGACGCGGTTGCTATATCGCCGTCGCATTACGGACCGCGTGCGGGCGATCGCCCCATTTTTGCGGTTTGATGCCGATCCATACCTCGTGATTGCCGACATTGGCAACGACAGCGACACTTGGGGCACAAATCCTCGCCCCTTGACCAACACCGCCGGGAGTGAGGCAGAGCCCAGTTATCTGTATTGGGTGATTGACGCCTATACAACTAGCGATCGCTATCCCTATTCGGATCCCCTCGACAACGATTTCAACTACATTCGCAACTCGGTCAAGGTTGTCATTGACGCCTATAACGGTGCCATCCGGTTTTATACCCCAGCGGTTAATGACCCCATCATTCAAACCTGGTCACGGCTGTTGCCCGGCATGTTTGAGCCGATCGAGGCCATGCCGTCAGTCCTGTTCGAGCATCTGCGATATCCCCAAGATTACTTCCAGGTGCAGTCTGACGAGTTAATGACCTATCACATGACTGACCCCCAGGTGTTTTATAACCGGGAGGATCAGTGGCGCGCCCCCAATGAAATTTATGCCAACGAAGCGCAAGAGGTGCAGCCCTATTATCTGATCATGCGCTTACCCAACCAAACGAGCGAAGAATTTATTCAGCTCCGCCCCTTTACCCCGGCTCAACGCAACAACTTGGTAGCCTGGTTAGCGGCCAGCTCTACGGGCGATCGCTACGGTGAGATGCTGTTATATCGCTTTCCCAAACAGGTACTGGTGTTTGGGCCTGAGCAGATCGAAGCTCGAATCAATCAAGATCCTGCCATTTCCCAGCGGATCTCACTTTGGAACACCCAGGGCTCGCGGGCAATTCAGGGCAATTTGTTAGTCATTCCCATTGAGCGATCGCTGATTTACGTGGAGCCGCTGTACCTGGAAGCTGAGCAAAACAGCCTCCCCACCCTGGCCCGTGTGATTTTGGTGTATCAAAACCGTATCGTCATGGCCGAAACGCTCTCAGATGCCCTCGCTGCCGTGTTCACGGGCGAACGGGAATCTGCACCCCCGGTAATTCGAGATTTAGAAGAAGGGGGGCAAGTGCTAGAAGACATCTTGCCAAGCCTAGAGAGCGAGGCGCCCCGCCCCGCCCCCAACAGTTCGCCAGAGGACTCCCCCGATGACGGCTAAACCGATACTATACGGGCGTACCGTCTCAGTTGAGTCACCATGACCACCGCGCAGCCACTAGGGGGAGAAAACCGCAACTCAGCGATCGGGCTGTGCTTGACTCTGTTTTTAGTATCGTTTCATATCGGCGTGGTGCCAGCGATTATGCCGCCCTTGGTGCGGACCCTCGATTCCAGTGTGGGCTACGTGCAGGGAGCCTTAGTCCTGCTGTCACTGGTCACTGCTGCCTTTGCGCCCACTAGCGAAAACTTGAGCCGTCGATTTGGGCGGCGGCGGGTATTTCACGGCGGGCTCGTCTTATTTGCGATTGGCAGTGTTTCGGTCTCAGCAAGTCCGACGATGGGCTTTTTTGTAGTGAGTTATGCCCTGTTAACAGGGCTAGCAGCAACCCCGCTAGTCAGTATTCCCTGGGCTTTAATGGATGAATTTTACGACGATAAAGCCGAAAAAATTGCGTTTTTGCTGCTGACCCTATCGATGGTGGTGGGCGGCCTCATCGGCTCTCTGATCGGCGGCCTCATCGCGTTTGAATATAGCTGGCGCATCGCCTTTCTCATTGAGCTGGGACTCATTCCCTTAGTGTTTGCACTGGTCAGACAGTATCCGTCAGAGGTTGCAGCTGAGCAGACCCCCATCGACTGGGTTGGGGGCTGCCTCTCATTTGCTGGGTTGGGCCTCACGCTATTGGGCATCAGCATGTCGGCGGAGTGGGGCTGGTGGGAACCCAAAAAGAGTTTGACGGTATGGGACATCTCCCTAGCCCCCTTTGGCATCTCCATCGTGCCGATCTTAATCGCATCGGGGCTAGTGTGCTTCGGCATTTTTCTCTTTTGGCAACGACAGCAAGCACGGGCCGGTCGGGCTTCCATCGTGAGTGCGGGGCTACTCCATCGTCGCGAGTTTGTCTCGAGTTTGACGGTGGCGACCCTGCACTCTGCCCTGGTCACTGGCTTGTCATTCAACCTGTTTCAGTTCATTCCGCCAGTCTTGGAGCTCAACTCGTTTCAAACAGCGATCAGCGTTTTACCCTACAACTTGGCTATGGTGGTAGTGTTAATCGCCATGGTCAAATTCATCAATATTCAGCTGCCACCGCGACGCATTGTGCAAACGGGGCTCTGTGTGGAGCTAGTCGGCCTGCTATGGCTGGTGGGCGCGGTGCAGCCAGGGGTGACGCGATTGAGCATTTTGCCCGCGTTGATTGTGATTGGCGTTGGCTCTGGCCTGTTTACGTCACAAATTGGGGCGATCGCCTACTCCACCGCCAGCCGCCAAGAAAAACCCGAAGCCACGGGCATCTTTAATCCCTTTCAAAAGGTAGGGCAGGCCCTAGGTCGCGGCATTTTAGGCACAGTGCTGATCAGTTTGGCCTCAGTCAAGATTGTCGATGGCGTCATCGCGGAACTGGGCAACGATATTGATCACACCACCCGACAATCGGCTATTAGCTACCTGCAAAGGGCGATCCAAACGTTTACTAAAGATGAGATGGCGGAACTCTTTGCCCAACTTCCCGATGCCGTGCAACCCGGCCTGGAAACCATTATCGATACGTCCGCGATCGCCGCGATGAAAGTGACAATCATGATTATTCTGGCGTTCAACCTACTCTGTCTCCTGCTCACAGTGCGGTTACCCCATCGCCACCTCAAACGGGGATAGTGACCGTATAGTTCAGCCCGTCGGAGGGGCTTTTTCAACCCAATAGAGATAGTAGCGCTCCGAGCGCGTCCAGGAGTGAGTGAATTCTGCAATGGGCGTGATCTTCAGATCGTCATTGGTAGCGTCCAAGGGCAAATGTAGGGTCAGCAAAAGACGCGGTTCGTCTCGCTGCTCTAGCAGCATTTGCACATGGGTCAGCACCTCACCATGGCTAATGTAGTTTTCGTGGTTGTCAAACTCGCGATCGCCGCCAAATAGCGTAAAGCTCCCCATCGCCGCCAATTCAGGGTAGTAGAGTTGGCGGTTCAGATAGCCAGCGATGGGGGCCATATTGGCATCACGGCTCGCTACGATAAAAGCTTGATCGAGACCAGCAGCCTGCATGTAGGCAGCGGTCGCTTTTCCCGCAGAAAATGGAATCAGTAAATCTCGCGGAAATACATAGAGTCCGCCGAGGAACTGTAGCACCAAAATAGTCGTCAACAGCGGTTGATAGCTTTGCTGAGCGATCGCCAACAGCCTCTCAGCGGGTCGATCGGTCCGCAGCCAATGGAGATTTGACTCCGGCAGGTAAGCAAACAGCCAAAACGCCGCAATCAAAATCAGGTAAAAGTGGGCAAAATGGCGAGGGCCAATGCCCGCAAACCGAAAATAGCTAAAGGCCAACAAAATGAGATTAGCCAAGCCAAAGAAAATCAGGGCCAGGTTGCGTTTGACGAGCTGAAACGCAAAAACAGTGAGCGTACCAACCGTCAGCAAACCACAAAAGAGCAAATCTACCCAGCGGTACTGACTCGGGACGATCAGGGTGTACCCAGCAAAAATCCGCCCCCAAGCTCTCAACCCGCGCCGAAGATTGAAGTCTAGCTTCCAGGCATCTAACCCGCCATGGTTATAGCTGTCAGCAGGGGGCGTCAAAATGTAGATTGCCAAGCTCAACCCTGCAGTGATAATCGCCAAGCTCATCGCCCAGTCCAAGGGATGGGCCGTCTCTAAATACTGCGATCGCACTTTACTATCGAGCCCCAGCTCAATTGCCAGGGTGGCTACTAAGGCTAGGGCGATCAGCAGTCCGTAGGCGCTACTGTTAGCCATCAGCGCAATGACAATCGCCGCCGGCACGTAGCTACGCCGCCGCCACGGAAAAATCGCGCAAAACACAAACAGGCAGAACATCCCCAAAACGTAGGGGCGAGCCACATTCAAATACTGATAAAACGGAATGTAGCCAAAGGTAAACAGGATTTTTTGGCGCTGGGTAAACGGGCTGTAACGCCAAAATACCCCCACCGAGAGCAGCGCGATGGCCCAATGCAAGAGCTGCATTACCCGATAGGAATCGTAGATCTGCCGCAGTGCCGCCAGGCAAGTCGCCCAGAGCGCTGTATGCCCTTGATATTTCACATGCTGTAGCATTTCCCCTAGGGAGCTGCTATCCCGCACGATCAGCCAAGTATTAAACTCATCTCGCCACATGGCATGGTTGAAGACGCCGATGAGCCCTAACCCGCCATAGAGGGTCAGCCAAAATCTCGGGGAGGACAGCAAACGAAGGAGACGATCAGCGATGGGGCGAGGGCGATTCATGGAAGCGATCGCCCGCTAAGGCGATGGGACAAACAGCTCACTATTATCGACGAGTTTACCTGTAACAGCGACCGGATACTGGCAAAACCGTCCCTCGAAGTCTGGGCAACGCTGCCGCTCTCATCACCCTATTGTGAGCCAATACGAAGCGATCGCGCTCTATGCCGGCAATTTCTGCGGGGCCATGTTAGACCTGCCTCCCTTCACACCAAGCCTTGCAGTGCCGACAACAGCAAATCGTTCACTCCGCATAGAGGACGGCAGTGTCCAGGTTGGCAACGCCCGCCTTAAACCCAGCATCCTGGACCTTAAAACCATTACCAGATAAGCGTGCAGGGGCATCTTAAAGGCCGCGAAGCACTGACACCCGTCGCTAGATAAAGCCATGCAAAAATTCATAGGGCTCATCTTCCCAACAGGGTTCAGGATAGAGCCGAGCCAAGTGACGATGAATATCGAGCTGAATATCTGACAGATCTTCAACTTCGAAGAGATCGTCGAGCGCAGCAGCATCACGGGGGCGTAACGATGCCAGCGGACTGGCATGACTAACATTGAGGCTTCGGGAAGTGCGCGCAGGCCGCAGTTGAGGTGAAAAAGCCGACTCTCCCAAGCCAGATCGATAGCTGTAGCCACCAGTCTGAGGCCGCGATCGCCTAGAGTCCGCTTGCGTCACAGCCAACCGCCGGTCAGCTTCAACCAGACTGGACACGGGCTGTCTACCATATGGTGTATTTCTAACGTTGAGATTGCCGAACCCTTCGTCCATGAGCAAGTTGGTAGATTTTGTGATCAGCAGCTCAGATAACAAAGCGCAGCAGGAGCATGGCTCATGCTGTGAACATCTCAGTTATCTCAATCCGATGGAAATTGAGCTGGAGCTGGATTAACAGAATTGGCAAGACGCGAAGCATGACACAATGCGTCTCTGTAGTCAACGATAGGGCCGACTAAATCAAAAGCAATGACTTTTGGAAACTACATCCCAGGGTCCGTCAGTTGCTGAAAAGCATTCGCTCCAGGGATTTGTTGAGGACTTAACAAATCACCAAAGCGTTAGTGTATGCCCGCTAAATACACCCTTAAGTAATTTTACTGTAACTCATCATTGTGATACTGCCATTTCAGACACTACCCGAGGGCGATCGCAACTTTGGTTGTTGTGCCGGGGCCTTCAACCCAGAATCCATAGCTCTGTTGGCTAACGTCCCAGCCGCCGACCAGATAATGGCGTCGCGGCCACGGCCTCAACTCTGCCTGAGTCTAATCCCCCACCTTTGGGCTTAGTGTTGAGAGCCTGAGTCAAGGGCATGGCTAGCTGGCTTACGCATGGCTTTGACCGGTAGCTGCCACAGTTCGGCCTCGGCTCGGGGCAACAAACGTCGTTGAAAGACTTCAGCAAATTGAATTTCTAAAATAGCCTGCACCTGCGATCGCATAATGCCCGGTTGAAACTGTTCTAAGCTGCCCACCGGCTTATCGCTGATACCGCAGGGCACAATCTGCCGAAACCCGGATAACTCCGGCGTCACGTTCAGGGCAAACCCGTGCATCGTGATCCAGCGGCTGACTTTGATGCCAATCGCCGCTACCTTATGGCCCTCAACCCAGACTCCGGTCAAACCCGGCAGGCGCTCACCTGGTAAACCAAGGACTTGCAACGTCCGGATCAAAACTTCCTCAAGCTGGCGCAGATACCAATGCAGATCGGGCTGATGGCGACGCAAGTTGAGAATGGGATAGCCCACTAACTGTCCTGGGCAGTGGTGAGTCACTTCACCGCCCCTTTCGATCTTGATGATCGGTGGGGACTGCTGATCCGGAGTGAAGTGAATGAACCGCTCATCAGCCCCTTGACCAAGGGTGTAGACAGCGGGATGTTCCAGCAGCAGCAGTGTATCGGGCAGGGTTGGCGTTTGGCGTCGTAAGGTCACGAGATGCTGCTGCCACTGCCACGCCAACACAAAGGGCACGAGCCCGCAGCGATAGAGATAACAGATTGGCGGGGCGATCGCAGCCGGCTCAAATGTCGCTTCTGGATGAGGCATTAACACAAAAAATAAGCGTGGTCCAAAAAATCTTGAAAAAAGGAATCAAGAATTATCAACGGTTGCAAAGGATCCTATCGGGAACTGTCGTGCAGAATACAAGGTGCTACGGTGAAGACATAAGACGAATATCGCATCGGAGGCGACTCTATGAAGCTCGTGATTCAAGGCAAGAACATCGAGATCACGGATGCTATCCGCAGTTATGTCGACCAAAAGATCTCAAAGGCCGTCAGTCATTTCAAGCATTGGACCAATGAGGTAGACGTCAATTTATCTGTGGCGAAGAACGCTCGCATCACTCCAAAGCAAAGCGCAGAAGTTACTTTATATATCAACGGCGCCGTGGTTAGAGCGGAAGAAAGTAGCGAAAACCTTTACGCCAGTATTGATCTGGTCGCCAACAAAATCACTCGACAGCTTCGAAAATATAAAGAAAAGCGCAGCAGTCGCCATCACGCCTCGATTAAGCCCAATGATGCTCTCGTCAGCACAGAGACGCCCACCGCAGACGTGACCGAATTATTGGAGAAAGCACCTGCCTTACCCGATGCTGTTTTGAGAACTAAATACTTCTCCATGCCGCCCATGACCGTGCAAGAGGCGCTAGAGCATTTAGAACTCGTAGACCATGATTTCTACATGTTCCTCAATGCCGACACAGAGGAAATCAACGTGGTTTATGAGCGTAACCATGGTGGCTACGGGCTGCTACAGCCCCGGCAAAACCAAGCTGGCAACTCGGCTTCAAGCGAGCGTCGACAATCGGTTTCCGTCGCCTAGAGCCAACTTTTTGTCCCCATTTCCTCGCTCAACATAAGGATAAAGGTCTTCGCGTGATCGCACACCGCAATCAACGAAGACCTTTTTTTATAAGCCAGCTTAAGCGTTACTGGCGATCGCCAAGAGCGAGTCAAGCTCACCTTGACGGTCTAAGCCATATAGATCATCACAGCCGCCGATGTGCTGATCGTCAACAAAAATCTGTGGCAGCGATCGCTTACCGCCCGCCCGCTCTGCCATTTTGTCTCGAGCCGCTTCATCACCATCGATGCAGTATTCGGTGTATTCGACCCCTTTTTGGTCTAAGAGGCCTTTGGCACGCTGACAATAGGGGCAATAGCTCCAAGTGTAAATCTCGACATTAGGCGTCGCCATAACCTAAAACCTCCTCAAAGGACCAATAATGGTTACATTTTCTGGGCTCCATCCTAACGTTTTGTATCATCCCCCGCCAAACACAGCCGGGGAAAACACGACAGAGACAGCATCGCCTAGCACCGCAGCAACCGCCCTGTTGCCCTGCGGTACAGCGTTAATTGGTCGGTAGCTGAGCCGTTGTCAATTCGTCTAAGTCAGGTTGAGGAACCGTATCCAAAATGACTGCCTCATAGGGAATAACACCCCGCTGAGCACTGCCTAGGCAGTGGGCCGCTGCCTTTGACAAATCCAGTGATCGCTGGCCGACATAGGGGCCGCGATCATTAATCCGCACCACGACCGATTGCCCACTCATGCGGTTCGTCACCTTGAGGCGCGTATTAAAGGGCAGAGTTTTATGGGCTGCTGTCAGAGCATTCTCGTTGAAGATTTCGCCATTGGCAGTTCTTCTACCATGGAAGCCTGGACCATACCAGGAAGCCGTACCGTAGATCGTCTCCGACGTCTCGACGAGATTTTCCAACGCCATTTGGATATCCACCGGTTCTAGGGGCGCTTCGTCAAACGCCAACCGGAGATTATTGATCCACTGGATTGCGGTGAGGGTGGCAGGCACCTCAGGATGAGGCTGAAAGGTTTCATCCAATAAAAAGAGCACATCATTGTGATGACCAATGCCCACAAAATTACTGCCGATTAAGGGCTTGAGTTGAGTCGGATCCAGTTGTCCTGACTGCACTAGGCTTCTCAGCCTATAGGCAATTTTTTGGGCAGCGACTTGTCCTGAAACCGCGCCAATAAACTGGTTATGGACCCAAACCTGCGACTTGGGTGACGATTTCATCGCTAAAGCACTGGGCTGATAGGGGGCCTCAGCCGTTTGCAAGCAAAGTCCATGGACCTGACTGGCAACGCTAACCTCTCTGACCTCAGCTACCGGCTCAACCCTCACCGCGGCTACAGCTGACCAACTATGCCACTCTGGATAAAAGCTGTCTGATGATGTAGACATCGCGATCGGCGTCGTACCAGAGGTTGCGATAGTCGGCTCAAACCCTGTCAAAGTGATCCCGATGGCTGGAACAAGGGTTTGAAATTGGTGCTGATTAGCCACCGGCTCCTGGAGCTTCGTATCGGCTGTCACGTCCGACATCAAAAGCGCGGAGTCCGTTGAGGCAGCTGCGTCAGTGGTGGAGGCCGCCAGCGTGGCAAGCTTCACTAGGGAGTCTGACCGCGAGGACTGCCTTTCCCCATCATTTCCAGGGAAAGGCAAGAACTCTTGCAAAAACTCAGGCTGCAAGCAGATGTCTTTGGTAGATTTAGCAGCAGAGGCGGGACAAAGGATAGACGCTGCCCAAACGATTCCCAAAATTTCCATGACTTTTTGGCAGTTGCCAAGACCTGTAGAACAAGACTAAAGCGAACTTCGCATCCGTGTACTCGAATACAAAATCACTTTAGTCCACCAGTATAAGCACGCGGTTTTGCATTAGGGATCGGTAGATCGGCATAGGCATCCCTCGCAAACACCTTGAAATCAGCCCTTCAATACCAACCTTAAGAAATAGTTAAATCAAGTAAGAGGCGACAATGGTCAATCTGCCGCTAAATGAACCTCCTGATTCGCCGTTGGGCCCGTTACGTGCTCGACTAGCAACTCATCTGCAGCACCTAGTGGGCAATCGCGACCCGTATCTAGCGTCCGGTGGACATCAGCTTACTCAGCAGTATTTGCGATCGGTCCTATCTACATGGGGAGACGTCATCGCTGACGACTTTCAAGTGCGAGGGCAGCATCACTGCAACTGGATTTTGCAACTGCCCGGTACCGCATCGGCTCGCCCACCCATAATCATTGGGGCGCATTACGACACCATTCCCGGCACCCCGGGTGCTGATGACAATGCTAGTGGCCTCGCCGTGTTATTAGAGGTGGCTCGCTATTTAGCCACTTGCTCACTGGCGCGACCCTGCTGGCTTATCGCATTTGACATGGAAGAGTTTGGCTTGTTGGGTAGTCAGGCCCTTGCGACAAAGTTGCAGGCGACCCAGCAGGCCGTGCACTTGATGCTGTCCCTCGAGATGCTGGGCTATTGCGATCGCACTCCAGGTAGTCAGCGCTATCCTACCCCCTGGTTGACCAAACTCTATCCTGATCGGGGAGACTTCATCGCCCTGATCGGCAACCTGTGTACTCTCCGCGCCATGCAAAAACTGCGCCGTCACCTGCGGCAGGCCAACGCCCCCTGCGAATATTTACCCGTGCCCAATGCCGGTCGCTGGGTGCCTGCCACCCGGCGTAGTGATCATGCGTCATTTTGGGACTGTGGCTATCCGGCGCTCATGGTGACTGACACAGCCTTTTTACGCAATCCACACTACCACCAACCCAGCGATCACCTAGAAACCCTCGATTTAGACTTTATGACTGGCGTTTGTTGGGGACTGATGCGGGGACTCGCAGCACTGGCATAAACAGACATAGGCTTGCCCTGGTTAAAGATCTCTTTCTCAATGGAGATGACGCCATCTCCCCAGCTGCTTACTCTGCGAAAGGTACTTGTAGGTTCTCATTCCAAAGGCACACCATGAAAGGACTGAACGGAAAAACAGCTATCGTCACGGGCGCGAGTTCCGGCATTGGCAAAGCGATCGCAATTCGTTTGGGAGCTGAGGGATGCAACGTTGTATTCAACTATCGCAGCGACCAAGAGGGGGCGGAGGCAGCCGCCAAAGCGGCTCACGAACAAGCCCAAGCGGCTGGCTACAGCATTCAGACGCTAACCGTTCAGGCCGATGTTTCCAAGGAAGACAACATTGCCAACCTCATTCAGCAGACAACAGATGCCTACGGTAGCTTCGATATGCTGATCAACAACGCCGGCATTCAAATTGAAGAGCCTTCGCACAAAGTACCAACCGAGGAATTTGATAAGGTCATCAGCGTCAACTTACGTGGCGCTTACCTATGCGCCCGCGAAGCCATCCAACACTACTTGCAGCAGGGGCAAGGCGGCATCGTTATCAATGTGTCTAGCGTCCACGAGATCATTCCGCGCCCGGAATACATCAGCTACTCCATGAGCAAAGGGGCCATGGGTAATATGACCCGCACCCTAGCGCTGGAGTATGCCGGTTCAGGTATTCGCATCAACGGCATTGCACCAGGGGCGACGGCCACCCCCATCAATGATGAGTGGGTCGATGATCCGCAAAAGCGAGAAGAGGTTAAAAGCCACATTCCCTTAGGACGGGCAGGCACGCCGGAAGAGATGGCCGCCGCCACCGCGTTTTTAGTCTCTGATGAAGCCACCTATATCACTGGCCAAACCTTATATATTGACGGTGGGCTGACGCTATATGCCGATTTTCGCGAATCTTGGTCAGCTTGAGGGTAGACCATCAGCCCGCGATAGCAGCTGCGTTGAGATCAGGATAGAGGCATGAACCTGTCAACGGTAATACCTAAATCTGAAAGGCCCCGCAATGTGCTGGCTACCCGCGCGCGCCTGGGTGAAGGGCCCGTTTGGGACGAGCAGCAGCAGCGCCTTCACTGGGTCGACATCTACAATCGGCGGATTCACACTTACGACCCCGCCAAGACCTCCGCTAGCTTTATCGAAGTTGACTCGGTGGTAAGCGGTCTTTTTATCGACGATGCCGAGCACCTGATCATCGCCGAAGAAAATGGCCTCAGCCGCCTCAACTTACTCACCCACCAGCGAGAACCCATCGTTTCTATCGAGGCTGATCGGCCTAACAACCGGCTCAACGATGTGCGGTGCGATTGTCAGGGACGGCTGTGGATCGGCACGATGAATAATGATGAGCAGCCGCAGGCCAGCCTTTATCGGTTTGATCCCAACGGTTCCCTGCACAAAATGGAGACGGACCTATCAATCTCTAACGGTTTGGGCTGGAATCCTGACCAAAGTGCATTTTATCTGACCGATTCCCCACGTCAACTGATTTATGCCTATCGGTTTGAGGCCGAGAGCGGCACCATTGGAGATCGCACTGTTCTCATTGACTTGACGGCCGAGACATTCTTTCCGGATGGCTTAACCATCGATAGTGAAGGCTGTATCTGGTCCGCCATGTGGAATGGGGGCTGTGTGATCCGCTTCAACCCCGACGGTCAAGAAATAGACCGAATTGCCTTACCGGTACCGCTAGTGACCTCCTGTACCTTTGGGGGACCAGACCTGGCTGACCTCTATATCACTACGGCATCCGCTGGCATGAGTCAGGCAGAGCTCAAGCAGTATCACGAGGCCGGAGATTTGTTCTGTTTACCCACCAGTGTTCGCGGTTTGCCCAGCGAGCGCTGCTCCTTGCGTTGCTGATGCGATTCCCAGCATCGCCCAGCTGCTAATTTTGCCAGGGTATCCCCCCCGCTGCCGCCTCAAGCAAAATGCCCGGCACTGTTTGGGCTGGATTTGCATCCGAGGTCTTGTCTAGACTGGGATGCTCGGTGTACCATAAAAGACTGTGTCGAAAATAGAGAAAGTCGTTATGCCAAAGCTAAAAACCCGTCGAGCGGCTGCTAAGCGTTTTAAGCGCACTGGCAGTGGCAAATTTGTGCGCCGTCGAGCTTTTCGCAATCACCTCCTAGAGAAAAAGAAGACCAAGCGCAAGACTCACCTCGGTCAAAAAGCGGTTGTAGTCGATGCGGATGCTCAAAATATTGAGCTAATGATGCCTTACTCTTAGGTCGGTAAAAGCCGAGGGTCAGCAACAGACGTGCTGCTTCTTTCTCCATACAAGATTTCGTAAACAGTTTAGTAGTTCAACATAAGGGTTAAACACAATGGCACGGGTCAAGCGCGGTAATGTCGCCCGCAAACGCCGCAAAAAAGTCTTAAAGCTAGCCAAGGGCTTTCGCGGATCTCACTCTAAGCTCTTTCGTACAGCTAACCAGCAAGTGATGAAAGCGTTGCGATACGCTTATCGCGATCGCCGTCGCCGGAAGCGTGACTTTCGCCGCTTGTGGATTGCTCGCATTAACGCGGCAGCGCGGCAGCAGGGGCTCAGCTACAGCCGCCTGATCGGTCAGCTCAAGAAGGCCGATATCGAGATCAATCGGAAGATGCTGGCCCAGATGGCTGTGCTTGATCCTGCGGGGTTCAACAAAGTCGTCGAAATTGCTCGCAACGCCTAAACTTTAGGTAAACCTGTCTATCAACGGCATGCGCTTACCCATTTCTATTTTTGGCACACTGCTGGGGATGTATTTCGCTACATCCCCAGTTGCTTTTTCTGCAGATTTAGAAACCATTCGCGAGCGGGGATACCTCGTGGTTGCGGTTAAAGATAACTGGCGGCCCTTAGGGTTCCGCGACGACAATGGCAATTTAGTAGGCTTAGAAATTGATATTGCCACGCGGCTAGCGGAGGCGTTATTTGCCGACCCAACGGCCGTGCAATTGGTCCCCGTGACCAATCGTGATCGCTTAGCAGTCGTTTTAGCTGACAAAGTGGATGTGGCGATCGCGGGCGTAGCGATGACGCCGATGCGAGAGCGAGTTGTGAGCTTTAGTACGCCTTACTATTTGGACGGCACTGCATTTTTAACCCCAACAGGGCAGGCCCTGGGGCTGCAAGACTTGACCCGGAGTACCATTGCGTTGATTTCCGGCTCGGAGGCAGTAGCCCATGTCCACTACACGCTGCCTGACGCTAACCTGATTGGCGTCGATTCTTACCTGGAAGCCTATGGTTTGATGGAGTCGGGCCAGGTTGAGGCGATCGCCGCCGACCTGACAGTGTTGACAGGCTGGGTCCAGGAATATTCTGGCTATCAACTGTTGCCGACTGTATTGACGGCCGAGCCACTAGCAGTGGTGTTGCCGGAAGGGCAGCAATACGACGAGTTACGCCGCTTTATTAATACCGCTATTGATCAGTGGCATACTGATGGCTGGCTCGAAGAGCGGGCCACCGTCTGGGGATTGCCCTAAAATGCGTTCGGCCACTTCGCTACCCACGTATCAGCCAACTCCAAACGTGGTTTCGCGATTGCACAGCCCGGTCAACCCCGGTCTCGATATCGGCAAAATCTGCAATATCTGTGACAATAACAAAGCAACAGGCAAATTACGACTCAGACAGGTTTAGCGTCAGTTTTTCAACTCTTTTTGCAACTAATTTTTGAAGCGGTGATATGCAAGATACCAATCTATTGCTGACTTACCTGGTGACACTGCTGGTGTTGCTGAGTATCGCGGCCCTCTTGGTCATTCGTCAGGTCTTCAAAACCCGACGGGTTGAAGGTACCCTCAATCGCCTCCAAGCCAAACTTTCTAAAGAGCCCGGCACTGCCCAAGAGCATTACGAATTGGGCAGCCTGATGCTCGACAAAAAGCTCTATTCTCAGGCAATTGTGCAGCTAAAACAGGCTCTGAAACTGCTAGATCCAGAGGAATCTGAAGTGGCAGCGTTGGTTTACAACGCCTTAGGATTTGCCTACTTTGCCCAAGAGCAATACGACATGGCGATTCGCCAATACAAATCGGCTTTAGAGATTGCCCCGGAATACGTCACCGCGCTCAACAATATTGGGCATAGCTACGAGCGCAAGCAGTTGATCGCCCAGTCTCTAGAGGCTTACGAAAAGGTTTTGACCTTGGAGCCTGAGAACAAAACCGCCAAGCGACGAGCAGAATCCCTCCGTAAGCGCCTCGCACCAGCGGGACAGGATGCTTAAAACGATTGCGGTGAGTGGCCCGATGCGCACTGTTTAGAACTGTTCGAAAAAGTCTTTCCTGCGGCTGTCCTTTACTTTTTTAACCGTCTGTTGTGCCCGTCCTGATGAGTGAATCCCGGCGAGTAACCGATGATAGGGTTGGAACAAGATGTGTTCTTCTCAGATCGGGTGAGACAAAAGATCATGGCATTAACTCGAAGACAGCTAATTGGGGGCAGCGTCGGCATCGGCATCGGCATCGGGCTCGCCTCCAGCCGTCGAGCCGCCATGGCCCAGCCATCGATTGAGGTGAGGACCGTCGAGGAACTAGTAACGGCGATCGCCCCCAATCGCACCCTACAGCTGACACGGGGCAAATTCACCCTTTCCGATTTAGACTCTAGTTGGCGTAGTCCCTATGCCCGGTTTGAATCGGTGTACGACGGCTACGAACTCGTGATTACCGATGTCGATAATTTGCGCCTCGTCGGTACGAATAGTCGTCAATCACGGCTCCTGACGCATCCCCGATATGCGGACGTCCTTAAGTTTCAAAACTGCCGCAATGTTCAGATCACTGATTTAGAACTTGCCCATACGTCCACCGCTGGTTTTTGTCGCGGCGGCGTTCTGAGCTTTGTCGATAGCGCCGACGTTCAGCTCGAGCGCTGTGTTCTCTACGGCAGCGGCACCCACGGCATCGAAGCTGACGGCTTGAATGGCCTCTACTGCTTGCATGTCAACATTCGAGACTGTACCTACGGCATCCTGTGCCTCAACCGCGCCCGCGACATAGATTTTGAATCTTGTCAGTTTTTCAGCAATCGGGGCTTCTCCATGATTGGCTTGAACCAGTGCCAGACTGTGCGCTTTTTTGACTGCTTGATGTACGACAACCGTGTGGATCTGATTGCCGGCATGCCGCCCACTGGCGATGACTTTATGTTTAACGTAGTAGCCAGTGATGGGGTCGAGCTTGAGCGGTGCACCCTACAAGACAATCTAGTCACTTATCTGGCTACCCATCCAGAGGCGATCGCCCTGCGCGATACGACAATCGTTGGTAATACCTTTACTAACAGTCTGTATCCGACCGACGGCGGTTATCAAAGTCCCCCTCTGTGCCCGATCTAAGCCTTGGCTTAAGGTGACATAGACATCAGCACAACCAGCACTTTGCGGTCATGGCGGCAATTACAGGCGGCTGGCCTAGCAGAAAGCGTGCTCATTTGGTTTGAATGCGATATCGTCTTACCATCCACATCTAGCGTGATGTGACAATTTGCTTGCATTTATCAAAAATCCACATATCCTTGTGTCGAAGGGGAACCCGTGGGGGAAGAGCTATGAGACCCCGTAACCGTCAAAGTGCTAAATATAGATTTGATCTATGGAACTTACCGTCCGTTGCCGCGATTGTAGGCACGGCTGCCGTCGTGGCGATCGTCACGCCGGTCAGGGCAGCTGTTCTCAACGACTGGACGTTTGATCCAGCCTCCCGTCAGTTCAATCTGACCTTGCCGGCGAACATCACACCCCAGTTTTTTCTGCTGGCGGAACCGGCTCGCATCGTACTAGAAGTGCCCGGTACCACCCTAGGGAATGCCCAGGTGGCAGAACAGTACAGTGGCACCGTTCGTAGTATTCGATTATCAGAGGTCACTGGCGGCACGCGGGTTGTCATCGAGCTTGCCCCCAACACTCGTCTAGACCCTCGCCACGCTGAGCTGATAGCCACCGATTTAGGCAATGGGCAAATTCGCTGGACCCTGGTGCCTTTGCTTCAGGACACCCCAGCGGCTCCAATTGCAGCAGCGCCGACGCCAGAGGCAGCAGCTCAGGCTCCCACGCCAGCGCCAGCGCCACCGGAACTCGACGAGCCTATCGTCCGCTCTGAGCCCGTGGACGCCGCCGCCCCCGTAACGGATACCGCTAATGGGCCGGAGGCTGATACGGAGACAGCCTCGCCGCATGATGAAGCAGCGGAGGCTGATGCGGCCGAAGCCGAGTCTCCTATCGCTGAGACCGTAACCGAAGCGATCGCTCCCGCCCCGCCCCCCACGAGAAGGCCAGCGGAAGCCCCGGCGGAGTTACCTTCGCTGCCAGACATTGCTGCCTCAGCCACCGTTGGTGCAGTGCAAGCGCTACCGACAGGGCCCGATCCATTAGCTGGGGTTAGCACTAGTGCCGCTGATTTAGAAGGACTGACCACCGGCAATCTGGATGCCCTGCCATCAGGGGAAATTCCCATCGACCCATTTGCTGATCCAGCATCGGCATCCGTCTCGGTGCCATCCCTAGCCGACACCGATAGCACCCCAGCCCCAGCTGTTACCGTGCCGTCCATTGCCAGCATCCCCGATACGCCATCGGCGCCGACTTCTAGCCCTACTGTCCCGCCAGATATTGTCACTGACGTGCCGCCTGAGCAAGTCCGGCCCCCGGGCTCAACCGATCCCCTCGCAACGACTCCATCTGACGTGCCGCCACCGCCGGCTGAAAGTACGGCCAATGTGCCTGCCAGCAATCCCCCAGATAGTGCAGTCATTACCGTGCCACCACCGACCGAGGCCAATGATCTGCCCTCGGCTCCGATCGCGGCAACAGAGCCCAGCCCCGCACCGCCGCTAGCTCCGGTAGTCCCACCCCCAGCAGTAACAGCCGCCAACTCTTTAGAGATTCCGACGATCCCGTTACCGCCTGATAGTTGGGAAAATCCCGAGTTAGCAGAGGCGGAGCCCAGTCAGGTCCGGCCTCCGGAACCAGCCGCGATCGCCCAGGCACCGACGACGATCACGGTTCCACCCCCAACTGCGTCAGCCCCGTCACCCGTTGCTCCAACGGCCAGCCCTGACGACGACACCAAGCCGCCGTTTTTACCGCCGCCGCCAGCCCCGACAGCGACCTCAGACGACGCCCTGCCGCCACCCCCAACCGTGATTCCCAGCGAGGCCGCATCTATTCCGCCACCGCCGAATGCCGTGGGCGGCAATACCTTGGTACCTTTTGGCGCTCCTTTGCCGCAAACAAAATCCCTCGACGAGTCCAGTAACTCAGGGCTGTATGGCTACAGTTCTCTGCTGCCAGTCGGCACGCGTTTGCCACTACAGTATGGGGGCACGAATCCGTTAGCCCTCCCAGAGGCTGCTCCCGTGTATGAGGTCTTGACCGTTGCCGGAGACGTTTACGATACGGAAACTGGGGTGTTGCTGCTGCCAGCGGGAACACAAGTCCTCGGGAGATTTGAAGGGTTTGACGAGAGTGGGCGCCGCTTTGTCACCCAGACCGTGATTTACGGGCGCGATCGTCTACCGCTACTCGCCGAGTCTGACTGGTTAGTCGGTGACTCACAACCTAACGGGACTAATGTCGCTTTGGGCTCCAGCATTGGCGCAGCAGCGGTCACACTACTCGCTGGCTTTTCTGGGGTGGGGCTGGTGGGCGGAGCCGCAATGGGGGCTGCTGCTGGCTTCGCCGAATCGCCCTCCTTGGTGACGGTTGAGCCGGGAGCCATCATCGAAGTTGAGGTCGTTTCCGACATTTTGCCCTTCAACGATGCTCCGGATGTCACCCGCGCCTATCGCGAGCGGGATACTTTACGTTAGCGATATTTGACACAGCAAAAATACCCCCATGCTGATCACGATGGTCAGCAAAAGATTTTGGTGCCAAAACCCGATCACGATCGCCGCGATCGCCCCCCACAGGCGAGGGTTTTGCCAACTCAGCCACACATCACCGTTTTCGACCACAACAGCCGGTACGATGATCGCCGTCAGCACCGCTGGCGGCACATAGTTGAGGGCTTGCAATAAGCGCGCTGGCAGTTTAAGGCGACCACTCATAGCCAGCACGACAGACCGAATGGTGAAAGTCACCAACGCCATACCGCCAATGAGTATCCCTTCTTGAGCATTCATGGGGTGCGTACCTCTTTTGATAGCTGATTTTCCAAACCGACACCAACTGTAATACCGAGCACCGCTGCCACCAAGATACCGAGTTGATGCGGCAGCGATCGCGCCAGCACAGCAGTCATGCCTGCGACCACCACCGTCGCCACCATGGGCCGAGACGTTAAGTAAGGAATGGTCATGCCGATGAAGGTAGCAACCATGGCAAAGTCCAACCCCCAGTTGGCCGCGTTGGGGAGACTTTGGCCTAGGGTGAGTCCCACCCAGGTACAGAGTTGCCAGTTGCTATACATTGCCACCGCTGAACCAAGCTGAAACCAATGCTTATAAGGAGAGCGATCGCGTTGCTGATACCGCTGAATCGCCACCATAAAGGTTTCATCCGTCAGCCAAAATCCTAAGATGGCCTTCCAGCGCTGCGACAATGGCTGTAAATGCGGCACTAAACCGATGGCGTAAAGCAAGTGACGCAGGTTGACCACAAACGTCGTCAAAACGATGATCCCCACTGGAGATCCGGCCCCCAACAGCCCCAGCGCAATGAATTGAGATGAGCCGGCCAAGACAAAAGCCGACAAGGCCATTGCCCCCGTCGCCGATAGGCCATTAGTCGACGCCAACGTACCAAAAATGATGCCAAACGGAATCGCCCCCACAATCAGGGGAATAGTTTGCCGTGCCCCCGCCCAAAACTCGCTGCGAGGAGTTGATTGAGCCGCTGGACCAGATGCGATCGCCATGTTCCTCATACTGCCTAAATTTGCCTAGGCCTATACTATCCAGGGCAAATCAAAGCCGTCTTGAACGTTTTTTCAAACCTTCGGTGAGCTGTCAGCTCCTGCAATCCCAGCCAGATGTCCCGATCCTTCAGCGCTAGCCAAACCATTGGCTACGGGGCAGCCCCAGGAACGTCCTCAGACTCCGCCAGCTCCGCATTGGGCCGTAGCACCAACAACCCTAGGGCGATCGCCTCAGGGACGAGAGCCGCGATCGCCGCAAATTTCAATAACCAAGCCTCCCTAGCGGTAAATAGACCGCCAAGATAGCCCAGATGTGCCGACAAAATATCCGTCGTGTCAATGGCAATGCAGGCCCACAGTAACCCCCTTACCGTATTTTTGTGAGCTAGCGCTACCACGACGGCAAGCACCACATCTCTGATGGCCCAAACTCGAACGACATAGGGAGCCTGCAAATTGACTGCCACTGGTATGTGCAATTGCTTTAGCAACCACATGGGGGCAAGGTAGCCCACCGCGCTCAAACTAAAGCGAATCAAACACATACCCCCAATCAACAGAGCAACGAACCAGACTTGACCTCTCATCTTCTTCCCCCCTATCAACAAGTTAAGCAACGATAACTAGACCCTAAAGGGGTCAGTTACTAAAGTAAAGTAGTGATTTTTTAGTAACTCGATGCCAAGGGAGAAATTCATAAACCTAATTCATAAACCTATGGTGAACTCGGAGTGTGCCCCGTTAGAAAAGCTACTCAACCAAATCTCTGGGCAGTGGACAATGTATATTTTGTGGATTTTAGACACTCACGGCACCCTACGCTTTGGAGAATTGAGGCGCAAAGTTGATGGCATCTCGCCCAAGATGCTGACCCAGCGTTTGCGAAAGCTAGAGGCGATCGGGATCATCCATCGTCATTACGAGCCCACCATTCCGCCACAGGTTTCCTACGAGCTAACAGCCCGCGGGCAGGAACTTTCAAAACCGCTGTATGAACTGTGCGAATTAGCTTCGCGCTGGTACGGCGAAGCAGCAGCCCCGTAACCTGACCCATCAGCCTCCAGCTTTCCAGGTGTCCTATTCGCGCGACAGCGGCAGCCAAGCCTAGAGAACAGGTAAACGAGTTGACTTAGCAGCCTTGCTGATATTGTCCTGGGGTGACGCCGACCATGCGTTTAAAGTGGCGATTGAGATGACTCTGATCAGCAAAGCCAGTCGCAGCAGCCACTTCAGACAGCGCGAGCCCTTCACTAATCAGCTGTTTGGCTTGCCGCACGCGAATCTGAATGAGGTAGCGGTGGGGGGGCAGGCCCCAAGCTTTGCGACAGAGGCGAAGCAACTGGAGTGGAGAAACGTCCACTGCACTAGCTAGGTCAGCTAATCGGATAGCATCCTGATGGTGACGCTGTAAGTAGGCCTGGGCCTGCTCGATAACCAGCGATGGGGGCTGAATTGGGAGAACGGGCGATCGCAACTCTCCGTGGCGATGAATCAATTGCGACAAAAACCACAGCAGCCGCGATTCTCGCTCTAAGGGGGGCGCGTTTTGTTCCAAACACTGATGCAGTCGCCGAAACTGTCCAACAATGGCAGGATCAGCAATAATCGGCTCAGGGAAAAACGGCGTCATGGCGGGGTACCCGAGTTCAGCCGCCGCTTTTTGCATCAGACTCACATCCGGATACGTCATACGATATTGCCAGCCGGCCTCCACAGCCGCTTGCCCCGTATGGACTTCGCCCGGATGGATAATAAACCAACGTATCGGCCGGTGCCTGGTAAGCGCAGCCCAGATAGTCAAACGCCTCAACGCCTGACTCAATGATGCCGATGGCATATCCTTCATGGGTGTGACGACTAAACGCATGGTGCACATAGGTGGCCTTTAGCACCTCCATATTGGCCAGTGCCGTATCTCGCCAAAATGTGACCTGTTCTTTGCCCATATCCACCCAATGACTGCAGATGCATTTTTCTCAGGGTATCGCATTGCTAAACCAGCATTTTTGTTCAGCGATGCGTAATCCCCCGTTCCCAAAAGCAGTGAACTTGATAGGATGAAATCACTCGAATAGCGACACAAAGAGGTTTTTGCCCATGGTCATGGTCAGCTCCACCATGCTGGAACTGGGAACTCCAGCCCCTGACTTTACTTTGCCTGATGTGGTTTCTGGAGAGACTATTTCGCTGTCAACCTTTGCTGACAAGCCGGCGCTGGTCGTGATGTTCATTTGTCAACACTGCCCTTTCGTCAAGCATGTGCAGGATGAACTGGCCAACATCGGCCAGGACTATGTCCCTAAAGGGGTCGGGGTGCTGGCGGTGAGTGCCAACAGCGTACAAACCCATCCCCAAGATGCCCCAGAGCATTTGAAGACCATGGCCGAAACGTTGAAGTTCAACTTTCCCTATGGCTATGACGAATCTCAGGCAATGGCCAAAAGCTATACCGCAGCCTGTACCCCAGACTTTTTTGTGTTTGATGACGATCGCAAACTGGCCTATCGGGGACAGCTGGACGACAGCCGCCCTGGCAATGACGTTGCCGTTACGGGTAAAGACTTGCGAGCTGCGATCGACGCAGTCTTAGCAGGGAGACCCTTGAGCCCAGAGCAAAAGCCTAGCATCGGCTGCAACATCAAATGGACTCCCGGGAACGAGCCTGACTATTTTGGCTAGGTGGCAAGCCCAAAAACGGGAAAGACGATGACTACCATTGCCCAGGTGATTGCCAAAAGCCCTTCCCCTTGAGTCTCGAGGAACTGCCGAATCTAGCAATATCAGCATGCTGCTATGTCATCGCGATCGCTCCGCCGGGCTGTCCCGCGTCACCCATTAACCTTATGCGCCAGCCTAGTGGAAAATCCGATGAATTTGGGGGCGTTGTGCCGCACCGCTGAGGTTTGGCACTTACAGTCACTGGTAGTCGCTAATCAGACAGTGCTCAAATCTCGCGAACTGCGGCGAGTCGCGGTCTCCGCTGAGCAATGGCAGCCTATCGATATCTGTCCGCTACCCCGTCTACCTGAATGGATTAGACAGCAGCAGCGGCAGCAGGTGCAGGTGATTGCGTTGACGCGGCATCCCACCGCGATCGCCTTGCCCCACTTTGGATTCGCGCCACGGGCGGCTATTCTGCTCGGTCGGGAGTTGACCGGCATTCCCCCCACGCTGATGCAGCAGTGTAACGCGACTGTCGAAATTCCCCAGTGGGGGCAGGTCGAATCGCTCAACGTCGGCACCGCCGGGGCGATCGCAGCCTACGAGTATCTACGTCAGCATGCGGTTTAGCATTCCTGCCAGCGGTCCCTTATCTTAGAAGCAGCTGTCCAGCGTTTTTCCTGGCGGTTAGTGAGTCATTCATTTAGGAGGCTGCAGTCGTTATGACCGCCACAGTTTCTCTGATCAAAGCGCAGAGCTACGCCCCCGATGCTGTAATTGCCAAATTAGAAGCGGTGCTGGCTCCCTTAGGTGGCATGGGCGCGCTCGTCAAGCCCGGCGATCGCGTGTTGCTCAAGCCCAATTTGCTCACAGGCTCCCGACCAAAGAGTGAATGTGTGACTCGTCCCGAGATAGTTTACGCCGTAGCCACGCTAGTCAAGGGAGCGGGAGGACACCCTTTTTTAGGGGATAGCCCGGCCTTTGGGAGTGCCTACGGTGTGGCTAAGGCCAACGGTTACTTACCCTGGCTAGAGCGCGCCCAGGTGACCGTCAAAGAGCTGCATGGGCAACGCTACGCCACAACCGCCAGTGGCGAACTGGCCCATCTCCGGCTTTCTCAAGAGGCCATGAACGCCGATGTAGTAATCAATCTGCCCAAGGTCAAGTCCCACGTTCAGCTAACGCTGACCCTGGGCGTCAAAAATTTGTTTGGCTGCGTGCCTGGCAAAATGAAGGCTTGGTGGCACATGGAAGCCGGTCAAGATCGCGATCGCTTTGGCACGATGCTGGTCGAAACCGCCCGGGCGATCGCGCCCCAACTCACCATCATCGACGGCATCGTCGGCCATGGCGGCAACGGCCCAAGCAATGGCGCACCCTTTGCCCGAGGACTGTTAGGCGCATCCTCCGATGTCTTAGCCCTTGATCGAGCTCTGGTGGAGATTTTAGGGGCAGCCCCTGAGGACATTCCCACCGTGGCCCAGTCGATGCGGTTAGGTTACTGCCCTGAGCTGGCCGAGATCACCTTTCCGTTAGAACAACCAGCAGCATTGGAGATCGCCGACTGGCCATTGCCCTCGCACTTAGTCCCTATCGACTTTGGTATGCCGCGGGTGGTGCGATCAACCTTCAAGCATCTCTACATCCGCTTCATCAAAGAACCAATGACCGCCTACGCCAACCGCTAGTAGGGATGTGCCCTGCCGCTTCGACAAATCCCCAGCAACCCCACGACAGTTTTCGCCTACTCAAGCTACTGCATTTCCTGCACGACGGCCTGCAACCGCTGATAAAAGCTCGATGACTCGGGCCGCGGCACAATTTTTTGGATCGGCTCTGGCTGGCTGAAAGGGCCTGCCGTTTGGCAGGCTGCTGAGGCAGCTTCCAGCGAATCTGAATCGCTTCCTGCTCGCAGCTCAGCTTCGGTCGACAGATTCACTGGCGGCTGGGTGTGGCTTTCCGGCTCATGGGATGTCTCTGGAGGCGAGACTGTATCTGCTGTCGAGATGGCACCCTGATTTGGACGCGGATGGGTATCGGGCAGCTCGGGCGGCGCGGCAGTTGGGGTCATCAGCTCAGAAGGTCGCCGGGTCGTCATTGAGGCATATCGGCTAATCGTCGGGTCAATGGGACCAAACACCACCCGCTCAAACTCACTATTGAAGTGCCGCACGGGATGTCCCCGCCGCTTCCATCCCGTTAAGATCTGCTCTACCGAAATCGCCTTATATCGCCCTAGGTACAGCGCCTCGATCACCGCCGCCCGAATCCAGTTGGGATCAGCCGCTAGCCGCTCTTGCCAGATTGCGACCAGCTCGCCCGCCTTAAAGCCCGCCAAGTCAAAGCAATACTCGGTCAGCAGCAGCTTGGCTTGGTCAAATTCACGATCACGGTTGTCTGGCGAAGTCATAGGTCAACTCGGCAGTAGGAGACAATCAGCGGCTGCTCAGCCTCGACAGCAAATGTTCACACAGGGGATTGAACTGGCAGAAAGCCCACTAACCCATTCATCAACAGGCTCTGCCGGTTTGTCTCAAGCTTAGCGCCCGAGCCCCAAAAGCTGCTCGGATCTTAGCGAACCGATCAGGCTTCGCAAAGTCTCTTACTTCGATCTTGGGCGGGTGCTTGGTTACCTTCGCGCTAGAGTGGACAACTCAACATCATTCCCGAGCTTATGGATAGAGCAACCTGGTTAGCCATGATGCGGCAATATCGAGCGATCGCAGTTGTCCGAGCTCCCCACCTGAGGATCGGGCAGCAGATAGCGCAAGCAGCCGTCAACGGTGGATTTCGCTTAATCGAAGTAACCTGGACCAGCGATCGCCCAGCTCAGCTGATCAGTCAGTTGCGAGCACAGTTGCCCGCCGACTGCTGGGTTGGGGTGGGTACAGTCTTGACCGACACCGATTTGACCAGGGCGATCGCGGCGGGGAGCCAATTTTGTTTTACTCCCCACACCGATCGAGCCTTAATTGATCGATGTCAGACCCATGGGATCCCGATCATTCCCGGTGCACTCACCCCCACCGAAATTGTTGCCGCCTGGCACTGCGGGGCCCACAGCGTTAAAGTTTTTCCCTGTGAGGCGGTAGGGGGTCCTGCCTATATTCGCCATCTCCAGGGACCTCTAGGGCATATTCCCCTGATTCCGACCGGAGGCGTCACCCTAGAAACCGGTCCCGTATACCTTAAACAGGGGGCAATCGCCGTCGGCATCGCCAGCAGTCTCTTTCCCAGGGCCCTCGTTGAAAAGCAAGATTGGCCGGCTATACAGCGGCGATCGCAGACATTTTTACAGTGTCTGACGGATCTATCCCCACCAGTGCTCGACCATACGGATGCCGCTCAACCATCTAGCGGCAACAGCATGAGCTCTAAGTGGACTGACTAAGCCAGGTAATCGCTTCCCGAATCCAGTCTTCAGCATTATCATTTTTTGCCAATGTGCTGTTGCGACCCACGATCTGCAAGGCTTTTACAATTTCGCCATTGGTATACCCCAAAGCCACCAGCGTCATCTCCACCTCTTCCTGAACGTTGGCCATGGGACCACTGCCGGGAGCGATCGCGAGACCTGACTGCTGTCGCCACTCAGAGAGCTTCGTTTTGAGTTCCAAAATTAACCGCTCGGCAGTTTTGCTGCCAACGCCTTTAGTGCGAGAAATCAGTCGGGTATTGCCCGAGACAACGGCCTGTATAAGTTCCTGAAAGCCGAGGGTATCAAGCAGCGCCATCGCCATCTGAGGGCCAATGCCGCTAACGCTGACCAATTGGCGAAAGACATCGCGCTCAGAGCGGCTCGCAAAACCAAAAACGACAGGGAGCTCGTCGCGAATTTGCAGATGACAAAAGACCTGAAGCGATCCGCCCAGGGGGGGCAACTCAGTCAGAAACCGACCGGTCACCTGGAGGTCATATCCCACCTGATGCACCTCAACGGTGATGAAAACACGTTGTCCACTCTGCTTTTGAATATCAACTAGGGTACCTTTGAGATAGCTCAACACGGGATTACCTGACCACTCCAGAAAAGTCTATAAAGCGCAATCGCCTAGGAGCTGTTTCCGGTGGAGCAGTTGCTCGCTAGAGACTAAGCCCCCCCCGGAGCCTAGCCCCATTGGGTTCATCGCAGCGCCACCATGAACCGTTG
Source organism: Leptolyngbyaceae cyanobacterium (assembly GCA_050331235.1). Lineage (GTDB taxonomy): Bacteria > Cyanobacteriota > Cyanobacteriia > Phormidesmidales > Phormidesmidaceae > Halomicronema. The sequence goes on from JBHJHA010000041.1 coordinate 32,956, forward strand.
AATTACGCACCGATATCGCCGCATTCCAGTTAATTCGGCATAGCGATCCAGGAGCAAAATTGAGGTGCCGAGTCCTGAGATCAAGGCATCTCCCCCGCTCTGCACGACGAGATCGCTAGGCTGAGTTGCGGCGCGATCGAACCACGCGGGTCCCATCGGATGCACCTGGGACAGCATTGTTTCTTGTCTTTTTAGGCGTATCTTGACTGCGATCGCTGGTCTCAACATCGGCTGCCGGTAAAGCCGTGCGCCCATTACGCACTACTCGCATCATGTCAGAAAGCTGTTGCTCAAGGCCCTGCAGTACCTCTGCAGCATAAGCATCGGCATCCTGCCGCATGGCGAGGCAGTCATCTTCGGTCTGTTGCCGAGTTTCATGCCAATACTGGTCAGTCGCGGTTTGCCATTGCTCAATCTCGGCCCGCGTCTGTGACCGTAAAGCGTCACAATCTTGTTCCAACTGTTGCTTAATTTGTCGAGCTTGGGTTTCGGCCTGCTGCACGATTCCCAAATCATCTAACCGCCTGACCGCTTCCTGCTCCGCCGCTTCTAGCATGTCCCTGGCATATTGCTGGGCATCGGCCAAAATGCGCTCGCGCTGCTGCACAATTTGCATCGCTTCTTGAAAAATGTTGGGCAGATTGAGACGAATGCGATCAAGCTGCTCCAACAGCTGATCTTCATCAATCAGCGTCCGACCTGAAAACGGCACCCGGGGACTTTCTAAAATCAGCTCCTCCAGCACGTTGAGCGACTGTTGAATATCCAACCGCTTAACAGTATCGCTGCTGCCGGCTGACTGTTCGGCATCAGCGGCAGCGCGATCAGTCGCATTATGATTGGAACCGTTGTTGGAGTTTATGTCTTGGCGTAGCATCGGTATATGTCCCGGGCGACGTGTGGAGGCACCAAATGGTCGACTGCTCCTCCGTATTGAGCAATTTCTTTTACTAGACTACTGCTTAAAAAGCCATATTCTGTCGAAGTTGCTAAAAACACGGTTTCGAGGTCTTCTGCCAAAGTTTTATTGGTGTGGGCCATCTGCAGTTCTTTTTCAAAGTCAGAAAGCACCCGCAATCCCCTCAGCAAAACCTGGGCCTGCTTCATTCTGGCATAGGTTACTGTCAGACCATCAAAACTATCGATCTCAACATTGGATAAATGACTAACGGCTTCGCTAATTTGAGCTAGCCGCTCAGCCGCGGTGAATAGGGGACGCTTATTGGGATTGGCCGCCACCACGACTATCACTTTTTCGAATAGGCGACTGCCGCGGCTAATGATGTCGAGGTGACCATAAGTGATCGGGTCAAAACTGCCGGGATAAATTGCAATCACGTCACTACCTTTTGCGAAAATTAGCGCCTGGCGCCAACTACCACATCATAATTTGTCTCTACCCGCAGGCGACCCGCGCGGTATGGGTCAAGATGCCGAAGTCCTCAAACCTGAGTTCGACAACCCTCTTAAAGTTCAGTAATGTGCGAAAGTTTGCATGCAGCCCCGCCCCAAGATCGGGGTTCAAAGCCTTGCTCTAACGGCGTGTTCTAACCAGGAAAGAGGCCAAGAGAGAACAGAAGCAGTCCGTCGAACCGACACAAGCGATTGGGGGGCGATCGCCGCTGCTGATCGCCCTGCTCCCTATCGTGAATGGGATCTAAAGTCACGGATACGCCATCTGCCCTCAGGCTCTATCCATAGTTTTGATAACATGCTGCTAGTTATTTGGTTGGGGCATTGAGTGCCATTAGCAACCCTGAGGCGCAAACCACACTAGCGACTCTTGGGTGTCTTCGCCCCGCCAGCGCATCCAGCCTTCCTGAGTAACGGCACCTGGCAAAAACGTACAGCCATCGGTCGGTTGGGTCACTTGCACCCGCATCCAGTCTCCCTCGAAAGCTAACGGTTGAATGAAGCTGTTAGGACCAACAAGGCCCAAAATTCCCTCGTCCGTACTGCCAGCTTCCTCATACAGTGATTGCGATAGACCATGTTCACGAAAGTCTACTTGCCCCACTTCTAAAAACCGGTTTTCCCAGAGCTCTACGGCCAGTTCAAGATTGCCGAGATTGAGATGATCAACATGGGCCCATGCTCTGCCCGCCGGCGTGTACTGAAACTGAAACCAGCCATCTTCGCGGAGTTGAGTCACCGGAAATGACATCAAATTGTAGTAAGTCTGCAGCATCGAAAAGCTGGCATCCTCACCGAGGGCGATCGGCGTTTGACCATTCGGGACGAGCCAACCATTCATAATCCATCCCCAGTGGCTGCCCGCCGGCTCGATATAGATGGGGATCGCCGACGCCTGCAACCACCCTGCGCCTAACAAGGGGCTGCTGGCCCAATTGGGTTCAGCCAGAAACGAAACATCTTGAGGACGTAAATGGCCAACGCCAATATCATCTCCTGCTTCGGGCATCAGGCCAATAATGCCCGTACTGGCTGGTACTCGAGCCGGGGGCAGGGTGCTTGGCAAAGGCGGAACTGGTGGCGTTGTCCGGTTTTGACTCAGAACAGTTGGCAGTACCACATTTTCCTGCTGGAGGGCATCAGGCAATGCCAGCACTGTTGCAGCACTATACATCCCACCTCCGACGGCCAAACAACCAGCCGAAACTAGGGTACTGATGGATATCTTATGGAGTCTCATAGCAGCGATCGCGATTACAAGCAAAAAACAATACAGCTAGATGTCACTTTTTCGGAGAGAGCTTTCATTGAATTAGTTATCTCCAGGTTGCGTGCCAGCCTCCCTAGTGGTCTGGGATGTCGCTAACCACACACCCGATTCCCCAGATCATGGACGCACAAAGACTAAAAACGTTTCGATCCCCCCTTGCGACCAGGGTTGATTTTTTTTAGCAAGCATCAGACCAGTTCATGCCCCAGAGCTATCATTGCTGGCAAGCTAAGTCGGTCCAGCGATTATCGTCAGCATAGGCTTAGAACTCCCACATCAAACAGACAGCAGGTCATCGTCCTTGGTCCAGATCACCCTTTGATCAGAGTTTGCCCGAAAAATGACTATTTGCATCCTGACATAATTGTGATGTTCGATACAAAGACTCAGCTAATGGGTACAGCAGTTCGCCTAAACCCATAGCGCTACAGCGCGCTCCATCGGCTCCGTGTATTTACTCAGGCCACTTTGAGAGTTCCCACCGATAGTGAAGATAATCGGTGAGGAGTGGCAGACCATTAAGAACATCACATGTTCTTAAAAGAATTACCAACTTCAGGTTGATTTGAATTCTTGGTCAGATATATCTGTTGAAGGTTTAACCTTTTGCTATCAAACCATTAATTTGATAGTTAGTAATCGGCCATGCCAGTTCAGAGGCAATGGCTACCAAATCATCTCTTCCCACGAGGTTTTTTCCAATGCTCTCTTCTCGCATGGTTTCGGCAGCAGCAACCGCTTTTGTAGCAACTTTAGCCATCAGCGGAGCCGCCATAGCCGACAACGAATCGACGACTGAAAACACGGTTGCCGGTAGCCTTTTGCCATTAGAAAACCGCAGTATGGAAATTCAGCTTGATCCAGAGCTGTATAATTCCGCTGCCCATGAGGTCAACACCCTCGAACCAGGAAGCAATGAATCTGCTGACATTGCAGACTTTCTGGGGGCAGATTTTTTAGGCGACCTAATCGATGAAAATGGCGACGTCAACTTACCGTTAGGAATCACCGTCTTTGAAGCAATGGGTACAACCTCTTTGGGCTTTGGGGGTAAGTTCTAAAGCAATCAAATCATAAGATTTATCATTTTAACCATCGATTTTCTTGTGGCCAAAAAAATTCCTTTACGAAGCGACTCCGACGGGTCGCTTTTTTATTTTTTTAGCGAGCCAGTATGATGGCGAGGACATCGCTCATGGTTCACTGACCACATTAAAGCTACAACCTGCACTCACAAGCGTTGAGTATGTTTGCTCCGAAGATCACGGGCGATCGCCCATCATCCAATTCCCTACTATTTGTGCCGTCGCGGGGGCCAGCAAAACCCCATTACGATAGTGCCCAGTCGCAACGAGGGCGTTGGATATGCCAGTTAGCGCCTGAATGACTGGAGCTGCCTGCCCTTGCGGACGAGGTCGCAAACCATACCAAGTCGATAGGATTTTGCCCGCGGTCAGCTCAGGGCAATAGCCGACAGCCGCTTGCCAAACCGACTCAAGGGCAGCGGCCTCTGGTAGGGGCGATCGCTCCCCATCTGGGGGAAATTCTACCGTGGCGGCGACACCGTAGAGATGCTCCCCCAGCGGCACTAGATGGATATCGTCGCCATTGATAATGGGTTGAAACGATTCATTTCCCAGGGGTCGCGCCATTTGCACCCGCATCCCCTGGCCCAAAACGGGTACCAGTGATAACGGTTGGTCCAGCAAGGTGATCAGAGCCTCGCTGCCAAGCCCAGCTGTCACTAAAACCCAGTCAGCGGGATAGACAGCGTCAGCAGCCTCAACCGCGACGAGGCGATCGCCTGCCTGAATAAACCCAGTCGCCGCCGTATCAGTTGTCAGTACTGCGCCCTGCTGTTGAGCCCCGGCAATGAGTGTTTGCGTCAGAGCCAGCGGATCAATTTGGAGATCTTTGGGAGAGTAAATCCCCGCTAATATCTCCCGGCCAGACAGATGAGGACACGCCGTCAGCAGCTGTTCGGGAGTCCAAATTTCCAACGGCCAGCCTTGGCGCTGGCGAATGGTCTGAAGCGATCGCCAACGGGAAAGTGCAGCTTCCTCAAAGCAAAGGCTAAGAATTCCCTGCTGATTATGGGGCACTGGCCTACCTGTAAGGGCGGCTAGCTCTGGTAATAATGTCTTGTACCGGCGCAGACTGGCTTCTCTCAAGCGCCAGTTGCGGCCTTTGACTTTGTGGCTGATGACACCCATAGCAATGCCCAAGGCGGCACCAGTAGCGCCCTGGGCAGGTTGTTGCTGCTCTAAAACGGTGATGTCGTAATCGCCAAAACAACTCAGCTCGTAAGCGATAGTTGCACCGACAATGCCACAGCCAACGATAACAACACGGGTCATGCTGACTACGCAGCCGGATCAGGAATCAATGAGATAAATGCGTCGAAATCGTCTAGTGCTTCTCGGTATTGCTTGGCAGCTTCAATTTGGTTGAAATCTTCAGCCGCAGCATCTAATCGTTCGAGGTGCTTGCCAATTTCGTCGGCGTAAAACTGGGCTTCGTCGGCATCTTGAGGCAGCAGGCGAGCGGTCACTCGGCCAAGGCGCACCCGTAGTTCGCCCATCGGACCGTGAATGAAGGAGCTGATATCATTCCACTCTTTATTTTGAATATAGTTTTCCAGTTCGGGGAAGCGCTCACGCAACTCTGTAACCCGAGGCGCATAAATATCAATTTGCGCAAGCTGGTCAACCGAGTATGTCGTGGGTTGAGAAATATTGGTTCCGCCACACCCCACGAGACAAGTTGCGACCAAGGCAAGTATTAGCCCCAGCATTGACCGCAGTCGAAACCGTTTCATAGCGCTAAAGATTCTCATGATGGCTGCCTGTAGTGAACCTACAGGGATATCTCACTTCTTAAGTATCCTATGCTGACAAAGATTTTTACACTACCAACCACAGTTATAGATGCAGTTATGGGGGGTTCTGCGGCACCATGGTTCAATGAGACGCAGATTGATTGGTGAATGGCGACATGTTGCCCAAAGCAGACTTACTCAAGTCAGTGGAAAATCAGGCTACTTTAACGCGTGTTCTGGATTTAGCTGAGCAAGCAATTCGCACTTGGGAAATTGTCTTTACAGATTTCTTGTCGCCGCCCGAGTTCGTCGAATCCCAAGAAATTTTTCAACGCCTAACTGAGGTGCAGTTTTTTGCCAGGGGCGGCTATCCCCAAGCGGAGCGCCAGCGCGGCGCGATCGCCCGGAGTGATCTCGCCTTAGAAGAAACTGAGATTCCCCTCGCATTGCTAGATATTTCAGGCAATTTTCTGTTTGATACGGCGACCCATCGCGATTTCTTGGGAGCATTGCTAGGTACGGGGTTAGTCCGTGACAAGGTGGGCGATATTATTGTGCTGGGAGAACGGGGAGCGCAGGCAATTGTGGTACCCGAGCTAGTAGAGTTTTTAGCAGCCAACCTCACCCAAGTGAGATCGGTGCCAGTCAAAACTCGTCAGATTGATTGGAGTGAATTGCGGGTTCGGCAGCCGAAAAAGAAAGAAATAACTACTGTTGAGGCCTCCCTCCGACTGGATGCCGTCGCCTCGGCAGGATTTGGCATGTCACGCAGCAAAATGGTAGACCTCATTAATACTGGTGATGTGCGGGTAAATTGGAAGTCAGCTAAGCAACCTAGTCAGTCTGTCAACGCCGGAGACTTAGTTGCCATTCGCGGTAAAGGTCGCTTAGAAATTGGCGACATTGCCACTACCAAAAAGGAGCGCTATCGCATTAATCTGACTCGCTATGTGTAGTCTCTAGCTCCATAGACTCGCAGGTAAAGCCTCCTGAGCATCCATTAGCTCCTATTGCCCTTGCTCTCTAAACCGGCGATAGCCCCGTGATGGGGGCTTCATGAAAATCGAAAAGTCGCTCTGACAAAATAGCCAAAGCGACCCATTAGAGCTTAGTGTTTTAGCTGTAGCAGCAAGCCAAGCTGCTGACTAGCTGACGTCAGCGACACCAGCAAGTTCCTCTTTAGCCTTACCATTGCCGCTGTCACGGCCACTGATGCTTTCAGAGTCGATGCCACGGACTTCGTCTACCTGAGTCTTGACTCGGGCGATAGAGAAGACCAGCAGGCCAAACAAGGGCTTAGCCAATAAGTCAGCGATGGTATATCCGACCTGGACACCGACGGTTGCAGTGGTTCCCTGGATGCCGATTTCGGGTAGCAAGTAGGCGATCGGGTATACTCCCCAGGAAGCTAACAATAAAAAGCGCATACTATTGAGCAAAGTCTTGACCTGATCAGGCTGCCGGGCCGTCGCCTGACTGAGTTCCGTCCACAAGATGTACAGGATGTAGAGGAAAGGAACTGTACTAACGGCTCCCCAAATGGCGCGAGTCGTAATATCATCAGCCACTTCGCCTACATACCCCGTTGCAATCATCAAAACGGCAGCAGCGGCTAGCTTAATAAATAGAGGGCGAGCAACTTCTTTGGATAATGCCAGAACAGCTACTGCTTCAATCAGCAGTAGCGGTACCGTTAGTAACCAATCAACGTATCGGTAGGCGTCATCAAAGGGGTGACCAGTGGCAAGGTACAGACTATCTTGAAGGGCATAGGCCGCCTCCCAGCTATTGAAAATACGAAAGTAGTGATAGCCCGCGATACTCACAACGACGCCAGACACTAGCACAGCCACTTGGTATTTGCGGCCCACTTGCGATTTGGCATTGAAGAAAAATAGGGCTGATGCGAACATTGCTGCGATCGCTAACGAAAACGCTTGGTAAACCAGATTGAACTGATTTGGGGTCAGCTCAGTCGGCAATAACGCTATAGGTAAACAGTTCATGTTTAGATTCAAGGAAACTTCAGTCGACAGCAGGCCAGCCAACCAGCTTTACCACTAGGGCAAAACATTTGGCAACTCAGACGCAAAGTTCACCGAGCGTGTCCGCGAGTTTACTCACCACGGCAAAATCTCTCCGCCTAGTAGCGGCGATCACCCTGCAATCATCTGAGGACTGATTCAACCTGCCTCATGTTCAACTTAAGAAGTTTCGGTTTTTCTTTGTTCACACAAAAGTGCTATATCCGGCTATATCCTTATACATAGACTTGTCCACGCAGCCCATGCGGGAGCCTTAAAGAATGGGTTTTTAGGATGTCAGCGAGGGACATTCAGGGACCCAAAACTGTTCAGTTTCGAGGCGCAGCCTCAACCAACGACATGCCGATCGCAGAATGTGCCACAAACTGCCATTGCTGCTGTTGGTGATCGCACCATGACAATTTTTGGAGACCCAATTAAATGTCCAGCCAATATTCAATCCCAGCTTGACCATACAGGGAAGCTGGAATTGGATATTGTCCCATCACACTTAATCCGCAACCTCCAAATTAAGCTGATAGTCTAATGATGGTAACTTGTCCAGAAAAGTCGGCGGTCGTTTCAATCGTCAATCGATGGGGCTCATCCAAATCATCGGCATTCAAAGATATGGTGTTGGTATGTCGTTGGGAAATCTTTAAAGCTTGTGCCGTAATCGCTTCATTGAGAAAGGTTTCGGACAAGACTGCGTCCAAAGTTTGCATCCAAGGACTTTGTTTGAGCACAGCAATATGGGCAGTTGTGGACGGCATTACAGTCAATTGCAACCCTAAAACGGCGCCTATGGCCCATAGCCATCGGTAATCTTCCATGTCTAACAGCCTCCTCAAAACCATTGAAAAGGCATGACTCACAACCTCAGGCAACGGTTCCCGCTCGCTGCCTGAGGTTGCTCAAGTATTCCTAGTTAGGCTCCTTAATCGTCGTCAAAGATGCTAGCAAAAAAGTCAATGGTGTCTTGCAGCGCCGCGATAAATTTATCGACTTCTTCACGGGTGTTGTAAAAGTAAAGACTGGCTCGAGCCGTGGAGGGAACCCCTAGAATTCGGTGCAGGGGTTGTGTGCAGTGGTGTCCTGAGCGGACTGCAATACCTGACTGGTCTAGTAAGGTTGACAAATCTTGAGCATGGACTCCCTCTACGGTAAACGTTGCGAGGGCGGCGCGGCCAGAGCCATCGGCTTGCGGCTGCGGACCGTAAAGCTTGATATGGGGAATTCGATTGATCTGTTGATATAAATATGCGGTCAACTCATGCTCGTACTCAGCAATCTTATCCATCCCTACCGCATTGAGATAGTCGACGGCTGCGCCTAGGGCGATCGCTTCAGATATTGCTGGAGTACCAGCTTCAAACTTATGAGGTAGCTCCGCATAGGTGGAATGGTCTAAAAACACATCGGCAATCATCTCGCCACCACCAAGGAACGGAGGCATCGTCTTCAGCAGCTCCAGCTTGCCATAGAGAAAGCCAGCTCCGGTGGGACCGCACATTTTGTGCCCTGAGGCCACAAGCCAGTCACAGCCTAACGCTTGCACATCTAAGGGCATATGGGGAGTACTCTGGCAGGCATCAACCAGGACTTTAGCACCGTAACGATTGGCCAATGCCACGATTTCTTCAATGGGATTGATAAAGCCGAGGGTATTGGAAACGTGATTGAGGGTAATGAGTTTAGTCTTATCCGAGAGGTGCGATCGCAACTCATCCATATCTAACTCATTGGTATCCGTCAGTCCAACATACTTCAGGACAGCTCCGGTACGCTGGCAAACAAACTGCCAAGGTACTAAATTGCTGTGATGCTCCGCAACGGACAGGATAATTTCATCGCCCGCTTGCAAAGTGGTCATCCCCCAAGTGTAAGCCACGAGGTTGATGGCCTCGCTAGCGTTGCGGGTAAACACAATTTCATCCCGAGAAGCTGCGTTGATAAAAGCTGCAATTTTGTCTCTGGCCGCTTCGTAAGCATCTGTGGCTCGGGCGCTGAGGGCATGAACACCCCGATGCACATTGGCATTATCTCCCTCGTAGTAGTGCTTGATAACGTCCAATACCTGTTTGGGCTTTTGAGACGTAGCAGCGTTGTCGAAGTACACCAGAGGATGACCGTTCACTTCTTGATGAAGAATCGGAAAATCGTCGCGAACTTTAGCAGCGAGGGTGAGTTCTTGAGCCAGGGTCATAGGAACCATTCAAACGGTGAGCAACCTATCTTTAGGGTAACGACTGCGATCGCTCAGTCACAGTGGTGATGAGCGTCTGTCGTAGGGAGGAAACCGGAATGCGATCAATAATGTCCATCGCAAAACCATAAATCAATAGACGCTGGGCAGCAGCGGCGCTGATACCGCGACTTTGGAGATAAAAAACCTCGTGGGCATTGAGCTGACTCACCGTTGCCCCATGGGCACATTTAACATTGTCAGCGACGATATCCAGCTCTGGCTTAGTATCAATGCGCGCTTGATCGGACAACAGGAGGTTGCGGTTGAGCTGGCTAGCATTAGTCATCTGGGCCGCACGGGGCACCCAAACCTTCCCGTTAAACACTGCATGGGCCTTGTCGTCTACAATGGTTTTATGGAGCTGATCGGCAGTCCCGTGGGGATGCTGAGTCGCAATCAGACTATGGGTATCAGCTAACTGAGATTGAGCGATCGCCGATAGCCCATACAGATTTGTATCAGTTTGAGGCCCCGTCTGATACACCTCAAGATTATGCCGCGAAATCTGAGCCCCGAGATTGACCGCCACATGGGTATATTGGCTATCCCGCCCCTGAGTTACAGCAGTTTTACCCACGTGAATATTATTGCTCCCCTCCCGTTGCAGACGAACATGGGTGACGTGGGTGGCTGCATCAGCGTAAATTTCAGTCACGCTGTTGGTGAAGTGCCGATAATCGTGACTGCCGATAAAGTCTTCAACGATTGTCAGGGCGCTGCCTGTTTCGGCCACCACCAAACAGCGAGGATGCGTCATCACAGGTTGAGCTTGGCCGATAGTCAGAGACACAATTTGAATAGGCGCTTCTATAGCCTGATTGCGGGGCAACCACACGACTGCAGCATCGGCAAAACCAGCAGTGTTGAGTGCCGTAAACGGTTCGTGGCCACCCTTTGCTTTGGCTAGACGCGCCATAAGCTGTGGGGCGATCGCCCCAGACAGCAGCGTCAGCAGATTGCCTATCACGACTCCTGGTGGTAACTGATCGACAGCAGACAGATTCTCGTCGTACCGACCGTTGACCAACACGATGCGGGCGATCGCTTCTGGCAGTTCCACAGTTTGGAGCACGCCTGGGTCAAGCTCAGTTGGCGCCAAGCTGGCTTGAAAAGGCACCGCAACCATTGAACTCAAGTCGGTAAAGCGCCAGTCCTCATCACGAGTCGAGGGAAACGTCTGTTCCTTGACAATGGCAGCCGCTTGAGCGCGGAGATTATGCAACGCGACATGTTCAGGCGCAGCCGTCCGCACCGTTTCTAGCAGGCTAAGCAAATACGCCTCACGTCGTTCGCGCTGACTGATAGGGGGGGCAACATCAGATTCAGAAACTTGACTGGCCATTATGCCACGACCTCCGCTTGATGCTCCGCCAAAATATCTTCGTAGCCTTCCGCCTCTAGGCGTTCGGCCAGTTCCTTGCCGCCAGTGGTGATGATGCGACCGTCGGCCATGACATGCACGTAATCCGGCACGATATAGTTCAGCAAGCGCTGGTAGTGGGTAATCATCACGACGGCATTGTTAGGTCCAGCAAGCTGATTCACACCGCCAGCCACCGTTTTGAGGGCATCGATATCCAGCCCCGAATCGGTCTCATCTAGGATCGCCAGGGACGGCTCTAGCAAAGCCATCTGCAAAATTTCGTTGCGCTTTTTTTCCCCGCCCGAAAAGCCTTCATTCACACTGCGGTCTAAAAATGCAGCATCCATCTTAACGACCTCTAGCTTCTCTTCAATGAGGTCATCGAAGTCAAAGACATCTAGCTCATCTTCGCCTTGGGATTTGCGATGGGCATTGTAAGCCACTCGCAAAAAATCGCGGTTGCTCACCCCTGGAATCTCTAAAGGATATTGAAAGGCCAGAAAAATGCCCGCAGTGGCGCGATCGTGGGGTTCAAACTCAGCCATATCTTGACCCCTGAAGCGAATTTCGCCACCGGTCATAGTGTAGTCAGGATGGCCCGCTAAAACCTTGGAGAAAGTGCTTTTTCCGGATCCATTCAAGCCCATGATGGCATGAATTTCACCGGCCTTGACCTCTAGGTTGACGCCCTTGAGAATCGGCGTATCAACCACGGTGGCATGCAAATCACTCACGGACAAAATCACTTCACTGTTTTCACTAATCATGGTTTTGGGTCACGCAATCCTAGGGACGTTAAATCATTGCTCGGGGGTGGCATACAGCTAGCCAGAGGCCTCATCGAAAAAGCGGCACATAGCAAGCGCTTAAACCGGCTGAGCTGTGTACATCCTCTCGCATTAGCCGACGGTGTTTTCCAGCTTCAGAGCCATCAGTTTGTCAGCTTCGGCTGCAAATTCCATGGGCAGCTCGTTGAATACCTCACGGCAAAAGCCGCTGATAATCATGGACACAGCATCTTCCTGAGCAATGCCTCGCTGGGCAAAGTAAAACAGTAGATCTTCGCCAATTTTGGAGGTCGAGGCTTCGTGCTCTACCTGTGCCGTACTGTTTTGCACCTGAATATAAGGATAGGTATTGGCATTCGACATCTCTCCAATCAGCATCGAATCACACTGAGAGTAGTTGCGCGCGCCCTCAGCTTTGGGGCCGACTTTGACCAAACCGCGATAGCTATTTTTTGAGTTGCCGGCAGAAATCCCCTTAGAGACGATAGTGCTCCGAGTATTTTTGCCTACATGAACCATTTTGGTCCCAGTGTCAGCTTGCTGCTGATTGTTGGTCAGCGCCACGGAATAGAATTCACCCACGGCGTTGTCACCTAGCAAAACACAGCTGGGATATTTCCAAGTGATGGCTGACCCTGTTTCCACCTGCGTCCAAGAGATCTTGGCATTTTTGTGGCAGATACCGCGCTTGGTCACAAAGTTGTAAATACCACCCTTGCCATCCTTATCACCAGCAAACCAGTTCTGAACAGTGGAGTACTTAATTTCAGCATTATCAAGGGCCACCAACTCTACAACTGCGGCATGCAGCTGATTGCTGTCATACATAGGTGCCGTACAGCCCTCTAAATAGGTAACCGAGCTGCCTTCTTCCGCTACAATCAGTGTCCGCTCAAACTGGCCCGAGTCGCCATTATTGATCCGAAAATACGTCGACAAGTCCATCGGACATTTCGTATTTTTGGGAATGTATACGAAAGAGCCATCACTAAATACGGCAGAGTTGAGCGCTGCAAAGTAGTTGTCGCCAACGGGCACTACGCTTCCCAGATACTTCTCCACGAGGTCTGGATATTCTTCGACGGCCTCAGAGATCGAGCAAAAAACAACGCCATCCTCTGCCAGCTTCTCCTTGTAGGTCGTGCCAATGGAGACGCTATCAAAAACAGCATCCACCGCCACATTGGCCAAGCGCTTTTGCTCTGACAGAGGCAGCCCCAACTTTTCAAAAGTCTCTAGCAGAGCAGGATCAGCCTCATCTAAGCTCTTAAGCTTCTTTTTGTCTTGCTTGGGCGCCGAGTAGTAGATGATGTCTTGATAGTTAATGGCTGGATAACCCACATTGGGCCAAGTGGGCTCAGTCATCGTTAGCCACTTGCGATAGGCCTTGAGGCGAAACTCCAGCATAAATTCTGGCTCTTCTTTCTTGGCCGAAATCAACCGAATGGTGTCTTCACTGAGGCCACGGGGAATGGTATCGGCCTCAATCTCAGTGGTGAAGCCATATTTGTAGGGTTCGCTAACGAGTGACCGAACGGAGGTAGTCATAGATGTAGAGGGGGAAGGTACCAGCAGAGGGAAACAGCGTTGCGATCACCAATTTCAGCTGCATCAGGCGATCGCGAAATAGTCGATGGGCTTAATATTTATCAGTTTCCGAGCGAATCTCAGAAAAGGAAATCTCTTGCTGATCACCAGCGAAGGGATTGTCTTCCTTAAGAAACAACATACAGTGGCACTCATGACGCTCCTGCATGGGCACACAGGGGCAGTTCCAATAAGAAGCCTTGGCTTCGGCTTCCTTATCTTCGTAATGGCGACAAGGACACAGGGGCGCACCCAAATCATCCTTATGCTTCGCCAATCCTTCCAAAACGACTGCAGTGACGCCCAGATCGGCACAAAAATAGGTGCCTGTACGCTTAGCATAGCTCTGCGCAAAGTTGCGCATCAGCTCCAGGTTCTTCTCAGTAGCTTGATTAGTCGTTGGAGTATTTTGCATCGGACTTTCTAAATGGGTGGCGTCTTGACTGTTCAATCTTATAATTAAAACAACCTACAAGTTGTGTAAGTTGCCCAACATATTTTCTAAGATACTTTAGCAACATTTGTGTTGTCAAAGTAAAACAACCAATATGTTGCTAAAGTGGCAGGCAAACTGCCATTCTGAGGATGATTCTGATCTCGATATCCTGGAAACCAGTTGGCGATCGCATAGCTTGCTGTTCCCAAACCTGCGGAATCGAGCCTCTATCAGGAATCTATGCATCGCCTGTCTATCAGCGTTGAAACGGTTTTAGGCCCATGACTTCTCTCCAGCCAGCCTCGACCAAAGACGATATCTTGCAATATCTGCTCAAAGAAGGAGAAGCCAGTGCCCAAGCCTTGGCCGAATCGTCGGGGGTCAGTGCCCAGGCCATTCGCCGGCATCTAAAAGACCTAATGACAGAAGCCTTGATTGAGCAGCGGGCGGTGCAATCTGGCATGGGGCGACCCAACTACCTTTACCAACTGAGTCGCAAGGGACGAGATCGCTTCCCTGCCCAGTACGACGAATTTGCGATTTCCCTACTTGACACTCTGGCAGAGACCGTTGGCAAAGACCAAGTGCGGACCATCCTACAAAAGCAATGGGAGCGTAAAGCCATCGAATATCGTGCCAAGTTGGGGAATGGTCCGATTGCGGAACAAGTAGATCGGTTAGTCAGGCTGCGCAAGGCCGAGGGCTACATGGCCGAATGGCATGAAGTTGAGCCTAACAGTGAACGGTGCACGTCTAGTCCGTGTTACATCATCACTGAGTACAACTGCGCCATTTCTCATATTGCTGAAAATTTTCCCAGCGTCTGCGGACATGAGCTAGAAATGTTCCAAATGGCGCTGCCCGACTGCTCCGTGCAGCGCACCCACTGGCTAGTGGAAGGTGAGCACCGCTGCGGCTACCTAGTTCAGGCGCAACTGTAAGAACCGTCAGATATGTGGCAAAAGTCACTAGCGCACAGAACGTCGAAGGAACTGACTTCCTTCGACGCCTGTTAGAGCGAATTGAAAGCCAAGCTGTAAAAGCTATGTGGCAATCAGCCTGACATTCCTTATCGTCGCGAATACAGACTCACCGCCCCTCGGCAACTCCTACAAAATAAAGTCGTGGGCAGCCAAGGGCGTAAAGTTCTCTGTATGGACATTGATGATCATATCGGGGTTGGTATCGGCGGACGCTCCCCCTAAGTTGACCATCACCACCGATTGAGTCTGAAAGACTCCAGAAGAACCCACCTGAACGACTCGAACCTCTCCCAGAGAGTCTCCGGAGAACTCATCATTACCAATGAACCGGAAGGCTTGATCGCCAGGGGTATTGGGATCCGAATCAATAGCAGACAGATCAATCTTGTCGCCATCATCAGTAGCTTGGCGCGACTGAAACGCATCAGCCTGCACGGTCTGATCGTAAATGGGATCTACAGTGACCCATACATTTCCTGTGGGGTGGGTTCGGATGGTTGTCGTTACCATCCCAATTTGGTCTTGGTTACCAGCTCCGGGCCGACTTTGGTTGACGCTGGTGTAAACGTAGCGATCGTTGCCCTCATAGCCAAATAGAAAATCTTGTCCTGCACCACCGACCAGGGTGTCGTTCCCTGCATGACCAATGAGCAAGTCCTCATTTAGTCCGCCTTCAAGGGAGTCATTCCCCGTGCCACCAAGCAGGATATCCTGGCCCTCAAAGCCTTTCAGAACATCATTACCGTCATCGACATTCGCATCGTGGTAGGTATTGGCGAAACCACTCAGCGTGTTGCTCTGTTCGTTGCCGTAAATCACGTTACCCAGCAAGTTGCCCTGACCTACATAACCTGCAGCATCTTTGAGGTGTAATATCTCAATGTTTTCAAAACCAGCTGTCCCCAGGCTGAAATTACCCCAGTAGGCATGTACCGTGTCAAAGCCTTGCCCTACTCCCTCGTTGACGGTATCAACCGCTCTCACATCAATGATGTAAGTGTCATTACCAGATCCACCACTCAGGATGTCGATTCCATTACCACCATCGAGCCAGTCGTTGTTGGCACCACCGTTAAGAATGTCGACACCAGCGCCGCCCTTCAGCGTATCGTTGCCATTATCACCAAAGAGACTATCGCCAGCGCCGCCGCCTTGGAGCAAATCATTATCGTCCCCTCCCTGCAAGAGGTCGCTATGGTTACCGCCGTTCAGCGTGTCGTTGCCATCACCGCCGCGTAGGGTGTCTTCGCCGTTACCGCCGTACAGGGTGTCGTTGTCGATGCTGCCATTGAGCGCGTCATCACCAGCCAGACCAAAGATTGTATCGTTGCCAGCGAAACCGTCTATGGTGTCGCCGAGACCAGTCCCAAAAATGGTTTGGTTGGCAATGTTTCCGGGGGCTTTAACAGGGCTGAAGCTCATGGTTGATTCCTTGTGAATATCTTCAATCGGCAGCGATCGCGTGCTGCTAAAGTTGAACACAGGACAAAATTCGAGCGCTACAGAATATTCTCTGGCAGTAAATTGCATAGTTGAGTTTGGAAAATTGCAGACTTTGAGAATCGGTGCGGAATCATGTTGTTTTCTGCCAAGGTGCCGAGGGATGTTTGTTGTAAGCGGCGAATCTTGGGGATAGATTGCCGCGATCGCCCTACTCGACACCTCGCTAGTTTGGGGATCTTGCGCAAAGATTAAAGGGTCATTCCCGCGTCATGCTCCAGGTTTCCTTTGCCTCAGTTACCAGTCATTTATCACCCTGACTACGTAGCACCGCTACCTGCAAATCATCGGTTCCCGATGCCAAAGTTTGGTCTGCTGAAAAATTTGTTAGTACAGGATGCCGTGGTTGCCGTTGAGCGAATTTATCAACCGGGCGCACCGCCACAGCATTGGATTGAGCAGGTTCACACAACTGACTATGTGCGGGCTTACTGCACCGGCACCTTAGACGCTAAAGCTCAGCGCCGCATTGGCTTGCCCTGGAGTCCGAATTTGGTGAAACGTACTTGTACGGCAGTAGGGGGTACCATTCTCACGGCGAAGCTGGCACTGAGTCATGGCCTGGCTTGCAACACGGCAGGCGGTACTCACCATGCATTTCCCAGCTACGGATCAGGATTTTGCATCTTCAACGATTTGGCGATCGCGGCCCGCACCCTTCTGACCCAAAACTGCGTACGACGGATTCTGATTTTTGACCTAGACGTGCATCAAGGGGACGGCACTGCGTGGATTTTTCGCGATGAGCCGCGCGTCTTTACCTTTTCGATGCACTGCGACGTCAACTTTCCTCGCCAAAAGCAATCGAGCGATCTAGATGTACCGCTGGCCGAAGGTATGGGCGACGCCGACTATCTCTCTAAAGTGCACACTTATTTGCCGATGATGCTCAGTCAGGTGCGACCAGATCTGGTGCTCTACGACGCCGGGGCCGATGTGCACAAAGGCGATCGCCTCGGGAAGCTCGCCCTGACCAATACCGGATTGTATGAACGCGATCGTCACGTGCTGGCGACCTGTGTGGCGGCGGGCTATCCGGTGGCCTGCGTCATCGGCGGTGGCTACGACAAAAACATGCCAGACCTAGTCTATCGGCATTCACTGCTGCATCGTGCTGCCGCCGAGGTCTATCGGCAATATCGTTTGTAGAATAGAGAGTACTAAATTTAGCCGATTGTGTGCCCGCCCAACCCTTGCCATGACTGTCGTTGTCGACACCTTTTATAAGTTTGTGTCCCTTGAAGATTGCGAGAAGTTGCAGCGATCGCTCCAAACCCGCTGCGAAGACTTGGCCATCCAGGGCACGATTTTGCTAGCGTCGGAGGGCATCAACGCCACCGTTTCGGGTGCGGAAGCAGCTATTACCCAACTACTGGATGAGCTGCGATCGGACGCGCGCTTTGCCGACCTCACTGCCAAGTTTTCCACGGCGCAGGAGCATCCCTTTGGCCGCATGAAGGTGAAAAACAAACGGGAAATCGTCACTCTGGGGCAGCCCGACGCTGACCCCACTGTACAAGTCGGGACCTACGTTTCTCCCGCTGAGTGGAATCGTGTCATCAGTGATCCCGACGTGGTGCTGGTGGATGCCCGCAACGATTACGAGGTGGGTATCGGCACCTTCAAGGGCGCGATGAATCCCCACACCGAGTCCTTTCGGGAATTGCCCGACTATCTCATCACCCAACTCGATCCCCAAAAACATCCTAAAGTCGCCATGTTCTGCACGGGCGGCATTCGCTGCGAAAAAGCGACGTCTTATTTACTCAAGCATGGCTTTCAGGAGGTCTATCACCTGCAGGGCGGCATTCTCAAATATTTAGAAGAGGTGCCGGAGACCGAGAGCCTGTGGGAAGGGGAATGCTTCGTTTTTGATGAGCGAGTGGCCGTGCGCCACGGGTTGCAACCCGGCAGCCATGAGCTGTGCTATGCCTGCGGTAATCCTGTGAGTGAGCGCGATCGCGCCCATCCTCACTATGCACCGGGCATCTCCTGTCCCCATTGCTATGGGACACTAACTCCGACAAAGCTCGCAAAACAAAAAATGCGGCTGCAACAGCACCATCAAAAGCGGGAAGCGTCTCAATAGTCAGAGTGATTCTTCATATCGAGTTATTCATTTTTCAGTCTGCTTCAATCAAGAGACGGCATCCCGTAATGGGTATTTGAAGCCCCAGCGGCAGTATGGCTCCTCGGTATAACCAGTGGCAGGAAGATGCAGGGTGCAAAATACAAGGAAGATCTCACCACAGGCGAGCTAGCGATGGAAAACGCCCAAGCCTGACTACAGCTTGCCATCGCTCATCAGTTAGCGCTTTGCGAAGATCTGGTAAACGGGCCTAAGGCATCACTATAACTTTCCTGATTTCATCGATTATGGTGGGTTTAATTCTTTGGTAACTCGGCTGCTTTTACATCGCAGATGTCATGTTTAACCGTCTTAAAATTGCTCCCAAATTCACCCTCATCCTGCTGCTGATTTTTCTCATTGGCAGTTCCGCAGGTGGCTTTGTACTGTCTCAAGCCCTGCAATATCAGGTTGAAAATAAAGTCCTGGCTGAAGGGGTCATGCTAATGGAGTCCATGCAGGCTATTCGCCGGTATACCGATCAAGAGGTGCGTCCACTGTTAGAGCGCTACGAAACGGTTGGGGAGTTTTGGCCAGAAGTCGTTCCAGCCTACTCAGCCCGCCGAGTCTTTGAGCTATGGGAAGAGACCCATCAAGCAACCGAAGATTTTGACTATCAGTACAAAGAAGCGGTCATCAATCCAACGAACCCTAATGATCTGGCAGATGAGTTTGAAATGGCCTTGGTGGAGGCATTTCGGGCTGATTCAGAGACGGCCAATCAGTCCGGCTACCGGCAAAGCGCAGACAGGGGACTCATGTTTTACAGTGCTCTACCGATTAGCATCCGCGATCCTTCATGTTTAGAATGTCACAGCGATCCGGCCATAGCTCCCCCCGCCATGGTGCAACAGTATGGGCCCCAGAATGGGTTTAATTGGCGACTGAATGAAGTATTGGGTACCCAGGTTGTTTATATTCCAGCGGAAGAGGTCTTCAACGGGGCTCGTCAAGCTTTTTCTTGGGTGATGGGGCTGTTTATCCTGATGTTTGCGATCGCCCTATTTTGCTTGAATGCGCTGCTCAAACCGTTGGTTGTGCGCCCCGTTCAAGGATTGGCCAAACTATCAGAAAAACTCGCCGCAGATGATATTCAAACTGCGGACGATATGGACCCAGCCGAATCGCGGAAGTTGGCCCAAGTTGTCAAACGCCAGGATGAACTTGGTCAGCTAGGCCAAGTATTTCAAAAAATGGTAAATGAGGTCATTGCTCGCCAGCAGCGCTTAAAGCAGCAAATTCGCGACTTAAAAATTGAAATTGACCAAAGCCGCAAAGCAAAAGAAGTGAAAGAGATTGTCGAAACTGATTACTTCCAAGATTTGCAATCAAAAGCGCAGAAATTTCGCCGGCAGAAAAATGATGATGATCAATAACCTGCCCCTGACTACGAGGGCTCATCCACGGCGATTAGTCAAGTGCGATCGCGGAAGCCACCTCGAATCGCTCTATGGTCAGCTTGCATACGCCGAATATGCGCCTAGTCCAGCTCAAAATATGTCGCGATCGCATCCCATCACCTCACACAAGTCGGCCATTTCAGCCACCATATCGGCGCAGCAGCAATCACACCCTGGGCATCTTCCAGCAGCTTAGCGCGCAGGGCAGAGTCATAGCCACCAGCACTCAACGTTCGAATAGTGCAAGTTTTGCCGGCCTGCCGAATGATATCGGGAATGCGGTCTCGCACCAGTTTACCCATGTTGCCAGCCATGGATTAAAGGGACCAATTTGCCTTTGATCTGTTGGACGGATAGAACAGCGATCGTTCCGCGCGCGTTAAGACGTCTCTACCAGCTCAATATTGACCTCGTTGATGGGGCGGCGCTTCAGCTCAACGGATTCGGTGCGCGGCAAGAGATCAAAGACCTCTCGCATCACATCGTCGATCGCCTCATAACTAATCGTCCCAGTTTCGTTCAGCCGGACATCGCCAGCCTGGTCGAACACGACCGTTTGCGGCACTGCCCCCCCAAAGTAGTAGCCCGGTTCAGTGGGCTCAAAGCTTTCTTTCAGCGGAATGGCATCAGCCATGACGGGAATAAAGTTAGCCGCCCGGCCATAGGGAGCCTGCAGCCGAGACACGACAGAGGCAAATCGCTTGCAGTCAGTACTGTCGTCGACATAGAAAACCAACAACGCCGGTTTACTCTGCTGGAGCGACTCAGTCAGCGAAACTTTGGGTGGCACTAACGAGCCATTGCCGGCATAAAGGGCAAAAATATTGCCGTCATAGCGATCGTCTTCTAAACCTGCCCAAGCGCTGGTTGCACTCAAGAGCCAGCAACTGACAACTGCTAGGGTCATGACTAGGAACTGGCGCCAGTGCGAAAGGGGCTTTGTCATCGTGTTGATTAATTGTTGAATTTTCACTTTTTCTATTGAGCCATACTGTGGCTCTTCTCTGGCAAATTAGGATTCGATTTCCCGGAATGTTTCAGCAATCCCCCGCAGCTCAGAGCGATACTCCGCATATTGTTCAGGGGTGGTCCAGGCCACAATTTGGTAGTAACGATCTTCTGAAACTACCGTCGTATGGAGATACACGACGGGAGTATTCTCATCAACTCGACCGCGGACTTCATACTGGGTAGCAAAATCACCATCAATAAATGCCACCTCTGTTGCACTTTCGCTTTCATAGGCCGTCATTCGTTGTCGCAGCATCTCTCGATAGTTGGCCGCATTTTCTTTGAGCCCCAAACGCATCAACTTATCAGCGTCTTCGGCCACTACGATGAGATAAAGCTGCTTGTCGGGGTCGGAGGCCTGCAGTTCAGCAGAGTTGTGGAGCTGGGAGTCAGCGGACCAGCTACCAGGAAGCGTGATAGCAATACCCGCAGTTTCGTTTTGCAAAACTTGCCCCTCATCAAAGGTGTCGAGTGTTTGATTGCCAACAACAGTCTCCGACTCAGCGCTAGTGTCACTCGGCTGCGACTGGGATATCTCTGGATTACCTTGCAAGTTTCTTAAAATCCGCTCACAGCTAACCGCCAACAGGACGATGACCACCAGCGGCAGCAGGATTTGAAAAGTCCAAGGGCGGTTCATAAGGAGGCGATCGCAACTAGCATCCAAAGCATAGCACCGCTGCCAAGGGGTAATCAGAGGCTGGTCAGGCGATTCAGCTCGGCATGACGAAAGCAATCAGTCGTGTGATCGTTTACCATGCCCACCGCTTGCATAAAGGCATAGCAAATCACTGATCCCATGAACGTAAAGCCTCGTTGCTTGAGATCTTGGCTAATAGCATCGGATAACTCCGTACGGGCTGGCACCGCGGCTAAGGTAGGCCAACTATTCTGGATGGGGATGCCCTCAACCCAGTGCCACAGATAAGCATCGAAGCTACCAAACTCCCGCTGAATCGCCAAGAATACTCGGGCATTGCGGGTTGTTGCCTCGATCTTGCGGCGGTTACGCACAATGCCGGTATCAGTCATGAGTGCTTCCTGTTTAACCGAGCTGTAGCTAGCGACGATCTCAGGATCAAACCCATCGAATGCAGTACGAAAATTTTCGCGTTTTCGCAAAATTGTGATCCAACTTAGGCCCGCTTGAAAACCCTCTAGGATCAGAAACTCAAACAGCCGGCGATCGTCATGAAGCGGCACCCCCCATTCACTATCATGATAGGCCTGCTCGACCGGATCGTCGTGAACCCAACTACAGCGACATGGAAGCAATGTAGATATCCCGCCGCTTAGCGACGGACTCGCCCTGTAAAGCCAGACGCTTTGAACTGTTCCAACTTCAGCGGTTCAGGTTGGTTAGCAGCAACCGAAACCCTGAGTTCAAAAGGGCTTTCGCCAGGGGGCACTTCCTCAATGGAGCCCAGGCGGGTACGGTTCATCATGGCGGGGTTATTGTTGGCGTCATAGATGCGGCCAAACACATCGGCATTAAGCACGGGCTTGCCAGAGGTATTTACGGCAGTTCCTTGAATCAGGTAACAGTTGGCTTTTTGTAGCGAGCCAGAAGCCACAATGCCGTCAGAAAATTCCTCGGGACACGATGTGTAGGTTAAGTCTTTGAGCTCGATTTGCGTCATCGCCTGGGCCACTGGGGTAAAAACGAACGTTGCGACGAACAGGCCGACAATGACTCCCGCCATCAGTGCTGTTTTGAATCCAGTACGCATCGTGGAGCTTCCTTTGATGAGAATGCATCTCTAGATTATCGTGAAATGTCGAGGCACCCCTGACGAGGGGTGCCCTAACTGAGTCTTTAAAGTTTTTCGCATGATACCAATGGGCGGTGCTTGTCGGGTCCAAATCTTGAGCGCGGCGGCACCCTGCTGTACTAGCATCTCAGTGCCATCGATAGGAGTAAGTCCTCGCTGAGTCGCAAGCTGTAAAAATTGTGTAGGGCTCGGTGTGTAAATCAAATCGTAGGCGATCGCAGTGGCGGGCAAGATCTCTAACTGCTGCTGCGTCATCGGCGTAGCGTCAATCTGCGGGTGCATGCCAATGGGGGTTGTATTAACCACCAGTTGCGTCTTCGACAGTAAACCATCGAGATCGGCAAATCGACACGTTTGTAATGCCGGCTGTAGCGTCGAATCATGCCAACTGTTGACAAAGGCCTGCAGTTTGTCAGCGCTACGCCCCACTAGCCAGATATCTTGGCAGCCCAGAGTGACACAACCGGCGACAACCGCCCGGGCCGCCCCCCCATTGCCTAAGATTACGACTCGGGCTTGAGACCAATCCTCAGACAAGGCTTGCAATGGAGCCATAAATCCGGTCACGTCGGTATTAGTACCAGCCCAACCTTGATCAGTGCGCCAAACTGTATTGACCGCGCCCACTGCTTGACCCACCTCAGTGACGGTTGCCAACAACGGCATCACGGCCTGCTTATGGGGAATGGTCACATTAAACCCTGTGACGCCTAAGGACCAAAGCCCCGCGATCGCCGACGGTAAATCATTGGGGTGAACCGGAAAGGGGACATAAACGGCATCGTGGGCCAGTTGATAGAGGGCGGCATTTTGCATCGGTGGGGACAGCGAGTGCTCAACCGGATAACCGATGATGCCCAAAACCTCAGTAGCACCAGTGAACGCCGAGCTCGTCATCTTATTCTTTCCTTCCAAGTTACGCTGAGATCATCCCGCAAAACAGGTGGAAGCCTGCGGCGAACATATTCTTTGACTGATGGTGTTGTGCCCACTAATCATGGCCGGTGTTGGCTAAATGGGCCGAGCAACAAAATGGATAAATGCGCTCTACTCGACGATAAATCCAGTTTCGACTCCGGTGGTTTCATGAACCTCAGAGTCGAGCAGCAGGGTTACGATTACCACCGTGATGTTATCGCGACCACCGTGCTTTTTAGCTGAGTTGATTAAGGCTTGAGCCGCGCTTTCTACAGCTCGAATTGACTTGAGATGGGCCGCAATAATGGTATCGGGCAGCTCTTCTGTCAAGCCGTCGCTACAGAGGAGGAAGCGATCGCCCGGCTGCGCCTCAATCGGCTGCACATCGATCCGGTGCATATCCTCGCGTCCGAGACATTGCGATAACACATGCCGCCAAGGGTGATTGCGCGACTGGTCAACAGTTAATTCCCCCTCTCTGACGGCACGGGCAATCCAGGTATGGTCCTCTGTTAGAGCCACAATTTTAGGCCCGCGCAGCCGATATAGCCGAGAGTCGCCTACATGGGCACACCAGGGTTGACTATCTTTATCTGTCCGAAAGGCCAGCACCACGATGGTAGTCCCCATATCACCCCGTTCAGGGTGCTGTTTTTGGTCACTCAAAATGGCTTCATTGGCTAAGGTCAGGGACTGCTGCAGGATCTCCGCTGTCTTTGAGTCACTCTCCCAATGTTTTTCCAAATGATTACGAATCGTGGTGGTTGCAATGCTGCTGGCTTCTTGCCCACCGGCATGTCCCCCCATGCCATCAGCCACAATAAAAAAGCGCCCCTCAGGGTCAATATGGTATGCATCTTGGTTACTGGAACGCACCAACCCTGGGTCCGTCATTCCAGAAAAAATTAGCTTGAGCATCGACCCGTGTTTCCCCCGTTAAGGCAGTCGGTCAGCACGACCAATCTGCAGCATTAGACGCAGTAAAGCAATCCCAGATACTCCAGCAACAGCAAAAGCAGCGATCGCCAACCAGAGAAATCCATAAACCAGCAAAATAGTGGCGGATAACACAAAAGCCCCCACTAATAGTGTGTAGTTCGTCGCCATGTTGACGCTACTGATACGTCGCAAAATGCGATCAGTTTCAATAGAGCGCACGCGCACGCGCACGTCACCTCGCTCTAACTTACTGAGAGTATCTTCCAAGCGACGAGGCAAGCCAAATGCCGTCGAGCCTACCTGAGCTGCCTGACGACCAATCTCGCCAAACAGAGATTCGGTAGAGTTGGATAAATCGTTATTGCTCATAAGCTTCGTGGCAAACGGCTTTGCCGCCTCCATAAAGTTAAACTCGGGATCGAGCCCTTTACCAACCCCTTCTAAGGTAGAAAAGGCTCGCATGACGAACGTAAACGTTGCCGGAAAACGAAAGGGTTGATCGTAGGCGATTTCGTACAAATCATCGCTAATTTCAGCCACCGACTGCTCTTCAAAGGGCTTATCCATCAGGTTGTCCAAAATATATTGAACAGACCGACGAACTGGACCCATATCTTCAGCCTCGGCAAGTGCTCCTAAGTCCACCAACGAGGACACAACCAAGTCAGCATCTCTCTGAGCAATTCCTATGAACGTTATCATAAGACGCTCACGGGTCACCGGCTGAATCTGCCCCATCATGCCAAAGTCATAAAAGATGAGTGCGCCCTCAGGACTCACCGCAATATTCCCAGGATGAGGATCCGCATGAAAGAAGCCATCATCCAAAAGCTGATGTAAATAAGCTTTAGCACCGAGGTGAGCTAATTCTTTGCGGTCTAGGCCGGCAGCCTCAAGCGCATCATAGTGGCTAATCTTAATCCCAGGCATGTACTCTAGCGTTAACACGCGGGGCGTCGCATACCGCCAAAAGACGCGGGGCACCCGGGTCCACTCATGCTTACGAAAATTGCGGCGAAAGGTATCGGCGTTGCGCCCTTCGTTGAGGTAGTCAATTTCTTCCCAAAGGATGCGGCAGCATTCGTCATAAATCCCTAACCAGTCCCGACCTTTGCCCCAGTAGGGATGATTTTGAAAATAAACAGCAATCCCCTTAAGGATCGCCAGATCAATTCTAAATAACCGCTTGAGACCTGGCCGCTGAACCTTGACGACAACCTCTTCACCTGAGTGAAGTCGAGCGCGATGTACCTGGCCGAGACTGGCCGCCGCCAAGGGAACCGGATCGAAGCTTTGGTACAAATCTGAAATTGATTTACCAAAATCCGCCGTAATGATCTCTTCAACCTCTTCATAGCTGAAAGCAGGCACTCGGTCTTGCAGCTTGGACAGCTCCTCTACATACTCAGTAGGAAAGAGATCTGCTCGGGTAGAAAACAGCTGTCCCAACTTAATAAATGTCGGCCCCAGCTCAAGAAACGTTTCTCGGATCCAAATGGCTTGCCTGCGCCGTCGCGCTGCCATCTTTTCTGGAGTCATCTCACCCTGATAGCTCCAGGGCTTTTTGAATAGCCAGCGGGCTCCTAAGAATCGAAAGACGAAGGACCAGATATCAGCAGATCGCTTGACCCGAGAGTAACGCTTCCGGTTCCACTTATAAGCCTTTTTGCTGGACGATAGACTGTGTAGTCGCAGAGGAGTGGTGGTTGACACATCCAGAAAACTAGATGCTGCCCTAAGCGAATCAGGATCTGCATGGGCGGATGAAGTATGAGCGCTCGCTGCAGTTTCCACAGCCTTTACCAAGTCGACTGCATGCTGTGACTCATCAGTTGCGGCGAGATTGCCTGACTCAGAATCAGGCGGGGCCGAGATGGAGGGTTCAGAATCGTAGGCAGCAGACACTCAAACTCCGGAGCAAGTAGCTAAGGGGAACAAAAATCAGGACCAAATGAGCAACTGAGGCAGATTAATTCAAAGATGCCCGATACTGTTGCAAAGTCGAACGCACCTGCGCAATTTCGGCGCGCAAGTTGTCAATTGTCGCCTGCAAATCTTGAGGGTTAGAGATGCCCGTAGCGCCTGCAGAAAAGCCTCCAGTAGCAGCTTCCTGGCCCACGGTAGATTCTTGTTGCTGAACGCGTGCCATTACGTCCTCAGTAAACTGACGCAAATTTTCGCGCTGCTCAGCGTCAAACCGCCCCAGATCGCTCAAGGCCTCAGTCATTGATTGCTCGACTTTTTCACTAATCGCGCTTGCTAGAGCACGACCCATAAAAAAGGCATGGACAACGGGACTACTCATAATGTCACACTTTGTTACACCTCTCGTCAAGATTATAACGTTCTTGCCCAAAAGTCCCGCGCACAACTGCCATTAAGTTAAATCAATCGCTCGAGTAACGAATACTTACCCTTCCGAGCTCATGCCAGCAGCCGACGCGTCGGGCGGGCTAACTTCGGATGTAGGTCGGGACAAAATATCGTCAGTACTAGAAAAGCTATTGGGATCAACCTCTATGGGCGGTGCTTCGAGCGGGTCAACAGGCGATGGCAGAGGCTCGGCTGCTGGCTCCGGGGGCGCAATGATGTCATCCAGAGAAACTCCTGGCGCTTGCTCTTCTGCTCCCGCTGCACTGGGAGCCTGCACAGGCTCCGTCACAGAAGGCTCAACATCAGGGAACAATTCATCTTGTGTCTCAATCGTTTCAAATGCGGCTTCTGGCTGTGTCTCTTCACTGGGAGGGTTCGATTCAAACCATTCCTCTCGCTGTATAGGAATGTCGCTCTCAGGCAAAAACGGTTCATCAAAAGCAGCAGCTTCTGGAGAATCCCCTGACCACTCGGCTTGAGCCGGAAAAGACTGCTTGGGATTGAGCTGAATGACACCCGGCAGGCTGGTTGCGCTCAATCGCCAAGCGGTGCCAACACCCACACCCACGATGGCCGCAATAAGAGCCGTGCCGCCCAGTGCCGGAACCAATCTAGAGCGCCGAGCTTGGCCTGCTCGATCAAGCATCGGCCCTGATTTGATCAGTTTTTGGCGAGGGGACTGAACCTGGTAAGCGGTGCCACTATCCGGCAGCATATCGAGCCATCGAGTGAGGTTAGTAGTCTCTGGTGTTGCTGGCGATCGCCCGCCTTGAACAATCGCGTCAACGATCAATGGGCTCAGGGTAGGACGATGCTTCGCCAGGCTAGCTTTGATACTGCTGTCAGTTGCATTAGGGGAAATCTCTTGCCCGGTCAAAAAGCTAAATAGTAATTTCGATAATCCTTGCACAGAGGACTGAGGCGTCGTCTCACTCGCCGCCTGACCTTGCAAGTAAGCTTGGGGTAGTCCAGTCAAAGTCAGCTGATCATGGCCCGGATTAAGCCATACCCGATTAGAGGACAAATCTAAGTCAGTGATGCCCTGGGCTTCGAGCCATGTTAGCTGATGAGCAATTGTGCGAATGTTGGTCAGGCTCTGTTTGGGTGACAGCGGTGAGCAATCCTTGCGTGCAGATGACCAGGGCAAGCCGACAGCCGTTCCCATTGCGAGACACAGCGTTTGAGCTTCACCACGAAATAGCTGAAAAGACTTCGGCAATGGTGACTGAGGGGCAAAGGCAACCCCTTCTAGGCGAGCGATTAGCGCCGATAAATCGCTGAAGTCAGAACCATCCGCAATGGGAAAAACCTGAATAAAGACTGGCATTCCAGCCACGACATGGGTGCCCCAGTAGAGGTCACCGTTAGGAGCGGCTTCTAGAAGTGCGTCGATAACGTAGTGACCATTTTGCAGGGCAGTCCCAGGGGCAAGCGGCATAGGTTTAAGAACGACAGAGAGAGAGGTCAAATTCAGACTTTCTTAATCTACCCTGCCCTGCCGGAGATCGCAGCCTCTACGCTGACAAATCAGAGATCGCGGTTGTGCGTCTCCTCTATAGATGGACGTGGCGGTGGCGGAAAATGCTGAAGCACGAAGGTAATCGCCTCGGCGTGATTGCCCACTCCACCATCTAAGGTCGCCGCCAGCACCGCCGCCAAGATCTTGCGGTAGGCGGGCCCCGGTCGATATCCCAGCCGCTTCAGGTCATTCCCATTGAGGGGGGCCGTCACCTGGGACCAATCAGTCAGATAGCGCCAAATGTGGCTACCGGCCTGTTGCCCGTGACGCAGGCTCATGAGCAGTAATGTTATCAAGTCATAACTAGCAAAAAGATTGACATACTGGCTGGGGCGATCGCACATAGGCAACTGAGCCAAGAGGTGCTGCTCAGCTGTCGCGAATGTGTTGATCCGCTGCACGTTATCGTGAGGAAGCTGCAAGTTGGTTGCGACCTGCCCGCGATCAGTCTCGGGAATGGCCACCAACAGCAGTTCTAGGCGCACCTGCCAAGGGGTGAGTTGGGACAATGACCCGACTTGGCTGAGCCAACGGCTCAGCCGTCGTAACTGTTGCCAGAGCGCGGCGCTCACCGTTAGTTCCGGGTGTAGGCAAGTAAGAGCCCCCAAATTGGCGAGCTGGGCCAGGGCCGGTTCCCAATAGTCGGCTTCTAGAATGTACTGAAGCTCTGTTTTTAGACGGGCCTGAAGCGCTGGGAGCTTGGCAATTTCGGCCTGTAGACGCCGAAAAACGCCACTTTCGATCGCGTACCGAATGAACGACTCAGTTTGAGGTTCTAGCGAAAATCCGAGCCGTACGGCAAAACGCACCGCCCGATAAATCCGAGTGGGATCCTCAATAAAGCTATTGGCGTGTAACACCCGGATGTAGCGTTCACGTAAATCTAACAGGCCGCCAAAAAAGTCTAAGAGTTGCCCCGGTTGCGGAGGCGTGAGACGGATCGCTAACGCATTGATTGTGAAGTCTCGCCGGTAGAGATCCTGACGGATAGAACTGGCTTCCACCTCTGGATTAGCCGCTGGATAGGGATAAAACTCAGTGCGGGCCGTGGCAATATCGACCATGAGAGAGCCTGAGGCCGTCGGCGACTCATGCCACACCAACGCTGCTGTTTGAAAGCGTCCATAGACCTGCAATTCCGCCTGGGGATGATCGGCCTTGATCGCTTCTGCTAAGACCACCCCTGCCCCCATTTCTAGAGTTTGATAGGCACTGTCAACAACTAAGTCGACGTCTGGCAAGTTTAAAGGGGTATCGCGGTCTGTCAGGAAAAGGTCTCGAACGCCGCCACCCACTAGGTAGAGCTGCCAGCCGCGATCGCAGGCTACCGCAGACATTGCTTGCAGCATTTGCCACAAAATAGCTGGCAGCCGTCGCTGTAAGGTCTGCCACAAATCGGCAGCCGTCGGCGTCGGTAACGACTTCTCAGCTGTCAGACGCAATGCGGCTGCGCCCCGCTGCGACTGGTGAATCTGCCGGAGCACGTCCGTGCGTGTCACCACACCGACTAACTGACTATCTGACAGCACCGGTAGCCGCCCAATGTCGTAAGTCACCATCAACGCTTCAATCTCTGGCAGAGACGTTTGGGGCGTGATGGTTTTCACCTGAGTTGACATGTATCCTTTCACGGGCGCATGGCCAAACCCGTGATGTAGGGCCAAATCAATATCACGCCGAGAAATTACCCCCACTAGTTGGCCCTGTTGATCCACTACGGAGAGACCAGAATGCCCATAACGCAGAAGAATACGCTGCGCTTCAGCAATGCGCGTTGCGGGCAAAATTGTTCGAACGGGCGAAGACATGACATCACGCGCTGTCGGCACAGGGGGAATCTGCTGACGAAGGGCAGCTAGCACTCGAGCAAAGTCAGCTTGGGGATTGGCAGTCACGCAGGTAGCGGCAGCGGCAGTGGCATGGCCGCCACCGCCCAGGGGAGCAAACAGTCGTCCCAGATGCAGCCCTCCCGCGTCCTGAGCGATCGCGGCGACCCGTCCCCGAGCTCGGCCAATCAACACAAGCTTGTATGTCCCCGCTTTGGTAGGAAACCAGGCCCCAAACAGCAGGCTATCTAGATCGAGAAAGGTGATCAGCCGTTCCGCCAAACCGGAAAGGCCGGACACATGCTTCGCTGTTTCTAGCAATACCCAGCCCAAAGTATGTCCCAGATAGGTTTCTCTCTGTATTTGAGCGATCGCCTGCTCTGACAGGGTTTGTAGCGTCGGCGATAGATTGGGTTCCACAAACTCAGCAATGACGCTTTGACTAGCGCCTTGGCCAAGCAGCCACGCCAAGGCACGGGCATCTCGGGCAGTGGCGGACAGGAACGTTAACGAGCCCGTGTCAACGTGTATACCCAGGGCCATGACTGTAGCCTGAGCCACCGTCAGAGTCACATTCTGTGCTTGCAAAGCTTCGACCACTAAGGTTGTAGCCGCACCAACCGCATCGGCCACCACTTGGGTGGCGGGTAGCCCGTCACACCCAATATCATGGCCCCCATGATGGTCATAGACGATAATGTCTTTATCTTGTTGAGCGATTTCGGTAACCCACCGCCCAAGCGGTCCAAGTCGGCCAAGCGATTGGGTATCAACAATTGTGATGGTCTGCACCGCGTCCAGCTCTACGGCTCGGCGTTCAATCAGCGGATATTCATCGCGATGAAGGGCCAAAAACACCTGTACGGTAGGGTGGCAGCCCCCGGCCAAAACGATGCGAGCTGCCGGGTTGAGGAGGGTAATGCCAACGGCTGCACCGAGGGTATCAAAATCAGCAGTGGTATGGCACAGCACCAAATCCATGGAAGTCTTACACTCATTCGCTTACTTTTGGCCGGGTCCATCGCGTCAGCTTGCGATCGCCCAGGCAGCCGCGATCGCACCTGAATTCATTTTGAGTCCACTGCGCTCAGTGACCCGGTACTGACGCTTCCGTCACACCCCCATTTCTGATAGCTTACTAATAATAATGTGAGTCATCAGACAGCTCCATTGCTGTTTCGGCTTGCATCCTTGCTGTGTTGAGATAGAGAGATTTAAGCAAAATGGTAATTGTTTTCCAGTTGGCACTTTTGGCGCTGGTTCTTTTGTCCTTTGTCATGGTGATCGGGGTACCCGTTGCCTATGCCTCTCCCCAAAACTGGGAGCAGTCCAAGCGATTGATTCTGCTGGGTTCTGTTCTTTGGGGTATTTTAGTGGTGGTAGTCGGTGGATTGAACTACCTTGTGGTGTAACCCTTAAGGCATTGATATTTCATGGCTGTTTTTGAAGGCAACTTTCACCAGAGTGAACCGCGTCGCTTTGCTCTGGTGATTGGTCGTTTTAATGACCTCATCACGGAAAAGCTTTTAGCTGGCTGCCAAGACTGCTTAAAGCGCCATGGCGTCGATGTCGATCCTCAAGGAGAGCAGGTCGACTATGCCTGGGTACCCGGTAGCTTTGAGGTCCCGATGGTGGCCCGTCAACTCGCTCTAACAGGTCGTTACAGCGCTATTATCTGCTTAGGGGCGGTAATTAAGGGCCAGACTCCTCACTTCGACTATGTTGCTGCCGAGGTTTCTAAAGGAGTTGCAGCAGCAAGTTTCCAAACGGGTGTCCCTATTGTCTTTGGCGTACTGACGACAGATACGATGCAGCAGGCCTTAGAGCGAGCTGGCATCAAAAGCAATTTGGGGTGGAGCTATGCGATGAGTGCTTTGGAGATGTCCAGTCTAATGGGTCAGATCCGCTCACTCCCCTCGGAAGGTCACAATAGTTTATTGGAGGATACAAAGCCGTCTTTGCCATCTTCGACGGTCTCAACTCGAGCCACTCAGGCAAATTAGTCCGCACCCTTCAACCAGCAGTTTTAGAAAAGTTCGTCTGAAAATGTTGACAAAGAAAACCCCGTTTGAGATATTAGATAAACGCCTGAAATAGAGGTCATGCGGGTATAGCTCAGTGGTAGAGCGTCACCTTGCCAAGGTGAATGTCGCGCGTTCGAATCGCGTTACCCGCTTTTGGTTGAAGTAGAACAATTTTTATCTAAAATAAGCTTCTTGCTACCCCCTGCAGCAGCGTTTTAGTTTTTTTGCGAAATATTACCTGACTCATTTCAGACTTGGAAACACTGCAATGTGAACCAGTCTGTCTGACCGTTTCAAGTCTGCTGACTGTGGTCGGCTGTGGTCAATAACCTCTAGGGGATGATAGCGGCAAGCTGTGTGCCTGTGATGGGCGCACAGCTTGCCAAACAGATAGGACTGGAAGCCAAAAGAACTTAGTTCCCATGCGGCATCAGTGCTGAACTGGGGAAGACTAGGGGTGTTATTTTTGAACGCTTTGACCTTAGCCGTCCCTAACCGACATGAAGCAAAGCAGTATCCATTTTCCTGTTGAGAGATCACTAGCTGCGATCGTGCTGACCGATGCGGTCAGCTTCAGCGCACGAATGTCGATTGATGAAGAGGGGACCCTCAACCTAATCAAAAGAGATTTGGATTTAATTGCCGAGCAGTGCGAATGCTTCGGCGGCAAGGTCTTAAAATCAACTGGCGATGGCTTGTTGATGTCGTTTTACAGTGCCGTGCAGGCTGTGCTGTGCAGCCAAGAAGTGCAGAAACGACTCACTAAGACTAATGAAGGACTCTCGCCAGAAGAGTATCTCCAACATCGCATTGGGATTCATTTAGGCGATGTCTTGATCAGCGATGATGATGTATTGGGCAATGGGGTCAATATTGCGGCGCGTCTTCAGACTAAGTCGCCCCCTGGCGGTATTTGCCTTTCACAAACGGTCTATGACGTAGTCAAGGCCCGCATCGATATCCAGGCCAGTTTCCTTGGAGCGCTCAAGCTCAAGAACATTCAGGAACCGGTGACCGCCTATCAGGTCCCACCTTTTGGGCAGTCCGCTACGATGGTGGTACCGTCACTCAAACCGCCTGAGACACACAGCGCCGAGTCAGCTTTGGCAATCGCCGCCCAAACCCTGGAGCAAGATCCCCAAATTCGCCGCATTAAAAAGCTAATTTTTGGCACTTATCAAGGCGTTTGGGAAAATGACCCTAAGGTATTGGCACAGTTTGATCTCTTGATGCTGCTTCAGCAGCTTCAGCAGCGATATCACACATTAATTTCCTTGGAAAAGGCCCTCCAAACATTAGCATCGCGGCTCAATCACAAAGAGATTTATCTTCAGATTGTCCAAACCGTTTTAACTGCTGTAGAACCAGCGTATGACCAACCCGACGAAACCGGAACGGCACTGACTGCATCGGTGACTGAGCACCAGCGTGCTTACCAACAAATTGCCCAAGAGCTTACGCAGCAGAGCGATCGCTTGAGGATCAAGAAACTGCTCTATGCCATATTGCATTCGGCCTGGGAAAACGATCCTGCGCAGTTGTCATTGCATACGATGGAGGAGCTAGTTGCCGATGTCCATCAAATTGCTCCGATTGAGGTGGATTTGAGCTACCATCTCGAGCGGATTATCAAACGGTTGAACCGACAAGAGCGCTATACCCAGCTAGCGTTGGCTATCTCAGAAGCCTTTCACCGACTCTATGGAGACGCCTCGGCTGATATTCACGGCCTATCAGCACCGCCGGCTGAGAACATTGGAGACAGCCAGGTATCAATCGCTAGCGACGCTACCAGTATTGCCCAAGACGAAGGCTTTACCACACTCACCCACTGGCAAAGCGTCGAACTTGCGGATGAGCAAACCTGTGCTCACGTTGGCGAAATTAATCGTTGCTATAAAGGCGGCCCGAGGGCTCCAGATAGTCACTTAGTCAGGCCTCGCGATCGCGCCAACCTCTACAACCTACGGCTAGAAATCATGCGATACACAAACCCATTGCGGGCTAAGATTTTACTGCTATCTACCGTTAGGAGTCCGTTTACAGATAGCCGACAAGATTGGTTGACCCTCAAATCTAAATCGCTAGACGATTTGCTACAGGCTACTTTTGAGTATTGTCACACCTTTTCAGATTTAGAAAGTAAGCTCACAATCATGTGCCACTGTGTCGATAACGTCAGCGAAAATATCCAAACTTCTGGAGCTATCCTTCAAGCGATGAAAGTTTATTATCCCTGATGCTCGGGTGCTGCTATGACCGCGTGTGCAACCTTTGAGTTTTACCTGTAGCCGCTATCGTGTCCCCGACCCATGACTCCACAAGAAATTCTCAAGCGATACGCCGCCGGCAACACTAATTTCAAAGGGCTTTCGCTCAACGGTATTAACCTGGCCTATGCCGATTTGATCGGGGCAAATCTACAGCTAGCAGATTTAGAAAGTGCCGATTTGACCTTTGCCTTTCTGACCCGCGTGAATTTTCAACAAAGCAATCTGGCAAAAGCTCAACTGTCGGGTGCCAATTTGAATCAAGCCAATTTGACGAAAGCTGACTTGAGCGACGCGAAGTTACACGGAACCAGCTTACAGGGGGCCGACTTGCGTAGCGCTCAGCTGCCTCTGGCCGACTTGATGGATGCCAATTTAATTGAAGCAGACCTCAGAAATGCCGATCTGAGCGGGGCATATTTGCGGGGGGCTTGTCTGCGGGGAGCTAATTTTCGACAAGAGGATCGCAAATACATCGCTAACTTACGCGGAGCGAATCTAAGACAGGCTGACCTCGAAGGTGCTAATTTGCGCGGGGCAGACCTTGCCTACGTCGATTTCAGTGAAGCAAATTTGGCCAATGTGACCTTTCAAGGAGCCGATTTGCATGGGGCTAATCTTGAAAAGGCTTATTTAAAGGGAGCCAACTTGAGCGATGGCTGCTTAGCCGCTGCTAACTTGAAGCATACTGACATGACGAATGCGCTGGCCAATCGCGCTGATTTTTCGGAAGCTCAACTCAATCATGCAGTGATGTCTGACATTCGGCTAACGAATGCCATATTTGCCCACGCGTCTTTACAAGCGGCAATCTTGACTCGAGCCAACTTAAACTTGGCTGATTTGAGTAGAGCCAATCTGAGACATGCCCAGCTACAAGCTGTGACTTTTGTAGAGGCGTATTTGGGTCGGACTGACCTGACCAAAGCTGATCTAAGTGAGGCTATTTTGACTCGTGCTGAGATCAGCAGTGCAACGCTAATTGATGCAACCCTAACCGGAACGACAATGCCTGATGGCAGTATTCACCAGTAGCGGCCCACAGAGCCCCTTAGCGTTAGCCATGAGGAGGGTAAGTCAAAATAGACTATAGCTACCTCAGAGGGATGATAGGTGCAAGACATGAATAAAACGGAGTTCACGGAGTTCTTTGATCGCTGGGCCCCTAGCTATGACACCATACTCCCCTCTGTGTTGTATCAGGCGGTGCACAAACGTTTAATGGACTATGTGCATTTGCCTTCACCCTGCCAGGTCTTAGAGGTTGGGTGTGGAACAGGAAAGTTGCTGGCAAGATTAGCTCAGCATTGGTCGACGTTATCCGGCGTTGGCATTGATTTGTCAACAGGGATGATAGCGCAAGCCGAGCAAAACTTTGCTGATTGCGATCGCCTACAGGTTATATGCGGTGATGTAACAAGACTTCCTTTTGCTACACGGACCTTCGATGCAGTTTTTTGCTCAATTAGTTTTTTGCACTATCCCCAACCAGCAGCGGCTTTTCAAGCCATCGTTCAGATACTCAAACCTAGCGGCAAATTATATTTGGCAGACTTTGTGCCGCCTCGTTGGCAAGACATCGAGATTTGGCGTCCAGGGATTTCGCCAGGTGGAATTGCTCTCTACAGTGCCAACGCTCGAGAGCAGCTGGGAAAAGAGGCCGGTTTGGTGTGCGATCGCCATCACTATTTGCTAGGCCCAGTAATGATGACCCAGTTTTCGGCCCCCGGCAGTCTGACAATGACGGTTTAGCAGCAACCACAACCCGAGTGCTTATTGGGTATCGGCGCAGAAAAGATTAAAGCAGCTCAGTAAATGGGTGTCGGTCACCAACGTTATGGCAGGTTGGGGAGAGACAAGTTTGGTAAAACAGCAAGGTTATTTGACGATATGGCGGGTGCCGATGCAGTCGGTTCTTCAGAGCTGCCGCTGTTTGCTCCCACAGGCAGCGCAACTTCTTCACCGCGCTCTTCAAAGACGACGACAGGTGCTGAACCAGTCGAGTTCTCAATGCGCTTAACTAGCACCTTCCCATTCGAGATGCGATCGCCCTGCCTGACATATCGACTACTGGGTTCTCCAGGCGCTTTGATGATGGCGTAGGTCACACCGCTCACGTTAGCCACCCCAGTAACTTGGACCTGGGAGGCAACCACCGTCGGTTCTGGAAGATCTGGCAAGGGTTCGGAAGAAGCTGCTGGATTAATAGGGCTGGAAGGATTCGTCCCTTGACCAGTCTGGGGGCTGCTCGGTGCGGCAGGCGGCCTAGCAGTAGCGCCGCCGGGAGGTGAGCCGCCATTCCCCCCACCATTCCCAGCAGCATTAGGAGAATTATTGGACGCTGGTGGCGCGGGCTTAGGTGGCGGCGCAATAGGGACAAAGGCATACGGATCAGAACGTTCACGCTCAATCTCATTAAGCCGCTCTGAAGGATCCGTTGAAGGCAACAACTCAGCGCGGGCAATCTCTGCTGCAGTCGGTAGCCCTGGCAGCATTGCTTCTTCAAAAAGTTCAGCTTCTTCTTCGGCAGGAACTTCCACAGTGCCTTCTATGCCAGCATCAGGAGTCGTATTAGGGTCAACGACACCGCCATCAGGATTAACTGGTACACCTTCAGAAAAGTCATCAAACTCCTGATCATTGCCGGCAGATAAAAACGCGAGTCCCCCAAGAGGAATCGGCAATATCATGGCAGCAAGACCAGCTAGGCTCATAATCAGACTGTTACGGGCCCATTTACGCTGATTCCAAAACTTAATGCAAAAAACGAGTAACGCGAAAGGAACAAAAAAAGCGAGTAGCCCCCAAACAGTACTGACTCGGAAGGCGTCCACGATACCAACGATGCCTCCAATGGTGGCCAGTAGCGCCCCCACCAAGAAAAGAACTATCAACACAGTGGCGCCCATGGCTTCGCCTCCTCGCCTAATGTTCAGCTAATGCCTCTAAACGATAGCTTAATTTTTAGCAGATGGAACGCCTTCCTGTGCTTAGTCTTCAGAGGCGTTAACCATCAAACTTCTTAGATGTTTAAGACCTTGCTTGACTCGTCTCGAAACGGTCACAGAGCTGATTCCCAAACGCTCAGCAGTCTCTTTTTGGGTCAAGTCTTGCAAAAAGACGAACTCTAAAATTTTGCGAGTGCGCTCTTCCAACTGTAAGAGTGCATGTTGCAGACGAATGCGATCTTCTTCAGCTAATTGAAAGCTTCGAAACTTGGGATCAGGGAGAATGTCGGAGAGAGAAGCAGAGTCGGCGTCTGCCTCAAGTACAGGGGCATCTAAACTCACCAGGGAGCGATTGCGGATAGCCAGTTTAACTTCGCTCCACTCTTCCAATGAAATATTCAGGTAACTCGCAATTTCAGGCTCGGTAGGCTGCCTATTATATTGAGCCCGGAGCGCATGAACCGCTCGGCGAGACTGATGGGCCAGGGTCTGCCACTTACGGGGAATTTTCACCGTTCCGCTACGATCTCGTAGGTAATGCTGGATCTCGCCCCTAATGTAAGGAATCGCAAATGAACTAAAGGCATAGCCCTTAGCTAAATCAAACCGCTCGATTGCCCGAATGAGTCCAAGACTACCCACTTGCATAAGGTCATCAAAAGATTCATCGGAATGGCGAATCCAACGATGGGCCTCGCGTCTCACCAAGCCTAAATTGAGCTGAACCAGCCGATTGCGGACTTCTGCCTGCTGTAACTGCTGATAGCGCTGCAGCAGTTCGGCGGTTTCCCCTTTTAATTCTGTATGAGGATTTGAAAGGGCCATATCATTCCTAAGATGACTCAACTTGCCTGTAGATGAGGAGTGACTAACCAAGCGACAATCGCGATCAGTCTAGAGTTATTTCAAAAGTCGCAAATCTCGCCAACGACGCTTATTACGCCGGTATCAATGAATCGTGACATACACCCGTATACATAAAGATAGTAACCAGCTTGAAGTACATCAACGTTGTTTTCACTGATTCCGGAACCCCCAGCCAAAAGTTTGTAAAGAGAAAGTTTGTTCAGCGGAGGATATCCTTGCCGCAGCTAGGCTTACAGTGAATATTCAAAGAGCTGTAAGGTCTGCTGCCATGCATCCTCAGCTGCTTGTGGATGATAGCTGTCTCGGCGATCGCAGAAAAACCCATGGGTGGCGTCGGTATATCGAAAAATTCGGTGATCAATCTGGTGCGTTTGCAACGCGGTTTCTATTTTTTCAATCTCTGCTTGAGTGATCAGCGGGTCTTGTAGCCCAAAGAATGCATACAGCGTGCCTGAAATGTCAGGGGTGCGATTCAGTGTGGGCTCACCGCCACCAGGAGTAAAGCTGCCAATGCCAGCGCCGTAAAAGCTGGCCGTTGCTTGGATCACTGTCAACGTAGCCGCTAGATAGGCCACATGTCCACCAAAGCAGAAACCAATGCAGCCGACCTGATCAGCGCTATTGGGAAAATAGGTTTGGACGTAGGTGATGGCGCCGAGAATGTCGCTCAATAGTTCGTCAACATTCGTGCCATTTTTGTACTGTCTTCCCATTGCTAGGTCGGCTTCGCTGTAGCCGACCTCAAAGTTTGGGGCTTGACGATGATAAATGTGGGGGGCGATCGCGGTATATCCAGCGTGGGCTAAGCGCTCAGTCACGTTACGAATATGGGCATTGACGCCAAAAACCTCCTGAAGAACCACGATGATCGGGCACTCCATCTTCTCATCGGGATGGGCAAGGTAGGCTGGGATAGTCAGTTCACCACTAGAAAACTCAATCGTGCTGGTTTGGATAGAGGGGGCCATCGCCATAATGTTTAAGCCGGATAGAGTATTACCAACGCTTTATATTAGAAGCTGCCGGTTAGAAACCTATCGAATACAAAGATGCTGCTTTTTCTTCATGTTTCCGCTTTGATAATGGTTAACCCGGAGCTCATCTGAGCGGAGCGAAAATCACGGATATTGATACTGTATGGGGCTAAATCAATGGGTCAGGCGTTAGGAGTGATTGAAACCTGCGGCATGCCCAGTGCTCTGATCACTGCAGATGGGTTATCAAAAGCTGCCAACGTTCACGTTTTAGGCTTAGAGAATACGAATGCCGGCCGGATCAGTGTCGTCATCCGCGGTCAGACGGGTGAGGTAGAAATCGCGATCGCAACGGTCATGCAAGCATTAAAGGGAAAACCGGGTGTTGTTACCTTGGGGTATCATGTGATTCCTTGTCCAGACGACTCCGTTGATTTGCTCAATTTACGTCGCTCTTACCACCCAGTGATTGAGGCGAGCAGTGTCGAATGGCTAGACGATTGAGTTTACTAGCTTGAGCTAGGTGCGCCGCATTGGCAAAAAAGTGTCACATTTTATTTATTTTCTATGACTGATTGCTGTGCGTGATTCAGCCTTATGTAGAGAGGCTGAGGTATTCAATGCTCCATTCAGCCTCTCCACAATGATCGTATCTATTGCTGAGGTGTTTACAGGAGAGCCATCTTGCTTAAGTTTCATATTCAGACCGATAGTGAAATTCCTGCCTCAACTCAGCTGTACGATCAGTTGTGGTTTGCCATCGCTTCAAGACAGTTTCCGCCGGGCTATCGGTTGCCAAGTACCCGCCAGCTAGCCATGCAGACTGGCTTACATCGCAACACTATTAGCAAAGTCTATCGGCAGTTAGAGGAAGCTGGCGTCGTTGAGGCACAGCCAGGGTCAGGGATTTATGTCCGAGCCCACTCTACCGTTGAGAGTTCTCGTCCTCATCTGGGTCTCTGGGATAAATTTCCCAAGGCTCGTAAAGTAGTGGAGGACGTTTTAGACGAACTTTTACGTCAGGGCTGTTCGCTGAATCAGGCCCGAGAGTTATTTTTTGCGGAAGTTGACTGGCGCTTACGCTGTAGTGCGCGGGTGCTGGTGACCGTACAAAAACAAGACTTGGGGGCTGGTGAGCTGATTGTCCGAGAGCTAGAGGCGGCCTTGCATATCCCAGTTCAACTGGTGGCGTTAGAGGATTTAGAAGACATTTTGGCTCAGGCTCGCTCGGGCACGGTGGTCACTAGCCGTTATTTTTTAGCCGAAGCTGAAGCAATCGCGGGACCCAAGTCTGTGAGGGTAATTCCCATTGATATCTACGACTACAGCCGTGAGCTTGGCCTGTTGAGGGAGTTGCCCCAGGATACCTGTCTGGGCATGGTCAGCCTTAGCTCTGGAATTTTGCGGGCAGCAGAGGTAATTGCCTATAGCTTAAGAGGCGAGGACGTCTTAGTAATGACCGCCCAAACCGAAGACGCTTACAAGTTAAATGCATTGGTCCGCAGTGCCCAGACCATTGTGGTGTTCGATCAAACTAGCCTGCCCTCGGTTAAGCAAGCAATTGCAGGAGCTCGGGAAGATTTGATTCGAGCGCCTCAAATTGTCGTTTGTGATAATTACATTGGCGAAAAGTCAATCAATCTCTTGAAACGAGAGTTAGGGCTGGAGAACTAAGGGTGGGGTAGCTCACGTCGGCTAAGTAAGCGGCTGGGCAACCTTGAATGAGCGGCGATGTTGGGGGGTGCGACCAAGTTGGGCGATCGCTGAGCGATGACGATAGCTTCCATACCCTTTATTAGACGCTAGGTCATAGCCCGGATAGCGACGATCAAGGCGCACAATA
The DNA here is from genome assembly GCA_050331235.1 of Leptolyngbyaceae cyanobacterium. Taxonomy (GTDB): domain Bacteria; phylum Cyanobacteriota; class Cyanobacteriia; order Phormidesmidales; family Phormidesmidaceae; genus Halomicronema. The sequence goes on from JBHJHA010000041.1 coordinate 74,198, forward strand.
AGGGTATCTCGCCAAACTTTAGCCAGGATACTAGCCGCCGCGATCGCCACATGATGGCGGTCCCCTTTCACCACAGGTTGTTGCGCAATGCCTAATTGCGGAATCCGCTGGTTGCCATCCACCAGGCAAAACTGAGGCCGGAGGGATAATCGGTTAACAGCTCGCTTCATGGCTAAAAGCGATGCCTGCAGAACATTTAGCCGATCAATTTCGTGCACGCTGGCTAACCCCAACGCAAAGGCCTCTGCAGAGGTTTGAATAGGCAACACTAAAGCGGCTCGCCGCTGCGGGCTCAGCTGCTTACTATCAGCGACCCCCAAAGCAAGCAAATGCTCACAAGCTGGAGCGGACAAAATTACCGCCCCAGCCACAACTGGACCAAATAAGGCGCCTCGCCCCACTTCGTCGATCCCCGCCGTTTGCGTTGGCATTATCGCGCCATGGGTAGCCATTTCCAGGGAAACCATAAGTTCTACCAACGCAGATTAGTCATCGCCATTCGCTGAAGAGCGACGGCGGCGACGGCGGCGAGTAGTCGAGGTGGACTCGCCACCTTCTTCTGACAATTCAGCCGCAGCATCTTCACTAACGGCTTCAGCAGTAGTTGCCGTCACATTGGGAACCGGCAAAGCCTGGTCTTCTGAAGTCGGTGATGAGCCATCAGCTGTGTCACTATCAGGACTCGGTACTGCTGCACCATTTGATGCGGGCTGATCTTTGACCTTAATCGGCATCGCTCTGTCAGGAGTCTCGGCATCGGCCGTAATTTTACTGGCTTCACCAGGTAAGACCACTCGGACGATGGTATTTCTAGTGTCTTTGACTTCCTGCGGACTGAGGACTAAAGGCGAAATCCCCATCATGGCGTAAACGCTCTGTTCCTCTGGAGTCATTTCAACAGTAATTTTCTCCGGAGGGGGAGGCGATTTGCGATCGCTACGACCATTGCGGCCTCGACTAGAACGGCCGCCGCTAGGTTCCGGCGACGATTTGGCCGTCTCGGGTGGGGCAACATCAGTGACCGGCGTTTCAGTCGGTGCACTCTTAGGCGTTTCAACATTGCGGCCATTGCTACGGCCTGAAGGGGAAGACTCACGCCGCCGGCGGCGGCGATTACCACGATTGCTCTTCGGCTCCTGATAATTAGGATGATTGAGCAAATCAAGCTCTTGCAAGTCTGAATGAGGTTCTAGGTCTTCATTCACAGCTTCTTTCAATGAAGGGTGAGAGCGACTACTGTTGCCGGTGTCGCGCCCACCATCCATCACTGAAGTGTCGACAGTGGTTGGGTGCTCGCCTGGCAAATGAACGACATGCCCCAATCCGCTACAGGTCGGACAAGGACGACCAAACAACTCATATAAGTTTTGGCCCTGACGTTTGCGTGTCAGCTCTACCAATCCCAACTCTGATAGCTGTGAAATCTGTGGGCGAGATTTGTCAGCTCGGAGAGCCCGGTTGAAGGTTTCTAGCACCTGAAGCTGATCGCGTCGCGAGTCCATGTCGATGAAATCGACAATGATGACACCTGCGACGTTCCGTAATCGGAGCTGGCGGGCAATTTCTTCCGCAGCTTCGCAGTTAGTCCATAAAACGGTTTCTCTAGCGGTCGCTGAGCGCGTAAAGGAACCAGAGTTGACGTCAATGACGATGAGCGCCTCTGTGGGCTCAATGATGATATACCCTCCCGAGGGCAGATCAACCCGCGGCTGAATAGCTTCGCGAATGGCTGCATTCACCCGGAAAAACTCCAACAGGGGGACGCGATCGCGATGGTGATCAATGAGCACTCCCGGCGGAATTTTACCGGCGTTCCAGTTCATGAGGTGCTGCTTGACGCGTTTGAGGCCCGTGTGTGAATCCGTCACAATCCGGTTGACATCGCCACTGTACACATCACGCAAGACCCGCTGAATAAAGTCATCATCACGGTTGAGCAACTCCGGAGGACGACGAGTCACCGCCTCCTGCTGAATAGTCTCCCATTGCTTTTGGAGGGACTCCAAATCCTCAATAATCGCCTCCTCGGGAACGTCCTCAGCCTCTGTTCTGACCAACAACCCCATGCCCGCCGGCTTCAGCAAAATAGCGAGGGCCCGCAGACGATTTCTCTCCTGTTCATTTTGAATCCGGCGGGAGAGATTGACCCCTTTGCCGTAGGGCATTAATACTAGATACCGACCTGGCAAGGTCACATTTCCCGTCAACCGGGGACCCTTATTACCTGTCGGTTCCTTCATGATTTGCACCAACACTTTCTGTTGAGGTGCTACCAACTCCGTGATCGAACCAGCCGCCCGCTTGAGCCGTAAAGGTCCCAAGTCGGTAACGTGCATAAAGCCGTTACGCTCACTGTCCCCAATATTTACAAAGGCAGCATCAATGCCGGGCAAGACGTTTTCAACCGTCCCGATATAAATATCGCCTACCTGATGGGTGCCTGTGGCAACAATCAACTCTTGTATCTGGTCTCCTTGAAAAACAGCCGCAATGCGATGCTGTTCAGCAATAACGATTTGCTTGGGCATTCAGTATCCTCAAAACTCGTAGGGATTCTGCTCCGCTTTTCAACGCCGCAGGAGAGAATCAAATAGTAATTCTGTCGTCAGAAACAATATCTTCTGTCTTCGACAAAGTGGCGACGCGCTTAAACAGAAAAAAGGTGCCATAGAACATTCATCTAGAATGCTCAAATGACCTCGGAGAATCGTTCAAGCCACTTTTTCGGCTTACCAAAATTTTTTGTCGAATCAACAAAATTCTGACAGAAGCCTTTGGTAAGGTGCCGATGTCCACCACTATCCGCTTAGCAACGCTCAAGCCCGACATTGGGACTGCTTCTGTTGGGAGCATTATAGCGCTCAGCTGTCAGAATTGATCATGCTTCAACAAAAACATCCGCCCAACCACCTTTTTTGAAACAGTTGAGCGGATATTAAGTTTTGCTTCGACTCTCAATCAGCCCAAGACTGATTGCCTATCTGGCCGTTAATGCCGGTAAAGGTGAGCCTTGCTCAGGCGTCTCAACCCAATTCAGTAGCAGTACAACTACTGGGTAGCGCTTAGGCAACTCTTTGCGCATTAACCGTCGGAGTTCTGTCTCGATCACCGGTTGCACCCCATCTTGTTCAATGCCCTTTTGGGTAGAACGCTCTCGCAGTACTCGACTAATGACATCCGAGACTTTACCTTTGAATCGCTCGAGATTGAGGGACTGAGAAATACCGCGAATATCAACATTGGGCGAGGTGACGAGCTTACCCCGGGTGTTAACAATCGCTGAGACAGTGATGATGCCATCTTCGGCCAGCTGTTGGCGATCTCGTAGAGTTTCCCGATCCACAACCCCTTGTCGCGAAGAATCCACTAACTCAATGCCAGAAGGCACTTTGCCGACAATATCAATGCTGTCTTGGGTGAGCTGAACAATGTCACCATTATCAATGATGACCATATTCTCAGCTGGAATGCCCATACTTTGAGCAGTTTCGGAATGCTTAACCAGCATCCGGTGCTCGCCGTGTACCGGCATAAAAAATTTAGGCCGGATTAAAGATAGCATCAGCTTTTGGTCCTCTTGGGCTCCATGGCCAGACACATGAATACCCTGATGCTTGCCGTAAACCACCTTGGCCCCTTTCTTCATCAACTTGTCGATGTTGATGACCACTGAAATGGTGTTACCAGGAATTGGATTGGCAGAAAGCACGACGGTATCGCCTTCGCGAACTTTGATGTCGCGGTGCGAGCCATTGGCGATGCGAGTGAGCGCCGCCAATGGCTCTCCCTGGGAACCAGTAGTGAGAATCATCACATCTCGATCCGAGTATTGATTGAGATTGCGCAAAGGCTGAAAGCGATCTTCTTCGCATTTGATATAACCCAGTTCACGAGCATGGGCAATCACATTCAACATCGAGCGCCCCAAGACAAACACCATCCGGTGATGCTTTTTGGCCAGCTCAAGAATCATATTGACGCGGTGCACCGATGAGGAGAACGTCGTCACAATCAACCGCCCATCAGCTTGGGAAAAGACCCGATCAAGATTAGGAAACACGGAACGCTCCGAAGGCGTATACCCTGGAACCTCTGCATTAGTAGAGTCGCTAATCAAGCAAAGGACGCCCTTCTCGCCGTATTCGGCTAGTCTTTGGACGTCAAAAAATTCACCGTCAACGGGAGTGTGGTCAAATTTAAAGTCCCCCGTGTGGATCACAACGCCTAAGGGAGTATGAATTGCTACGCTGCAGCTATCAGCAATGGAGTGAGTATTGCTGATATATTCCACCACAAAGGAATTGCCCAAGCGCACCATATCCCGAGGTCGAACGGGTCGGAGTTCAGTTCGATCGCTCACGCCGGCCTCCTCCAACTTGCCCTCCAATAGTGCCATAGCCAAGCGGGGGCCATAAATCACTGGAATATCAAATTGCTTCAGATGGTAAGCAATGCCACCGATATGATCCTCGTGGCCGTGGGTGACGATCATTCCTTTGATTTTGTGGCGATTTTCTCGCAGATAGGTAACATCCGGCAGAACAATATTGACGCCGTGCATCCCATCAGTCGGAAAAGCTAAGCCCGCATCGAGCAAGATGATTTCATCATTGATTTCAAACACACAGGTGTTTTTGCCAATTTCATGTAAACCACCCAGGGGAATGATCTTGAGCTTAGCATCAGAGTTTTGTTTGTTCATATAGGTCGATTTTGCAATTGGTTGCCAAAACTGGCTGGACAAAGAAAGCAGAAGGGGCAGTTAACGAATGAGGGATACACCATCACGACATCAAGGCGAGGGCTAGGCCATAGTGAAGCGGCAAAAGTCGCTCAGCACCAAGTCAACGACACTGCTACCGATGGAATAGAGACGTTGCTACCACAGGGGAAAAGTTGATCACTAAAAAGCGGACAACAAATAGAGAAATTGGACACATACTCAGCAAAACTAGCGTGGATATATAGGACAAGAAGCGATTGATATTCAGTTATTTCAAGCTTTTGAAGCAGCCGATAGATACCCGCAAGCTACTTAAGACAAAGACGATAAAATATCCTGGAGGTTTTGCTTGACCTCATCACTCGCATCCATCAGCGGCGAGCGTAAAGAACCCATCTTCCAACCCTTGATAGACAAGGCTGCTTTAACCGGAATCGGGTTAGTTTCTGTAAATAGAGCTTTAAACAAAGGGAACAAAGATAAATGGGTAGCTAATGCCTTTTGAATGTTGCCCGCCTCAAAGGACTGAATCATACTTTGAATCTGGTTACCAACCACGTGGCTAGCGACACTCACCACGCCAGCCCCTCCAACTGAAAGAATGGGTAAGGTCAAAGAGTCGTCGCCAGAGTAGATCGAAAACTCAGGTGAGGTCACAGAACGCAGTTGACTGGCATAGTCAAGGTTGCCGCTTGCTTCTTTAATTGCAACTACGTTAGAGAGTTGAGATAAACGAATGGCCGTATCAATAGCCATTCCACAACCTGTCCTGCCAGGTATATTGTAGAGCATTATCGGCGAGTCGGGGCTGGACTGGGCGATCGCCTCAAAATGTCGATAAAGTCCGGTCTGGGTTGGTTTGTTGTAATAGGGCACCACCTGCAGAGTTCCATCCAGGTGCAAGGCTGCCGCCTTTCGAGTGGCTTCAATCGCCTCTTGGGTAGAGTTAGAACCGGTACCGGCGATCACCTTAGCGCGATCGCCCACGGCTGACTTCACGCATTTAAACAGCTGGAACTCTTCATCCCAAGATAGGGTTGGGGACTCGCCTGTCGTCCCACAGACGACTAGCCCATCGCTACCGTTCTCGACGAGGTAAGCTGCCAAAGCTTCTGCAGTAGAGTAATTGACGCGACCGTCTTCATCAAACGGAGTCACCATTGCTGTCAATACTCGGCCAAAATATCCCACTCGCTCAAAATCCTTTTGCGTTTATCATTCAGACTTAAATTACCTGGCTGGATTCATCTGACATCTTTGGCTATGCCAGGTTTAACATAGCAACCTTGGGGCCACAAAGCCATAGCTACATGGCATAAGCCTGGATATGCTCATCGAGCAGTCATATTGAGCCCATTAGCCAAAGGCTAGAGAACATGACCCAGGTCCAGCCGGCGGCGATCGCCGTGACCACTTTAGCTACGACACAGCAGCAGCTTTCAGCCATCGTTTTTTCACCAGCAGCTCGGCAATTTGGACAGCATTCAGCGCCGCTCCCTTGCGAATCTGGTCGCCACAAAGCCAGAGCTCTAGACCATTTGGGTGAGAGAGATCTTGACGAATACGCCCGACTAAAACGTCGTCTTGGCCACTGGCGTCTTGGGGCATCGGAAAGTAATTCACTTGCCAATCTTCTACTACAGCAACGCCGGCAGCTTGGCGCAAAGCAGCCCGGGCTTGCTCTGGCGAGAAGGGAGTGGCAAATTCCATGTTAATCGCTTCTGAATGAGCCCGTAAAACCGGTACGCGGATACAAGTCGCTGTAATACGCAGCTCAGGCTCGTCAAAAATCTTCCGAGTCTCATTCAGCATTTTCATTTCCTCCTGACAATAACCGACTTCATTTAGCGGTGAGTTGTGAGGAAACAGATTAAACGCCAAAGGATATGGGAACGACTGAGTGGGGGGTTGCTCGCCCGACAAGATTGCGTGGGCCTGCTGCTTGACTTCTTCCATCGCCTGGGCCCCAGCACCACTAGCCGATTGGTAAGTAGCGACCACAATCCGCTGAATTGGCTGAATTTGATGTAAAGGCCACAGCGCCACGGTCATCAAGATAGTCGTGCAGTTAGGATTGGCAATTACCCCACTATGCCCAGCTGCTGCCTGCGGGTTAACCTCAGGGACAACAAGGTGCGCTTGAGGATCCATGCGAAAGGCACTGGAATTATCAATCATTACTGCCCCAGCAGCCGTAATTTTGTCAGCCCATTCGCGCGAAACGCTGGCGCCAGCAGAGGCCAAGACGATATCTACACCCTCAAAAACATCGTCGCTGAGGGGCTGGACTGCAATCTCTCGACCTTTGAAAGGCAGTTTCTTACCTGCGGAGCGAGGGGATGCCAGCAGCTTTAGATCCGCAATCGGGAATTGTCGTTCTGACAGCAGAGTGAGCAGCTCTGTTCCCACTGCTCCAGTTGCTCCCATAATTGCGACGCGGTATCCCTCAGACACGATTGCTCTCCCTTCTTTGTCTACTACGTTTGGGGTCTAATCCCCTGTCCCCATCTATTCAGATCACCTGTGCTCATGCGGACAAATGGTGAGCGAGGTTAGTCGCTTCATGATCCCACGATGCGTGGTTAGAAAATCCTTAAAGATGCCTTTGTGATCCTTAAGGCGATGATGTTCCATGAATGGAGTATGATAGCTAACTGCGCTAAATTCTAACAGCCCTATCCTAAATACCCTTCCTTATTGAATAGAAGGTTTCACGGATTTTATTGATGATATTGCACAGGAAGTAGGACTCTTTCATGAAAGTTACTCAAGAACAGTTGCCCGACAGCCAAGTAGGGCTTCAGATTGAAATTCCCGCCGAGGTTTCTAAACAGACCTACGAAAAAGTCCTACAAAAGTTAATCAAGACGGTTCGTATTCCTGGGTTTCGGCCAGGCAAGGTGCCTCGTCAAGTCTTTTTGCAGCGATTTGGCACAGCTCAGATCAAGGCGGCGGCACTTGAAGAACTGGTGCAAACAGCCGTTGAGCAAGCCATTAAGGACGAATCAATTGAGGCGATCGGCAACTATCAGCTAACGTCTGAATTTGAAGAGTTGATTCAGGCATACACGCCTGGTGAGGTGCTCACTTTTCAGGCATCCGTGGATGTGCCGCCACGGGTCACGCTGGAAAAATATACGGGACTCGAGGTCCAAGCCGAGGAAATCAAATACGACGACGCCAAGGTTGATGAAGTTTTAGAGCAATACCGTCTCAATTTAGCAACCTTGGTGCCCATTGAGGAGCGAGCGGCGCAGATGGGTGACGTCGCAGTCATTGACTTTGAGGGCAAGATTCAGCAGGAAGATGGCACCTACGAATTGTTTGAAGGGGGCAGTGCGGAAGATTTTCAGGTGGAAATGAAAGAGGGTGGCTTCATTGACGGCTTTGTTGAGGGCATCGTAGGCATGTCTTTAGATGAAGACAAAGAGCTGCCCCTGACGTTTCCCAAGGATTACCCCCAGGAGACCTTGGCAGGCAAGCCCGTATTATTCGCGGTCAAGCTCAAAGAGCTGAAGGAAAAAGAGCTACCTGAACTAGATGATGATTTTGCGGAGGAGGTCAGTGAGTTTGAGACTTTGGCTGACTTGCGAGCATCTTTAGAAGAGCGCTATCAGCAAGAAGCTGCAGCTCAAACTGAGAGCAATCAGTTTGAGGCACTGTTAGAAGCGTTGCTGAAGCATTTAGATGCAGAAATTCCAGAAACACTAATTCGCCGAGAGGCTAATCACTTAGTACAGCAGGCGGCAGTGCAGCTGAGTCGCCAGGGCATTGACATCAACAAAATGTTAACGCCTGAACTGGTTGAGAATATGCGAGAGCGCTCTCGACCGGACGCAATCGATCGGCTCAGACGCACCCTGGCGCTGGGCGAAGTCGCTAAGCAAGAATTCATCACGGTTGAAGACGACGCTGTCACAACCCGAATGGATGAAATGATGGAAGAAGTCAGTAATCCCGAAGCTGTAGACCGCGATCGCTTGCAAGAAGTGGTCAATGAAGAGCTGCTGCAGGAGAAGATTCTAAAATGGCTCTTGGCAAACAACACCGTTGAGCTAGTGCCTGAAGGCTCCCTATCAGTAGCTGTTGAGGGTGACGGCGTAGACGCGACAGATAGCCGCGAGGACGACGCCAATGCAGCGACGGCCACCGTAGATATTGAGGCGACGGCCACCGACGATACTTCCACTGAGGAAGAGTAACCGCACAGTAAATCTCAATAAAGAGGCATTGGGCAAGTTAAAAATTGGGTTCAGTGCCTCTTTATTGTTGTAAATGGTTAAGTTGGCCAGCCGCCGCGTCAAGCAAAGAATCGTTAAGGGAATTGAATACGAGATCGCAAAAGTTGGTCTAAACTTTGGACCAATCCTATGATTGTTATAGCTCAGGTTGCCGAGGTCCTCTTGCCTTGTCAGTGGTCATTCACGCTGGCTAACAGGTCGTTAAGGCATAATAATTTCAGAGTTCAGAAAATTCTGAAGTTCTGCCTATTGGGGCACTATGGTAAGCAAGCAGGCAGCAACTGTAAACTGCTGCCTGCTTGCTTACCATTGATGTAGACAAAGAAAATCGGTTGATATAGTGTTGCAATCTCAAAAGAATCACCCCCTATCTAGTTATAGCCCCTTGCACCAGGGCGTACAGAGCATCCTGCCCATGGTGGTTGAGCAGTCCGGACGGGGTGAAAGAGCCTTCGATATTTACTCGCGCCTGCTGCGTGAGCGCATCGTTTTTTTAGGGACTCCTGTCGATGACAAGATTGCCGATGCGATCGTAGCCCAGCTTCTATTCCTAGATGCTGAAGATCCTGAAAAAGATGTACAAATCTACATCAACTCTCCAGGGGGCTCGGTGACCGCGGGTATGGCAATTTATGACACTATGCAGCAGATCCGTCCTGATGTTGTTACCATTTGCTTCGGTTTGGCTGCTAGTATGGGCGCGTTCCTTTTATGTGGAGGGGCACCCGGCAAGCGACTGTCTTTACCCAGTGCGCGAATCATGATTCACCAACCCTTAGGCGGGGCTCAGGGACAAGCTGTTGATATCGAGATCCAGGCTAAGGAGATTCTTTATCACAAGCAGCGGCTGAATGAGTTGATTGCCCACCACAGTGGTCAACCGCTAGAGCGCATCGAAGCGGATACCGAACGGGACTTTTATATGTCTGCCAAAGAAGCCAAGGATTATGGCTTGATTGATCAGGTCATTGCTCAAGACACGCTAATCACTACTGCCGCAGATGCTGCATCGCAATAGGAGTACACCATGTCCAAGTACGACTCCCATCTCAAATGTTCCTTTTGTGGTAAGTCACAGGAGCAGGTTCGCAAGCTAATTGCAGGGCCTGGTGTTTACATTTGCGATGAATGTGTTGACTTGTGTAATGAAATTTTGGACGAGGAACTGTTTGACTCAGGGGCTACGGTCCCCCAATCAGTACCTCGACGCGAGCAATCCCCTGAGCGTAGACGGGCACCTTCTCCAATTTCTTTTAACCAAGTTCCAAAACCCCGAGAAATTAAGAGCTTTTTGGACGAGCATGTAATCGGCCAAGATGAGGCTAAAAAGGTCCTGTCGGTAGCGGTGTACAACCATTACAAGCGTCTGAGCCATTTACAAAGCCAGAGCGATGAGGCCGAAGACAATATCGAAATTCAAAAGGCCAATATTTTGCTGATTGGCCCTACTGGGTCTGGGAAAACGCTGCTAGCCCAAACTTTGGCCCGCGTATTAGATGTTCCCTTTGCCGTGGCTGATGCCACAACATTGACCGAAGCCGGCTACGTCGGTGAAGATGTCGAAAACATCTTACTACGGCTGCTTCAAGTAGCCGATTTAGATGTCGAAGAAGCCCAGCGAGGCATCATCTACATCGACGAAATCGATAAGATTGCTCGTAAAAGTGAGAATCCCTCGATTACCCGGGATGTATCAGGTGAGGGAGTACAGCAGGCACTGTTGAAAATGCTAGAGGGTACAGTCGCCAATGTTCCGCCTCAGGGAGGGCGTAAGCATCCTTATCAAGATTGTATCCAGATTGATACCAGCAACATCCTGTTCATCTGTGGGGGGGCGTTTGTCGGCTTAGAAAAGATGGTTGAGCAGCGTGTCGGCAAGAAGTCGATGGGCTTTATCCAACCAGGGGATACGCAAGCGTCTCGAGAAAAACGAACCGCTGATATCTTGAAGCAGCTTGAGCCTCAAGACTTGGTGAAGTATGGCCTGATTCCCGAGTTCATCGGCCGCATTCCCGCTATTACGGTCGTTGATCCCCTTGATGAAGAAATGCTCGTGGCGATCATGACCGAGCCTAAGAACGCCCTAATCAAGCAGTTTCAAAAGCTCATGGGCATGGACAACGTGCAGCTTGAGTTTAAGCCGGATGCCATTCGAGCGATCGCCCGGGAAGCCTATCGTCGTAAAACTGGAGCTCGGGCCCTCCGGGGCATTGTTGAGGAGTTGATGCTCGATGTGATGTATGAGCTACCCTCGCGGAAGGATCTGAAGCGGTGTCTAATCACTCGAGAAATGGTAGAGCAGCGTTCGACAGCGGAGCTCCTTATGCATCCATCTTCTTTACCGAAGCCCGAGTCAGCCTAACTATTGATCTATGGCATATATTTCGATTTTGGGGGTAGACCACTACTACGAGTGGATTACTGACCGAGGAGCTCCGCCTCAGGGCGATAAGCCTGTCATGGTATTTATCCACGGTTGGGGGGGCTCTTGCCGCTACTGGCGCTCAACGGCAAGGGAGCTGGCTTCAGAGTTTGATTGCCTGCTCTACGATATGCGTGGCTTTGGACAATCTCACATTGATGACAGCAGCCGTGAGGCTGTGCTGGCGCGGGGCTATGAGCTCGATACCTTTGCCGATGATCTGGCAGCATTGCTTGATGCCTTGGAATTGGATACAGTCTGGCTGAACTCACACTCCACGGGAGCATCGGTCGCTGTTTTATTTCTCAACCAGTATGGCGATCGCGTTAAACAATGTGTACTTACCTGCAACGGCGTCTTTGAGTACGATCAGAAATCGTTCGAAGCCTTTTACAAATTCGGTGGCTATGTTGTCGGCTTTCGCCCCGCTTGGCTCAAACATCTTCCCTTAGCGCCCAGGTTTTTTATGGCTCGGTTTCTCAGTCGTTCAATTCCTGCTGAGGAAAAATATGCTTTTTTGGAGGACTATCTCGACGCTGATGGCGACGTCGCTTTGGGCACAATTTATACCGCTGTCAGCAAACGAGCCACGGAGATCATGCCTGCCACCTTTGCGCAGTTGACAGTGCCGAGCCTATTGGTATCGGGAGAATATGACCAAATTACACCGGCCAAGCTCGGGCGGGCGGCGGCAGCCCTCAATCCTGAAATTGTTGAATACGTCGAAATCGAGAATACAGGACACTTCCCGATGTTGGAAGCGCCGGATCTTTATCTCACAGCTGTCCGAAATTTTCTCAAAACGCCCTCGCTTTGCTGACCTGGAGAACGCTTAGTACGCTTAGCACTCGAGCTCAGAAAGTGCCTGGATCAGCTTTTGTAGATGTTCCGCGGTGTGGGTTGCCATTACTGTGATTCGCAATCGGCTAATCGGGACAGTGGGTGGGCGCACAGCGGCAACTAAGCACCCCGCTTGTTGAAGCTGTTCCCCCAATTGCACCACAGTCGCAGCATCAGCAACTTCTAAACAGAGGATAGAAGAGTCACTAGGCAACACAGCTGTGAATCGCTGAGTTGGTTGAGTAGCCAGGAGTGACTGTAAAGATTGCTGTAAAGATTGTCGATGTTTGGTCAGGCGATCGCGGCGATCCGGTTCCTGCTGTGCAATCTCAACGGCGGCAAGGGCGGCAGCGGCAGCGGCAGGCGTTAGGCCGGTGGTATAGATCCAACTGGCAGCTCGATTCCGAAGAAAGTCGATCAACTGAGATGAGCCAGCCACATAACCACCTAAGCTACCGAGGGCCTTGCTGAGGGTGCCAATTTGAATCAGCACGCGATCGCGACAGCCAAAATATTCAACCGAACCGGCACCACTATTGCCCAAAACTCCCGTTGCGTGGGCCTCATCAATCAGCACCATGCTGTTATGTTGATCGGCCAAATCGAGAATTTCCGGCAGCGGACACAAGTCCCCATCCATGCTAAAGATGCTATCCGTCACGATTAGGCAGCGACGATGGTGGGATCGCCGTTGTTGTAACTGCTGTGCTAAATCATGAAGATTGCAGTGCTGATAGGTCTGCATTGTCGCACCGCTGAGCTTGGCCCCATTAATCAAGCTGGAATGATTATACTGGTCGGCCAAAATTAGGTCGCGCTGGTTGACGAGAGCAGTAATCGTGCCAAGGTTAGCCAAATAGCAAGAACTAAACACCAGCGCAGCTTCGGTACCTTTCCAGGTGGCGATCGCCCGTTCCAGATTTTGGTGTACATCGCGATGCCCCGTGAGCAGGCGGGAGCCAGTGCTACCAGTGCCATAGGTCTGAATCGCCGCCATAGCTGCCGCTGCCAACCGAGGATCCCCCGTCAACCCGAGATAATCATTGCTGGCAAAATTCACCAATGCCCGTCCCTGATTGAAGATGATTGGTCCTGCTCTGCCGCTAAGTGTTTGGGGCGATCGGTGCCAATTGGCCCGTTGAATGGTGGCAAGACTCTGCTCAATCCAGTCGTAGGCTCCTTCCACTGGGCTCATCCTCTATCTGTCAGGCGATACGTGGGCAAAGACAAGCCCCAAACAATGGCCGCCAACCGCAACACAATGATAGCCAGCATACCGGCTAGGGCTGCAGAGGCAGTGGATAGGCGTAACGTCTGTAGGCCTAGATACAGTGCAATGCCGGCGATCGCCGCCGTGGCATAAATATTGTTTGACCGTAAAACCATGGGAATCTCCACCAACAAGACATCGCGCATCACGCCCCCCACAACACCGGTACAGGTACCCATAAAGATGACAATTAGGCTGTGCAGCTGTGCCGCCTCAGCAATTTGGGCACCGCTAATGCTAAACAGCGCTAGACCACCGGCATCTGCCAGTAACAAAGTGCGTTGAGGAGGGCTGAAGTAGCGGGTGTATAGAATTGTCAACAGGCCAGTACCCATAGCAACCAGCAAATAATCAGGCTGCTGGACCCAAAAGACAGGCGAGCGATCTAGCAAGAGATCTCGAATCGTACCGCCACCAAGAGCGGTCACAAAAGCGACTATCATGACCCCTAACAGATCAAGATGCTTGCGTCCAGCAGTGAGGGCCCCACTTATGGCAAACACAGCAACGCCTAACATATCAAGAACGTAAAGGACTGAATCAGAGGGCATGGAAAACGGAAAGCAAGGGACTGGTTGACTGTTCAATTTTACGATTAGGGTGACGGTCTCTTTGAAATTTCAGGAATTTGGAAACAGTTCAATCCGAGTTTGAAGGGACTAGAATCGGGCAGCGACGCTGAGTCGCTGCAGCTGAGATCGCGATAATGTTGCCTGAAGCCACCGGTGAACCATGCTTGAACAATTTGCCGGCGATAATTATCCCGGCCTATGCCCTGAAGCGATCGCGGTTTTGCTAAAGGCCAACCAGGGCGCTGCGGCAGCCTACGGTGATCATTGGACTCAGCAAGCAGCAGACCGGCTGCGGGAACTGTTTGAAAACGACTGCAAAGTCTTCTTTGTATACAGCGGGACTACGGGCAATTCATCAGCGGAGACTGATCAGAATTTTGTGTAAGCGGTCTAGAATCCCGATAACTCAGGAGACCGCATCATGCCTAAGAAAAAGCAAGAGCTGAATCGTGCCGATGAACTGCTGGATGAGATGCTCTCAGAGTGCCAGAGTCCAGAAGA
>JBHJHA010000042.1:0-15643 GCA_050331235.1 Leptolyngbyaceae cyanobacterium
GAAGTCATCAACTTCCCAGAAAATCTGCGTCACATCCAGGCGAGAGACTTCGGATAAAGTGGTGTTCATAGCTGAGCATAGAATTCGTCAAATTCAGTCTCAGCTTTTTTCTTACTCACTTCTGCTCGTCGAACTCACGTCGGAACGCTCTGGGTCTTAAATTTGCCGTACCCAATGATTCGTTGGCCCGTCGCCAAAACCCTGCCCATCGTGCTACTGCCCAGCTATTTCAGCATGGATCATCACTATCGCCAAGCGATCGCCAATGTGACTCAAGCCGATCAGCTTATTAACCAGGCCACCAGTGCCCAAGATATTGCTTTAAGGGGCCGACAAAGCTGAGCAGGCTCAAAAAAATCTAGATCAGTTGCCGGTGTGGTTTCTAGGTTATTTCCCTCAGACTTACTGCACGTGATTTAGCTGTGCATGGCGCTTTACGTACGACGAATTTGCCACCGCTCGCCAGGCAACGGCCCGCATGGAGGCCAAAGCCCTTCAGGAGGAGAATGCGCTGAAACTCTTGACTGACGGGACAGCTGCCGTCGATGCCGCCAAACAGCAGTATCAAACAGCTGCCGATACGCAGCTCAAGACGGTCGCGCTGGCAGAGTGGCAGCAAGGCATGGACCTGCTGAACGAAATTCCTTCGGAGACATTGGCCGGGCGAATGAGCGCCACTAGGCTAGAGGCCTACCGGCGAGATTTTGGCCAGGTATCTGGGTTGATCGCTGGGGACAATCGCGCTTCAACGTTGATTCAAGCCGCCAAAGAATTTGCCTGGACCGCATCCTCTGAGGCCCAAAACCCACCCCACTCGGCAGAAACCTGGCAGCGGATTGCAGGGCTCTGGCAGCAGGCGATCGCCCGGCTAGAGCAAGTCCCCGTCGAAGATGTTGGGTACAGCGAGGCGCAGCGCATGATTGCCGAATATCAAAACAAGCTGGGCGTCATTCGAGAGCAGCAAATCAAGGAACAGCGGGCACTGGAGGCCTTTGAGTCAGCCCAGACCAAAAATGCCTATTTGGGCGAGACTGTTGACTCTCTAGAAGTCAACGTCTATGCTAGCGAGCTCCAGAGTATTGCCAACGAGCTCAACAAGGTAGAACCCGGCACAACGTCCTACGGAGCCGCTCAGCAACTGCTGAAGGCCGTTCAAGGGCAACTGCGGGAAGCGGTTGAGGCCTCGTCTTAACCGCAGTCAATGATGGGGGCGTCAGCTATTACACGCGGCTGATCTGGCCCCTGCGGCAACCGCACGTGGCCACTTGCCATTATCGGTCACCTGAGCGCCTCGTCCAATGGCGGCAGTTTTTACCGTTGAAACTGCTGTGTGTAGAGATAAGCATAGCGATCGCCTTTTGTCAGCAGTTCTTCGTGGGTGCCGGATTCCATAATTTCGCCGCGCTCCAGCACGAGGATGCGGTCAGCATTTCTTACAGTGGCAAGGCGGTGGGCGATGATAAATGCCGTGCGATCGCCCATGAGTCGTTCGAGAGCTTCCTGCACGAGCTTTTCTGATTCCGAGTCTAAGGCTGAGGTCGCCTCATCGAGAATCAAAATGCGCGGATCGAGCAGCACAGCGCGGGCGATCGCGATCCGCTGCCGCTGCCCCCCTGATAGGTTGACCCCGCGTTCACCGACCCAGGCGTGGTAGCCCTGGGAAAACTGGCTAATAAAGTCGTGGGCATTAGCTGCTTTGGCCGCGGCTTCCACAGCTTGGAGGTCAGATTCGCGTTGCCCAAAGGCGATATTCTCCGCAATAGTGCCAGAAAAGAGAATAGTTTCCTGGGGAACGATCCCGATTTGGCGTCGAAGGCTCTTGAGGGTGACCGCGGCAATATCTTCTCCGTCAATCAAGATTTGCCCCGACTGGGGATCATAAAATCGGGGTAGCAAATTCACCAACGTGGTTTTGCCTGCTCCAGAGGATCCCACAAGGGCAATTTTTTCGCCAGGCTTGGCAAGCAGGCTGAGTCCGCGCAGCACCGGTTCGCCGGGTTTGTAATAGAAGCTGACGTTACGGTATTCGACCTTACCGGTTACCGCTGGCAGCGACATAGCAGCAGTCGATTCCTCAACACCTGGGGCGATCTCGTTGAGCTCAAAGACTCGATCTACAGAGGCCTCTGCCTCCTTAAACAGGTTATAGTTTTCGGTGGTGTGGGTGATGGGATCGATCAGCAGCAAGCCAGCTGTGACATAGCTAGCAAAGGCTTCGCCTGTGAGATTGCCCGTCGAAATTTGCCAACTCCCCACTAAAAATAAGATTAGGATAATCCCGGCGTACAGTAACCCGATGACGGGATACTGTACGGCTAGCAGCCAGGCGGCGCGATACTTGGCCTCATAATGCCGTTTTGACTCGGCCTGAAAGCGCTCTATAGCATAATCTTCTGCGGCAAAGGCGCGAATGAGTCGAATTCCGCCAAACACTTCGGTGAGCTGAGAGGACAAATCGGACACCAAATTTTGACTGGTGCGGGAATAGTCCAGCATGCGATCGCCAAACCAACCCACTAACAGGGCAAAGGCCGGCACAATGATCAACATAGTCAGCGTCAATTGCCAGTTGAGAACCACCATATAGGTAAGCACGACAATCAGCTGCAAAATGCTGGGAATGAAATCTTGGAAGAGTTTTTTAACAACCTCGCCAATCCGGTCAATGTCTTCCGTGAGCCGGTAAGTCAGGTCGCCAGTTTGGGCCTTTTCAAAATAGGTGAGGCTGAGCCGCTGTAAATGGCGATAGGTATTGACCCGCAGTTTCAGGGCAACTTCCAAGGCAGCTTTGGACATCAGGGAATCTTGTCCGTACTGACCCAGCTTATGAATCACAAAGCCAGCGATGGTGATAGCAGCCATACGGGCTAAGGCCAACACTTGGCCCTGCACCAACAGTGACAACATCTGCCCCGATAACCAAGCCAAGATTGGCCAAAACGCCGTGAAAACCAGCGTACATAATAGGGCGTTTACAATCGTGCGCCACTGTTCCCGGACATACGGAGTTAAAAGCCAGTAGTTAGAGCGCTGCGCCAAGCGATCGCCTCATGCATTCGACATTTTCCCACGCTACCAGGTTCCGGTTTGCCTGACATGGCGAACACTATCCTGTGGTCAGGACAAAAACTTGGCTCACACCAATACACGGGCTATGCGATTACCATCTGCCCAAATTCTCCATAGAACTTTCAAGTTCCTGAGCGCCAGATTGATTGCACGAACTGGACTAGGCCTTGTGTGATGTCTGGGCTTCAACTCGGCGCTGGTAGTTGTAACTGTCGAACAGTAGGCAAAGGCCAAAGTTAAACACGATCAAACAGAGTGTGCCCAACCAAAACCAATTGTCTCCGTTGGCCTTACGGATAATCGCTTCGCCTAGAAGGCTGAGTCCGGCCCCGGTGCAGAGGAGTCCACCGATGCCTTTGACGAGCCAGAGGGTGCGCAGCTTGCTCAGGTCATGTTGTGGATTCATGTGCCTTCCTTCGATGTTCAGTTATCTCCCTATTAACCTATCAGCGCGATCGCCGCTAAAACCATTCCCGCGGATGGCGGATATAGGCCAGTGATAACAGGTTTGATGAGCAAGGAAGTTAAAGAATAAGCTGGGCAGCTGGATTTATGCTTGCTGGCAAAAAAGCTGGATGCCTTGTGACACCCAGCCTCTCCTGAAGAATATAGCAGCCTATCTTCTTATGCTTTGGTGCGCTGGCGCAGAGTTCCCACTGCTCCAACTGCAGCGATCGCGCCTAGCCCCAAGACAGACATGGGCTCGGGTACATCAGCAGTGACAACTGAGATGTTGTCAACATTGGCACCAAGGGTATCCTTCTTACCCAAAGACCAGAACTTTAGGCGGGTAGTTGTTTCAGTCGCTGTAATCGTTTTTTGGAAGAGTTTCCAACCTTCTCCGCTATCGCCAGCATCTAGCTCTTCGTAAGTGCCTGCGCCAAACTCTACACCCAACAAGTTATCGCCATAGACATTATTTCTTGGACTGTAAGCAAAAGAGAGCGTGTATTTCTGACCAATTTTGGTGACAATATCTTGGAAAAAGCCGATCTCATCCGGGGCATTGTTCTTATTGTAGTGGCTATCTAATTCAGCTAAGTGGTCGCCTTCGTAAGCTGTACCAACAACGTTCTTACGAATTTCGATTCTAGTGTTGCCAAAGGGAGTCCAGCCTTCTAACTCCCCCTCACCAAATGTCGTCCAGCGGTTGGTTTGAAAATTTGCTGATTCAAAGCCACCATTGACAACTAAGTTGCTAGCGGTAGCAGGATTGGCGAACACTCCGAGGGTAGCTGCGCTAAGTAGGCCTATGCTAATTGCGATTAATTTCTTGATTTTTAGGCGTGAAGAATTAAAGAATCATTGCCTCTCCGTTGAACTCAATATGAACGACTTCTCAACCAGAAGGTCGTAATTTTTAGTGACCTAATCGAAACTATACTTTGAGTTTTTCTAAGTATAAAACCAGAACCTTGCCTTGCCTTCAGGGGTTGATTTTCTCAGTATCTGTACTTAAAAGATAATTGACTTCAGAGTCTGTTTACGGTTTTCGTTTGGATAAATACACGACGCAAATTGTCGATGAATCAGCATTTTTGCAGAGGAAGCTGATCAAATGAACTAGCTAACCTTTGGGAAAATCAAAAGTTACCGTAGCGCTACTGAGATGACAGGTAGCAATAGATGGGAGGGCGATGGGTGATAAACCCATTCTTAAATCCGTCTTGACATTGAATTCATTGAAGCTGCCGGAATAGGCTAATGCCTGTGAGGGGTGCATCGTCGATGGCCGAATTTCCGCTCTCAGAGATGAACCTGGATGTTGGCTATGGGCAGGGGCCCTCAGGTTGCATTTGGTATTTTGCTCTCGTGGGATAAGGGCATTACCCCATAAGATAAGGAGCATATAAATGCTGTGACGGGCGAAGGTATGCAGGGCAAGCTGATTGTTTTTGAAGGCGTTGAGGGCAGTGGCAAGAGTACTCAACTTTCCAAACTCCAGAGTTGGCTACAGGGGTGTGACGTCTTTCAGAAATTGCAATCGGCGGGGGTGGTGAACAACGTTCTCACTACTCGAGAGCCGGGCGGGACCGCCCTCGGAAAATCGCTACGCTCACTGCTGCTCGACGGTCAATCTGACATTGCCTTGGGGGCTCGGGCTGAGTTATTGCTCTATGCCGCCGATCGCGCTCAGCATATGGAGGAAGTGATTCGCCCGGCACTGCAGGCGGGGAACTGGGTGCTGTGCGACCGCTTCATCGACTCAACGGTGGCTTACCAGGGCTACGGTCGGGGACTCAGTTTGTCACTAATTGAGCAGTTGAATGCGATCGCCACGGAAGGCCTATCCGGAGATTTGACGTTTTGGCTGCAGTTGGACGCGGCTGTGGGGCTACGCCGGTCGCGCTCACGGGGGCAACTTGACCGCATGGAGCAGACCAGCTTAGCCTTTCACGAGCAGGTGCAGCAGGGCTTTGAAACCTTAGCAGAGCAACACCCAGAGCGGATTGTGCCGATCAATGCCGACCAACTAGAGACAGCGGTGGCGCTACAGATTCAAACGGTGATAGAGCAGCGACTTAGGCGATGGTACGGGAAACATTTGCGGATTTGCTAGGACAAGAGACGGCGGTTGACTTACTCTGTCAAGCGATCGCTAAGCAGCGAGTTGCTCCGGCTTACTTATTTGTAGGGCCATCGGGGGTCGGGCGCCGACTGACGGCTCAACGGTTTGCCGAGTGTCTTTTGTCCCCGAAAACGCAGCCACCAGGGAATTTGCGACAGCGTCTGGAAGCGCGGAACCATCCTGATCTGCTGTGGGTAGAACCGACCTATTTGCACAAGGGTAAGCCGGTAACTGCCGCTGAGACCGAAGCTTTAGATTTGAAACGCAAGAGTCCGCCGCAAATTCGTCTGGAGCAGATCCGTAGCATTGCCCGATTTTTGTCGCGTCCGACGTTGGAGTCGAACCGCGCTGTGGTGATCCTGGAAGGGGCCGAAACCATGGCCGAAGCCCCCGCCAATGGCCTCTTGAAAACGCTGGAAGAGCCTGGTAATGCTAGTTTGATTTTGTTGGCTGAAGATCAGGCCAACCTACTGCCAACTATCATTTCTCGGTGTCAAACCATTCCATTTCGCCGGTTATCGCCCGATCACTTGGCTACTGTTTTGCAGCGGGTCGGACAAACAGAAATTTTGCAGCAGGCTGGGATTTTGGCCATGGCCCAAGGCAGTCCCGGACAGGCGATTGCCGCTTGGCAGCAGCTCAATGCGATACCTCCTGAACTCGTGGCGGCCCTGAGCCAACCGCCCGCCAACTTACGAGCAGCCCTAGATCTGGCCCGCCAAGTTAGCAAAGCAATCGCGCCGGAATCGCAGCTATGGTTGGTGGATTATTTGCAGCATGTGGTTTGGCATGAACGGCGATCGCTGGCCCAATTACAAACGCTGGAGCAGGCTCGCTGGCATCTCCGGCGCTTTGTGCAGCCCCGATTGGTGTGGGAAGTTACCTTGATGAACTTTGTGAGGCAATAATTTGAAGCCCGAAAGTATTGCCGATTTGCAAACATGTGTAGCGTTTTCAGTGGGACGCGCTAGACCTATAAGCAGTAGGTGATACTGTAAACTACACGGTTTAGTTTTGCCTGTTGCTCCAGTGGAGTTTGAGGTGGCGACGACTAGGGTAAAGGGGTATGGCGATCAAGCAGTTGCGGCCGGCATCTGGAAAGGCGTTTTGGTTGCTGATAGTAGGGATGTTGCTGTTAGGAGGGCTTTCATTTGGGGTGGCGCGGACGCTGCTGCAGGCCCGCCGCAACACCGCCGTCGAGACGGTGGAGTCAGCTCCGCGGCGGACCCAGGTGGCGGCTTTGGGGCGGGTCGAGCCGGCTGGTCGGGTGGTGGATGTAGTGCCGTCTGAGGGTGGGCGCTTAGCCGATCTGAATGTTGCGGAGGGAGACACCGTCCAGGCGGAGCAGGTGCTGGCTTATCTCGATATTTTTGAGGTGCGGCGGGCCGAGCGCGATTTTGCGGCGAGCCAACTGACTGAGGCTGAGGCTCTGTTAGCTGCCCAAGCCCAGGCTGGAGCAGCCGGCGTGGCAGAAGCGACCACACGGGTGGCGCAAATTGACCAGCCGCAGCTCGCTGCGATCGCCGCCCAGCAGAAGACGATTGAAAGTTTAGAGGCGGATTTGCGCCTAGCCGCATCTGACTTGGCTCGGTTTGAAACGCTGTATGCCGATGGGGCGATCGCTTTACAGGAGGTGGATCGCCAGCGCACGGCGGTGGACCGTCTGCGGGAGCAAATCTTGAGTGCAGAAGCCCGCCGGCAAGAGTTAGAGGTGTCGCGGGTAAATGACATGGCCAATGCGACAGCTCAGATCGACAGCCAGGTTGCCGATTTGCAGTTAGCCCAAGCGCAAGTCATGGTGGATTCGGCTGCGCAAAATTTAGCATTGGCAGAAGCGCGGTTAGAGTTGGCGATCGTGCGTGCTCCCAGTTCCGGGCAGGTTTTACAGCTGTATGCCGAGCCCGGAGAGGCCGTTGCCCCCGATAGTCCCATTTTGGCCCTGGGGGATACCCAGCAGATGTATGTGGTGGCTGAGGTTTATGAAACCGATGTACCGTTAGTGGAGCCCAGGCAGCGGGCCACCATTACCAGTCGGAACGGAGCTTTCGATCAGATTCTGACGGGCACGGTAGAGCAAGTCGGACTACAAATTTTCAAGAATGATGTTTTGGATGATGACCCTGCTGCTAATGCTGACGCTCGCGTTGTGGAGGTGCGCATCCGAGTCGATCAGAGCGATGTAATTGCAGGCCTGACCAACCTCCAAGTGGATGTCGCGATTGATGTGGAGTCCCGATGAAACGCACGCCGCTGGCGCTACTCAATTTACTCTATGAGCGGACGCGGTTGATGGTGGCAATCGCCGGGGTGGCTTTTGCCGTAATGCTGATTTTTATGAATTTGGGCTTTCAGGGGGCGCTTTTAGCGACGACCGTGACCTTTTATGAGCAGTTCGACGCCGATATCTTTTTAACTTCGCCTCAGTCTTTAGAAATTAGCACGACTAAAGCCTTTCCGCGGACGCGTCTGTATCAGATTGCCGGGGTCGAGGGAGTCGAGCGGGTGATGCCGCTGTACCTAGAGTATTTGCTGTGGCGTAATCCAGAAACGCGGGTCAGCCGCTCCATGTTTGTATTTGGGATCAACCCGCGGGATCCGGTTTTTCTGCTGCCCGAGCTACAGCAGCCGGAGGCGCAGGATATTTTGCAGCGACCGGACACCGTTTTGATTGATCGGCTGTCACGGGATGAATTTGGACCACAAACGGTGGGGCTCGAAACCGAGGCAGATCGGCGACGTGTCACCATTGGGGGGCAGTACACCTTGGGGGGCGGCTTTGCGGCAGACGGCACCCTGATCATGGGGGATCAAAACTTTGTGCGGTTTTTCTCTCCCCGTTCGTTTAATCAAGTTAATTTGGGACTGATTCAAATCGCAGTGGAGGCTGACCCCCAGGCGATCGCTGCCACGATCCGGCAGCTACTGCCCCCCGATGTCGAGGTCAAAACCCGCCGCCAAATTATTCAAAATGATGTGCAGTACTGGCTGCAAAACACCGCGATCGGCTTCATTTTTACGCTCGGGGTGATCGTGTCCTTTATCGTCGGCACGGTCATTGTTTATCAGATTCTCTACACGGATATTCGCGATCACTTAAAGGAGTATGCCACGCTCAAAGCCATGGGCTACAGCGGTCGATATTTGTTTGGAGTGGTTTTGCAAGAAGCACTGATTTTGGCGATCGCCGGCTACGTCCCAGGGTTTGTGGTGGCCCTGGGGTTGTATCGATTGACTCGCGGAGCCACGAACCTGCCGATGGTCATGACCCCCTTTCGCTTGGGACTGGTCCTCGTGCTCACTGTCATCATGTGCAGCCTGTCGGGATTAATTTCGGTCCGACGGGCGGTAACAGCTGATCCGGCGGAGGTGTTTTAGCCATGGCGGCTTGGTGGCAGCGCACCCCTCTGGCGCTCTTAAACCTGACCCACGATCGCCGTAAGTTTGCGACTTCTTTGGCTGGGGTCGGGTTTGCTGTCCTACTGATGTTCCTGTTTACCGGCTTTCAAAATGCGCTATATGACAGTCAGGTTCAGCTCATCAATCGGCTCAACGCCGATATTGTGATCATCAACCGGCTGAAAAATAATATGTTTGTGCCGGAGTCGTTTGCCCGCCGCCGCCTTTATCAGGCGCAGGCTCTAACCGGCGTGCAGGCAGCCTATCCGTTTTATCTCAGCGATGTCCGCTGGAAAAACCCAGAATCTCGGCAGACGCGCCCGGTCCGGGTTTTGGCCTTTAACTTGGCAGATCCGGCGCTACCCCTGCCGGGAGTGAGGGAAAGCCTGGAGGCACTCCGGTTGCCCAATACGGCACTGATCGATACCCGGGCCCGGGCTGAGATCGGTCCCCGCGAAACCGGCATTCAAACGGAGTTGGCAGAGCGCGACATTCGGATCGTTGGCACCTTTAGTCTGGGTACTGACTTTGCCTCGGGCAATGGCAACCTGATCATGAGTGACCAAAACTTTTTGCGCTATTTTGCCAACCGGGGGCCAGAAGAAGATCAGCGCAGCTTTGCCACAGTGGATATTGGGCTAGTGAAAATTGCACCTGGCCTCGATGTGGATGAGATGGTGCAGCAGCTCCAGGAGATGCTGCCAAATGATGTTAAGGTTATGCGGCGCTCCGGTCCGGGAAACAGCTTTGAAGCCCAAGAGCGCAATTACTGGCGCGAAAGTACCAACATCGCCTTTGTCTTTTCGCTGCTGACGGTGATGAGTTTTTTTGTGGGCATCATCCTCGTGTACCAAATCCTGTATACCGATGTGGCGGATCACTGGTCTGAGTACGCTACTCTCAAGGCCATGGGCTACAGCAATCGCTTTTTACTCGGGGTGGTCATTCAGGAGGCAATGATTTTGTCGGTGCTAGGTTTTATTCCCGGTATCTTGGTCAGTCGGTTGCTTTACACCGGGGCCAGCAACGCGATCGGGTTAGTGTTTTTGCTGACCCCGGTCCGCATCGCTAATATTTATCTAGCCACCTTTGTCATGTGTTTAATTTCTGGGGCGATCGCCGTGCGCAAGGTCCAGTCGACAGACCCAGCGGAGGTCTTTGGCTAATGTCTCCAGTTCCCTCCCCAGCCTCCCCCGAACCAGCTGCCCCAAACGCTACACTGGCAGTGTCGGATCAGGCGGTCTATATTCGCCATTTGGACTACTTTTTTGGTGCGGGCGATCTGACCAAGCAGGTGTTGTACGACATCAATTTAGAGTTGCCTCGGGGGCAAATCGTCATCATGACGGGGCCGTCGGGATCGGGCAAAACAACTTTGTTAACGTTGATCGGGGCGCTACGCACAGCCCAAGCGGGCAGCCTGCAAGTATTGGGACAGCAACTGGTGGGGCTGAGCAGTCGCAAACTCGTGGCGGTGCGGCGCAATATTGGCTTTATCTTTCAAGCGCACAATCTGTTTGAGTCGCTGACGGCGGCGCAAAATGTCGAGATGGCAGTGGAGTTGACGGGCCAGTTTCGCACGAAGCGATCGCAGGCGACGGCTATCCTCACCCAGCTCGGATTGGGCGATCGCGTCGATTATAAGCCGGACTCCCTCTCAGGGGGGCAAAAACAGCGGGTGGCGATCGCCCGGGCTTTGGTCAATCAGCCGCCGTTAATCTTGGCTGATGAGCCCACCGCAGCCCTAGACAAAAAATCGGGGCGCGATGTGGTGACGCTGATGCAAAAGCTAGCGAAGTCAGAGAACCGAACCATTTTGATGGTGACCCACGACAACCGCATTTTGGACGTGGCCGATCGCATCATCAACTTAGTCGACGGTCGCCTAGAGTCCGACGAAACTCTGGAACATTTCAACGAGATCCATGAACCGACCAACCTAGAACATCGAATGTTCATTTTGTAGATATTGTTGGTGCCCGACCTAATCTCGGACCACGGGCCAACAGGAGACTAACTATCGCCTACACCGCAGCGGGTGTGGCTACTGACGCCGGCTCATAGAGATATTCAAACCAGTTGCCGTCAGGGTCTTTGCCGTAGAACGAGGCGGTGCCGTCACGATGCTCGTGGATTTTGGTGACAAAGACACCGTTGGCCTTGAGCCGCTCATAGGCCGCACCGACCTCAGTGCGATCATGAAAGATAAAGCCAAAGTGGGGACCCGCTTGCTCATAGCTGGGGCTGAGCAGTGCCAGGCCATCTTCTCCCGCTTTCACATAGGCCCAGTCTTTATCGTGCCAGGCCACTTCCATGCCCAAGTTTTTATAAAATTCCACGGCCTTGTCAATGTCTTGCACACAAATGGCAACGTGTCCGAGGCGGGTAGGTTTCATCGGTAAAAAGTGAGGTGACAGCTAACTTTATTTTAGGATTTTAGGACAGGACTAGGGCAAAACGCTGGCCGGGGGGGGCTCTGGTGTGACGGGGATGGTACCAGGGACGGCAAACTCCTGCATCGGAATGACCTGCACGGTCAGGGAGATCGGTCGCTTTAGCGCCTCTGCCAGCAAAACCTGTGACTGTTGTACCTGCAGTGCGGTAATTGAGTTGGCCGGCGCTGTGATTTCCATTTCAATGGTGAGGGTACCGTCGGACTGCTGCCAGACATTCAGCGCGTCCAATTCGGCATTGTACAGCAGGGAGAGTTCGTTGCGCGTCAGATACCAGATCCGCTGTCGCGTGTTGGACTGCAATAGCAAATTATTCAGCGAAACCGCGAGGGGAATGCCCACGGCAAACATCATCACGAGTGAGAGCATTAGCCCCCCTTGGGCCCGTTCTAGAGTGCCATATCGCTGCCAGAGAAAGACCAAACTGCCGCTAAAGATAATGCCCGTTAGGTTAGTGACAAAGAGTAGGGTCGCCCCCGTCCAAATGTCGGAATCAAACAGGGCGAACCCAATGCCGATAACGCTTAAGGGCGGTACCAGGGCGACGGCGATCGCCACCCCCGGAAATGCATCAGCAATATGCTTACGCGATTTGGAAAATGCCCCCGCCGCCCCGGCCGCCATGGCTACAAAGAGGTCAATGAGCGTCGGTTCGGTGCGCAGGGTGATTTCCTCAGTGACTGAACGCAGACCGGTGCAATAGCAGATAAAAATGGCGCTGACAATGGCAGTGAGAGTCGCCAACCCCAAGGTCAGCAATGCCCGCTTCACCAGCCGCCGATTGGCCACGGTGATGGCATAGGCAATGCCGATGATGGGACCCATCAGCGGCGCAATGATCATGGCCCCAATCACCGTGGCGGTGCTGCCAGCCAATAGCCCCAGCGTGGAGAGGATAACCGACAGCGTCAGCATCACAAAGAAGCTCATCGATGGCACCGACTCGCGCCAAAGAATGCGATTGAGTGAGGCAATGGTGGCGGGTTTACTCACTAGCCATTGCCAGTCGCCACTGTTGCTCAACCAAAACTTTCGCAGTCCCCGTCGTCCCCGCGCGAGAAATTTCAGATGCTGGTGCCGCCGTTGAGTCATAGAAACCCAATATATCCATGATTATTTCCCAGGCATCTTAACTCGACTGCAAAGGCTTCTGTAAGCAGGTTCAGTCCTGGGATAGAGCCGTCCCCAATTTTCAAGGTTGATCGCTGTCTGCCAGATGGGGACGATCGCCAAATCGCTTGATCTGCCAGTGATTACTGACAGTGCGCTCAACGGCTCCAGCGGACCAGCGATCGCGGTCAAGCCAAAACTCAAACAGCGCTGTATTGGGCATAGGGAGCTGCCAGGTGCGATCGCTACCCAGCAAACAAGCCATCAGGTGCTCCAAAATCCACTGGTGTGACATGACCCACACCTGGTCTTGATTGGTGTGTTGAGTCAGGAGTTGGCTGATAAACTGCTGAGCCCGGTTTCGTCCTTGTTGCGGGGTCTCCGCCTCGGGGATGGGGCGCCATTCCAGGGTGGTCTCAAGCTGTTCACATAAATCGGGAAAGCGAGCTTTGGCCTCTGCCCAGGTGAGGCCGGTCAAAATCCCCGCATCAAACTCTTGCAAGCGCGGACATAGGGTCAACGTTGGGGACGGCTGCGGGCCCGCCGTTTGCAGTGGCGCGGTTTGTACTGCGACTAACTCGTGACCTGGAACTGACTTGAGATGTGGCGCAATGGTGAGGTTCTGGGGCCATAGCCACTGCCACGGGCTCAACAGTCCCTCAAGGGATTGCAGAGCTCGCGGCAGTGGGCTGCTGTAGATATGGTCAGGCCGATAACCGTGGCGATGCAGCCAACTGCCTAGCTGCTGACACTGCTGCTGTCCGACTGGAGTGAGCCCCGTATCGTCACGACCGCTCATGCGGCGATCTCGATTGCCTGTGGATTCTCCGTGGCGGATCAAAAGCAGCTTGAGCATATCAGATCAGTGAGCGATCGCAGGGGCAAATCCAGCATAGGCATAAGACTCATTGCTTGAGGAGAGTGGCGACAGCAAGGATCTTCACCCATAGCGCTATTTTGCAGAATTAGTGTTATTTCCATTGTCAGCCCAAAGACACTCTGAGGAAGCACAAAAACAGCCTGCCTTGCCGCTAAATTACAGCGTGACTTCGCCCCCGTTGACCCAAACTCCAGTTGGTCTATTGGCTATTTTTATCAATTTTGAAAAGATATTGAGAGGGGGGAAGGCTGACTTGAAATGCTCAGAGAAACGCCGCTCAAAAATTTTGGTGAGTTCAACCGTTGATCCTGCATGAGCCTAGTTTTCGTGGCTTTTCACGTTTATCCTTAGCAAAGCGCTATCTTAACGAATTTTCATTTTCATTGATTTTGCTCAAATTGATAGGCTGTATAGGTAAGTCAGCGATTGATTTTCTCTTCTCAAGGGCAAAAACCTACTTCACAAATTCTGAAGAGCAATATGTCAATTTTGAAATATTTGCATTATTTATTCACTCAAATCTGAAGAAATGATTGTGAGCAATCTGATTCATTTCATTTTCTCAGACGTTACACAGGCCTGTGGTTGGAGAATTAAAGGATGACTGAGATTAAGCGCATCGGAATATTGACGAGTGGCGGTGATTGTGCAGGGCTCAATGCGGCCATTCGAGCAGTCATTCACCGGGCGATCGGCACCTATGGTTGGGAAGTATACGGCATCTCGCGGGCGACCCACGGTCTCCTGCAGCGTCCACCCCAGTTCCAGGCCCTAGCGTTGGCCCACGACGACTACCCGCTTTTGGTCAAGGGCGGCACGATCCTCGGCACGACTAACAAAGGAAACCCGTTCGCATTTCCCACTGCCGATGGCACCCTGATCGATCGCTCCGAAGAAATCATTGAGGGCTACCACGAACTTGGGCTAGATGCGCTGATTGGTATCGGGGGAGATGGGAGCCTGGCAATCCTCCGGCGGTTGGCGGTACAAGGCAATATCAACCTGGTAGCCATTCCCAAGACCATCGATAACGACTTGGGCAGTACCGAACGGGCGATCGGCTTTGATACTGCGGTCAACATTGCGACGGAGGCGGTTGACCGGCTGCATTTTACGGCAGCGAGCCACTCGCGAGTCATGATTCTAGAAGTCATGGGCCGCGACGCTGGACATATTGCCATCAGCGCTGGAATTGCCGGCGGTGCCGACATTATTTTGATTCCCGAAATCCAGTATTCCATGGAGCGGATCTGCAATCATCTGCTGACGCTGCAGGAGCGCGGCAAAAACTACGCCATCGTGATGGTGGCCGAAGCGGTCTGCAATGAAAATGGCGAAAAAATGACCAACACTCTGGCCTTGAGCCAGTGTCGGCTAGGGGGGATTGGTGGCTACCTGGCCGACAACATTGCTGCACGGACCGGAGCTGAAACCCGCGTCACTGTGCTCGGCCACGTACAGCGGGGGGGTATTCCCTCGCCTTTGGATCGGCTGACTGCGACCGCATTTGGCGTTGCCGCGACGGATCTGATTGCCGATGGTCGATTTGACCGCATGGTGAGCTGGCAAAATCGGCGCATTGTCGATGTGCCGATCGAAAGCGCGATCGCCCATTACCAGGCTGTTGATCCCCACGGCACCCTGGTGACCACGGCAAGGGCCATGGGCATTTACCTGGGTGAGCCCAATCGAGTTCCCCTCGGCGTGTAACGGATCTGGCATCGCTAGGGAGAATGGCACCCTGCGTAAGGGAGCTTCGCGGTACATTGATGATGGAGTTGCCTGGCCCTATTCCGCCGAGTTTGTTAAGTCATCTGCCGCGCCTACTGTGGAACTGTCTACGGCAGCACTCCAGTGATTTTAGGGCAGATTGTCGGGGGCCGGGTACAAGGTCCTGGTGACTGGCTTGAGGCCAGGTAAACGCTAGGCTCTGACTGACTCGCTCATCTTTGTACTGCAAAGTTCTCCCTTGTTATAGACGTGACTTTAGAAAGGCCCCTTCCTGCTCATTCCGCCCAGGCCAATCGACCGAGTGATCATCGTGCTGCCGTTCGCCGGGTGCTGGTAATTACGCTACTGCTAAATTTGATCGTCGTCGGTTTGAAATCTGTCGTGGGGGTTTGGACGGGGTCTTTGAGCCTGCTGGCCGATGCGCTCCACAGTGTG
>JBHJHA010000043.1:0-21319 GCA_050331235.1 Leptolyngbyaceae cyanobacterium
CCATAACGGATGACGTTTCCCACGAGCCTGGCGATAATCCGGGACAGTCTGGAGGGCTTCGATGAGGTTCATGGCAACTCTGGTGATAGAGGTTGCCTTACAGCATAATTTTTATCTCGTCACAGTGAATCAGCCCTGCCGCTCTGAATTCAACCATGCTCTAAAACTTTTGTCCCTGTACTGAGACGCTGAACTTACCGAGCGGCTATTCGAGATTTCATCTATACTTTCTTATATCGTTTATTGTTAATAAGTTTAACCGCTATCGCCTATTTAGGTGTTCAGAAATACGGTTTTACATTAGTTAAATTAAAGTTCTCATCCTCTTTCTTTAAAGTGACAATTGGCGGCAATGATAGAGATATATAGGTTGCCATTGTCAAAAAACAAAAGGCATCCAGTGTCGTCTGGATGCCTTTAAATCAGGTTAAAGCTTGTGACTAAGACTCAATATCAATGGTTCTATAATCCGTTTCCTGGGAGATGGGCTCAGAGTCAATCGGTCCTTTTCGCTTGTTCACCATCTCCAAAAATAATTGGCCTAGCTCTGCAGCCAATAACGTTGCGATCGCTGCATCATCAATCCAGCCAATGATAGGAATAAAGTCAGGCGCAATGTCAATGGGAGAAATTAAGTACAGCAGCGTGCCGCCAATCAAAACCCATCGATATTTGGGATGACGAATGGTCTGTCGATACCAGCTGTAAAAAGACTGAACAAAATTTTCCATGGGCGATCGCGCTAAATCTTCACTGTCATTATGACGGCCCTAATGTGACATTCCCAGTGCTGAAACCCACCCCCTAAGGAAAGGTTAGCCGTACATCCAGGCTTCAAAAACGGCAAGCATTCCTGGTCGACAGGACAGCCTACTCACAATTTTTGTGTGCGTATTTCAAAGCGATGCAGAGACTACTAGAACTTGTCATTAGGCAGGTCCTAGTAGTCTCAGAGGGCATGGGCAATCGCAGCTGCTAGTCATCAAAGTGTTGAATGATAGCCTGGGCAAATTCAGAACACTTGAGGGGTGGATCGACCTGCGGTTCCATCATTCGGGCTAAGTCGTAGGTCACTTCACGGTTAGAGATGGCCGCCGCTACTCCTTTTTTAATCAAATCAGCCGCTTCTTGCCAACCCATGTATTCCAGCATCATCACCCCGGAGAGAATCACCGAACCAGGGTTGATCCGATCCAGGCCGGCATGTTTGGGAGCCGTGCCGTGGGTAGCCTCAAAGATGGCACAGCGATCGCCAATATTGGCACCGGGCCCCATTCCCAACCCGCCGACGATCGCCGCCGCCGCATCGGACAGATAATCTCCATTCAGATTCATCGTTGCCAAGATAGAGTACTCGTCAGGGCGGGTTTGAATCTGCTGAAAAATACTGTCGGCTATGCGATCGTTCACCATGATCTTGTCTTTCCACTGACCATTGCCGTGGGTTTCCCAGATGCTGTCGAGGATCGCTTCAACCTCTTGGCGGGCTTCGGCTTGCTTATCTGCTGTCAGTGAGCCGTAGCCGGGTTCCACTTTGCGCGCGTTCTCTTCCACCGAAATGTCCGGATTAGCTTCCTTATTACTCAAGACCCACGATTCTCGTTCAGTAACGCACTCTGTCCGAAACTCTGAGGTCGCCAGCTCATAGCCCCAATCTCGAAACGCCCCTTCGGTATATTTCATGATGTTGCCTTTGTGCACCAGGGTGACCTGTTGCTTGGCTTTTGGCAGTCGTAGGGCGTGTTTGATAGCTCGACGCACCAGCCGCTGGGTGCCAAATTTGCTGATGGGTTTGATGCCAATACCAGAATCAAGGCGAATTTGCTTTTTGCCATGTTCAGGAGTGGCGGGGATCAAATCCTCGTTGAGAATTTTGATGATGCGATCGCAGTTAGGATCGCCCTGCTTCCACTCAATCCCGAGATAAATGTCTTCTGTATTTTCTCGGTAGACAATCACGTCTAGCTTTTCTGGGCTCTTGTGGGGAGAGGGCGTTCCCTCGTAGTACTTACAGGGACGGACACAAGCATAGAGATCATTAATTTGTCTCAGGGCTACGTTGAGTGAGCGGATACCGCCGCCGATTGGCGTGGTCAACGGTCCCTTAATCGCAATACCAAAATCTCGAATTGCCTGTAGAGTGTCCTCTGGCAAATACTGAAACTGCCCGTATTTATCACAGGCCTCGTCACCGGCATAAACTTTGAACCAAACAATGCGCCGCTGGCTACTATAAGCCGCCGCGATCGCTGCATCAAATACCGATTGGGCTGCAGGCCAGATATCTACCCCGGTACCGTCACCCCGAATGAAAGGCACGATTGGCATATCAGGAACAATCGGCTCGCCATCTTTAAAAGAAATTTTTTCGCCGACGGTGGGAGGGGTAATGCTTTCGTACATGGGCGCTGCGCTATAAACAACTCGTAAGGCTTACCATACGATAGTTAATTCCCCATTGTGAGCCGTACGCGATATTTGTCAGTGTGGAAGAATACGGAACCAGAAAGACCAGCAACACTCCCGGTCTGGCAGGCTCATGGGAAACACTGGCTTAGCTTCCTTCGGGCTTCGTTGTTGGCTATTGCCGCTTGATGGCAGGACCCGGTGCTGCCTAACCCTACCTGACAGCCATCCCCTAAGCTGGCTTACCGGAGGCTGTCAGCTGTGACCTACCGGCCAAGGGCAACTGCCTTGTTAGACTAAGCCCAATTGTCGTTCGGTGTTTGTCGTTCGGCGTGGATTTTAGTCAATTTCCTTTGAAGGTTGACAGTTTACTCGGCAGTTTGGGTTGTAGGATCATGTAAACAATTACAATATTTTTTTGCCTGCTGTTGCGGGCTGTAACCACCCTGAACGCAGATTAGCAATTTTCGTCAATTAAAATGAGCAGTTCTATCGCTAATAACTCATCCGCTTCTGTAGAACTGTTGGAATCTTTGAAGGGGCAGCTTGAGCGCGCGTCCTTAAAGCAACAACTGACAGCTGTGGCCCAGTGTGTTGAGGTGGGCGCTCCTGGGTATCAACTGCTGGTAGATTTCTTACGCAACTCACCGTCAACTGCTGCCCCTGAGATCGCTGCTGGGCGCGCTCTACAGGCATTACACACCCTAGAAGACGGAGAAATTCAGGCCTTTTTGGCAGACGAGTTTCCCCATGGAGTTGTGCCTTTGCCAGCGACCCTCAAAGTCGACTATAGCGAAATCCAGACGGCCCTCATCGCTCAAGACTTTGAACACGCCGATCGCCTCACCCTACAAAAGATGTGTGAGTTAGCAGGGCCCAACGCTATTAAGCGTAAGTGGCTGTATTTCACCGAGGTGAATATCTTCCCGATTTATGAACTCCAAACGCTCGATCAGCTCTGGCGGATCTACTCTGAGGGAAAGTTTGGGTTTTCCAAGCAGCGCGAGATCTGGCTGGGCGCTGGTCGAGATTGGGAAAAGTTTTGGCCTAGGATTGCTTGGAAGCAAGGCAATGTTTGGACCCGCTATCCGGGCGAGTTTGCCTGGAATTTGCAGGCTCCTATTGGCCATCTGCCTCTCACTAATCAGCTGCGCGGGGTTAGGGTCATGGATGCGCTTATGAACCATCCTGCTTGGTCCCAAGAATAATGGATTGCCGTTAAGCCACTGGCTCGGGCTCACCAAATAGAATCAGAGAGCAGTCGAGGTTTTTGACGAGGCGAGATGAGGTGGAGCCGATTTTTAGACCCGCTTGGGTCCGTTGCCGTTGGGTACGAGAAACGACCAAATCATGGTGGTTAGCCTCTTCTAGGATGGCTTTTGCGACGTCTCGATGGTGAACGACCTTAGGAACAATCGAAAGCGACTCTGGTGCTTCACCGACTAGCTGCATGAGCTTGTCCGCCTCGAGGTTTTCCCGTTCAGGGGATAACCGGGTGGAAGTGACGTGAAGCAAGGTAATGGATGACTGATTTTGCTGAGCAATGGCGATCGCCAACCGGATCTTGTTGACCTCGCTGGTTGAAAATAGCTTGATCGGAATCAAGATTGACTGCACATGCAGCGGAGATGCCAATAAACGGACGATCGCGACAGGACAATGTGCCATCCACAAGACGTCATCAATCAAATCACCTAAAAACCGAGACTGGAGATTGAAGTGAGACTTATTGAGCCCCATCACCAGCAAATTGGCCCTCTGTTCGCGGGCAGTTCGGCTAATGCAATCAGCTAAGCGATGATCGATTCTCAGGAGGGGCTCTACCGCAACGTCCAGCCCTTGCCCAAAAGCTGTGGCGGTTTGCAGCAGCTGTTCTCGTTCAGCAATGGAGCGATTCATCTTAGGGGAGTCAAGCTTGGACTGGGCCGGAGCGATCGCCAGAGGCTTGACAACTCCTGCCTTCGCGCGTGCGAAAATTCCCGCTAGTTCCAGCAAGTATTCTTCGGTTTTAGGATTACAAATTGGCACCAATACTGAAAAGTCTTGCGTTTGAGCAGCAAAAACAGTGGGCGTGTCGTTTTCTGGGTGGATATCGCGATTAACCTCGGCCAAATTGCGGACTGTTCTACGCACGACGAGCGGCCCTAACACAGCTGTTACCAGCATCATCACCACCACGCTATTGAGCACCGCCTCAGATATCAGCCCCGCCCGGTTACCCACTAGAGCTGCTGCTAGGGTCGTGGCCACCTGAGGCAGTGTCATACCCCACATGGTAAGCATTTCAGCGCGATCGTACTGATATAACCATCGAGCCATCCAGGCGGCGATAAACTTACTGATCAATAGCCCGATAATCAGCAAAGCGGCAAATATCAAGGCCTGTGGACTTTGCACAAATGCCGTTACGTCAATCAGTAGTCCGATGTCAACAAAGAAAATTGGAACAAATAGAACTGTTCCCACAAAGACAATCTTTTCCTTGACGGGCGAATCACCCACCACTTCATTGATAGCTAAGCCAGCCAAAAAAGCACCAACGATCTTCTCCACACCAATCAATTCTGCGCCCAGGGCTGCAATAAAAACCACCAGCAAGGCAAATAAAAACTGATTGCCCTGATTGCTATCGGAGCGTCTAAAAAAGATCTTGCCTAATAAATCAAACCCATAAAGAATCGCGACAGCATAAAGACTTAGGCCAACCAGCAAACGCACAATGTTCAGAAGGCTAAAATCCCCTTCGCCTAAACTGACGCAAATAGCCAGAACAATTAATGCCCCAATATCCGTGAAAATCGTCGCTCCTAGCGTAGTCACCACTGCTGGGTTGCGGGTCACTCCGGCCTGACTGATAACGGGATATGCCAGCAAACTATGGGAAGCAATCAGCGAACCAACCAGGACTGAACTCACCCAAGAAAATCCCATGAGCTGAGACAGCCCCACTCCCGTCAGTAGCGGTACCAAAAATGTTAGAGAGCCAAATCCAGCAGAGCGAAATTTTACTTTCTGAAATTGCTGCATATCGATTTCTAGACCGGCTATAAACATTAAGTACAACAACCCAATATCTGATAGCAGCTCCATAACTGGCTCGTCAGGATTAAGCAAATCCAAACTATTGGGACCTAGAATAATGCCTGCTAGCAAGAGTCCGATCAAGCCTGGCAAGCCCAGTTTCTCCACCAGAATAGGCACCGGCAAAATTATCGCTAGAAGCAATGCAAAGGTGACGATGGGCTCGCCGCTAAAATGTCCCAAGATAGCATCCATATTTTGCTTTCAAATAAAATGGCAAATTCATGATGAAAAACCTGCGGATATGTAGATATCCGCAGGTCTGAGTAATGGGTGATTCATTAACTCAACAGGTTGAACTGCTAAGCTAATCATCAGCCCTCAGTGGTTGAGAGATCAGAGCTATCAGACAAAGATTTATCCGTAGCGGCTGTTCCTCCCATTAGCTCAGGATACTTATCAGCCATATACTTGCTGAGAAAAGTACCCACCAAGGAAAAGACCACAGGTCCTAACAGAAAGCCTAAAATGCCGCTCACCTGAAATCCTGGAACCGCCAGGGACGAAAGCCAGAAGCAAAGGCCATTTACAACATACGAAAACAGTCCAAATGTCAGCAAATTAACTGGGACTGACAGAGTACTTAAGACGGGCTTGATAAAAGCATTGACAACCCCGATGGAAGCAGCTGCGATCGCTGCCGCAGTGATTGTATCAAGCTGTACACCTGGAACAACAATGTCTACAACTAGAAGGCTCAAGGCCGTCACTAAGCCGGATAAAAGAATTGAAACCATAAAGTCACCTAAAGTTTGTTAATACACGAGTTGTGTGCGTGCTATCACACTAGGATATGCAGCCCCTTATCTCCTCTACTAAAGGAGATATTTTGATTGGTCAATGGGGTGATTCAGATTTCTAATAGTTTGAGAACGGCAAATTCATAATCGTCTAAATAAATAATATTAGAATATGTAGATTGCATAATTGTCACTAGTTCTCCTGTGAGATAAGCCTCTGGAACTTTGGGATGAACATAATACTTGCGGCAAGTAGCGGGTCGATTGCCTAACTGCCGAGCGGCTATCTCAATGGCTGCTTTGACCTGCTGCTTTCTAAGACTGGTATCAATATGGGTCTCTTGTTCTGCTAATCGCTGAGCGGTCAAAATGGTGCCCGCCCACGTCCGAAAATCCTTTGCTGTGAAATCGGCTTGGGTAATTAAGCGGAGATAGTCATTAACGTCTTCAGAGTCAACTTTCTGATGATTGCCGTCATCATCAAGGTATTGAAAGACCCGATATCCCGGAATTTCATAGCAGCGCTTGATGATATTGGCGAGTCGCTGATCAGTCAGGGCTACTTGGTGCTCTACGCCACTTTTGCCAGTAAACTCGAAATCAACTTGGTGACCCTCAATTGTGATGTGGCGCGATCGCAATGTCGTCAAACCGTAAGATTGATTGGCTTGGGCATAAGCCACATTGCCAACGCGAATCAATGTCATCTCTAAAAGTTTAACCACGAGGGCTAATACTTTTTCGCGAGGCAAACCGTCTACCTCAAGGTGACTATTGGTTTGTTGGCGAATGCGACTCAGCGCCCTACCGAAGGGGACCAATCGATCAAACTTTGCTTGATTGCGAATTTTCTCCCATTCAGGATGATACCGATACTGTTTACGCCCTTTGGCATCTCGTCCAGTTGCTTGTAAATGACCATTTTCATCCGGACAAATCCAAACGTTTTGCCTAGAGGGTGGGATTGCTAACTGCTCAAAGCGATCGCGCAACTCTTGGTTGTCAATATGCTGGCCATCAAGATCAAGGTAGGTAAATCCGCGGCACCACTTTTTTCGAGTAAAACCAGGTATTTGGTCATTCACATAACGCAACCCCGATTGTGCGGCTAGCTGTTTAGCTGACTGCTTCAAAACAACAATTCTTCAAATGATCCTGCTACTTCTATTAAGCCTGATGAGACTTCTTAACAGACCTATCTGTGGAAGTGACTTAGCTCGACAAACTGCAATCGGTTATACATCTCTAGGAAGATGCTGCGACGGATCTACTCAGCTAAAGTTTGCACATGTAGCAATATGCCCACACATCAATTTTTTTAATGCAAGGACATAGGCGCTCGATACAGAAAAAGCATAGATGCCACTCCCCACCAGATGTCTAGATCGTCATTAGCCAAATTCCTTAACCCGATCGTTTTTATTATTACTGCCATTTACTTTCTACTGGCTCTATCCATCTTGGTTGTCGGGGCGTTTGAAGCAAATTTAATCTATGGCTTCAGAAGTGTAGCGGCCTGCCTAATCCCCTTTATTATTCTAATTTTTATCTATGCCTACACGCCACTATCGGAAAGTGGTCGCCGCAATCCTAACTTTAATTTATTTTTTATTTATGCTGTCTGGACACTAATGCTAATGACATTGAGTGAAATTTGGCAGTTTCAGGCACTTCCCTTACTAGAACTATTACTAGCTAGCACTTTCGCTTCTATCTTCTGGAGAACGTTGAAACCTTCAAGTTCCTCTCAACTTTACGCCTGCTGTTACGGAATTATTGTTGGCGTTTTAGGATATGTCACGGTCTTTGGAACTTCGCCCATTTAACCCTAAAAGGGATAAAGAGTATATAATCTCTTTCACCACACAAAAAACTTACTGGCCAGTCACCTATGGGCATTTCAAGTCCATACTTCCGCAACGTTAGCAAACAAAACGGGAAGCAAAGTTATGGCCTTGCCTCCCGAAATAAAATGCAAAGCTAAGTTCCTAAAGTCCTGGTTGACTAGAGTCGGCATCGAGTTCCCAGCGATTTTCGTCCCTTGCATCAAAGTCTTTCTTAACCGTTACGGGCTCTTCGACATCAATATCAAGGCCCGCATTATCAGCCAAGCGATCAATGGTGTCTTTCTCCGGCATCGGTTCAGGCTCACCTGCGACTGCTCCCTTACCATCAACAAACTGATTATCTTCTGTTGACATACTTTAATTTGTTAAACTTCTCAGTCAGAATAGCCTTGAATATAATGAGGAGTCATCCAACGGAGGATACAGTCTCTCAAAAGTAGCTTTAATCTTCAGTGCCCTTTCAAAAACTGGGCAAAGGAATAAAGCTGGCGTTGAGACATATTAATCTTGCAGGATAGAATTTGCGATTGTTTTCCAGACAGTCAAAGCCCACTTGAAATGAATTGTAGAGACTTCTACCCGTTGATGGAATTAACTGAACCTCTTTGGACAGATGTTGACCGCAGCTTTAAGAGGCATGATCAGAACAAACAATAAACGGTTTCTTGATATGGATATCTTAAGACTGATTGCAGCTGTTCTGCTTCCCCCGCTGGGCGTTTTTTTACAGGTTGGTTTGACTGCACAATTTTGGATTAATGTTCTGTTAACGCTGCTCGGATATGTTCCAGGTATCATCCATGCAGTCTGGATTATTCTCAAGCGATAGGTAAGCGACTCAATATTTCACCGGATAAGGCTGGCCAGGGAAAGTTTCTCTTGGCCAACCTTATCGTGTTTGCTGCATGGTTTGTGGCTACCCACATCAAGAGAGATCAGCTTTCACCTTTCTGGCAATATTTGATGTGAAGCCTGCTCGCTCCTGCTCTATTACTACGCCTTGCCTACGTGCTAAGACTTTCAAGCGGCGTCAAGCTTTTTCTCTCATCAAGAAATACGTAAATGTACCCCTGGGCTGATGAAATCTTTGCCTGAACATCTAAATATTGAAGAAGTCTGATGCAATCCGTTAATTCAGAGCGCATCACTTATTACGGAGATAAATTATGGAATTGAGAGCGATCGCCCGTTCAGTGCAGCGACTTTTCTGTTTTGGCACTAGCGTTTTCTTGCTTTTTTTCGGCTTCTTTTTTAACTTTGACGAGGCTGCTTTAGCTGGTAATCAAGCTGCCAATGTAGTTCAATCAAGGGCAGCGGAGGAGTTAGATAGAGTCGCCGGAGAGGGCACTGCCAATCAGTTAGAAGGTCAAGCCCAAGAAAACCTTGGTCAGATTCAAAAGCAGTTTGACCAAGTCGATGGTGCAGCCCGGCAGGCCAAAGGGAAAGTGCAAAAAGATATTGGTCGAACTCAGAATGCCGCTGAGGATGCTGCCGACCAAGTCGAAGATGCAAGTGATAGTCTTATCGATTCTGTCAAAGACTTTTTTGACTAGTCATCCGATGAATGAGACTTAAGTTTTGAACTTAGTAAACGTATTGAGAGTAAGCACGATGATTTTTTCCAACCTCAACTACCGTCAGTTTGTAAAGGCGGCTGTGGCCTTGTTTGTGTGTACATTACTATTTATCGGTTCGGCCACGTCGGCTTTCGCCATTGGCAGTACTCCGAGTGATTCTTCCAAGGGAGTGGCAGAACTGAACGATCTCAAAGAAACTTCTAGAAAAGCGGTTAGAGACGAACCCAGAAGTAAAGACGAAGTTAAAGGTAAAGCACAACGCGGCCCAAATGAAGTGCAAGGGGACGCTGACCTTAACAAAATGAAGAACCCTGGGAATTCTCAGCAGTCGAAAACTGTGGCTGAGCAGGCAGAGAATGCATTAGAGAACCTTGCTGGTCAATAAGCTCTGAACCGATAGGTTGATGGTTAAGCAGCTCTAGATATAGGGCTGCTTTTTGTGTGTTTTTTTGTAGCTTTCTTGCTAAAGATAAATAGTTTCTGGATTATATTGCGCCAGCTAAGCTGTTGCTGTAGGCCATATTCGAGCGGTGAATCTATGTATTGCTTACGGAGTCCTTAGGTTGGCTTCCTGAGTAGAATGCTGTGATCTTGTGGTCTATCCCTCTCTGAGAAGAGGTGGAAATTTATGGGTGTTAACATAGAGGCGCGGACAAATTAAGGCCGCATCTAATCGATTATCTTGCTTCGGAGTAGATTTCGACTTCTCTGATAAGCTTCGAGGTTGCTACAAGCAATTTCTAAGGGGTGATCAGTTTGGATACACTACTCACTCTTTAGGAGCTATAAGCCCTATCTAATGCCTACTCATGATTCTTTTCGTAAGCCAAGTATCGAAAGTTTCTATCCCCAAAAACCGACTGTCGTCAACGTAGATGACGATTCCGACAGTCTTTTATTAGTTAGCTATGTTTTAGAAGCGTTCTCTTGCTCTAGTCTATGTGAAACAGAGGGGGAATCTGCCTTAAAGTTAATTTCTCGTTTGATTCCTGACTTGATTCTTGTTGACATTCGGTTGCCAAAGCTCAGCGGTTTAGATATCATCCGCACGTTGAAAGCGAATCAACCAACGTCAAAGATTCCTGCGATCGCAATTACGGCTGTTCCGGGTGCTGAATATCGTCGTGAAATTTTTCGAGCCGGTTTTGACCATTATTTGTGTAAGCCTTACCACTTAGACGACCTCTATGCCGCCATTGGTTGCTATCTCCCTGTTAAGTCCATAGCTTAGAGGGCAAGCCAAAGCAGCGTCGAGGGTTTTTAATGAGCAGTCCGTGGGCTTGCTTCTAAGCGGCTTGGCTCCCTACTCGGCTTTGCCGCCATTGGGCGCAAATGTGGGAACGTTTCCTAAGATCACAACGATCGCGGTTCTCCCGGTTTCCAGCGTAGTATCGCTCAAAATGTCAACAACGGTTGACGACAACTCTGCCTCAATAACCTCAACTAAAAGTGGCCTCACTGCGGTATCGAGATCTGCGCGAACTCTTTCTACGTCAGTTTTGACCCCTCCAGCTTGGTCTTTGTCACCCTGGATTAAAAACTTTTCAACTTTTGTTAGTGAATCTTCGACAACTAGCATAATTTTGTCGTCGACAATTTGGCAGGCCACCTTTCCCGGAGAGTGTCCCAGCTGATTTTTGTAAACCTTTTGAATCTTCTGCGATAGCGCTCGCTGGGTTTGACCGCGAGTGGTTGTCAGGGTCGTAGTTGTAGGCATATAGATAATGAATGTGGGGTTTGACAGCCAGTTGAGAGTTGCCGAAAAAGCCAAGTCTCAACTGGCTGTGGCTCATGAAGGAACGTCAGGGGTGGATACCAGATTGTCGATCAAAGCAATCAAGAAGCTGTGTATCATCAACCATACTTATTTTATTTTTTCTTCACAGCCAGAAAAACGACCAAAAGATGCGTTGATATACGATCTTACATCGGCTGTTAGATAGAGTTCACAATCAACTAATCCGAGCCGCTCTGGACGGTTCATTCCGGCTGGCGGTCTCAGTTGAGCCGACCATTAAAAAATAAAAAGGACTTATTGCTGACAGTCCAGCGATTGAAGATGGCCACCCGATGACGACTCGCTACGTCATTCGCTACGTCATGATGTTGAGTGCGGTCTTGCCACAAAAAAAGAGCAGCCGATCAACGACTGCTCTTGTGCGGATTTTTTTTACTTAGCTGATGACTGCTAAGCTGCCACCGATCGCGGCGACTATGGCGGAAATGGTTGCCGTTGCGAACAGCCACCAAGAGGCTGCCTCCGCTGCCTTGCGCATGTCATCGACCTGCTGTTGCGCTTCTTGCTTGAGTACGGTCACCCGCCGCTCTACCTCCTGCTCCAGGCGCTCGGCTTTTTGTAGAGCACTGTCGCGAGCAGATTCCACTTGGTTGATGACTCGGTGGGCATCCGCTTCAGAGATGGCATCGTGGGAACTGACAATGGCGACCAGCGTATTGCGATCGCACCGAGCTAAGCGCTGCTTGAGAGCTTCAAAGCCTGATTGCGGATCATCAAATAGAGTCCGCAGGTCGCGACGAATGCCGTCATAATCCAGTTCTGGACGTTCAAGGGAATTGAGATATCCCTTAATTCGTGCCAGCAGTCGATCAATCAACGACTGAACGCGTAGTTGCAACTGGTGTAGCTGCTGCTGAATCTCGTCTCGCACTGACAAAACCTGCTCAACGGTGGCTTCCGCCTCGGCCTGGGTCATGTCGGGGCGCTGGGCCAAGAGTGCCACTACAGTATTGCGATCAATTTGGTTGAGCCGTTGCCCCAAACGCTGTGCGCCTAACTGCGGAGAGTTTAACAAGAGACGCAGGTCACGCTTGATGCCCTCGGGGTGCAGTTCCGCTTTTTGCGTATTGCGCAGATATTCCTCCAAACCTTGCTGAAAGGAGGCGGCCTGTTGTCGAGTCCGACGCGCCAATCGCTGGGGCGCTTTCACAAGATTGCGAATCGCCTGCTGAATATTGTCAATGATCTCGTTGACTTCAGTGGCGCTCAGATCATCGCGCTGGCTCAAGAGTTGTACAAGCGTATCTCGGTCCATCGCGGCAAGGCGCGCCCGAATAGCTTCGGCTCCAGCTTGAGGTTGCTCCATCAATAGGCCCAGATCCCGCTGAATGCCCTCAGGATTGAGCTCTGGCTTGCCGGTACGGCGCAGGTAAGCGGCGATCGCGCTAGTGGCTTCATCCAACTTGGCTTGGGCCTGAGCCGTGAGCTGGGCCGGGGTACCGATCACTTGATACCAAGTCGTTTCCACTTCATGCAAAATGCGGCGAATATCGGTCTCACTTAGATCGTCGCGCTGGTTCAGAATCTGTACAAGAGTTTCTCGATCGAACTGGGCCATGCGCTGTCGCAGACGATGCACGCCGACATTGGGCTCCTTCAGCATCGTCGTTAGATCCCGTTTGATCCCAGCTGGGTCGAGCTCCGAACGTCCGGTTTGCCGTAGGTAGCTTTGTAGCTGTTGCCAATTTTCTTCAGCCTTAAGTTTCACTTGCTCTTGTAAGCTGTGGGCCTCAGATAGAGTTTGATTTTTTTGTTGCTCAAAACGGCTCACGAGCAACTGCACTTCCGCCGGATCGAGATCATTGCGCCCGTTCAACGTCTGGGCAAAGAAGTCAGTGTTGATTTCAGAAAAACGCACCTGGAGATCATCAAAGCTCGCCTCATCATCGGCAATCAAGCTTTGGAAGGCATCTTGTCCCATGTCAGCCAGCAGCTCGGCTTTAGGAGTCTCCTTTAAGAAGACCGTAACCCGGCTTCGTAATGCCTTAGCGGCTTCAAATCGATCGATATCAATCACTTCACGCAGCACCTGTAGCCGCACAGACTCCAGGCCAGCAGCCGTTTGCTCAATCTCTGTCGGGGTCAGCAAGCCGCGCCCTGCCAGAATGTTGACAAAATCTGACCGGCTTAACTGTTGGAGTTCCTGACGCAGCAGGGTCGTACTGGCTTCGGTGTCGTAAATGACATCGCGGAACTGAGCCTCTAACCGTTCTTGCTGTAGCTGCCAGGGAAACGTATTAAGTAGGTAATTTTCTACATCGGCTCTAACAACGCTGTAACGCTGATTGGCAGCACCTGATGCCGTCAATGGTGAAGGGTTGGAACCAGTCAGTGCTGTTCTGGTCTGATCGATCTTGGTGGCGACTTTCTCAACATCAAGGTCAGAGAGATTGACGTTGGCCAGCAGTGCGCCTGAGAGCGTATTTAACCCTTGGGAAATCATGCCTGAGGATGACTGCTGTCCCCGACGGCGATACGCGTCTAAAAATTGGTCGAGGCGATCGCCTACTTGCTCCGCTACTCGCTCTTCGGGGCGGGCCGTCCGCAGATAATCGGCCAAGTCAGCTAGGGAGCTTTGGCCAGTGGTTTGGCTAATTTCTCGTTGCCAAATGCGATAGAGACGACCGGCAACTCGCTCCACTTCCTGACGCGACAAATCCGTGCGGCTACTGACCAGATCTTCAAAGGTTTGTTGGTCGAGTTGGGCGAGGCCATCGGCATTGGTCAGCGCCTCCAAATCCGTTGTCTGGATTAAGGTTTCAAATTCCCGCTCCAGCTCGGCGGTATCAAGTTGGGGCGATCGCAAGGTCGCGACATAATCCTGCACGGAGTCCAGCAGGTCGCCTTCCCCAAAGCCTTGGGCAATCTCCTTACGGACGGCCGCTGCAACCGCTTCAGCGGTTTCAAAAACTTGGTTGCTGGCAGCCTTTGCCCCAAATGCCGCCGTGGCGGTACCCACTAAAGAGTTAAAGCTCGCCGTTGCCGTTCTCACGACGGAGCCGATGAGTGATCCCACCGTGGTGGAACTGACCCAAAACAGTAAGGAAAAATAGGTGCCCCAAATCACCAGGCCAGTGATGGCTCCGAGCAAAGCACTGTTGTAAAGACTGAGTTTGACCGCTAACCAGCAGGCAAAAAAGAGTGC
The DNA here is from genome assembly GCA_050331235.1 of Leptolyngbyaceae cyanobacterium. GTDB lineage: Bacteria > Cyanobacteriota > Cyanobacteriia > Phormidesmidales > Phormidesmidaceae > Halomicronema. The sequence goes on from JBHJHA010000043.1 coordinate 14,595, forward strand.
CAGGCTGACCGTGATCAGCGTCCAAATACCCACGGTGACGGTAATGCGGCCAGGGCTTACCCCCCCCGAAGACTTAGACGAAGACGAATGTCCAACATAGGAAATGCCAGCGGCGATCGACAGATTAGTCAACAGGAGTTGAAATCCGAAGGCCAAGACTAAGCCCGACAGCAGAGCAATAAAAAACTGAGGACCCGAAAATATCAGGGCCGCATCTTCGGGAGTTTCAATTCCAGACTGGGGGAGCTGAGCCAGCCAGTGGGCAATTGGACTAGAGAGAAATTCATACATTGGGTATTTCCTTATCAAAAAAAGGCCGATAGCAGCTTGAAAAATCTATGGAGGGAATCTGCCTCAAAGCTGGGGCCGGAGCCGGGGATGAGTGCAAATGACTCGCGGCTGGAGCACTCGCGAGCGGGCCATCCCCAGAGCCATTACGACCTGCCCGCGCATAGGGACCTCGCCGACGGCCAAGCGCTGGTTTCTGCAACATTTCCATACTCACCTGAGTGCATGACCGGCCTGGGTCGTTGTGAGTAATCGTGCAACGGATGATGCCTTCTTCTAGTACAGCGGTGATTTACCTAGGATTCATCTGACCTGAGGCATACCCAAAAGGCATAAATTTTTGCTCACCTGATGGTGTTGGTTAATGGCAGGGACGCTGAAATGCTGTTGTGAGGACCGTTCGTGGCAGCTGGTTCCCGAGGTGAGGATGGGTAGATTTTGCCGTAGAAACTTAGGAAGGTACTGCCGACTGTGCGATATACAAGCAGAGCTGATTTCCAGGGGCGATGACTCTGCCTCTGGTCGGCAACACCCCGGCTATCAAGATTATCGATATGATGCTGAGGGCACTCGCGCAAACTCCGGTAGCTGTAATTGTCAGTTGTAATCACTATGACTTATTGCTTGGGCATCCATGTACGGCAGGGAGTTTTGTTAGCGGCGGACTCTCGGACCAATGCCGGCGTAGACTATATCTCGTCCTATCGGAAGCTATTTGACTACTCGGTGCCGGGCGATCGCGCCCTCATTCTTTGCTCATCGGGCAATCTTTCTATTACTCAGGCCGTTTTACATACCCTTGATCGAGACCTGATTACCAATACTGAGCCCAATCTGCATACGCTGCCGACCCTGCACGACGTGGCGCGATACATAGGCCACTGCATCCGAAAATTACAAGAAATTGATCGGCCCTGGCTGCAAAAGGACAACATCGATTTTCAATGCAGCTTTTTACTCGGTGGACAGATTCAGGGAGAAGCCTCCCAGCTATATCTGATTTATAGCCAAGGCAACTGCATTCGCAGCACCCCCGAAACCCCATTTCTGCAAATCGGTGAAACCAAATACGGCAAACCGATTTTGGACCGCACCCTGACCTACGAATCGCCCTTAGCAAATGTAGCGAAATTTGCACTGCTGTCCATTGACTCGACGATGCGATCGAACCTGTCCGTTGGTCCGCCGATCAACCTAATCATGTATCACGCCGATAGTTTCGATATTAGTCACAAGGCGCGCTTTTATGCGGGCGATCCGTATCTGATTAAGATGCGCAAGCATTGGGAAGTCGCGCTCCGAGAAGCAGCGGCCACAATGCCCGAAATCGAATGGCACTGTGAAGCTGTGCCCGATGGCCCCGATTTGACCGATATTTCTGAGCCCTAGGGCAACCGGGCACTGGAGACGAAGCACTGGTATCCGCTGTTACGGTTTGTGGTCCTGTTAACCAAGTATGACTGAATCGGTTGCTTGGAGGGAAGACGTGACCCAGTTAGATAGTTATGACCCGGGCGACTTTTATGACGAATTATTTGAGTCTCAGGGCACGCCCCGTCCTGCTGCGGCCGAGCTTGTAAAGCGCATCAAATCGCTATCTGTCGAGGAGCTACAGCGTCGTCAGGAAGCAGCGCAAAATATGCTGTTTAAGATGGGGGTGACGTTTAACGTTTACAGCGATAACCAGGGCACCGAGCGGATTTTTCCGTTTGATGTGATTCCCCGGTTTGTGCCCTATCAGGAATGGAAGTGGCTCGAAAGTGGTCTCAAGCAACGCATTGCAGCGCTCAACTGCTTTATCCACGATATTTATAACGATCAGAAGATTATTAAAGATCAGGTCATTTCTCGGGCGGCGATCGAGTCTGCGCCGGGCTTTTTGCCGGCCTGTATGGGTTTGCAGCCACCCCAATCGATCTGGTGTCATATCACCGGCACCGATTTGGTAAAAGACCGTGATGGCCGCTGGTACGTGTTAGAAGATAATCTCCGCTGTCCATCGGGTGTTTCCTATGTGTTGGAAAACCGGCGCGTGATGAAGAGTTCCTTTCCTACCTTTTTTGATGCCCTCGACATCCAACCCGTCGATGACTATGCTAGCCAGCTTTTGGAAACCCTGCTCCACCTCGCGCCGGATAATCTCTCCGATCCTTGTGTGGTGGTGCTGAGCCCCGGTATTCATAACTCGGCTTATTTTGAGCATTCCTTTTTGGCGCAGCAAATGGGTACGGAGCTTGTGGAAGGCCGCGATTTGGTGGTCGCCGATGGCTATTTGCAGATGCGAACCACTAAAGGACTGCGCCGAGTGGATGTCATTTATCGCCGGATTGATGATGACTTTCTCGATCCGCAGGCGTTTCGACCCGATTCGATGTTGGGGGTGCCGGGGCTAATGGAGGTCTATCGTAATGGTCGGGTGGCGATCGCCAATGCGCCCGGCACCGGCGTCGCCGACGATAAGATGATTTACGCCTACGTGCCCGAGATGATCCGCTATTACTTAGACGAAGAGCAAATCTTGCCCAACGTGCCCACCTATCTTTGCGAAGATGCCCAACAGCGGGAGCATGTGCTGGCCCATCTCGATCAGCTTGTGGTCAAAGCAACCAACGCTTCAGGCGGCTACGGCATGCTCATGGGGCCCCATGCCACCGATGAGGAACGCACCGCTTTTGCCGAAAAAATTCAGGCCGATCCGCGTAACTATATTGCTCAACCCACTCTGAGTCTGTCTCGGGTCCCGACGTTAATTGACGGCCAATTTGAGGGCTGTCATGTTGATCTGCGTCCTTTTATTTTGTACGGCCGCGAAATTTACGTGAACCCTGGCGGGCTGACCCGAGTCGCCCTCCGGCGGGGGTCATTAGTCGTCAATTCGTCCCAAGGGGGCGGCAGCAAAGATACGTGGGTAGTCAAGGAGGAGACATGCTAAGCCGAGTTGCCGACTCGATTTATTGGATGAATCGCTACGTCGAGCGGGCGGAAAATGTCGCCCGTTTTGTCGAGGTCAACTTGAATTTGTTGCTCGATGCGCCCCAAGCGGGCGTTGCCCAACAGTGGCAGCCCTTAGTGACTACCACTGGGGATAAAGCCCTGTTCGAGTCTCGCTACGGTCATGCCAATTCAGAAAATGTTTTGCGGTTTTTGACCTTTGACAGTGCATATCCCAACTCCATTTTGTCTTGTGTCAAGGCAGCTCGCGAAAATGCTCGTTCCGTTCGCGAGACGATTTCCTCTGAAATGTGGGAACAGGTCAATGCCTTTTATCTTTGGGTTAAAGAGACAGCCACTGCGGAAATTTCGGCGGAACGATTGTATAGTTTTTACCCGGAAGTCAAAATGGCCAGCCATCTGTTTGCTGGGGTGACCGATGCCACCATGTCCCACAACGAAGGCTGGCACTTTGGCCGGTTAGGGCGGTTGCTCGAGCGCGCGGATAAAACGGCGCGGATTCTCGATGTGAAATACTTCATCCTGCTGCCATCGGTCACTGACGTGGGCACGCCGTTAGACGAGCTCCAGTGGATTGCGTTGCTCAAGTCGGCCAGCGCCTATGAGATGTATCGCAAGCGTCAGCGACGGGTGACGCCTGAGGGGATCACCCGCTTTCTGATTCTCGATGCCGAGTTTCCCCGGTCAATCCAGTTTTGTTTGTTGCAAGCGGAGCGATCGCTCCATCAAATTACGGGTACGGCGATCGGCAGTTGGTGTAACAATAGTGAGCGCACCCTGGGACGGCTGCGGTCAGAATTAGAGTATATGACTCTGGAAGAAGTCTTTGATACGGGTTTGCATGAGTTTCTCGACCAGTTGCAAACTCGGTTAAACACGGTGGGAGAGCATATCTACCAAGACTTCATGGCCGTTCCCATCGCCAGCTAATTGGTACGACCCTTGCGCTATCACATTTCCCATAAGACGGTTTATCGTTACGATCAGCCGGTGCGGCTGGGGGTTCACCACTTGCGGTTGCGGCCCCGCAGCGACGGTAGCCAGCATTTGCAGGCCTTTGCTATCAACATCCAGCCCCCCCCGGGAACGCAATCTGATCATCTCGATGCCGAAGGCAATGCCTGTCTATCCCTTTGGTTTAGTGATGACTGGACCTCGAAACTGATCATCGAGACTACCGCTGAGGTCCAGACCTTTCGCGTCAATCCTTATAACTACTTGAGTGAGCCTTGGGCGATCGCGGCTCCGGTGGACTATCCCCAGAGCCTCGCTGGGCATTTAGCGCCTTATCTGCGGCCCACCTTAGCGGCAAGCTTTAGCCCCCCTGTCGTTGAATTTGCCCAGTCTTTGCTGAGCTACGTGCAAGGCAACGTCGGGTTGTTTTTATCACAGCTGACTCAGACCCTGTATGAGGAGTTTGAATATCATCATCGCCCCGAAGGCGCGCCGCAACCGCCCAGCTTAACTATGCGCCAAAAAGCGGGCTCCTGTCGCGACTTTGCCATGCTGTTTGTGGAGGCGTGTCAGGCTGTGGGGCTAGCCGCGCGTTTTGTCAGTGGCTACCAGGAAGGCGACGAAGCCCAACCCCATCGGGAACTCCATGCCTGGCCAGAGGTTTACATTCCTGGGGGCGGATGGCGTGGCTTTGACCCCACCCACGGACTGGCCGTCGCCGATCGCCACATTCCCTTAGCTGCCGCTGCCCATCCGCAAAATGCTGCCCCCGTCTCAGGGGTCATGAAATTAGGGCAAATTGCCAAAACTAGCTTGGATTACGTGATTCGCATCCAGCGATCGCCCGATTGAGTCTGCGACTAACTGCAGGTCCCCACCGGTAGTGATGGCGTTGCAAACTCCAGGGTCGCGGTGTTATCGATAGGGCAGTATTGACCGGCGGCATCCACTGCGCCAAACGTTTTCAACACTTGATTAATGGCTTGTGGTACCTGCCCGTAATCAAACTGACCGTCACCGGCTGATACCGTAGCCCAAAACTCTTTGAATGCAGGGGCATAGCGCGCCGCTTCGGCTGGGGATAAGTTGAATGGCGGCGAGGCAAGAAACTTCGTCATGAACTGTTGAGAGCGATCGCTCATCCATTGCCGGGAAGCGGTTTGCAAATCCGGCCAGCCAGGGACTGACCGTACCCGATGGCTCTCGACCCGGAGCTGTCGGTGCCCCGAGGCCTGGGTCGTTAGCGTCAAGATGCGGTAAGGATGGGGATAACTGACCAAAGACCCAGTGGTAATTTCCCATAGGTCGTCCAACTGAGCAATGTCTTGCACATGCAAGTGCCCGGTAAAGAGTAGATTGACCCGCCCTTGGCGAAGTCGTTGGATCAAGTCGTCGCGGTTTTGCGTGATGTAGCGCCGCCCCATTGGATGCTGAGATTGTCCTGGCAGATGCTCCAGCACATTGTGGTGAATCGCCACCATCACCCAGTCATCTCGCAAAGCCTCCAACTTGGCGGTCAACCACGCGAGCTGTTCAGCATCGACAAAGCCGGAGTAGAGCTGCTTTCCTGCTGCATCAAAGGCAATGGTGTTGAGCCCAATCAGATGCAGACCTGGCACGAGGGGTTGATGGTAGTAGAGGCGATCGCCCTCGTAGCCCAAACCTTGATAGATCCGAGGAAACTCAGCGAGGCCGATGGTGTGCCCTTGGCGCTCAGGGTGAATGATGTCGTGGTTGCCGGGCACAACATAGGCCGGAAAGGGCAGTTGCCGCAACCGCTGTGCCAACCATTCATGGTTTTCCCGTTCCCCATGTTGGGTCAGATCCCCTGGTAGCAACAAAAAATCTAGCGGTTGAGTCTCTAGCGATCGCAAAATTTGCTCTATCGCCGGAATGCTGACCTCCACTAAATGAAATCGCTGGGGCGTGTAGGCAATGGTCTGGGGGAGCGCAATATGCGGATCGCTAACGATGGCAAAACGGACAGAACGAACCATAGATCTTTTAGCCATGGCAAAAGGAAAACTGGCTACAGACTAGCCCAAAAACAGTTTATTAATCTGTGACGTGAATCCTCGAGCGGCGATAGATCTGCCCATAGTCAGTCAACTTCCCCGTAGTATTAAACATCCCTAGCCGCACCATGGACGCTAGCAGCCAGGCGTGGCAAGTGTTCTCCTAAGCCAACGACGATGAAGCCAACCGCCACCTACGATGCTCAAAATCTTTGTTTATGGCACCTTAAAGCCCAGCGAGGTAGCCTTTGCCCGATATTGTCAGCCCTGGGTCATAGAGTCCCAGATGGCTTATGTTAAGGGGCGGCTGTTTCATCTTCCCCAAGGATATCCAGCCCTCACCGAGGGCGATCGCTGGGTGCAGGGGGCATTGCCAACGTCAGTTCGACGAGTTAAAAGATGGCTTCAGGGAGCGCCGACAAGCCTTTGAACTCTAGGTCTAAGGCGGGTTTCTTCTCTTGATAGGTATAAGCCACCAAGGCCGCCAGAGTATTGACCAGGAAATTGAACGGGCTG
>JBHJHA010000044.1:0-13921 GCA_050331235.1 Leptolyngbyaceae cyanobacterium
TCGCTTCACCAACTGCTCGAGTTCATGGCGTTCGGTTTCGCTCACAATGAGGGCGGGCAGGGCGCGACCAGGCATCAGACTCAGGCCTCTAAAACTGACTCCTTAAGGGTATCTGCATTTCCGCCATGCGGTACTAGTCTATCTTCATATGTGTGATTGAACGCGTAGCTATTCCACTTCAATTGCTCCTGCTGGAGAGGTTCTTCATCCCGTATCCTCCCATTCTGTTGGCTGATGAACCGGCCGTTTCAGGAAGCGAATTTTGACTTGTCCAGATTTCCTTTGCTCAAAGCGACCGAATCGGTTTAGCGTAAGATGCAGTCAAGTATTAAACACTTGGGCTGCTGCAACGTTTGTGGTAAGGCCCTCCTTATCCCTTTCACTCGACACCTTTCGACCGTCCCTGCTCAAGAGTTGACGCTGGCAGCTCCTCTCGCCGCAGAAGGTGACACATGATGCAAAGGAGTGATGCCAGCCAAATCCAAAATCTGCGGAATCAAATCTTCCCGACGAATGGCCATCATATGCACCCCCTGGCACAAGTCTTGCGCTGACTTAACCTGCTCTGCTGCGATTTTCACGCCTGCTTGCAGAGGATCTGGGGCCTGATCTAAGCGCTGAATGATGTGCTCAGGAATCGTGACTCCAGGCACGTTGCGATTAATAAATCGAGCATTTTTGGCTGACTTCAGTAAAAAGATGCCAGCCAGCACAGGACGATCGCTGCCAATGGCAATTTGGTCCATGAACTTGCTAAGGCGGTCAAAATCGTCAATGAGCTGGCTCTGAAAAAACTGGGCTCCCGCTTCAACTTTCTTCGCAAATCGTCGCTGCAAGCCCGACCAGCTTCGACATTGGGGGTCAATCGCGGCCCCGGCAAAGAGTTGAGTTGGTTGATCGGGCAAAGGGCGATCGCAGGCATCAAAACCATGATTGAGCTGGCGAATGAGTTTGAGCAGACGCACGGACTCTAGGTCGAACACTGACCGTGCTTCCGGCTGATCACCCGCCTTAACGGGGTCCCCAGTCAACGCCAAAATATTGCGAATACCCAAGGCATGAGCACCCAGCAGGTCTGCCTGCAGGGCAATCCGATTGCGATCGCGACAGGCCATTTGGCAAATAGGTTCAATGCCTCGCTGCTGGAGCACCGCCGCCGCCGCCAAAGACGACATCCGCATCACCGCCCGACTCCCATCAGTGATATTGACCGCATGTACGCGCCCACGCAGTTGCTGAGCCATTTGCACCATATGGCTGATGTCGCCCCCTTTGGGCGGCATCACTTCCGCTGTGATCAAAAACTCACCAGCATGGGCAGCTCTTTGCAGCTGCGACTCAAAACCAGAAGCAGAAAAGCGGACGTCAGACACAGCCATTAAATTTCATGCAACAACAAAGGACAGTGAGTCTTGTCAGTATATCTTGCGATTCCCGGTCAAGAATGTAGATAGACACGGCTGGGATCAAAGGGGACGAGAATATCCTAGGGCGGTTTTGGCTTTACTCAAGGTCGCTAGGGCGATCGCTTCGGCCTTTTCTCGACCGCTGCGCAAAATCGAGTCCAAATAGGCGCGATCGGCCATTAGGCCTTGGTACTTCTCTTGAATGGGCTTTAGCGCTTCCACCATGGTGTCAGCTAGCAACGGCTTAAACTGGCCCCAACCCATATCAGCGCATTCTTGGGCGACGGCTGCTTTCGATTGCCCTGACAACAGCATGTAGAGCGTGAGTAGGTTATTGCACTCCGGCCTTTCAGGATTGTCAAACTCTAAACCGCGAACTGGATCGCTCTTACAGCGCTTGATTTTCTTTTGGATAACCTCAGGTGGATCGATTAGGTCGATGCGGCTCATTTCTGAAGGGTCAGACTTCGACATCTTCTTAGTGCCATCAGTCAAGCTCATAACCCGGGCCCCCGCCTTCTGAATCATCGGCTCAGGGACTTTGATGATGGGGTCTTCTTCACTGCCGTACTGAAAGTTAAAGCGATTAACAATGTCGCGGGTCAGTTCCACATGTTGCTTTTGATCTTCACCTACGGGCACTAAATCAGGCTCATAAAGCAAAATGTCTGCTGCTTGTAGCACCGGATAGTCAAACAATCCCACCGTGACGTTTTCGCCCTGCTTTACCGCCTTCTCTTTGAACTGGATCATTCGCTCCAACCAGTTTAGGGGAGTCACGCAGTTGAATAACCAAGCCAACTCGCTGTGGGCAGAAATGTGGGACTGCACAAACACCGTGGACTTCTGAGGATCGATGCCGCAGGCTAGGTAAGTCGCCGCTACCTTAAACGTGTCTTCCGCTAGATTTTGTGGATTATGGGGCACTGTAATCGCGTGCAGATCGGCCATAAACAAGAAGCTGTCATATTCCTCCTGCAGCGTGACCCAGTTGCGAATGGCCCCTAGATAGTTGCCCAGATGCAGGTTGCCCGTCGGTTGGATGCCGGAAAGAATACGGTTCTTGCCCATAGCGAAGAAAAATATCAGTCTGTATACTCTGTTAACGATTGTATAAGAAGCTATCAAGCATTTTATCGATGCTGCTTGATTTCTGTTGTCGAGAGTAAATTGCCCCCATGAATACGTCTTTATCAGAATCTCCCGTAAAAACTCTGGAAACCGCTATTGGCCTAGCTCATAACGAAGCAACTGCCGAAGCAGCTCACGCTGCTTTTCATGAGCTGCTTGAAGCGGTGAGGGCCGAAAATCCTCAAATGGCATCGATGTTACAGCTGCTCTGGCGTGAGTACGTGACCACCCAGCGCTCAGTCAACTTTTGGCAAGAACTTTGTCAAGTTGAAAAACACCTTTCAGAGCGCATCACCGAAAACCATATTCAACTTCGCCAAAATTACCTACGGCTCATGCAAGAGCAGTAAATTTGGGATTTACCATTAGGCTCTCCCGTCGAGCATGCTGGCATGGCGATCGCCTACTCCGGGTCTCTGCCAGCATCGCGGCGTCTAGTGGTGCGTAGATATGGCTGGGCAAGCTGGAATTTTCTTTAGCTTGCCTTTATTTTCTGCCATTCGGTGGGCTTGCCGACGCGATCGCTGTCACACCACATTTCTAAGCCCAGATTCTAATCTCTAAAATTAATGTTGCGTCCATTTCCGGAAAAGGTTGGAGCGGCGTGAAGTTGGATAAAGCTGTTTCAGGTTAATGGCTCTTTGACGAAGCTAGAGTTGCTCACAGGTTGGCTACGGATGGATGGCCGAAACTGAAGCCGACGCCCCTGCGACCAGGATGTGGGGAAACTCGTACATGTCTAGGCTGGCCATCGCCTGATCTGCTGCCGCCAATAGACCTACGGTGCAAGGCCATCTTCATCGCTGTGATTCGGTCCTAGCTCCGCTACATAAGTTTCTTAAAAGAGCTATTACATAATTCTACTGATACGCAGATTCCGTATTTTCCGACAGACGATTTTTGTTTAATTCAGTATTATCTACTAGGCTGAGTTGTAAAGAGCCTGAACCGAACAGAGAATAGGATAAAGGCCCGGCAGCAGAGCCTTTTCCTTCCTGAAGGTAATCCCAACTGAAGATTCAACGACGATATTTAAGCAATAATAAATACATATGCACTGCGATTTTTATCGTTTTGCGTTAACTTACTTGGGTTTATGCTGAATATTGGGTTTGCTCGGTTCCCTTTACCCTCAGTACTGACCTCATTGAGGGGTATTACCACTACTGAAAAGGATATTGATGTAGATGAATCGATAAATTGGTCAAGTTTTCCGATTTTTTTGATATGACATTTTCCTAGGATGTAGATATCGAACGGGACATCTACAAATGAACATGTTGACAACTTCATCAACTCCTTCTTCTATTAGTTCTGGTGTATCTGGTAGCCACGAATCTCTGGCAGCGCTTTACCAAAACATGCAGGCAGAGGTACATTTACAGCAATATCGGATTGAACAACAACAACAAGAGATTCGATTGCTCAAAGACAAAGTACAAGCGCTAGAGCTACATAAGGCAACGCAACTAGGACAAGACAAAATCGTTGGATTTATGGTGGGGGCGATCGTTCTCTCCTTACTCAGCTTGGCTACGTCAATATTCTTTTCACCTGCCGAGCAGACACAGCTTAGCCTAGACTCTCAGGACTACTTGGAAACTTTGATGCTGATAGGCTAGACAAACTTCTTACTGTCGGTTGCTCAATTTAGCTATCCAACCTATTGAGCTTAGGCTATCCAATCATATAAAGCGGTTTAAAATTACCTTTGAGTTTTTTGCCGTCATTTAGCTTTGCTAATACTCCCGAATACCGTTGACCTGATATCTCGGTGCATGCAATGGGAGTGACATTTAGAAAAAAATGAATATGGCACTCTCCCTGTAATACTTGACTGTATTTTCAGGGATTTTTTTTGCGGCTTTTCGACAGGAATCGAACTGGGTTTCTGAAGTTCCTGTAGGTTGTCAGGCAGCAAATCAAGGAGGGCCCAGTTTCTGACAGCTGACATGTCGGCGTCGCTCCAAGATGACTGCATTTGCTCAGCCGTCTCCGGCTACGGGTAGGGTATCAGGTTTATCGGTCAATATTTTAATGATTTAGATAGGCATGAAACGACACATCACAGGGGATGATGGAATAAAGTCTAAAAACGTCTGCCAAAGGGAGGTCTCGTGCTGTTTTTTAATCTGTTTTTTGTGTTCTTGATCGTCTCTTCTATTCAGCCCCTATTTCAGAAACGAATCGTGGCAAATAAACGGTTGACCTCACTCAGAACCTTTGAGCAGCAACGCGGTAGCCGAGCAATCTTGATGATTCACCGTCAAGAGTCGATTAGCCTACTGGGCATCCCGATTTCTAAATTCATCAACATCGAAGACTCAGAACAGATCTTACGAGCGATTCGTCTGACGCCACCGGAGACCCCTATTGACTTGATTTTGCATACCCCTGGCGGGTTGGTGCTCGCTACGGAACAAATTGCTCGAGCCTTAATTCGCCATCGTTCTAAAGTGACCGTGTTCGTACCGCACTATGCCATGAGCGGCGGCACGATGTTGGCTATGGCCGCAGACGAAATTGTGATGGATGAGAATGCTGTTTTGGGGCCGGTAGATCCCCAACTGGGCAATGTAGCTGCTGCCAGTGTATTGAAAGTCTTAGAAGAAAAGCCCATTGATAAAATTGACGACCAAACATTGGTGACAGCCGATGTGGCCCGCAAGGCGATCGCCCAAGTCAAAAGCTTTGTCCGAGCCCTCCTAGAAGACACTGTGCCCGAACAAAAAGTTGAACCCCATAAAATTGACGCGATTATTGACCGTCTGACAACGGGCCAAGTCACCCATGACTATCCCATTACGGTAGAAGAAGCTGAGTCGTTAGGATTACCGGTGACGGTCGGCCTTCCGAGGGAAATTTATAACTTGATGGAGCTTTACCCACAGCCTATGACGGGACGTCCCTCGGTACAGTACATTCCGCTGCCTTATCAAACACCATCAACACCACCGACAAAGGTTGAGTAGCCAACAGCTAAGTGTTTTTGCTGGCTGACTGCCGACATCTATTATTGCGGTCTATAGTGGGTAGGCAAATCCTATGGGCGAATTTTCCTACCGTTTGCCGATGGATGGTGGTTAAATTAAACCGAACCTTGTCTCGACGACGTTAGGAGTCAGCACTATGCGACAGATCAACTTTGTCGTTATTTTCGTTATTTCTCTCGCGCTGGTTTTATTTGGCATCGAAAATACAGATCCTACAGTCATCCATGTGGTGCAAGGGGTTGATTTAGAAGCCCCCCTCTGCGTGGAGTTGATTGTCGCCATGGGGATTGGCGCTGTTTTGGCTTGGGTGTTTAGCGTTTGGGTACAGGTACAGGGCTACTTGGGCTCAGGCAAGCAAATTGCCCAACGCGAAGTTCGTATTCAAGAATTAGAGCGGGACGTCGTACGGTATCGGGCGGAGTTGGAAGACCAACAGCCGATGCTGCCAGCTTCTAAAAATGGCGATGGTGAATCGGAGTCAACCGAAGCATATGCAGGGTAAAAATGTAGTATGGCCGTTTCCCTTGCCCAAAGCGCAATTGCCTTTTTAATTGATTTGGCTGAGCAAGGTGAAATCGATCCTTGGGACGTCAAAGTTATCGACGTGATTGACCGTTTTCTCAAGACGCTGAAAACGGACCCCGTAGCTTTGCCGGAGGCTGGGCGATCGCCCTATGAGGCGAGTCTGTCCGAGTCTGGCAAAGCTTTTCTGTATGCGTCGATGCTGGTTTTGCTCAAGGCTGATACGTTAGTGCGGGCTGAGGTTGAGGAAAATCCGGAAGAGTTGGAGGCAGATGCCTTTCTCGAGGAGGCAGACGATTTAATGCAGATGCCGCTGCCACGTAACTTAGAGCAGCATTTACATCGGCGCGCGATCGCCCCGCCGCCGGAGCGTCGTCAAGTTACCCTCAACGAACTGATCGAGCAACTCGAAACTATCGCAGCGGTAATTTCTGAGCAGCCTGCTCGCGCTCGTACCCGTCGCGCCAATCCGGTGCCAAAGCGCCATGCCGTGAGGGCTATCACGCAACTTGCCCACCAAGAAAATCTATCTGAGATTGCCGATGCTTTGGAAGGTTTTTTGGATCAATATTGGGATGAAATTGACGGCACACTGAATTGGATTAACTTTGAGGAACTGCTGTTTGAGTGGCCCAAACACCGACCAGCCGAAGAGAATCATGGCTCTGACTCCCCAGAGGCGGAGGCCATTCATGAAAAGGTTGGGGTATTTTGGGGGCTGCTCTACTTGTCTGCTCAATCGAAGGTAGAACTTTCCCAGGAAGAACTCTATGGGGAACTGTGGGTCAAAAACCTTAAGCGGGCTGCCGATGCCGAAGCAACCGATATCCCGCCCCACGTTTTACCGGACTAAGACCGCCAACTTTGAGGCTATGCCTACCTCAACGCGACAAATCGGATGCGACCAGACTTGCTAAGACCTACCTCGTGGGCATGGCTCCATTGTCATGGCCAAATTTCAAGTGATTTGCTATCCCCTCAGGGCACTGGTGCAGACCGACGCAGATGCTGATGGGATTTTGTCGCAAGGTAACGTTTGTGTTGCAACTCTATAAGCAAATCACCCAGATTTTGAATTCGTGGCTAAGCTATTGCAAATGGTTGCGATGATCCCCAACGGCCAGGCCCTCACCATGAGTCAGCAAAGCCAATTGATCGAATTTTTGCGTCAAGAGCTAGCCCTGCCGGCGGAGGCGATCGCGCTGGGCTTGCGGCGTTCTGCTGCCTCGCCAGGTCTACTGCCGATTGTGCTGTGGCAATACGGTTTGATCACGACCCATCAGCTCGACCAAATTTATGATTGGTTAGAAACGAGCGTCATATAGCACTTCCGATGATGTGCGCATGTGGTGAAGCACCAAGCTACTCAGAGGTCTTGGTCATTCAGTTCAGCCGAGTTGTCATCGGAGCAGGGCGACTAAACTGCATTGACGATTTTAGCGAGCAGTCTCCATAGCCATACATCCATGGAGACTACATACTCCTTTGTTCCCTTTAGATTTAGCCGGAGGAGGGCTGCAAAGGGATACAGACTTTATTTGGTCTCAGTTCGGGTCGAGTCAAACCCGATGGTGATCTTCCCTTGAGAGACTTAATCGCTCGATAGGGCTGTCAGAGTGCTTGATTGCGAATTCACGTTATCTATTGCTCGTCCTGCTGCAAACGGATGAGCTCTTGCTGAATGCGCTCATAAACTGTCGTGTTCTCCTCATGAATTTTCGTGATTTCATTAAACCGAGTCGGGGTCAAGTTATTATCCTCTACTGCTTGACGAGACTGGTTACAGTAGCGACTCAAAATATCGCTAACCTTGCCCCTGACTGAACGAGGCACGTTAGAAAGATCTCGGGTATCAGTACAGCCGACGTTGATTTCGCTGATATCCATGTTGACTTCTGTCAGGAGGCTTTTGACTTCAGCGTAGGCGGTATTGCGGTACTGGTCGATTGCCAGGGCGGCACGGGCATATTGAGAAATCTCGGTGTTGGAAATATCCGTTTGGGCGATCGCCGCCAACGGCAGCATGGAAACACCGGCGGGAGAAACCGTTGGCAGCCCGGCAATGGCCAACCAGCCAGACATCGCCCCCACGGCAAAAAAATTCAGGGTGCGGTAATAGGCTGTGGTTTGACGATTAACTGAAGAATTTTTCATGGCCTGAGACTCAACCAAAAACAATGATGGACAACAAAGGTTTAATCGGCACTCTATCTTAGTTGGATTTTAATAGGACTTTTGAGCAGCGGGTCACTGCTCGATTTACGAATTTTTGCACGTGTAGGAAATTTCGACCACCTTAGTTTGAAGCAGGGCAGTGGGATTTTGACCGCGCTTCAAGCCTGCTTCTAGGGCTAGCAAATGCTCTAGAACGATTTGCAAGCTTTTGATAGAGAGCGCTGCCACTTCTTTTTGCAAAAAATAGATCCGCTTGGGGTTACCGATTTCCGCGGCTTTGGCGATCGCCTGTGGATTGCGTTCTCCACTTTCGACCATGACTTTGACCCACAACCAAGTGCGAAACTGACCTACCAGAGTAGAGACGATCCGGAGGGGCGCTTCGTTCCGATTGAGTAGATCAGACAGCAATCCCAGGGCGTGCTCGGTTTGCCCCTCTCGCATGGCCGCAGCAAGCTGCAGACTACTCTGGGTACTGGCTGTCACCAACTGCGATACCACTGTGCTGTCAATGGGCGTAGCGCGATCGCGCCAGTAGAGAGAGAGCTTTTCTAGCTCTAGCATGAGCTGACGAGTTTGGTTACCCACCGTTTCTACCAATAGGTCAACGGCATCGGATGTGAGATTGAGACCTGCTTGCTGCGCGGTTTGCTCAATCTGTCGGGCGATTTGGTCGCTTTTCCAGGGGGGAATGGTGGCAAATTCGCGAATTTCGCCATGCTTTTGCAGCAGCTTGGTTAACTTGGCACGTCCGTCGGGCTTTTGTCGGCTACTGAGCAACAAGATGCTGGTATTGGGCAGCTTGGGCACTGTGCGCTCAAATTCTAACCGGACAACCTCGCTACAGCGCTGCCCTAACGAGGTGTCAGCTAACCAAACAAAACGCTGGCCCGTGCCAAAGGGGGGAGTCATGGCCTGATTGAGGGCGGTGATGGGACCGTCTGCCTCATCCACAGAAATTTTGTCATAGTTGAAGCTCGCCCAAGCGCCATCGACCGCTTGCTCACGCAATTGGGTGATCGCCTGCTGCATCTGAAATTCGTCGTCTCCCCAGAAATAAAACAAAGCCATCTTTACAGAAGTCCCGAAGGAGCTGCTTACAACGTTACGCTGACACCTTAAGATTTTAAGTCTCGTTACCCGCTGTGCAATGCCTTCCTTAAATCAGCATCCAATCGTGCATCAAAGTTTTGCCCTGATCGATCAGGAGATCGGTCCTCACTCGTTTTCACCTGGGGAATATGCCATTCTCCGTCGGGTCATTCACAGTACTGCTGACTTCGATTTTGTGGATAGGCTCAAGGTTTCATCTACGGCGATCGCGGCGGGCCTCGCGGCTCTACAGGCGCAAGTGCCCATTGTGGTGGATGTTGGCATGGTGCGACAGGGGTGCCAGGGCTTGCTCAGGCGAACGTTTCAAAATCCCCTGTGGACTGCGGTTGATTTGGCTGAGACGGCAGCACCTGACCTGACCCGCACGGCGACCGGGTTATGCCAGGCTTGGGAGATCTGCCCGGAGGCCATTTATGTGATCGGGAACGCCCCAACTGCGTTGCAGGCGCTCTGTGACTGTATTGACCGTACAATGATCGCCCCGCCGCTAATTATCGGTGTACCAGTGGGGTTTGTGGGTGTATTAGAGGCCAAGTCTCGTCTCGCCGCGTTGCCCGTACCGCAGATTCGGGTGGATGGTCGTAAAGGGGGATCACCCGTGGCAGCAGCTATTCTCAATGCATTGCTGATTTTGGCGTGGGAAGCACAGCCATGACTTTGATCAACGTTATCGGCATTGGTTTAGACGGAGCTGCAGGGTTGTCAGCCAAGTTGCAGGCGATGGTGCAGCAGGCCAAGATTCTAGCGGGCAGCGCTCGCGTGCTCAGTTATTTTCCGAACCATGCGGGGGAGCGCTGGCCGCTGGAAAATCTCCCTGCTCGACTCCAGCAATATGCTGATCTCCCCAATGCCCAACCGGTGGTGGTACTGGCCTCTGGTGATCCCTTATTTTTTGGCCTGGGTCGACAGCTCTTGCAAGCGATTGCGGCAGATCAGCTCACCTTTCACCCCCATGTGAGCGCTGTACAGTTAGCCTTTAGTCGAGCAAAATTACCGTGGCAGAATGCCACGCTGATCAGTGCCCATGGTCGCAGTCTGCAGTCGCTCGTCGTCGCCGTCCAACAGGGACAGTCGCTAATTGCGATCTTGACTGATCCCATCCATACCCCAGCGACAATTGCTGATTTGATTAGCTCACTACAGCTACCAGTAACCTATGACCTGTGGATCTGTGAAAACTTGGGCGGTGCGGCAGAACGGATTCGTCGATATTCCTTGGCGACGGTGCCTCGGACGGAGGTGGCTCCCCTCAACGTCGTCATTTTGCAGCGGGTCGATGGGGCGGTTGACCTAGCCAACTTGCCGCTTTTAGGTATTCCCGATGGCGCTTTTTTGAGCTTTCGCGATCGCCCTGGTTTGATGACTAAGCGCGAAGTCAGGGTGCAAATTCTCGCTGAGTTGGCACTGCAGCCCCATCAGATCATTTGGGATATTGGAGCTGGCACCGGCAGCGTTAGTATCGAAATTGCTCGGTTAGTCCCCACTGCGCAGATCTGGGCCGTTGAAAAAACTCCCGCTGGACAGGGGCTGATCCAGCAAAATGTGCAACGGTTTCAGACGCCCAATGTAACGACAATTGCGGGGCAGGCACCCGCCGCCTTGAAAGATCTCCCCAGTCCCCACCGGGTTTTTATTGGGGGTAGCCAAGGCCAGCTAGGAACGATTTTGGCTACCTGCGCAGGGCAATTAGCCGCTGACGGGGTCATTGTAGTGGCCCTAGCAACGTTGGAGACGACGGTCGAGCTAATCCAGTGGCAACAGCAGCGGCCTCACTGGTGCGTAGCGTATCAGCAGGTAGCCATGGCGCGCTCAGCTGCGGTTGGTCCCTTGACTCGGTGGCAACCCCTGACGCCTATTGTGCTGGCCACACTGCGCCCCTCAGCCGAGCCGACTGATCAACGGCAAGGTGTTGATCAGTAATCCCGTCCCCAGTAGCAAGCTGAAATCCCAGACGTCGGTTAGAGGTTGCTCCGAGCGTCCTGTAAGGACTGTGGGCTTGCCCGCTACCGGCAAAGGCCGCAAAAGCTCTCCAACATATGCCAGGCCGGTAACCCAACCGGCGTGAAGACCACTGGCTAAAGCGATCGCATCCCCTTGGGCCCAGCGAGCCGTCACCAGAACAGCGCCTAGTAGCCACAGCCCCGGCTGCTGCCACAGTCCGGCCCGGCCATCCCAAATAAGGTGCGCCACGGCAAACATTAGGCTACCGATTCCTAGGGCCAAAACGGGAGCAAAGACCCATTGCAATTGGGTTTGTAGCCAACCGCGAAAAATAATTTCTTCAATACTGCCAATCCAGATCCCAATTAACACTAAGCCAATGATCGTTAATAGCTGATTTAAAGATCCTTGCCCTTGAGTTGTGGGAGCGGATTCAGTTTGAAATTTAATCAGCCCGCAGCGACTTTTGGCGATGAGTACCAAGACTAGTCCGGCGATCGCTATAACCCAGCCCAGCCCAAAAGCATAGGCATTGGCCAGGGACCAGATAAGCCCTAGCTGCTGCCATGATTGACCCGAAATTTGGTTGCTGATAAAAATGGCGGCTGGGGCCAAAACATAAAGCGGCATTAGTAAAGCTAGTTTTTGCTCAGGCGGCGTTGGTTGAAAGGGTCGCCACTGAAATCGCTTGAAAAGCGGCAGCATCACGATAGCCCATAGACTAATCCAGCCTAAAAAAAACAAAAAAATTGCGGTGAGCACTCGTATATTTGCTGCCATTGCCTCAGGGTTGCATAAAATCCGATAGTAGCAAAACCCCATTTCGTATCGATTCAAGGTTGAGGACGGCATGACCAATTTTACCTGCCCAAAACCCTCAAATGCTGACTTTAGGCGTAAGGCCGACCATAGCTGGAAGATCGCTGCCCATACTTTGTAGACTTAGAACTCACCATCAGCAATTAGAGCAAGCAGCTAAATTTCAGCTCCAATCATCAATTAGGCGTAATATCTGCTATGCTCTGTGCTGGAAAAATGAATCTGTGCCCGGTGACTTCGTTAAATATTGAATCAATCTGTTCTACACAAGATCAATTCTTCGGTATTGGTGCCACTGACGGGGGGTATATGAGAACCTCAACCGGCCCTGAAGCGAATATTAGCTCAGTGTTTCGGTAGTCAAAGGAATCGGCATAAAAATAACCTGCCGCTGCAAATGTTCGGTCAGGACAACGCTTATATTTTGATCAAACTACCCAGAGCGGACGCACAAAAGCCTTTAAAGAAGTAAGAGCGTCAAGCACGATCTCTCTAGCGACAACAGTGCTCCTATGGCACTTCAGGGAGATATCGATAGCGTTAGAAAATATCGATATCTCCCTTCATAAAGTAGCTACTCGGCTTCCTCCACTCCATCGAGCTGGATCAAATGAATGTGCTTATATCCCAGCTTGATTTCGAACTCATCCCCAGGTTTGAGGCCCATTTCATCGGTGTAAGTAGAACCAATCACAATTTGACCATTTTTGTGAACGCTGACTCGATACGTCGGCTCACGACCACGACCATCTTTGCCTTTGTCAGGATCAAGTTGAATGCCTCGAGCTTCTAAGAGTGCGTCGTAAAAACCTGTGACGTCAACTCTGACCTGACCATCTTTGGTGGTCGTATAGTAGCCGCATTCACGGGCTTTCTCGCGTTTAGTCAAATGAGACAAATCTTTGACTTTTTGCAATAGGGCCTTACCCGTGAGTGCATCAGTTTTTGTGCTTGCCATCGGTGCGGGAACCTCTCCATTACAGTCTTTGCCAAAAGGTATAAGGCGTTTCGCAATTAGCGATAATTCCAGGGTTTAGAGAATTAACTATAGAACCAAATGTAGAACCATCATCTTTCTAGCCTAAAACACCTGTCTACCATTTGTGAGTGAACTAACTGCATTATATTCATTCACTCAAATTACGAACATCCTAATTGTATTAGTAATTGTGTAATTTAGGACAAGATTTAGAAGCACTCTCAATTTCTTGGTTTTAAAGCTATTAACTAACCTAGGCTATCGGTAGATATGAGCTATCTGTAAATTTAATATCTTTAAACAGCGAGCGGTAAATAGCTAGAGTTGAAGAACCCCGTTAAACATCAAAGTCTGCTCATCTTGGCGATCTCGTAGTATCCAACTGATGAGCAATTTCCATTGTTAAGCGATGCACATCGTACAAAATCATTTATCTCTGGGTAATAGATGTCAGTCGGCAACGAAAAGCCTTACTTGGTAAAGTGCATAGCAAGCTTACTTGAATCGGATTGCGAGTAGGCAGCACCCTCCGCTCAATGCTCGGATTTGGCTATCAGCTTCTTCAGAACGCTAATTTTATCAATCCTGTTGCTTGAGAGTTGCGAAATAGGACTATAGCAGCAGTAAGACTGCATTTATTGCGCGTACTGTCAGACGTGCTAAAAAGCTAAATATCTTTTTAAGGGGTTAAGATAACGCTGCTGACCAATAATTGTCCATCAATGGACTCACTGGACAACTCTGAAGCAGATCATTGCCAAGACTTAGGAAATCTGCCAGTTAAATATTCAGAGGCTGGTTTTGGCCGGGCGGTTAGCACTGATTAAAGTATTAACGGCAGT
>JBHJHA010000045.1:0-22456 GCA_050331235.1 Leptolyngbyaceae cyanobacterium
TGTCGTTCTCCAAGAAACTAGAGAATCATATGGGTGCGATTTGGATGTTCATTCACGAATACAATCGCTTGATCAGGGAGCGGCTCATTAAGTCTGCCCATCCTGCTATTTCCTCTGTCCTTTACTAAATATCACTACCTATGGCGTTAGCATGATGCTGGCCGTGTAGGAGCGATCGCAGAAATTGAGGGCATCAAGCAAGATTGCAATGCCTTAAGAATCACCCAACTTCCATCTAGGGTGGCTTACTGAGAGGCTGCGGCCTCTACGCCAGATATATCTACAGTCATTCGACATATGTTGGAGTGCCCCGCTTCAATCACGGCGATCGCTTTTTAGCGTAGGTCAAGACGATAGGGAACAGGCATCAATATTTCTGCAAACTTTCATCCACTCTAATCGACCTGACCCTTCTACGGATTGCGATACCTACTCTCAGTAGCAGATGCTTCTTGTGGTATCAATTAATCGGGATGGGTACTCTATAGCTGCCCTCCCTAGAAGCCCTCCATACAGCTTTATCACGCATTACTGTTATGACGCTCAAATCAGTCATGCGCAAAAAGAACTTGATTGTTCTCGTTGATTCAGCTTCAAAAAAGTTGTTGTAAATGACAGCGCGCATAGTTGCATTTTTTATGAGCATTTCAACCCCACCATCTCTGCTTTCTGGCGATCGCCACAGCTCTTATAAACCTCTGTTTTCCTCTCTAACGCTTGCCTCGGGGCTGTTGCTTATCAGCTTGGTAGTTCTTGGCTGTATAGGGACATACTTCAACCTTGAAATGTTCTTGGGAGTCAATTTCCTGTTTGGCAGCATCTTCAGCCTCGTGATTGTTTACTTTTATGGGCTGATCCCTGGTACCATCGCCGCGATTGTGATTAGCACCTACACCTATATGATGTGGGGGCACCCGTATGCAATCATCATTTTTGCTGCAGAGGCTGCCTTTGTTGGTGTGGCACGACGATTTCGACGGCTAAACCTCATTACCTTGGATAGCGTTTATTGGATTGGGCTGGGAGCCCCCTTGGTGTGGCTGTTTTATGCTCAAGTGATGCAGATTCCCACCTCCACTACTCTGCTGATCACTGCCAAGCAAGTTTGCAATGGCTTATTCAACGCTTTGATTGCGGATTTGGTCGTTGCCCACATTCCGATTACCCAGCTCCTGGGTAAACAACAGGTGCGTCAGCCACTGTCAATGCAGCAAACGCTGGCTTATATCTTTGTGGCATTTGTATTTGTGCCAGCGATGCTGCTGACGATTTTGAGTAGTCGCGAAGCCCTAAGTGAGATTGAAGTCCAGATTCCAGCTAAGCTGCAAACTGATGCGGCACTGATTATGGCCGAATTAGAGTCTTGGCAACAGCAACAGCAAACAACCTTGGCAGAGGTTGCTCAAGTTGCTCGTCAAGTTGAAGATTCTTCTTTGGGAACGCTACAGCAGAGCGTAAATTTGCTACAGAGAACGGTTGATGGTAGCGATCGCATCTATGTAACCAATGGCCAAAATGTTGTTATTGCGAGTGCACCCAATCCCCCTAGCACGACATTACCAGTGCTTGAGAAGGCGGTATTGCTAGACGGTCCCCAAGGAGACCGGTTTGTCCAGAGTATGCCCCTTGATCCGGCTAATCCTTCTTCAGGGAAAGCCGTTATTGAAACGAGCCTCAATTATTTCTCTACTCTGCTGAAGATAAATCACGGCAATCCTGAATATTTAGTACACGCCACGTTGCTAAACGACACACAGGTTATACAAACGACCCGGCCCGAATTAACTGAAACCGAGGCATTTGACCATTTGCCGGCAGCGGAAAGCCGTTTCTTAGCTCCCAATACATATCATTGGCTCCCTGCGGGTGATATGCCTACCTTTGCCCGCTGGAAACAATCTGCTTACGTGTACTCCACTCCTCTTAGTAATGAGGAAACCGGCTGGACACTGATGGTAGAGTCACCCGCTGCCCCTTACTTTGATGAGCTGCAGATTTTCTATATTCAGAGAATCTCTTTAACTTTAGCGATTGTGTTTGCGTCAATCCTCGTCTCTTATTTGATCAGTCGCCAGTTGGCACAGCCCATTTACCAGTTGGCTCATGTCACAACTGACTTACCGAACAGACTTTCAGAGCAAGAGAAATTTACGTGGCCAGAGAGCAATGTTTTGGAGATTAATGCCTTAATTGCCAACTTTATCGGCATGGCTAAGTCACTAGAACAGCAGTTCCAAACAATCCAGCAAACTAACGCCACCTTAGAAGAGCGAATTGCTGAACGAACTCAAGCGTTATCGGCGACCAACCAAAGTTTACAGGCCGAAGTCGAAGAACGGCAGCGCATGGCTGAAGCTCTTGAGCAGTCAGAAGCAGATTTACGTCAGAAAGCTAGCGCCCTAAAAACGAGTATGACAGAGCTGCAGCAGACGCAAACTAGGTTAGTGCAGGCCGAAAAGATGTCGAGCCTAGGCCAGCTAGTTGCAGGTATTGCCCACGAAATTAACAATCCTGTCAATTTTATTCATGGCAATCTATCCCATGTACGGAATTACACCAACGATTTGCTAGAGCTGATCGCCTTATATGAGCATAATCTACCTGACCCTTCTGACGAACTGATTGAAGTCATAGAAGACTTAGATCTGGATTTTCTGAAGGAGGATTTACCAAAGATTGTGGCCTCAATGCAATTAGGAACTAATCGCATTCGGCAAATCGTGCTGTCTCTCCGAAACTTCTCACGCACAGACGAAGGCTCTTGCAAGGCTGTTGACCTACATGAAGGCATTGAAAGCACTTTACTCATTTTGCAATACCGCCTCAAAACAAAGTCTGAGCATCCTGCTATTCAAATCATTAAAAACTATGGCGACTTATCCCCTGTGGAGTGCTATCCAGGGCAAATCAACCAGGTGTTTATGAATATCTTGTCTAATGCGATCGATGCGATCGAGGAATTTCGCAGTGGCAGCACCTATCAACGTTCTGAGCAAGCATTGGGAATAATCACCATCACAACCTTTATGGAAGGCGATGACTGGGCTGTTTTAACGATTGAAGATGATGGTCCTGGCATTCCCAAAGAGATTCAGAACCGAATTTTTGAGCCTTTCTTCACCACTAAGGAAATTGGGAAAGGAACGGGTATGGGCATGTCAATCAGCTATCAGATTATCGTTGAGCAGCATCGCGGCCTCATCTACTGCCAATCCCTTCCAGATCGTGGTACCAAGTTCGTTATCCGCTTACCCGTTCGACCACCTTCATGATTTAGGTTTTGGGACAGACAAATAGACCTTGTTGATCATCGCACCGCTAAGAACGGGCGCAGTCTCGCGCACAAACAACGCTGTCTCTGCAAACAGTGCGATTGATTGTCGGCGGTGACATCGCCATAGACTGTACCATTACGCGGGTCGGCGCGGGTCGTGATCAGCCCCCGATTGTCTAGAACACCGCCGCCTATACCGCCAATATTGAGGATAGACACGGTTCAATCCATTCAGCTTGAAGATTGGGCACACCAAACTGAGGGCATACTTAGCGGCCCAGCCCTATTTCACTGTTTGACTGAATCGTGATGTCCCGAAGGGAAGGAAGAACACCAGGCAGAAACGGGAGGCAAAAGCCCTGTATATCTGGGACTAAAGCCCGTTATTTTGTATAGGACTATGGTCCTATGAGTTTTAGGTCCAAAGCGATAAGTACCTGCTGGAGACTTGCGATCGCAAACTTACCAGCCCTTTGGAGCCGATAGCTTTCAGTTAATTGATCAATGAGTGAGATAGTCAGCGACGGGCGAATTCAGGGCGTTGCCATTGTCAAAATCCTGAACTTAGGCTGATGGCTGTGTCTAGTGCGTGCCTTGCCCATACCCGCTAGTGGCAATCCACTTTCGGTAACATCGTCATCCCTAAAACCCCGGCATCACACATACGACACTGCCGACGCCCGTAGTCGCCAGCCGTATGTACTCCCATTACTGCTAGCATCAGCGCCGACGGCAACTCATAGGGATCCGCTGCCGTGTAGTTGACTGCATAGCCCAAATCTTCCAGCGATCCCACCGTCAACCGACTCAACGGATTGAGGCCCAAGTTTAAAAAACCCGTCATCAGTTCATTGCCAAAGACTGTCTCCCGCCAATGGCCATCTCGGGTGCCCTGGCCCCCTGTATTTTCCACCGGCACTGGTGTCATCCCTGATTCCCCCATCAGCGCAGCAAACTCCCGCATACCGTTGTTTCCCACATAGAGAGGATTGGCCGACCCCGCACCCACCAAGAGATTCTGCGACTGCCAGATAGTGCCAATTCCGAGCACATGCCCCATCTCAAGAATAATCACGTTGAGCAATCCTCCCTCAGCCTCTAACCGGGACAAGTCGCCGATATCAAATTCCATCACCCCGGTAATAGGCAACAGCGAACCGCTACGCAGGCGCGTGGGACCAGCTCGACCTAGCACCCCACTTGACCCATCAATGGAAAGACCTCGAGCTTCAATCAGCACGTCATCAATGGTTTCTCCATTGACAACCCCCGAGGGCAAATCCCCAATGATAATCTCAGACCAGCGGGCGGCCGCCACCTCAAACAAGGCGCGTTGGCTCGCCGTCAGCCCACCCAAAAACCGAATCTCAATGGCAAACTGAGTCGGTGGCGGCGGCGCTACCACTTCGTTGAAGACCAATTCTAGCGACCACCGGTTCAACATGCCCCCATCAAAAAAGGCCTGATCTTGAATCTGGAGCGTCCAGGTCCCGTTGGGGTCCCCAATGAGCAATGGGGTCAGCGGTTGTTCTGGTCGAAAGGTGCCTTGAAAGGGGGCGGTGCCCTGAACGATCGCCACCCCAGCCGCATCATCAAACGTAGTCTCAAAGAAATTGTCGCCGCTGCCGCCTTCATTACCCACCAAGAGAACGGTTTCGCCGCTCGGCGCTACGAGGGAGATTCTCAGGTCGCTAGTGAAGGTGTGGACGACATTGATCGTTACTGCAATGCGTTGAAGGGGGGCCGTGACGTTGGAAACAGCGATCGCAGAGCTAACATCAGTCGGCGCAAATCGGGAAATTGGCACCGCAGTTGAATTTGTAAAAACCTGTTTCATGGCGGCTAGATGCACTGAAAAAACAATATCTCGGGCTAAAGCAGAAAAATTATCCGATACAAGGCAAGGGAGTAATTGAAATCGAGCAAGCTGTCGCAGTCGATACATCCACGCTCTGCGCCCATTTAAGCCTTGAACCTAGAGACGGGTCCACAGGACTTTATGAAAACGTAACTTTAGGTGGATTAGGGCCATGCGCCCTACGCCCCTTACAGCTACCTCAGACAGACAGGACTTATGCAAGAACCATAGTGATCGCGGGTCGCTTCAGCTGTTGCATCAGATAGTTGGCTAGCAAGCCATGCTTGATTTGATCAATCGTTTGACCTCTCTGGTAAGCGATGGCCTTCAACCGGGTCCACACGAGCAACGCACAAGCAATGTGATTGCGCTGAATCCTGGCTTTGCGGCACTGACAAGCCTCCACCCCAGTCAACTGCTTGAGTTCACGGTGTAACGCCTCAATCTTCCAACGGACGCCAGACTCCTCTTGTGCAGCCTCTGTGGCGTTTTGAGTTAAGTCGTTGGTAGCGACAAATTCCGTCCGGCAGGAAGACACCGTGACCCGGAACAGTTTCACCTTCTTGTCTTTCGGAAAACCCCGAATTTTAATGCGTTTGCCCGGGGCGAGCGCCTCACTATCCCACCTCAGTTCATCGATTCGCTGGTAAGGCTGGGTGCCGCCACTGTCGTCAACCCGGCGGTTGCGCTTCAGCGGACAGTAGTAGAGTTTGCCCAACTGGTCAATCTGTGCCATCAGCTTTTGACTGGCAGACCAACTGTCCATCAGCACAGTGCGAGAGGGCAGCCCCTTGACATGCACGACGGCCTCTAGCATCGCCGCCATATGGTCGAGTTTGCTCTGACCATCCCCATCTGGGTCATAGAGACGATAGTCAATCACCCAGGACTTACGCAAGAACCATAGTGACCGCGGGTCACTTCAGTTGTGCCATCAAGTACAGGACTTACGCAAGGCAAACTCATGCCAGAAGGATCAAGCTTGCCTTGCGTAAGTCCTGTCAGCTTTAGATCAAAATAGTCCGTCAAATTTGCTGGCAGCGCTCTAGGCGCAGCATCATCGCATCAAACATGCCCGGGTCGCCAAAGCCGGCCCCTCGTCCTTTGCCAAATCCGCCCACTAACCAAGATCGATGCCACGACATCTCCCAAAACCATAGCGCTGGTAAATGTCCAGGCGGAGCCTCAAGGGAGAAGGTTAGCCAGCCGTAAAAGTTGAAAAAGCTCGCCAAGGGCCATGTGGTCATGGTCCAGCCCGTTTGCCGGCCAAATTCGTAGGTTGAGCGGCGAGCGATCTCTCGATAGATTTGTAGTTGGGTACTAAACCCAAACCGGCCACTGCTGTAAAGTAGCCAGCGCTGATCGATCTGGTGCAGTATCTCGCAGGGCAGTTGCGCGATCGCCTCTTGATTGAGCCAACCTTCATTGGTGCGGTTACAAGCTGCCAGCAATATTTCCAAAGTGACAGCATCAGCCTCTTGCCATTCATCCTGACACAGTAGGTCTTCTAGCTCTTGCAGCCCCGTGGTGATCTCGGCTTCTATCATGGCTCTGGCTGACCTGCTTCGGTGGCATTCTCGGCAGATGGTGTCGGTGGTTTGGGCGGTTGCTTGAGATGGGAGAAGCATCGCTCCACTAACTGCGCAAACACGCCGTTGACTAGTTCCTCATTGATGGCATATTCGCCCTCAAGGCTATTAGCTTCCCAGCGCCAAGTGGGCAGGTGACCCAGGGGTGCTTGTAGATTAAACTGCAGGTCCCGATAGGCTTTGCGCCGAGTTAGCAGATTGACACCGCCAAGGCCAACACCAGATGCCCACTCAACAGCGGCGAGAAATTCATTCGCCTGGCGATCGTGTTGCACATATACCTGGTGCTGAGCTGTGAAGCCAAATTTGCCCTGGCTGTAGCTTGACCACAGCTGGTCTAACGTTTGTAGATCAACACAGTGCAGCCGCAAGATGGCGCTATCGGTAAGGGGGCGCATGTCTTGACTGAGGGCGGAGAGCAGTAGTCTTTCGGTTTCTTGGTCAGCGGCCTCCCACTGATGGAGCCAGAGCAGATGCCGCAGCCGCGTGTAGTCGAGATGGAGGGCGGAGTCAATGGGGCCATAGCGTTCGTCGACGGTTTCTCGCTCGATCGCGCGTATAAGTTCTCGATCCAGTTCCCAGATCCGCCGGGCCTGCTCCAGCCGACCGCGGTCAAACTCGTTGGGATAAGGGCTATGGGCGATCGCGCTGGCAAACTCTTGGCGATACTGTTCCGCATGGTTTTGCTGAGCGACCACATGTTGTTGAGGTGTTTTGTCTTTGGGCTCGGGCGGTGGTTCGGGATCGGGATTCTCAGGGGGCTGGCGCTTCGTGATTTCAGCTTCGTGGATGGGGGCCACATCAGCGGCAGAGAGATGGAGTGACTCACGCAGTCGCTGTAGTTCTATTTCAGTCGTGTCGTCTAGAGGGGGAGCATGGCGATCAAGCTCGGCGTCGAGGACTTCTCGATATTTATCTAGCTTGGCCTGGCGATCACGATAGGGGCCGAGGGCCCGGTTAATCATCTGCTCGGCCGCTTCTGGGTCTAAGTTCAACCGGTAGCACAGCAAGTCCAAATTGGCGCGCTCCACCGGCGATATCTCTCCCTCGCGCATGGCGTAGGTGGCGGCGCGGGCTTGAAATACCTGCCGGGCGGGTAAAATCGTGTCAACGACGGGGCATAATCCTAGCAACTCCTCTCCAGTAGCGGTTTGGATTTGCACTCGCAGTCGGCCTATCTCACAGGTGAGGCGGATGCTGGTGCCTTGGGTGGTAAGGCGATCACTAATATCCTGCAGCCAAATTTCTAAATATTCTGGTCGCGGCATCCTGACTTCTAAGCCGTAGAGGGTGTTTCCCTGGCTGCGGTCGCGAAGCGGGGTGATTTGGTCTGTCGGCGTTAGGTCAAGCTGACTGAGATCATCCCAAAAAGTCTGCACTGTGCGATCGCGGTCGGCCACACTCAGTGTTTTATCAACGACTTGTAAAATCACTCGACTCGATTTGGCAATCTCCACCCCAGACAATACTCCTCTAAAGCATTGAAACTCTGGATTATCTGTAAGTTTTCGACTAAGGATACCTCCTGACATCGACTTTAGACAGATATTTGACAAT
The DNA here is from genome assembly GCA_050331235.1 of Leptolyngbyaceae cyanobacterium. Classification (GTDB taxonomy): domain Bacteria; phylum Cyanobacteriota; class Cyanobacteriia; order Phormidesmidales; family Phormidesmidaceae; genus Halomicronema. The sequence goes on from JBHJHA010000045.1 coordinate 8,279, forward strand.
TGCGGGTTATTTGCCGCGACCGCAGGGAATGATGGTTGGTCTGAGGCCTATACGGTGGTACCGCTATGCGCTAGGTACTGAAAACTCGGTGATAGTTGCTAGCCTTGTCCGGGCGCAAAGTTGCACATATGGAAAACATTCATAAATGCTGGCCAAGTCGTCAAAACTCTTGCACTACACTGGTGTGAGTTTGCTCAGAGACCTACTCAAATGGGCGAGCGATTTACCTACTCCGGTTTATCCGTAGGTTCACGGTGATCGCCCAGGTGGGAACGCTATAGATGAAACAAATGTCAAACGCTAAAGCTTAATATCCCAGGCTTATTCTTGGCTTGGTGAAATCTTGGGTCTCGTTATAAATCGGTTGACCCAGGGTAATCTTGAACGTTGAAAGCTCCAATCTTAATCACACACTTATTTATCCCAAGGGTATGACAGCCACTTCTCAGTCGCTGCAGCGCACACTCTCTCAACTTGCCCCGTTTGACCAACTGCCAGGGACGGCGATCGCCAGCCTCACCCAAGGGGGGCAACTGCTGCGATATCGGATCGGACAGCCAATTGTGCGACCAGAAGCGCTGCCTCAGCTCGTACTCATTACTGAGGGGCAAGCTCGCTTGTTGGGAGAAGATCCCCGCACGGACAAACCTGTGACGCTGCAGTTATTGAGCCAAGGGGCGCTGCTGGGAGTGGTCGGGATGCTGCGCGGACAGCCCTGCGAAACGGTTATCGCTTCTTCTGAAGTCATCGGCCTCCAGTTCTCCATGGCCGCATTTCAACAAACGATGGAGAGTCATCCGGAGTTTGCTAGAGCCATTCGCGATCGCCTCTATCTGGCTGAAGTGTTTGATCTACTCGCGCGCCAAATTGATGATCAGGCTCAAGACGTGGGTGATTTGGTGCAGCTCACCAAGCGATCGCACGAAACCGGCGTGGTCCAGTATTTGCCCTATGGCAAACGTCCCCTCAATCTACAAAAGGGCGACCTGACCTGGTTTGTCAGCAGCGGCACCATCATCAACCAGCCCATGGGCAGTCAGCTCAACCTAGATTGGGCCGGTAATGAACTGGATGTTATTAGTCCCCAAGGGGCACGGCTGGTGGGGCTACCAGATTTGCCCATGCTGGCCCCTGCTACCCCAGCACCGCAAAATGGCCATGCAGCGACCCCGACTGAGACCGACGACCGTGGGGCGATTCCCTATGCTCCAGAGCACCTTCCGGAGCCCGAGCCCGAGCCGGCAAGCATCAGCACCGACTATCCGTTCGTGCGGGGTAAGGGTGAAGTGGAAGGCATGCTGGCCTGTATGGAAATGGTTAGCCAGCATTTTGGTATGCCGTTTCGGCGAGATATCATTCGGCGGATTTTGACCAACCAGCGCGCTCGGCTAGGGCAACTCTCGTTGCCATTGGCAGGCAAAGTTGCCGAGTTTATGGGCCTCCGTACGCAAATGACGAAGGTGCCGGTCAATGCCATCAGCCGCCTGCCGACTCCGGCCCTGATTAGCTGGCAAGAGGGCTATGCCATTCTCTACGAGACCAATGCTAAGGCGCGGATCTTAGCTGTCCCCGAGGTGGGGATCATTCAGCGATCGCCGATTGAATTTGAGGAAACCTGGGGCGACGAAGGCGAAGTCTTACTGCTGGAAAAAACCCGAGAGACGCCACAGGAGCGCTTTGGCCTCAGCTGGTTTATCCCCTCGCTAAAAAAGTATCGCTGGGTGCTGGTCGAGGTTCTGATTGCCTCCTTCTTCGTGCAGCTTTTTGGGTTGGCCAATCCCTTGATGGTGCAGGTCATCATCGACAAGGTGATTGTGCAAAACAGCACTGATACGCTGCAGGTTTTGGGCGTTTTTCTGCTGATTATCGCTATCTTTGAGGCGGTGCTCACCGCCCTGCGGACCTACCTGTTTGTCGATACCACGAACCGGATCGACATGGCACTGGGGACCGAAATCATCGATCACTTATTGAGACTACCGCTGCGTTATTTCGATAAGCGCCCCGTCGGCGAGCTCTCCAGCCGGGTAAATGAACTGGAGAATATCCGCAAGTTTCTTACCGGTACTGCCCTCACCGTGGTGTTAGACGCCGTCTTCTCGGTACTCTACATCGTGGTGATGTTCATCTACAGTTGGCTGTTGACGCTGGTTGCCCTCGCGACGATTCCGCTGTTTGTCTTTTTGACCGTGCTAGTCGCTCCCATTGTGCGACGGCAGCTACGACTCAAAGCCGAGCGCAATGCCTCGACTCAGTCTTATTTGGTGGAGGCACTGTCGGGCATTCAAACCGTCAAGGCCCAAAACATCGAGCTACGCACCCGCTGGCAGTGGCAAGAACGCTATGCCAGTTATGTCAGTGCCGGCTTTAACACCGTGCTTACGTCAACCACGGCGGGTGCAGCTAGCAACTTTTTGAATAAGCTGTCGGCGCTTTTGGTGTTGTGGGTAGGCGCTTACCTCGTTTTGCAGGGCGAACTGAGTCTGGGTCAGCTGATTGCTTTCCGGATTATTTCGGGCTATGTGACTGCGCCGATTTTGCGTCTAGCTCAGCTTTGGCAAAACTTCCAAGAGACTGCCCTGTCATTGGAGCGTTTGAGCGATATTTTGGATCATCCCTGTGAGGCTGAGGAGCAGGGACGTAACCAGATTCAGATGCCCGATATTCAGGGCACGGTGCGATACGAAAACGTTGCTTTTCGATTTGCGCCATCGGGACCGTTGCAATTGGTCAACATCAATCTCGAGTTTCCCGCTGGCGAGTTTGTGGGTATTGTGGGGCAAAGCGGTTCTGGCAAAAGCACCCTGATGAAGCTGCTACCACGGCTCTATGAAATTGAGTCCGGGCGCATCTTGATTGACAAATACGACATCGGTAAAGTGGAGCTCTATTCGCTGCGGCAGCAGGTCGGAATTGTCCCCCAAGACAGTCTGCTGTTTGAAGGTACCATTCAGGACAATATCTCCTTAACGCGGCCAGAGGCCGATACGGAAGCCATTATTTGGGCCGCTAAAATTGCTTGTGCCCATGAGTTTATTATGGATTTGCCGCTGGGATATAACACCCGAGTTGGTGAGCGCGGTTCCTCTCTATCGGGAGGGCAGCGACAGCGGATCGCGATCGCCCGCACGATTTTGCATAATCCTCGTCTGTTGATTCTAGATGAGGCCACTAGTGCCCTGGACTATGACACCGAAAAGCAGGTGTGCAACAACCTCAAAGAATGGTCAACGGGACGTACGGTATTTTTTATTACTCACCGTCTCAGCACAATTCAAGATTCCGACACTATTCTGGTAATGGATCGCGGGGCCGCGGTCGAACAAGGAACCCATGGCGAACTCATGGATCTCCGAGGCCGCTATTACACCCTTTATCAGCAACAGATTCATACCCCTGAGTAAAATCGGTTCGCTGACTCAATTGTTTCAGTCCGTGATGTTTTCCCTATTAGGGCTTCGATTTACTGCGAGGACGACCTATGCCCCCCGGATCGCGCATTTCTCATAATGGTCAACTGCAAAACGGCCATACTCCCAACGGGCGATCGCAAAATGGCCACTTGCCCCCGCCTCCATCCCCAAAATCTCCGGCCTCGCCAAGTCCAGGGTTTGAGCGCCCGGTCATTCTCCGTCAGTCGCCCCGGTGGGCCCGTTATGTTGTCTGGGGCATTGTGGGCGTCACCGTAGGCACAGTGACTTGGGCCTGCCTTGCCAAAATCGAAGATGCGATTCCGGCCCAGGGCAAGCTAGAGCCTCAGGGAGTAGTGCAGCCGGTACAGGCACCGGTGGGCGGTGTTGTTGATGAGATCTTGGTAAATGAAGGCGAGCAGGTCGAGCAGGGGGATGTCCTCGTCAAGCTTGATCCCAAGGCGACCCAAGCTCAGCTTAAGTCGCTGGAGGATGTCCAGGAAAGCCTAATTGAAGAAAACCAATATTATCGCTCCCAATTGAGTCCGTCCCCTGACCCCGAGGGAGCGCCCCTGGGCGTTTCCCCTGAGGTGACGCGGCTCACGAGCAACCGAGTTGCACTGATCGAAGAAAACGAACTCTATCGAGCGATTCTCCGAGGCGATATTGATGCGACGGGCCTTTCTCCTCGGCAGCGAGAGCGGGTCGAGACCTCTCTGGGAGACATCAGCTCGCAAATCGCCATCAATCAACTCGAAATCGAGCAGCTCAGCAAACAGCTTGATCAGGTGAATACACAACTTGCCAATGCGGTCCAAGCTTTGAGCGTAGAGCAAGAAATTTACGGTCGCATTGAGCCTCTACTGGAACAAGGGGGCATCTCGGAGCTACAGGGACTGCGACAACAACAGGAAGTCAATAACCGCCAAACAGAGGTCTCGAGCCTGCGAGAAGAGCAGCAGCGCCTCAGGCTAGCCATTGATCAAGCGCGGGAAGAACTGCGTCGCACTTCAGTGGTGTCCAGTGAAGAACTGCTAGAGCGCATTGCGGCCAACGACAACCAAATAGCCAATATTGATAGCCAGTTAACCAAAGTTGTTGTTGATAACGAAAAACAACTCGAAGAAATTGAAGGCCAAATCAGCCAACTGCGCTTTGCCCTCGAAAATCAAGAACTGCGGGCCCCTCTTGATGGTCAAGTGTTTAACCTGCAAGCCAATCAGCCTGGCTACGTGGCCAATGCTACGGAGCCAATTTTAGAAATCGTTCCCAACGATACCCTAGTGGCTCGGGTCTTTATCACCAACAGCGACATTGGCTTTGTAACCCAACAGTTTGACCAAGACGATGAACTCAAGGTAGACGTCCGCATCGACTCTTTCCCCTTTAGCGAGTTTGGTGATGTTGAAGGCACCGTTGTTCACATTGGGTCTGATGCACTGCCCCCAGACGAAGTCAATCCTTTCTATCGATTTCCCGCAGAAATTGAACTAGAAGCCCAGCAGCTAGGCGAAGCGTTGCCGCTACAGTCTGGAATGTCGGTTACGGCGAATATCAAGCTACGGAAGCGTAGGGTGATTACGATTTTGAGAGATTTATTTGTACGCAAAATAGATAGCCTCCGTTCAGGTGGCTAAAGCTGAGTAAACGACAATAAAGAACGGAAGCGGAGGGATTCGAACCCTCGAGGGAGGTTACCCCCCCTACCTCCTTAGCAGGGAGGCGCTTTCAACCGCTCAGCCACGCTTCCAAGGAGTTTTTTACAATCGTTTGGTCATTATAGCCCTGGATTGTCCACAGCGTAACCCCTACAACCAAACAATCTAATAGGACTTGTCGGACTTGCAGCCCATCCACTAGCCGCAATGATTGGACTCAATCGAGGAGCCGTGTCAGGAGCTATGACTACATCCCGTGTGCAGTTGTTGACGATCGCTCAGCAGTAACTGGATTCATCAGTAATCCGGCGACGGCTGAGAGCGATCGCTCATCGGACACCATTAAAGGATGCGTCAAAATTGGTAGCTGCACCATCTTGCCCACCGATAGTTGGGAGCTGTTGGCGGGCAGGATCATCAAATCATAGGGCGTCCAAATCGAAATAAACTCGATCTGCCTTAGCTCATCCACCGTACTGTTGAGATCTTTAAGGAATGCGCTATTGGGCCGCATTTGGCTAGCTCCAAGGTTGGCCCGCAGGTAACCCGTCCAAGTGCCGTTATGGGGAGAAGATAGGGTGATAAAGCGCCGTACCCGGTGAAGCCCCCCCAACCGCTGCACGTAATATCGCCCAACCATGCCGCCCATGCTAAAGCCCACGATGTCTATAAACGGCGCATCGGGTAGAAATTGCTCAATATAGTAACGCACTTGTTCAGCGAGAGAATCTAATCCAGCATCTCCATTATTCGGCGATAGGTTGAGGGTGTGAATAGTGGAACAGCCGAGCCTGCCCAAATAGGCCTTCATTTTGTCAAAAATGGCGATCGTGTCATCGATGCCATGGAGCAGCAAGATGGGGGATGTATGGGGGGCCATAGGCAAGCAGTCTCCAGCCTTCTCATATCAATCTTATTTATAAGATACGAACTGGCAACGGCACTGGCAGCTCTATTGTGACAGTTTTATGGACGAAATTTGATTAGGTATCCTCAGACTCACTCTCAGGTGGTGTGGCTGATAAGTCTGGGTCTTGCGACGATACCATTCTGGAAAAGATTCGGCAGGCTTCGATTTCTTCTGTGGTCCACTGGCGCTGAAAGCCACTGCTATCAACGGGATCACGTTTGGGTGCAATCAGGTTGTACTCAATATTTTCGGTGTGAATCGCAAAAGTGACTTGGAAAACCTCTAAAAAATTGATCACCCAGTTGCACTGTTCTCGGGGAAATTGCTCATAGTACTGAATGAGATCGGCAATTCGGGCTTCTAAATAATGATGTGAGCTTTTGGCAATGAGGACAACCTTCAGTAAAAGGATTGCCAGTAAAAGCGAGCTACTCTGTGACAGCAGTAGGGTAAATAACGGTGATGGCGATCGCTGGTCCTCTGTCATTAATGAGTCGATGACCCGGTTACAGGTGCGGAGCTGCAAGGAAGGATCAATGGGGTCGTTGTCATGTTCGACATACAAGTGACTCAATTTTTGTCCCAAATGTTGTCGCAGCGTTTTGACAACTTCGGGTTGCTGCATCGAGTAGGTTAGATATTCAATTAGACTTTTTTTGTAGCTGCCATAGTTGAGATCTTTGACCTGCTCTAAAAATAGGTTGGCTAAGCTTTTGTAGCCGTACTGTCCTTTACGAGCCACGATCGCCTTAATTAATCGCAAAACGCCATCGCCAAGGACGGTCGGATTTTTAAGATCTTTTCGCCCCTTCACCGAATAGTCTTGAGAGTGGGCTGTGTACATTGCCAAATCCATCTTGTATTGGTCTTTGAGCTTACGCGACAGAGATCGGGCAGCTTCTCGCTGCTCCACTGGATTGTCGGTATTGATGTACTGCTGAATTAGTAAGTAGGAAGTGTAACGGGAAGACCACTGGGACTCCGTTTCGGTAAACCTTGAAGCAAACAGTTGAAGCTCTTGGAAATCGCTGCTTTCGATAAAGTTGCGAATCCAGTTGCGCAAGCGCTTGAGGGTCGGTGAAACCGTATATCTCGTCAGGGTAGAACTGTCGAATAGTTCAACTAGCGCTTGAATAGAGGCATATTGACGAGCAACTTCCCAGTTGTTGATCAGAATATAACAGGAGCGCTTCAGGGTATTGTGGAACTCTTTTTCGTCATTGCTAAACAGAAGCACATAAATGGCAGAAGAGACATCAGTACTAGCAGTTTCTCCATATTCAAAAAAGAGTTGTTCAAATTGGAGCAGAACCTCTGCCGGGTCCCATTGCTTAACGATGCTCAATAGAAAACTGAAAATATTTTCCTGAGCTTCGCTAAGGGTCATTGTCGACCTTGAAAAGCGCTCAGAGTTAGTATCTTGGCGATGTTCCGACACGAAATTTGCAACCCTTGCCATGAAAATATCTGCTACCTAGAAAGCCTTTATGCACGACATAATCGGTATTGCCTGATAGCGTGCTAATCGTCACACACCCTACGTACGTAGGGCTATCATACTAGACCCCTGCCCGAACTAAATCGGTCATTGTCAGTAGATACCACGAACTAAAGATGCAACAGCTTCTTCAGTTTGAGTTCGACTAATTCCGCTTGGGACTGCCAAAAATGGGCAGACATTTGGTGACCGCTACGTAATTGACCCATTTATTGGGCACTGAGAGCCACAGAGTCATTGATTAGAGATTAACAATTTGCAATTTATAGAGGGGCCGCGATCGCTGGCTAGCTAGTTTTTGGCAAACGAAATTAGAGGCTATCGTTCCATAAGCAAACTATTTACGGAGCGATGAATGATGCTGTAGATGCGGTACCCGCAGGATTCATTAAAAGCCAAAACTGTGGAATCTACGCAAGACTCCTCAATAACGTTATTATCTGCAACCAATTTTTTCAATCTATGGGGGCGGAGGGACTTGAACCCTCACGACCTTAACGGTCAACGGATTTTCATCCTCCCGCAGCTTTCGCTGCTGCCAAACTGAATCGTAAATAAGCAGTTGGCTTTGAGAATTGGACCCTCCCTTTACCCTCGCCAAGCGCGTTAGGGTAGCTCCCGTCGGGCCTCTGCACCTTCCAGCTAGGCGATTGTGACTAGAAAAGTCGACAGTGACTAGTTGGCTTGGCTCAGGATTGCCATATCTGTCAGCGGGCTGCCTAGCAAGCAGCGTTGGCAGAGTTAGGTTTCCCTGAGTTTGAGAGCTTCCACTCAGCGGGTTTCCCTGCTGAGGCTCAGTTTTCTAAGTCCGTAGCGTCTACCATTCCGCCACGCCCCCTTATGACCTGATGCCCATGCGAGCTATCAGGCTTATCTATATTACAGATCAAACTCCATTCGCGATCGCTTTTCTTGAGAATTCGTCTTGCCCTTAGAATATGTTTACGGAAGCACGCGCTGAGATCAGTCAGTTAAATGCTGATGTCCCGAACACTGACCCGGAGTACAACATGTTGGATAATCTGCCTTTCTCTCTAGATACTTTGATCACCCTTGGTTTATACGGCGGGTTGGCGGTCACCTATTTGCTGGTGGTCCCGGCAGCGATCCTGTTTTACTTAAAGGCCAGATGGCTCGTGATGGGGTCCATTGAACGGTTGTCTCTATACGGCCTGATGTTTGCCTTTTTTCCAGGGATGGTGCTGTTGGGGCCATTCCTCAACTTTCGTCCCCATCCTCGCTCTATGAATTCATAAACTTAGTCAAGCTATTGATTTAGGACTTGAGATTGCCTCATGAGTCGCGGGCCTGATTCCCGCGATCATTTGACCCAAATGCTCTGCACTGACTGTATCTATCTCAGATAGTGGCCGTGGAGCCATTTCGTTTCAGTGCTGGCGAGTCTGTTCTAACGAGCCTATTGTTCCATCCACTGTCAGAAATAGTCGGGAAATAATTATCCTCTCGAATCAACTTTCGGGAACCTTCAAATTAGGGTGTGGCGCTGGGGTGAACAAGCGTGAATTGGCGAAATGCATTGGTCAAGGAGAATTCTCTTCAGCAATGTGTCGTTGGTGGCGTATTCCTATGCTTGGGGGTCGCTTGCTCCTCGGTGGCGATCAGTGAGGAGCACACGGCTGAAATCATGCCTACTCCTAAGGATGAAGCCGCTGTCATGGTGCACTTGTTCGAGTGGACCTGGGATGATGTTGCCCATGAGTGTGAGACGGTTTTGGGACCCCAGGGATATCGAGCCGTGCAGATCTCGCCCCCGCAGGAGCACATTATCGCTTCGGAGTTTGGGTTTCCTTGGTGGCAGCGATATCAACCAGTCAGCTATCAGCTGATTAGCCGTAGTGGCGATCGCGCCCAGTTGCGGGAGATGGTGCAGCGCTGCCGGGCTGCCGGGGTGAAGGTCTTCGCTGACGCCGTGATCAATCATATGGCGGCGGTGGATGATGTGCCGGGCTCTGCCGGAAGTAAGTTTAGCCGTTATCACTACCCTGGGGTTTACGAGCCAGAGGACTTTAATCTTTGCCGACAACCGGTCACCGACTACCAAAATGCTGAAAATGTGACCCAGTGCGAGTTAGTCAGCCTGCCCGATCTCAACACCGCCTCTGAGGGAGTCCAAAGTCGAATTGTCAATTACTTAGCCGATCTGATGAGTCTGGGGATCACTGGATTGCGTATCGATGCCGCTAAGCATATCCCCCATGAAGATCTGGCCGCGATACTGATGCAGCTACGCGATCGCGTTGAGCCCAAGCCCTTCATTTATCAAGAGGTAATTGATCCTGGTACAGAGGCGATTAAAAAGCAAGATTACTACGAATTGGGGGACGTCGTTGACTTTGAATATGGGCGACTCGTGGGGGAGGCCTTTTTGAACATCGGCGATCGCCGGCTGGCTGATCTGCAAAATCTGGAGAGTCAAGCCGATTTGGTGCCCAGTCAGCAGGCCGTCGTGTTCATTGATAACCACGACAAACAGCGAGGCCACGGCGGGGGAGGAAACTTTGTCACACATCAAAATGGAGAGCTGCACCCCTTAGCCATGGCCTTTATGTTGGCGTATCCCTATGGCAAGCCGCGGATTATGTCGAGCTATGCCTTTGAGAATTCTGAGCAGGGGCCACCGGCTACTGCTGATGGCCAGACTCTGACCGTATATGCGCCTGACTTTTTGGGGTGTGGCCAAGCCTGGGTTTGTGAGCACCGTCACCCGATGGTAACCGCGATGGTAGATTTCCGGGCGGCAACCCAGACGGTACCCGTTGTGACGGACTGGTGGACCAATGGCGAAAATCAAATTGCGTTTGGCCGGGGCGATCTCGGGTATGTAGTGATCAATCGGGAAGGGGTATCGCTCAATCGCACCTTTCAAACTCAGTTGCCAGCGGGTGATTACTGTGAAATTGTGAGTGCGGAAAATGCGGGTGAGGCTGGGTGTGATCGTCTCCTGTCAGTGGACGCCCAAGGCCAATTCACCGCTACCATCGCGCCCATGACCGTCGTGGCCCTACATCAAGCAGGTCGAGTAGCGCAGGTTAGGCGCTGACGTCGCCGCTCCCGCGATGACCAAGCTAAAATCGAGACGATTTGATCCATGCACCTATGCCCCCAATAACTCAAAGGCAACAGTCTCCCCAAGCGGGCGCGATCGCGGCCTCCACACCGGTCATCAAGTTGGACGATGTTTCTCGGATATACGGGACCGGTGAAGCCAGAGTAAAGGCCTGCGATCAGGTTAGTCTCACGATCCGCCAGGGAGAATACTGCGCCATCATGGGCGAATCAGGATCGGGCAAAACCACCCTGATGAATATTATTGGATGCTTGGATCGTCCTAGCATAGGGCGCTATTGGTTGGACGGCATCGATGTTTCCCAATTGGGCAAAAATCGATTAGCGCGCATCCGCAATCAAAAAATTGGCTTTGTCTTTCAGCGATATGAATTGTTGAACAATCTGACTGCGCTCGAAAATGTCATGTTGCCGATGATGTATGCCGGAATTGACCGCTCCCAGCGCCGCCGGTTAGCCGCTGCCGCGCTGACGCGTATGGGGCTGGGGCAACGCCTCGACAAGCCCCCAACGCAACTTTCGGGTGGCCAACAGCAGCGAGTCGCGATTGCCCGAGCAATTGTAAATCGACCGTTGCTGCTGCTGGCCGATGAGCCAACAGGCGCGCTAGATACCCACTCAGCTGAAGCGGTCATGGGCATTTTTAATGAACTGCACGCCTACGGTATCACTATCGTGATGGTGACACATTCCCACGAAGTGGCTCGCTACAGCAAGCGCATGATTCAGGTCAGTGATGGCAAAATTTTGCATGACAATATTTCTCCTCACCCTGCATGAGCCATACCCAGCGCAAGATCAACCTCTAAGACTGTAGGTGATGGACGAGCGCATTTCGGATTGATTCAACATTGACGAATAAATCACGGCTTATCAGAATTGTGGATAGATCAGGTTTAGACCCCAATCAGGATATTGCTGTGGAGCCTATCAAGCCCCAAGATACTCAGGCGGCATCACTCTCAACTTCCTTTAAGTCCACCCCCTATGATGATGAACTCGATTTACTAGATGAACCGATACGCCGAGAGCGGACCGGGCTACGGTGGCTAGTCGTCTCGGGGGTGTTGGTCTTAGTGGGGGTTGGCGGTTGGTTGGGGTATCGGACGTGGCTCCAAACGCCTGCTGAGCCGGTGACTGTGACAACGGTTCAGGCGGGTCGGATGGATCTTGAGGTGACAATTACTGAAGCAGGCATCGTAGAACTGGGTGGCCAGCAGACTTTTAAGGCTCCGAGCGATGTCACAGTGCAAACGGTGCTGGTAGAAGAGCGGGAGCGGGTTAGCCAAGGCCAAGTATTGCTAGAGCTGCGCGATCGCGATCTCCAACAGCGCCTCGAAGATCAAATGGTCCAGGCACGCATCAATCAGCTTGAGCTAGCCCGACAGCAAGAGGTGCTGGCAGAGCGGCGATCGCGGGTTGCTGATGCCGAGACCCGCTTAGCCGACTCAGCCGATTTGCTAGATCAAGGCTACATCTCAGAAGATGAATTTCGTCGGGATAAGCGTGACCTTGAAGATGCCCAATCGCAACTGCGAGATGCCGAAGTAGAGTTGACCAAAGCCCAACTACAGCTACAGCAAAATCAGTTGTCGGTGGAAAGTCTACAGCTGCAACTCGAAGATAACCAGATTATTGCTCCCATCGATGCGATTGTGCTCCGGGTTGATGTCAAACCCGGTGATGGGGTGGAGCGCGAAGGTCGACTTTTGAGTATTGGCGACCCAACCCAGGAGACGATCAGGCTAGAGTTGACTACGCTCAACGCGGCTAAGGTCGGCATTGGTATGCCGGTGCGAGTCAGTGTGATTGGCCCCGATCCTGACATGTTTGAAGGACGTGTTATTCGAGTGTCTCCCCAAGCGATCGCCGATGATAGCAATGCGGATCAATCAACGGTGGAAGCCGAGGCGGTGCTCAATCAGCCTAGTGCTACCCTCATTCCAGGCAGTGCGGTGAGCGTTGAGATTGTGTTAGAGCAGCGACAGAATGCCTTAGCTGTTCCCGTTGCAGCCATTCAACGCGACTCACCAACGCCCTATGTGTGGGTGCAAGATGCAGCTGGACTAGCCCAACAGCGGGAGGTTTCCTTGGGGCTCGAAACCCTGGAATCGGCAGAAATCACGGCTGGATTACAGCCTGGCGATATGGTCGTAGTTGCCATTCCCCCGGAGGTTAGCTTGTCCCCTGGTCAGCCCCTGGATATTGGGTCTGACTCGGGAGCCGGTGACGGGCAAAATGACGAGTCTGGTGGCCGTCGTCAAGGAGGCACGCCGTAATTATGGGACTTTCACCAGCCGATTTAGTATTGACGACCTTCCGAGACTTAGGGGGCAACTGGGTGCGTTCTGGTCTGACCACGCTGGGGATCTTTATGGGGGTGGCTGCGGTCAACGCTACGCTAAATATCGAAGCCATTACGACCGCCCAGATTCAGCAAAAGCTAGCCCAGCGCGATAATCCCTATGTCAGTTTTTGGATGTATGACCCAGCTGGCAGCAAGCCACCACCAGAACTGACAGAAGAAGATTTTGTGGCTATGCAGCAGACCGTTGCTGGGGTATCTGGGGTCAGCCGTCGGACCCGGGTGTTCAGCGTCAACCAGGTGCGACATCAGGGGCAGGTGGCCTCGGATGTTTCCATAGAGGGCGTTTCTCTGAATTTTCAAGAAACGATGGGCCGACAGATTGTGCAGGGGCGATTTTTTCAACCCTTGGATTTTGAAGGTTACTACCCTGTGGCGGTTATCAATACGGTTTTAGCAGAGCAGCTTTTTCCCGAGGGGCAGCCCATTGGTCAGGGCTTGTTTCTCGATACGATTCGCTTGACTGTGGTAGGTATCAGCGAATCCAAACAAAACAATCCCGATCGCGAGCCAGCGGGAGAGGTTTGGCTGACCCAAAATTATGCCGATGCCATTGCCGGTAATTACAGTTGGGGAAACACGCAAATCGCCATTGCTGAGCTCGATCAGTATGAAGGGGTGGAAGACGGGATCGAAGCTTTTCTACGCTATCGGTTTTCAGGATTTGAAGTGAGGATGTGGGGCAATGCCGAAGACCTATACAAAGAAGAACAGCAGCAGCGCACCAGTGCACTAATCCTTAAAGGTGTCGGTGTTTTGGCGCTGATCATTGGAGGTGTTGGTATTGCCAATATCACGATCGCTGCGGTAATGGAGCGAACTCGTGAAATTGGTTTGCGGCGGGCGATTGGCGCTACGGATTGGGAAGTTATGATGCAGTTCATCGCTGAGGCTGCTCTGCTAAGTCTTATCGGGGGCACCGCCGCGATCGCCACCATTCATGGATTGACCAAACTGGCGACGACCCAAGTATTTGAGGCGCCCTACAGCTTTCGAGCCCAGGATGCCGCGATTTCCATGGGTGCGGCGTTCGTTGTGGGCGTCGGTTCTAGCTTTTTCCCCGCATTGCGGATTACGCAAATTGATGTTGTGCAGGCACTGAGGGGCGAGTAGCGAGATGTGGCGATTAGTCAGTGAACAGTTTGGCTATCCTAGCTTAGCTATGGGGGTGCTGTTGGCGGCGCTGCCCATAGCTCAAACTCCAGTGGTGCCAGAGCCCGTATTTAGCCCTTTGCCGTCAGAGTCAACCT
>JBHJHA010000046.1:0-75861 GCA_050331235.1 Leptolyngbyaceae cyanobacterium
CTTCGCCAAGCCCAAGCGGAACATGAAAAATAGGCTGATGCGGCTGACGGACAAGCTCTTGGCCCGAAAGCGCGCCATCATTGAAACCGTGATTGACCAACTGAAAAATATTTCGCAAATTGAGCATTCCCGGCACCGCAGACCAACTAATTTCATGGTCAACCTCATCAGCGGCCTAATTGCCTACTGCCATCAGCCCAAGAAACCAACCCGGCAACTCGAGTGGGCTTTGCCGGCTGCTGCTTAACCCGAACTGAGGTTATGTATAGTCGTGATTCTGCTTGAAAACAGAACAGACACCAACGGTTCTCCGGCTTTAGACAATAGCCAAGCCCAAACAGCAAATCTGTCCAAGCAATGTCCAGACGTTTGCGGGGAATCATGGGCTGATAACTCGTACCTACTTAGTTCTGGCTAGTTGTTTGGTAGAGGAAAGTTTCTCCCTAAAATTCTGTTTTGATTAAACAGACTGGATGGTTCAGTATAGTCAGTATCTCAATTCCAGGCTAATCCAGTTTAGGGTTTGTTCACCAGGCTGATTGGTGTACTGCCAAGGCCATCTAAAAAAGACAGGAAAATTGCTAGCACATGCATATGACGAACCTGGCCTAAACTGCGATGAAACGATATCAGGTCAGTGTTCAGTCGGATTGAGGAAAGATACAGAGCTCCTGGCTGCGATCGCTAGCCTAGCGTTTATGCTCAGGGCTGTTGAAGTCTGACTTACACCCAGCATCCCAAACATCGGGTTGATTGCCGTGGGCAGGAATGCCACCACTATCTTTGAGCATGCGGGCAAGATGCATACAGTTCCACGTTAAAAACGTGGTGTTGCGGTTGGTAAAATCATTCTCTGGTCCACCCGAACCGGCATCCAAATAAGAGGGACCGGGACCTACCTCTCCTAGCCAACCGGCATCTGCTTGGGGTGGGATGGTGTAGCCAATGTGAGACAAAGAGAAGAGGATATTCATTGCACAATGTTTGATGCCGTCTTCATTGCCGGTGATTAGCGTAGCCCCCACCTTGCCGTAGTCGCGATACTGTCCTTTGGCATTAAGTACATGGGTGTAGCCATACATGCGCTCCAGTACCCGGTTGCAAACAGAGCTTTTTTCCCCTAGCCAGACAGAGGTACACAGAACGAGAATGTCGGTCCCATCAATCTCTTTTTGAATTTGGGGCCAGTCGTCTTGATCCCACTCTGGGGTTTCAGACATATCTAGGCCCAAGCCAGCAGGAATCACATAATCGACGGGGCGTATCACCTGGGTCTGTACACCATTCGCCTCAAAAATTGTTTTCGCAATGTTGATAACGCCTTCGGTGTGGGAGAGTACTGGTGTTCGGTTCAGAGTGCAGTTCAAAAACAGCGCTCTGAGGTCGTTGTACTGGGTGGGTGGGGTGGTGCACTGTTGTTCGGTGATTTTGGCGAGTTGTTCTGACATGGTGGCTACCGTGACTTCGGTGATTAGAAGGACAAGTTATTTTGATAGTGCATGAGAGCTCATCAAACCTGTGTGGCGGGTGAATATAGCATTTGGTCAGGATGTAACGATTCCAAGTTGGAGCTAACGATGCGCCCCAATTAGCTTGGTTAAACCGCTAACAGCACCAATCCATAGACGGCAGCTCCAACGCAAAAGAAGCCAAAGTGACTGGCTTGTTCCTCTGGCAGTTCCTCTTTCAGCACGTTGAGGATGATACCGCCTGCCACCAAGGCCCAAATGGCAAGCACGGCTGCTTCATTGAGGTGAAAGGCTTCCCCCAAGGCCCATCCTAGAACGATCGCTCCGGCCAGTATCCATCTGCCAAGGCGGTCATATAAGGACTTATGGTGCTCTCGCAAACCGACATCATTAACCCCAAAGTGGAGTGCTAGGGCAAAGAACAGTAGCAGGCAGGCAACGAGCCCATGGTTTTCGGATTCTCGCAACAGGTATCCCAAAATCGCGTTGTAGATGGCAAAGGAAGTAATGTGTATCCAGAACACGCCGGCATGGGTAGCATCTTCGGCGTGGGTATCTTGACGTTGGGCGCGCGATCGCAGGGCTAGTTTCTCCAACCCGTAAAACAGAGCGAGGCCAATCAGTGCTAATAGATACACATGGTTTTCCAGGTAGGCAATCATGCCAATCTGACTGTGCTGAATTTCTGCTTGGGCATGACTCAGCTCCGGCAAGATATCGAGAAAGATGTAGGCGATTGAGACCCCACCCGCGATCGAAATCCACCAACATTCAGGAATTTTGCTAAGCCACACAGTCTGGCTGGCAAAGATGTGAACTAGAGCCAAACAGATTGCCAACGCTAAGCCGACAATGTTAATCCCAATCTCCATGATGGCTAGCCGCTAAGTAAATTTGATGTTACAACCTCATTACAAGCTGTAAGCATTAGCCTAAAAGGCCTTTCAGGCTAATACTGCCTGAAAAAATCAGCCTATTGTTAGGAAAATGGCTGCCGGTTGCTAAAGGTGTTAGAAAATGCTGGGACTTGGCTGCAGATCGGCTATGACAGCCCACTCATCTCTTAGGATCGCCGTGTAAACAAACAGGAATCGGAGATGCTTGCGGAAGATGCCCTGGCCTTGCTTGATCGCCTCTTGCCGACGCCCCTCAGCAACTTACAAGAGACGGTCTTTTGTCAGGTTTGGGAAGACAAAACCTATGCTGAAATTGCTGACGAATACAGCTACGAACACAGCTACATCCGGGATATTGGCTTTCGACTATGGCAAATGCTGTCTGAGGCTTTGGGCGAAAAAGTCTCCAAAAGCAATGTCAAAGCAGTACTCGGTCGACATGCCCGGACCCAAGCAAAAGCGCCCCGCCAGGTTACGCCCCCAGCTGCTGATACCGCTCCCCTTCACCCCTTAACAAGAGCTACGGTTGAGTTTCCCAATGGTCCAGTACCACTCAATTCCCGCCTGTATATCGGGCGGCCTCCCATCGAAGCCCGTACCTTTGCAGAGGTGCTCAAACCCGGTAGCTTGATTCGGCTGAAAGGACCTCGACAAATGGGCAAAACATCTTTGCTGAAGCGTATTCTCCACCATGCCAAGTCCCACGGCATCGAGGTAGTACCCCTCAGTCTGCACCGGGTCGATCAGGTGACGCTGCAAGCCTTGGACCCGTTTTTGCGTTGGTTTTGTGCCAATGTAAGCTACCAACTCGGTATTCCGCCCCGACTCGATGACTATTGGAATGCAGATATTGGGAGCAAAGTCAGCTGCACTCTTTACTTTGAGGAATATCTGCTGAAGCAGCTACAACAGCCCATCGTGATCGCCCTGGATGAAGTCAGCGAGCTGTTTCAGTTCTCACAAATTTCCGCTGAGTTTTTACCGCTGCTGAGATCGTGGTATGAAGACGCCAAGGAAATTGAAGAATGGCGAAAAATTCGCTGGATTCTTTCCCATGCGACGGATATCTATGTGCCCCTCCAGATTAAGCAATCTCCTTTTAACGTTGGGCTGTCCATTCCCTTACCAGAGTTTTCGATTTTCCAAATTCAAGACTTAGTCGAACGACATGGTTTAGAAGATCTCCTCGGAGCTGACGGGATGAGCACGCTGATGCCACTTCTTGAGGTCATCAGCTGTCGTCCCGGCTTAGTCCGATTAGCGCTCTATCACCTCAGTCAGCAACACATGGGTGTCCAAGAGCTAATTGCCCATGCCCATACTCAGTCGGGTATTTACAGTGACCACTTGCGCCACTTATTAGCGGCTATTCACCCTTACAAAGAGTTGCAATCTGCATTGTTGAAGGTCATTGGGGCGCAGGAGCCCATTGAGTTGCAACCCATAATTGCGTATCGCCTAGAGAGTATTGGTCTGATTAAATTAGAAGGCAATCGCGCTACGGTGAGTTGCGGCCTCTATGGCCAGTTTTTCTCGCAATATTTGTCTCAGTGAATGCCGACTCGTCCTGTCCTGCCTCAAGTAGCGCAGATATAGCTTTGCTGATCTGGAGAAACCAATGAAACGATGGCGTGATATGACGCTTTTGACGTCGTCTAATGCTGTCTGTGACTCTATGACCGACTTATCAAGCTCGCTACACCGTCAGAACGGATATGTCTGTATGCCTGCACCGACGAAAGTGCTTCCTCTGTAAGTAGTCTAGTCAGCACCCCACGAATAATGTCATTGCTCTCTCTGAAAAATATTTTGGTTTAGCGATTTTCCCGTCTCTTGATTAAGAGTTGAGAGCAGACTAAAGCCTCCTAAAACGACTGCAGCAGCCCACATGCAGCCGTCAATCAGTAGGGAGGTTGTACCTTTCACAGAAGGTTTGATAAAGGATGCTGTTCCACTGCCATTTAACCTTAGGGCAAGGTGTATGGCTCCGACAGCCATCGCAAAGACTAAAGCACCTTTAATGAGGTTTGAAAACAAACTGCCATACCTCAATCTACCTTCTCGTAGAAGTGGATATAGGAAGAAACAAGAATAGACAGGAATGTGATGACTAAATGGAATATTCAGAATCAAGAGATTAGCCAAATGAAATATACAGGCCATTAATAACCAAGCTTTCCAAAAACGTGCTCCAGCGAGCAAGCATAAAAAAGGTGTAAGCTCTAAAAAAACAGCAGAATAGTCCATTAGCTCTAGGAGCCAAGAGGGAATGTAGAAAACAAAGTCTGATAAGAGAAACTGTCTGCCGATGTTGAAATAGCCTGGGTAGAACCAACTAAGAAATCCATTCGTACTTAAGTCGAAGTCAAGCCAGTTTTGATATTTCTCATAGCCTGCTGTAAACATTCCGAACGATAAGATAATACCTAGCATCGCTAGAGCTGTTTTATGAGATCGCACGGTTTTTTCCGGTAATAAGGCATTGTCAGTACCCCAGTTAGAAAAAGACATACACAGCAACGTTGCCCAGATCATCACATCATGGTCAATTTTCCCAAAGCTGTATTGAAAAGACCTCCCAATCCAATATACAAGTACAAGCGCCAGCCCTGATATTCTTGAGCGAATTCCTACGGTAACAAACACCATGAGTAAGACGATCAATATATCTAAAGTGAAGAATAACGCTGGCGGAGGAAAGCCTGAAGCTAGCCTTGAAAAACTGAATAGCGGCGGATCGAAGAAGCTACCTGGAGCCTCCGAAATCCACCCGAAACTGGCTAAACCAAAGACCAGAAAATACAAACCAAAGAATATCCGAAAAATTGAGCTATGCCAAGTCGGCATGAATGTTGAACTTTGAATTCTGGTTAACAATGCCCCAATAAATTTATCTATTGATATGACAAGTCTATTAATAAAACTCATAATTCATAACGCTCCTCATCAACAATACCCTTTTCAAAAACTTCCCTTGAACCAATATCAACAGCCATGGTAGTCCTTCTTATAATAAAAAAATTCTCTTCACATCCTTGGCTGGCAAGCCTTTCCTTCAACCAAGCCTTTGTCTCCAAAATATTTTCGGCGCTCAAAGCAGTAGCTGGTGGCTTCATGTATTTGAAGCTTGGAAAAATATTTTTTCTGAAGTTTACTTCCAACTCTTTACTGTTTTCTAAGCCAAACTTATTGTTTACAATCCTAGAAAAGTAGCGTGGCGGAATGGGATACATAAACTCTGCAACGACCTGCTTTTCTAACTCATTAGTTTTTAGACTCTTACAATAAACACTTGTAGTGTTAAATTCAAAAGTGTTGCTATCAGTCTCTACTCTGCTAGCACCTGCAGGGAATATAATGGCTGGATAAGGCTCTTTATTGTGATTTAAATACTTAAACGTATATGGGAAAATAATGAGCATTCCCAGAAGAAGAGTTGCTGCAACGCGTCTGTATCTATCAATAAGTGATCTACCGTTTCTGCTTTCTTCCATATTATGATGATGTACTTTATGAAACGACCGAAGCTGATTGATTCAAGAATTAGCTTGCTAATGAGCACTATCCAGCAAACTAAGGCAAAACCTCAAAGTTGACGAGGCTTCACTTTATTTGCCTTAGTATGCCCATTAGATCGTTGCCGTCAACAAAGGATTTAAAAGTCTGCTTTGTTTGAAGAAGAGATAAAGCCTTTTAAGATTAGTGGAATTAGTCTTTATCTTAGGAGCGTGCATTGTTGTATCGATAGAGAGCCATATGCTGATACCAATTCAATTTGAGGATGCACTTAATACAGCATTGGTAATGAAGTCCCATCCCGTCACTGAGCGAATCACGTCTTTGGTCATTTCTGACAAGACCTCTTGGACTCGCTGACGCAGCGCCTTCAGATTCTTGAAGATTTCCCACTGCAAAGGCGTCTTGAGATGTTTCCAGAAACGCTCAATCGGATTGACTTCGGGGGTATAGGCCGGTTGAAATAGCGGAATGATATTCTCCGGCCAGTCAATTTCCTGAGCCCAGTGAGCGCTGGCTTGATCCATCTGAACAACCACCACATCCTCCGCATAGCGAGCCGCAAACTGATGAATAAACTGCTCAAAGTGCTCACTATTGAGATGGTCAAATTGCTCAAAATAGCTCTCGCCCGTCAGGGGTTCGACCAGACCATAAAGCCAGAAGGTGGAACGTCCCCATTGATAGCGCCCTTCCGGTTTGACGCCTTTCAGCGTAATCACTCGCCCGCTCAGGGTCAGTAATCCCCAGCCGCTCTCGTCCTGACAAAAGTAGCGCAGGGGCGTGTCGGCTTCGACGAACTCTTGTAAGACCTCTAGAGCGAGGGGCAAGTTTTTTTAAACTGCTCAATCGTCCCAGGGGTCTGCTTGTGATGGCTGGGACGCGGCACTTTCAGCTTCGCGTTCAACTCGTAGCGCACAATCCGATACACCGTTTTGTAGTCCACCTCCACCTGGCACTCCTGCCGCAACCATTGCCAAATCGCCTGATAACTGGAAAATCCGGTCGGTTCGGCTAAGCGCGCTTGAAGTTGTGCTATCACCTCAGGAGAAATGACCCGAGCGGCCCCTGGGGCCGTCTTAATCTCTAGCAACTGGCGAATGCCACCGGCTCGATAATCGTTGAGCCAACGAGTCACCGTTGAGTCATCGCGATTGAGCAATTGTGCGATTTGTTGGCGACTGCTGACCAATCCACGCTTCAGCCAATACAGCATTTGCAGCCGTTCCTGTTGGCGGGCATCCGTTTCATGCTGTAATCGTTGCTCGAGTTCTTCGCCGCTTTCGGCGATCGTGATCGTCAACGGGCGAGCCATCTCTGCTTTCCTCCAATACACCGGGCTTTAGGGTAGGATGCGCTCAGCTCTAAAAGGCTATTATTAAGCGCAGCGTTACAGAGTATTGGTATGAGAATGGAGAAAACAAGAAAAGTTCAAGTGACTGGCAGACGTTCCTGAGTACCTCGGGGCACCAGATGTTTGACTTCGACCGTAGCGTTTTTGGCTAATGGCTTTATCGCCTTGCCGAGCTCGGATGCTGTTGACACACCCCTTCCAAAAACAGCCCTATGTCAGATTTGAATTGTCATGAATACATAACCATAAATATTGCAAAGATCAGGTGGTACTTAAAGATCAAGCCAGGTACCACTAGCAATCAAAAGCCCGTTGACTCTATAACTCATGACTGCTTATTGAATTTGGCTTGTAGGTCTTGCAGAGTCGGGGCTGATGGGCTGGGGGGCGATTTTGGGCTGGTGTGTTTGTTGCTGCGGGATTTAGGACGATCGCCCCGGCCATGTGACTGACCTTTTTGGGGACTTATCGGCCGGCTGGAGTGGGCCGAAGTCTGTTCAGTGGTGGAACCCTGGGAGCGCATCGATAAGCTGATGCGCTTCAGCTTATCGTCGACTTCCATGATGCGAGCGGCGACGACTTGGCCGACTTTGACGATATCTTTGGGGTCTTTGACAAAGCGATCGGCGAGTTGAGAGATATGGACGAGGCCATCTTGATGTACGCCAATATCGACAAATGCACCGAAGTTTGCCACGTTCGTGACGATGCCTTCCAAGACTAAGCCTGGCTGGAGGTCGGCCATGGTTTGAATGTCGTCGCGGAATTGGGCCGTGACAAACTGCGATCGCGGGTCGCGGCCGGGTTTTTCTAGCTCTTCGAGGATGTCACGCAGGGTCGGTTCGCCCACGTCATCGGTGATGTAGCGCTGCAGGTCGATGTGCTGTAGCGGCAGCGATGGCAACTGTTTCGCATCAGCTAGCGGCTGAGCTGTGTCAACCTGCAGTTCTTTGAGCATTTGCTCTACGATGCCGTACCGCTCAGGATGCACTGCCGTGTTGTCGAGGGGATTATCGCCGTCTCGAATGCGCAAAAAGCCTGCCGCTTGCTCAAAGGCTTTGGGACCGAGTTTGGGTACCTTTTTGAGCGCTTTGCGATCGCGAAACACCCCATGCTCATTGCGATACTGAATGATGTTGTTAGCCAAGGTCGGGCTAATGCCGGATACGTAGGTCAGCAGCTCTTGAGAAGCCGTATTGAGATCTACGCCTACATAGTTCACACAGCTTTCCACGGTGTCGGCGAGCTTTTGCTTGAGGCGTTTTTGGTCGACGTCGTGCTGATACTGGCCTACGCCGATGGATTTTGGGTCGATTTTGACTAGCTCGGCCAGGGGATCTTGGAGGCGGCGACCAATGCTGATGGCCCCCCGTACCGTGACATCGAGATGGGGAAACTCAGCGATCGCTACATCACTGGCAGAATACACCGACGCGCCGGCTTCGTTCACCATGACCTTGGTCGGCTTTTGAGGCAAGGGTTTGAGCACTTCGTTGACAAAGGCATCGGTTTCCCGACCGGCGGTACCGTTGCCGATGACAATCAGGGTGACCTCATAGGTTTGAATGAGTTGGGTTAACTGCTTAGCGGCGGTTTGGCGCTGGGCTGCGCCCTGATGGGGAAAGATGGCTACGTAGTGGAGAAACTGCCCAGTTTGGTCGATGACGGCAACTTTACAGCCGGTGCGAAAGCCCGGGTCGATCGCGATCGTGGGCTTCATGCCGGCGGGTGGCGCTAGCAATAGATCCCGTAGGTTCGCTTCAAAGGTTTGAATTGATGCTTCATCGGCCCAGGCCTTTTTCTCCGCGATGACGGTGTTGGTTAGAGATGTTTTCATGAGCCGCGCAAAGGCGTCTTGGATGACCGCTCGATAAAACGATCGCAGGTCGGCCTGACGGGTGCGAATGATGGCCGCTTCCAGATGGCTGAGTATGGCATCGGTGTCAAAAGTTAGGTCCAAAGTCAGCACGCCCTCGCGCTGCCCCCGCAATAATGCCAACAGGTTGTGGGGGGCGACTTTGCTGACGGGGATAGTGTAGTTGCGGTAGAGCTCAAACTTGGTGCTGCCCTCCGGAATTTTGGCATCAATGTGAGAGTGAAAGTGGCCGGCTTTGAGCAAATATTCGCGGACCCAGGTTCGTAGATCCGCCCGCTCAGCGATCGCCTCGGCCAAGATATCGGCGGCCCCTTTCAAGGCGTCTTCGACGGAGTTGACATGCTGTTCGGAGTTTACAAACTCGGCAGCCGTGGTGGACAAGTCAAGGTTGGGGGTTTGAGCTTGGTTATGGTCAGCGATCGCCGCGGCTAGGGGAGCGAGCCCTTTTTCTTTGGCCATGGTGGCGCGGGTGCGGCGTTTAGGCTTATAGGGCAAGTACAGGTCTTCGAGCTCGTTTTTTTGAGTACAAGCGGCAATTTGAGCAGCCAGGGTATTTGTGAGTTTGCCTTGGTCAGCAATGGATTTGAGGATGGTTTGCTTGCGATCTCCCAGCTCGGTTAAATATGCGTAGCGCTCTTGCAGCGATCGCAATTGCACCTCGTCTAAACCGCCGGTGCGCTCTTTGCGATATCGCGCAATAAAGGGAACAGTGGCGCCGGCTTGCAAGAGGCTGAGGGCTGCGGCGATTTGGCGAGGGGGCCGCGCGAGCTCTCGGGCCAGGAGGGGCGTCAGGTCAGTCATATACGAACACGCAAAACAGCTATCAGGGCTGTAGTCTAGCATTTGGCTGGCAGGGCGATTGCCGGTCTACGGGCGAGGGGTGGTGCCGGGGCGCTGGGCTACCGTTTGGGTGGGGCAGGATGACCGGCTCCCTGGACCTCGCCGAAGGGCACACTCGGTGGGAGTGGCAGGCGAGCTTCCGTACACGGGGTTTGGTCAGGCAGTTCTACATGCCTGTCTGTTTGCTGGTGAGGGTTTTGCCAACAGCTCAGCAGGACAGCAGAACTCTCCCGGCTCGCTGACGGTCAGCCGGGAGAGTCGTCACCCGAGATTTGGGCGTCAATTACGGCAATGGAATCAATGATGGCAATGGCTTCTTCGACGGTGACGTTTTGGCAGGGGCTGTTGGGGCTCAGCATTGTCTCAATTAGGGCAGCCCCAGCAAACCGCACGACGCCCCCCGCGACTGGGAGCCAGTCCGTCACCAATAGTGTCTCAGGGAACTGATCGCGCAGGGCCGGGTCAACATAGGGACCGTAGTTGAGCCCATAGCTGCCCGTGGCCTCGGGCTGGATACTGAGAACAGGGGATGACAGGGGGTGGCGGTTAGCGGTCTGGGGCATGTCGCCGACGCCCTCTGTGGTGTACTCAATTAAAAAGCAGCGATCGCGATCATCACGATACAAAATCTGATAGCCCTCAAACCGCTCGTCGCGCGCAGCCTCTACTTGCTCAACGGCAAATCCAGCGGGAATGGCTGTTGGCAACACCAGGGGCAGCTCCAGGTCGCGAATTTGCGCTGTTTGCTCTGGGGGCAACAATGCCAAAAAGGCGGAACTCGGTGGCGGTGGCGGGGCTGAGGGGGCCGCCGGAGTGGAGACAGTGGAGTCGCTCGAAACTGGAGCGGGAGCAGCAGTCTCCTCTGCTTGGGAGGGTGGCTGAGGCTCACAGGCTCCTAGGAGCAATAGGCACAGGCCGGCAGCTAGTCCCTTCAAACCTGGACCCTGCCCCCAAGGGCAACAAAATGGTAAAGATCGCGATCGCATTCCCTAACCTCCCGCAATGACCTAGCCGGGTTGCCTCGGTTGCTTCCCCCGAGCGGCACTCAGTCCGGGACTATCTTAAAGCAGGTGCTGAAAGTTGGGATCGGCACCGAGGGCTTTTACCGCCTTTTTGATGTCTTGGGTGCGGCTCTTGTGCACTACCAGCGTCGCTTTGCCGTTGCGCACGACCACAACGTCTTCTAATCCGATGGTGACAACGACTTCATCCTCATTCGAGGTGTAAATAATGCTGCCGGTGGTGTCGAGTCCTACATGCTGGGCCATTTCGACATTGGGCTTTTCCGGCGATTTGAGCAGGCGCTCCACCGCGTTCCAGTCGCCCAAATCGTCCCAGCCAAAACTGACGGGCATCACACATGATTTCGCGGTTTTTTCCATCACCGCGTAGTCGATGCTGAGCTTTTCTAAATGGGCATAAGCTCCTACCCCCTGCGATCGTAGCGGTTCCATAATCTGGCGGGCATAGGTATCTAGCTCTTGCAGCATCACCGCCGCAGGAAAGATAAACATGCCGCTGTTCCAACTGTAGCGACCGCTCGTGATGAAGTCTTCAGCCGTCGCTTGGTCGGGTTTTTCGGTAAAGCGGGCAACGGTGTACGCCGCCTGATCGCCATAGGCGCCAATCGCCTCTCCCTGCTCGATGTACCCGTAGCCGGTTGACGGGAATGTCGGTGCGATGCCGAGGGTCGCGATCGCCGCTTGCTCACTAGCTAATGTTGCGGCCGCCCGAAGCGTGTTCCAATAACGCTCTTCGTCAGCAATCCAGTGGTCCGCGGGAAAGAAACCGGCGATCGCTGATTCACCATGGCGTTTAGCCACCTCTAACGTTGCCCAGGCAACAGCCGGAGCCGTATCGCGTCCCTGGGGCTCAATCAGCAGGTTTTTTTCCGGCAAATTGGGGAGTTGCTGCCGCACGCCCTCTGCCAAATGGGAGGCGGTAATGACCCAAAGCGACTCCCAGTCTTCTGCCAACGGTAGAAGCCGATTCGCCGTTGATTGCAGTAGACTAAAGCCGCTTCCATCTAAGCAGAGAAACTGTTTGGGATGTTGGCGGCGGCTGACGGGCCAAAATCTTTCGCCTTTTCCACCAGCCAAAATCACAGGAATGACCGTCGGGGGCATAGGGCTGACACTCCAAATATTGTCCGGCCTATAGTACCCAAAGGCTGAATGAAGCAGGATATAATCGCCGTAATCTTTTGTTTACATTCGGAAGCAATTCTTTGGGATCGTTTCCAAACCTTCTCAACTGGGGGGACCTGGGCGTGGTTGAAGCATTTCCCCAGCACACGTTATCGATGAGGATTTATGTCGCCGTCTGTACAACCCCCACTCCACCCCGCAAAAACCACCTCTACACCACAGACAGTCCCCCCCTCAGACCCCTCATCCACCACTAGCGCTGCCCACTCTAGTCAAAATCCGGTTTGGCAGTCGGCCCTACCGTGGCTGCGCCGACTGGCTTGGACGGGTCTCTTTGGCAGTACGGCGATCGCTGCGGCAGTCGGTGGAGCCCTGTTTGCCTCCACCGTGCCCTTGCCCGACTGGCTCGCCCCTAAAGCGAGCCAGCCATTAAACCTTGCTGACCTTTGGCAAACGGGCTTTCGGTATCAAGTTACCCGCCCGGTCAACTTATTAGTGATGGGCGTCGACCTCCCAGAACCAGGACAAGACGATGGCGATACACTGTTCTCTGGCCGCTCTGACACGATGCTGATGGTGCGCGTCAACCCCGAAGACGGCACCGTGGGGTTACTTTCCATTCCCCGAGATACCCGGGTCAACATTCCTGGTGAAGGCGTCGCCAAAATTAACCATGCCAACTTTGCCGGGGGACCTGAGCTGGTCGCCCAAACGATCCAGTCCAACTTGGGACCCGTCCCCCTTGATCGCTACGTGGTGGTCAGCACGGGTGCCCTGCGAGAACTGGTTGACCTATTGGGTGGTGTAGAAGTCAATGTGCCCCAGCGTATGGTGTACCAAGACGTGACCCAAGGGCTAAATATCGATTTGGAGCCTGGTTGGCAAACCCTTAATGGGGATCAAGCTGAGCAGTTTGCTCGGTATCGCGGCGATGGTAACGGTGATATTGGCCGGGTGCAGCGCCAGCAGATGCTGATGAAAGCACTACGAGAGCGACTGACCCATCCGACGGTAATTCCCCGGTTGCCCCAGGTCATGCGGGTGATGATGCGCTACGTCGAGACTAATCTGACGCTAGAAGAAATCTTGGCCCTAGCCAATGTCGCCATGGAAATTGAACCGCAGAGCCTCCAGATGGTGATGCTGCCGGGTCGATTTAGCACGCCTAGCGAATACGTTGCGAGTTACTGGATTCCTGATGAGACCGCGACTCAGCAAGTTTTAAATAACTTTTTTCAGCTAGACGAAGTGACTCTGCTAGCGGGGCAAGACAGTCGCGCCATGACCAGCTTACCAATCGCGGTGCAAAACGCCTCCGGAGAGCCCCGCATTGCTCAAGCGGTGGCCCGCTACCTCCGCCAAGAAGGGTTTCGCAACGTTTATATTGTTAGTGACTGGTCGAGTGAGCTGCAGCGGACTCAAGTGATTGCCCAGCGGGGCGACTTGGAAAGTGCTGACCTGATGACCTCCATTCTCGATGTGGGGCGGGTGGTTGCCGACTCCACTGGCGATTTAGAATCTGAACTGACCATTCGCGTGGGGCGAGACTGGCTGATGCGGACCCCCGATGTTCAGTAGGCTAGCGATATTTGGCGAAGCTCTAACTCGGTGTGATTGATTCAAATGCACCCGTGTCTTGCGTGGAGTTTGAAGATTGGCGGCGCGATCGCACTGGCGGTGCTGTGGCTATTGCTGTTTGAAGATGCAGCGATCGCCCTCAGTTCCTCAGCGTGATCCGGGTTGCTTGGGGTCGTGCCAGTCCCCACTGAGACCTTAGGTCGTCTCTTCAATAGCTTTCGGTTAATCAATTTCCGGTTCCGCAATTTTAAGGGGCAGCGTCACCATAAATGTTGAGCCCTCCCCGACTTCTGAGAAAACCTCAATCTTACCGTTCATTAGCTTAACGATGCTTTGGACAATTGCGAGACCCAGGCCGGTGCCAGCGATGGAGCGTGTTTGAGAATTAGAGCGGGCATAGGGATCAAAAATCTGCGATCGCGCCTCCTCAGCAATGCCAATACCCGTATCGATAACTTGCAGTTCCCAAGAGTCTTCATCAATTTGTCGGCAGATGATATGGACGCTGCCTTCCTCTGTGTAACGAATCGCATTTCCTACCAAGTTAGTCAGTAACTGCTGGACCCGCAGCTCATCGGTCACGATCGACGTCGGTGCTCGCTCGAGATCGACGGTTAGCAATAAGTCCTTTTCGGCGGCAATGGGGGTCAAACCATCATCAACGACCTCTCTGATCAATGACTTAATATCGACAGAGGTTGGTCTGAGGCGAATTTGTCCTTGGTTATAACGCGAGATTTCTAGCGTGTCATTGACGATTTGCAAAAGCTTCCGACCGTTTCGCAAAACTCGCTCTAACTGTTTGAGGTTCGTTGCCGTATCTTTTTCAGCGAGTTTTTGGCGCTGACTTTTCAACAAAACAGAGGAGTGACCAATGATAGAAGTCAGCGGCGTTTTCAGCTCATGGGCCATGTAAGACAAATTGTCTTTGTGAACTTGAAGAAGACGCGTAAGTTCTTGGTTAGTTAGGGTCAGTTGACCTTGCATATTACGCAGCTCAACTAGACGCGATTCGATGTAGCTTTCCATGCTGGCGGTAATAATTTGGTCAAAGACTTTATCGATTAAGCGAATAGCATCAATGACCTCTTTGGCTGAGCCAGTGAGTAAGCTAGGTTCTAAAGCTACTAAGATAACTTGGCGAAGAATTCGATATTCTCTAACAATTTCAGCTGTATCATAACCTTGGTCAGCTCTTACTGAGCCATGGCATAGGCTTTGTTCTTCTAATTCCGCTTCGTCACTTTCAATACTTGGGGAAAGTAGCCCTGCTAGCTCCTCTAATACATTCGGCAGACTATTTCTGACCGCTTCATACGCCAGTTTCTTCGCGCTTTCAATTTCCGAATCTTGGTGGACAGCTTCAATCCATCTCTGAGTAATGGCTTCGACTTGTTCAGTCAAAGCTTGACCAAGGTCATTCATATATCCGCGCACCTTAAGACAAAAGGCTACTTTAGACTATCACGATTGCTAAAGCCAGTTGCCGCTGTCATCATAAACCAAATTGGGAAAGCACCTCACCGGTAATCCATTGGGTGTTGCGTTTGAGATTACTTTCTGGTGTGGGCAAAAGGCTTAAGTAGGCAGCTCGCCGAACTAAGTGCCCCACTCGCCCGGTAAGCATGACGGTATCAAAAATTTCAACTACGCTTGCATCTAATCCGGTTTTTAGAAGTATGCCGTTTTCAGTGGTTGAGCAGGGTTTTGAGGGCTGTCCCTGAATCATCGAAATAATATTTTTAGCGATCGCGCGCCCCTGTTGATGGGCGATTTGGGCTGTAGCGGAGCGCGGCGTATGCACATTAATGGCGCAGTCTCCCCCTGCAAAGACATGGGGATAGCCAATGAGTTGTAAGGCAGAAGTCAGATATGGACGCTCGCGATCATCTTTATGAACGGGGGCGACCGCGAGTGAGCGGATCAACGGATGAGTCACCGAACCCGTTATCCATAGGGTGGTGGCAGTCGGTAAGATGTGGGTTTGCTGATGCTGGGAATATTCAACGGTGTCAGCAGTGACGGCATTTGCCTGGGTTTCTAAACGAATATCCACTGGGCATTGGCGATCGCCCAATGCCTGCAAAGCCGCATCCCGCATGTCTGACTTGACCGTGGGTAAGATTGCCGCGTCGCGATGGAGCAAGACTACACGAATTTCTTGGGGCTCTCCTCCCATGGCCTGGTATTGCTCGGGCAGAAAGTCCGCTAAGGTTGCGGCTAGCTCAATGCCCGAACGCCCCGCCCCAACAACGACAAAGTTGAGGCAAGCCTGTCTGATTTCATCGTTGTCGGTGCTCAGCGCCTTTTGTAACGTGGCCTGAATATGTTGGCGTAAAACCATCACATCTTGGGCGGAGCGAAATGAAAACGCGTGGTCAGCAGCGCCGGGGCTATTACTGCGAGAGTCAACATCGCCAAGCGCTAAGACTAAGTAGCGAAAAGCATGATTTTTTCCTGAAGAAAGGTGAATCTGGCGCGCGGGCAAATCGATCGATTCAACGGTATCTTGCCAAAAAGTAGCCTGACGTTTAGCAAATAAATCAGCAAATGTCGGTTGAATCTGCTCCGTTTCGATGTCATCGCAGAGCAGCTCATATAGAAAAGGCTTAAAGACAAAATCTTGACTGCTATCAATGAGCCGGATTGGCAGAGGACACTGCAAATCACATAGCTCGAGGGCCGCAAATAACCCTGCAAACCCACCGCCTAATATGAGAATCTGATCGTTGTCTGTGTCCATGTTGATAGGTAATTAGGGCTAGCCTAGGTAAGTCGGGTTGTAGACAGTGTTTATAGACATCCCTCGGAGCCTAAAGGCGCGAGTGTGGCCATTAGGCACTGAGTCAGTAGGGACGGTTAGCTAGTGCTTCGTCCTAATCATCGACAGATTAAACCATTGCCGCTAGTTTTGAGCCACGGTACGCGGCGATCGCTAACCTGGCATATCGCTGCAACTCCCTAGCTAGAGGTCTGACCACCGGCCACGTCCAGTAGAGCACCCGTGACAAAACTACTGTCCTGCGAGGCCATAAATACATAGGCTGGGGCCAATTCCTCGGGTTGTGCAGCGCGATTCATCGCGACATCGGTATCGTAGCTGCCGACCTTTTCTTTGGGCATGGTCGCGGGAATGTTGGGAGTCCATACTGGGCCTGGCACCACGGCATTGACGCGGATCTCTCGCTCGGCCAGATTGAGGGCTAGCGATTGCGTCATTATGTGCACAGCTCCTTTGCTAGCCGCGTAATCGACCAACATACCTTTGCCAATTTTGCCAACAATGCTGCCGGTATTGATAATCACGTCCCCCGCCTTGAGGTGGGGCAGGGCAGCTTTGATCATGTAGAAATAGCCAAAAACGTTGGTCTCCATTGTGCGCCGAAACTGTTCTAAAGAAACATCCTCTAGCTTGGGCTGAGCCATTTGGTAGGCGGCGTTGTTGACGAGGATGTTGAGCTGTCCTAGCTGATCAACGGTTTGGAGGATCGCTGCCTCACAGGCCGCATAGTCTCGGACATCACATTTCAATACCAAGCATTTTTGCCCGTGCTCTTGCACTTTGGCTTGGGTGGTTTCGGCATCGCTATCGTTTTCGTTATAAAGAATGGCTACGTCGGCTCCCTCCATGGCGTAGGCGATCGCCACGGCGCGGCCAATGCCCGAGTCGCCGCCCGTAATCAGAGCTACCTTGCCTTGCAGCTTATGGGCGGGCTGATAGTTCGACAAGTCGCTATCCGGTGCGGGCACCATATCTGATTGCTCAGCTGGATATTCCAGCTTTTGCGCAGGAATCTCGTCGGGAGTAGGGCGGCGTTCTGGGGTGGTCATGGGGGCACACACATCACATTTACTCGATTGATATTAGGCATCAACCAGGCAAATTCGATGTCCTCAAGGGATGACCTCTGTGTCTGTAAAAGGAAATATCTTGATGCGCTTCAAGTCTTCCCAATGGGGAGATCCCTTGGCCGACAATATCAGCGTTGTCTGCACTTGGCCCCTGATGACTGTAGTCGCACCTGAGTTCACGTTGCCATGAGGCTACAGGCTGATGCTTGCAACGGAGCCACCATCCACTCGGTAGTTGGCCCCTACGACAAAGCTAGAGAGCTGTGAACAGAGGAACGTGATCACCGCGGCGACTTCTTGGGCCTTGCCCCGGCGCTGTAGCTCTAGATGGGGGCGCTTCTCTTTGAGGAAAGTCGCGATCGCCTCGTCAAACCCAACCCCTAATTTTTCTGACCGCTGCTGCATCATCGCGTCCGTCATGGGCGTGGCGATAAAGGCCGGCGAGACCGAATTCACCAAAACTCCGTCTTTGGCATAGGCCTTAGATAGGTTTTTAGTAAAGTTGAGCAAGCCCGCTTTAGCGGCGCAGTAAGGCATTTCATCAGTGTAGGGCTGAATAGCGTCTTCTGAAGTGACTAGTACGACTCGCCCCCACCCGGACTTTTGCATCAGGGGAATAAAGCTTCGGCACACTCTAACTGCGCCCATCAAATCAACTTCAATGGCCTCGTACCAGTCATCATCACTGATTTCCATAAAGTTGCCGGTCGCGCCAGTAATACCCGCACAGTTAACGAGGATATCCACTGTGCCATAGTGGCTAATGATTTGTTGCTTGGCAGCCTCAACTTCCGCCAAATTTCGTAAGTCCGCAGAGACTGCAAACGCCTCGCCCACCGTTTTGACTTCTTCAACAGTCTCTTGGAGTTGCTCAGTTGTCTTATCCAGCAGAGCAATCTTGACACCTTCGTCGGCTAATAACTTGGCAGTGGCGCGTCCCATGCCGGAGTCGCCGCCAGTAATCAACGCGACTTTGCCTTTGATGCCTAATTCCATGACCTTTCCCCATGCGTCTATCCATAGGCTACAAAAGCCGCTGAAGGGAACCTATCCGTCTATTGACAGAGGTCGAAGCCGGCTGAAGAGGGATCTTTCCCACGGGGCTCTGCCGCGATCGCCCCTGACAGCGATAATGGTGCCGCTGTTGGGCATGATCGCGGTTCAGCTGGTTAGGCGACTAGGCTGCCTGGGGGGTCCACACAGATACGGAACCCGCCTCACAGGGAAACTCAGCCCAGCCGTGCTCGTTGGTGGTGACTGGGTTGGCAATATGCTCTGTAATGTCGACGTACGTTTGATGGGGCTGTCCCGTTTCCATCCATTTGACGCCGCGATCGCCGTTACTCAGGACCACTGCCATCCCTCCCGGATGCTCTGCATTGCCTAGTCGCGTCCAGCCAATGGTGCTCGGATGATCAAAATAGTCATATTGCTCACCATAGGCGTAG
Organism: Leptolyngbyaceae cyanobacterium; assembly: GCA_050331235.1. GTDB lineage: Bacteria > Cyanobacteriota > Cyanobacteriia > Phormidesmidales > Phormidesmidaceae > Halomicronema. Next base: position 18,977 of record JBHJHA010000046.1, read on the forward strand.
TGCTGACGGGCTAGCAAAAACTTTTCAATCAGCCAGCGGTGACTGTCTAGCCACACTTCATGTTCATTACCGTCATCCCCCTCATCTGTATAGTGAGCCCTGTAGTAGTCAGCGTAAAAAATGCAGGGGTAGCCGTCTTGCCGCAGCAAAATCAAGGCATAGGCTAAAGGCTTAAACCACGGCTCCACCACTGACTCCAAGGACTGCAACGGCTGCGAATCATGATTATCTACCAAAGTCACTGCCAAGGCAGGCTGCTGCTTGACCAAGGTGTGATCGAAAATTGTTCTCAGATCGTAATTTTCGCCGGCATTACTCGCCTCACAAAAGTTGTAGTGCAGCGGCGCATCAAATAGGTGGACGTCGCCCCCCGTGGTCTCGATGAAAAAGTGAAGAGCCTCAATCTCGTAAGACCAATATTCGCCCACGGCAAATAGGCGACGCCCGGCAGTGCGGCGGCAGTGATTGAGCCATTCAGGAAAGAAGCCTGCCTCGACGTGCTTGACAGCGTCAAAGCGAAAACCGTCTATATCTGTCGTGTCGACATACCAAGCTCCCCACTCCTTTAAGGCATCACGGACTTCCTCGGACTCCATGTCCAGGTCGCACCCCATGAGATAGTCAAAAGCCCCTTTTTCAAGATCTACGTTGTCGTCAAATGACTTGCCCTCAAACAGATAAACGGCGTCAAACTCGGGATTGTTTTCGTCATAGTCAACGCCATCAAAGTGCCACCAGTGCCATTCCATATCGCTATATTTGCGATCGCGCCCAGCAAACTTGAAGTGAGTCCAAACCTTAATCGTGCGGGGTTCACCAACGGCTTCCATCCGATTCTCTGGATCAAAGGGGGTCGCGGTGACTTCTTCCGGGGCGTCGCCGCCTAGCATATGGTTAAAAACAATGTCCGCATACACGCGAATCCCGGCCGCCTTTGCTGCCTGAATGGCCTGCAAATATTGAGCCTTTGTGCCGTACTTAGTGCGAGTGCTGCCCTTTTGGTCAAACTCACCTAAATCGTACAAATCGTAGACGCTATAGCCGACGTCATAACCGCCACTCGCACCTTTGTAAGCCGGTGGAAACCAAATCGAGGTAATGCCAATATCCGCCAGTTCTTGGGCATTTTGAACGAACTCGTTCCACAACTCTCCATTGGCAGGGGTGTACCAATGAAAGTACTGCATCATCACGCCATTAGGCTCAGACATGACTCAAGTCCTTAAAAAACTAGTCCATTAATATCGCAGGAAAAATCGTATTGCTCAATCGTCCTTTAGATACATAGTTCTTCATGGAAAGCTATTTTGAGCTGCTATAAATAGCTGAATTTACCTGGCCTGGTAAAGTTTTTTGGGGAAGCCTAGATCACACTTTCATTTATACAAAACGATAGATACATCACACTTGAACTACACCATATGCTAAACAGGCTGGAAGTTCTGACTGGGAGATGGCTCATGTTAAAATTCACGCTTTTGTTTTTGATCGTTGCAATTGTGGCCGCAATTTTTGGATTTGGCGGTATTGCGGCTGGAGCAGCAAGTATTGCTAAGGTTTTATTCTTTATTTTCTTGGCGTTGTTTGTAGTTTCCCTCGTTATGCGCTTAGTAAGAGCTGCGTAACGAATCTCTGATTTAAAGAAGGAGCCCCTGCAGATTTCAAAAATCTGCAGGGGCTTTTGTCTGTTTGGCAATGCTTTATTAAGTGCCCATTGACCGTCCACTTGAGCCGAAAGATGAGCAGCAAATCCTAAAGCTCATCAAGGGGAAATTCCTTGTGTAGCTGCTTGCATTTCTCTTTTAAAAGTCCACTTTCAATTTTGTATTCAGCGGGCGATCGCCGAAATACCTCTTCACAGCGCAGGTCAATCATGTTAGGATTACTATTCTCAAAATCATCATTGCCGACGCCATATATAATGTGGTGAATGCCCGCCCACAAACAGGTTGCTGCACACATGGGACAGGGTTCGCAAGTTGTGTAAAGTGTGTAAGTGCCTGGGGGAGAAGCATTTTCCATCCGTTTGGTGAGCTGTCGGATGGCGTTGACCTCAGCATGACAGGTCGGATCATGGTCGGAGTGAACGGTGTTGCCGCACTGGACAACAACTTCATGATCATTGACGATGACAGCTCCGAAAGGGGTTTCACTTTTTTGGGCTTCCGCGATCGCCAAGCGCATAAATTTTTCGTCAGACATCAATATTTACTCACCCATCACTGTTTGAAAGGAATATACCGTAAAAAAAGAGGCGAAAGCTTCGCCTCTTTCAGAACTAACTTAGAAAAAAACAATTAGTCAACTGCTTTCTTGACCTGATCTTTCACATTTTCCTTGCTGTGCTCGGCTTGAGCTTCTACTTGCTTAGCCTTGCCTTCTGCTTCATCGGAAGGATTGCCGGCCAAATCGCCGACGGTCTCTTGTACTTTACCTTCGACGTTCTTAGCAGTTGCTTCTACTCTATCTTCGATACCCATATGATTAAAGTCCTCTCTAATCAAGCTACGTTTTACATTTTAGAAAACGGCTGCTTTGGTTACCTCTGCCTCCAGGAACATCCCAACCAACCACATATTATTTCGATGGGTACATTCTGGCCTGGCTTCGTTCAGTTTAAGATTGCCAGAGCGAAAAATTGCCATCGTTTAATGACAGCCACGATTAGCTGGCGACGCTAAAAATTTCCTCTGCTGCGGTGGGATGGATGCCGACAGTTCTAAACAGCTCCGTTGAGGTGAGGCCTCGCCGCAGGGCCGGAATCAATCCTTGCAGCATGTTGGGCGCTTGATCACCGGCCATGTGAACGCCTACAACTTGCTCGGTTTGGCGATCAATTACTAGCTTGATCAGTGACTGCTGGGGGGTGGGCAACAGACTGTGACTCAGAGGCACAAATGTATGGCACTGGGTTTGCACGTTGTCTGCGCCTAATTTGTCTTGGGCCATCGCCTCTGACCAGCCCACGGTGGCAACAAACGGGGCGCCAAAAACCGCCGAAGGAATCCAGCGATAATCGACTGCAATCGGTTGCCGCTGGCAAATGGTTCGGGCAACGGCTTCGCCCTCGGCGATCGCTACTGGAGTTAGGGGCAGCCGCTCAACGCAATCTCCTACAGCATAAATATTGGGCTGTGAAGTTTGGCCATAGGCATCGGCAACGATCTTGCCATCGCTGACTTGGACGTTGGCGCGCTCCAAATTGAGCCGTGATAGATTGGGCGATCGCCCCACCGCAAACAAAATTTCATCGGCGGTGATTGCTGTTTTCGTAGAGCCAGTCAGAGAGAGGACCTTGTGGTCAGCTGCCTGGCGCACCGCGGCGCAGCGGGACTCCGCAATAAATTTCACCCCCAATGCTTGCAATCCCTCCTGAACCGCCGATCGCAGCGTAGGGTCAAACCCGCTCAGCACTTGCTTATCCGTGTCAATTAGCGTTACCTGGGTGCCGAGCAGCACCAAAATATGACTAAACTCGAACCCGATGTATCCTCCACCGACGACAGCCATATGTTTAGGCAGGGTCGTGAGCTGAAACATATCGGGGGAGGTCAACACCAGATCTTGTCCTTCCATATCTGGCACAATTGGCGCGCCCCCCACAGCAATCACCACATGGTGAGCGGTTACTTGGCAGTCGTTGATGGTGAGCTGATGGGCATCAATGAACTGGGCCGTGCCACGTAAGATATCAATGCCTGCTTCGGTTAAGGTTTCTTGCTGAGACTGTCGAATCTGGCTGATGTGATCCTGAATGGCAGTTTGCAGGGCTTGCCAGTTGAGCGATGCCGGGGTGTCGTCCCAGTGAAAGGATTGGGCGACCTTTTGTTGGGAGGCAAAACTAGCGGCATTGACCATGAGCTTTTTGGGCACACAGCCGCGATTGACACAGGTGCCACCAAGGGCGCGGGACTCCGCGATCGCGACTGTGGCACCCAAGCTGGCAGCTTGCTTGGCGGTGGCGAGTCCGCCAGAGCCCCCACCAATTACCAAAATGTCGTAGTCAGCCATGTCGATTCCCAGTCTCTCCACACGTAATTGGCGACATGTTTAGAGTAGAGAAAATTTGAGTCGGAAAACTCAGCCAGGAGAAATATCTCTACTTCATAACGGGCTTTTGGACGGGTAAAAACAGGGTAAAGGTGCTGCCTTGGCGGGGCTGTGAAGACACATCGATAAACCCTTGATGCATTTGAGCAATCCGCCCCGCTAGGTGTAGCCCTAAGCCACTACCAGCCCGGCGCTGGGTTCCCTGACGAAACCAAGCAAAAATTTCTGCTTCCTCTGACTCGGAGATGCCAATACCGGTATCAATGACCTGAACGGATAGCCACGATTTGGCTCTTTGGCCCCCAACCCCTGTCAAATTGGGGGGCGGTTGCTCGGAGTGGTCAAGCTGCACGAGGATATGGCCCTCATCGGTGAATTTAAGAGCATTGCCAATGAGATTGGTTAACACTCGGCGCAATTCCATCACGTCTCCGAGCATCTCGTAGGGGGCCGTATCGGTGATTGTGGTTCCTTGGCGATCGCTCAGCTTAAGGGTCAGATTTTTCTCAGCGGCTAGCGGTTTGAGCTCACTCACGACTGCCGCCGCAATGTCATAGAGATTAAGGGGGATAATGGTTAGTGACTTATGGCCCGAATCGTGACGATAAACTTCCAGCAGCGTGTTGACCATAGACAGGAGCTGCTCGTTATTTTGCATCGTTTCGGTCAGGGCTTCTTTAGCCCCATCGGCAACGGGACCAAACGACTCATTTTTGCAAAAGGACAGCATGCGATTGGCCGCGACCAAAGGCGTGCGTAAATCGTGGGTGAGACGGGCAACAAAATCGTCGCGCTGGCGCAGCATGTAAGCCTGACCATCCATTGCCTCTCTCATGCGCAGCAGCGATCGCACTCGCGCCTGCAATTCATCAATATCAAACGGCTTGCGAATGAAGTCATCGGCACCGGCATCGAGCCCTTCCACCAAGCTGACGTGATCGTGGGCCGTCAGCAGTAGGATGGGGACATAGGGCAATTCTGCTGCTCCCCGCACGCGTCGGGTGACTTCATAGCCATCCATGCCCGGCATCATGATGTCGAGCAGCAGCAGATCCGGAGGGTGATCGCCAATTTGGGCGATCGCGGCTTCTCCAGACTTGGCAAAGCTCAACTGATATTCGTCAAGATCTAAAATCGTTTCAATAAGAAATAAGTTATCGGGAGAATCATCAACGGCAAGAATATGCTTGGGTTGCGCTTTATCCATGTCAGGTACATTTAACGTCTTTGTTTAAACAGAGATTTAAAAAATCAAATTGAGTTTCATGGTTACATGCACTCGGTGATGCGGCGTCTATCTATTGAATGAGCTTGCTTGAGGCCATCGAGAAAACTCAACTGCTAAAACGAACTATTCGTGTGAATAAAAGGGTGGCTGCTATGCTGATATCGCAATGTATCGCAAGGACCCAAAAAGCCACCACTAATTTATCAAAAGCCCTATGGGTCAACGAGTTCGGCAATAACTCATCAGCCCGATTTACGAAATTGACAGGTTGATCGTTGTCTACAGGATGGATAGATATTCCCTGTTTTATAGATAAAAAATTCGGTTATCAAACCCTTCAATTGAGTTGTGTTAATGGCTAGACTCAGTCAAATGCTAAGCCGTTAACTGAAGGGTAGACAAAACCGGATCGGCCCGTTTGCTCTCCCTGGGCCCAGAAAGATCCAGGCGTCGCCCGGCTGAGTTGAACATTATGCGTAACACTAAAGAAAAACGGTGGGAGTGGAATTGCCATGGACTGGCGTGAGGTATCGGGCAACTGGTTGTACATGCCCCCACAGCCCCGAGCCATTATCCATTTTTTGGGCGGTGCCTTTGTTGCGGCGGCCCCTCATGTCACGTACAAGCCTTTGTTAGAAACGCTTGGCCGGCGCGGGTATGTGATTGTTGCGACGCCCTTTATCAATACGTTTGATCATCGAGCGATCGCCCAAGAGGTTTTGGTGACTTTTGATCAGGCTTTGCGCTACCTCGAAAGCCGGGTCACGCTTAAGCCATTACCGATCTACGGCTTGGGCCACAGCATGGGCTGCAAGGTGCATTTGCTGATCAATAGTCTGTATGAGGTCAAGCGGGCGGGCAATATTTTGATGGCGTTTAACAACTATTCGGCACGGCGATCGGTCCCTTTTTTAGAACAGGTCATGTCCTTAACGCCTGCTTTGGAGGCGTTGGGGCCGATGGAGTTTGTCCCTTCTCCTGAGGAGACCTTAGCCCTGATCGATCGGTACTATCCCATCGAACGTAACCTGTTAATCAAATTTCGTAAGGACGACATCGACCAAACTCGACCGCTCCACGGGGTTTTGCATCGTCACTTTCCTCAGCTCACGAGTGTCGAGATTTTGCCCGGCACCCACACCACCCCCATGGCCCAAGATATTCCCTGGCAGCCGGGAACCCAGTTCAGCGCTTTTGATGCCATTGGGCAGTTCGTCAAGCAGGAATTCACCCGGGATCTAAGACGGCTAGAGGATGTGATCTTGATGTGGTTGAATCCCCTTGGCGCCATGCGATCGCGCCGCTAACCCCAGGGGCAAGACTGCTGTCTACGGCCCAGGCAGCGCCAGCGACTAGCTCGGGCCGCCTGGATCAACGGGATCAGGGCTTAAGCAGTCAAAAACGACAAACATTACCGGTTGGAAGATCTTTACAACCGTCTAAAACATCGTTCAGTGCGTAGGTTCTAGAGATTACGCCGTTTTCCCGGAAACCGTGGGCTGCCGTCCGTAGAGTTTTGTATGGCTTGAGAGCTACCCGTTGGTAATCTTGAGCTACTGGGTCGCTGTGGGAATATTACTGAAGCCATGACTTAATCGTTTCAGGCTGCCTCTACTCGCCGCGCACCTGTCTTATTGTCGACAGATGTCAACATGCTCCACTCTTCTGATCGCTTAGTGGCCGAGATCCACCCTTCTATGACCTCATCTTCAGAGGATTCTGGCTTCAGTCTGCTGTTGATTGATGCTGGCGGCGGGCAGCGGGCTGCTTTGCTGCAGGCATTGGCCAATGCGGGTGTCACTGTTCATCTCAAACCAACGATTGCTGCCGCTCAGGTTTGTCTGACTAGCGTGCCGATCCACGGCATCGTGGGGATTATTTCCCCGGTCGGTCCTGATATGTTTGAGTTTTGTCGTCGGCTTAAGCAAGTGCCGCAATTAGCGAGCCTGCCTGTTGTTCTCATGGGTGTTGCTGAGGACGATCGCGATCGCCTGCGGGCCTTGAGCGTGGGCGCTGCCGCTTTCCTCAGTCTGGCCAGTGAGCCCAGCCAAATAGTGGCGCAAATCCAGGCGCAAATGCTGCCCCATCCCGCCCGCCAGCAGGCCGCGCGCCAGGCGCAGCAAATGATTATGAATCGCCAATACTCCCCCCTGCTGGCCAACCTGCAAAAGACCCTGCGCCAGCAAACCGTCAAGCTCAAGGCGCAGAACGAGCAGCTCCAGCAAGAAATTCGAGAACGCCAGGAAATTGAGCGGGCCCTGCGCCAGGAACAGCAGAAGTCAGAACAGCTATTGCTCAATATTTTGCCGGGGGCCGTGGTCAATCAGCTGAAGCAGTTTCAAGGTTCTCTTGCAGAGCGCTTTGATGAAACCACTGTCTTGTTTGCCGATATCGTCAACTTCACTCCCCTCGCGGCCCAATACAGTCCGCTTGCCCTGGTGAATCTGCTCAACCATATTTTTTCTGAGTTTGATCGCCTGGCCGAGGTGTACCAATTGGAAAAAATAAAAACCATTGGGGATGCCTACATGGCGGTCGGCGGGGTGCCCGTGCCCCGCGAAGACCACGCGATCGCGATCGCTGATTTGGCCTTGGCTATGCAGACAGCGATTGGGCGCATCAGCCAAGAAAGGGAAGTGCCGCTGCAGCTACGCATTGGCATCAACAGCGGCACCGTGGTAGCTGGGGTCATCGGCATCAAAAAATTTAGCTACGATCTCTGGGGTGATACGGTCAACGTTGCCAGCCGCATGGAATCCCAAGGTCAACCGGGCAAGATTCAAGTCACAACCAACACTTACCAAAAACTTAATTCCCTATTTTGCTTTGAGCCCGCCCACAAGATCGAGATTAAGGGCAAAGGGTTGATGAAAACCTATTACCTGTTAGGTCGCCGATAGGCTGCGGCTGAACGGCATCGCGATACACTATTGAAGTTTGTGAGCGGAGGCGCTGCTGGCTAGCCAGCAAACTTGACCAAGGCTCCTGTTGTGAAGCTACAAAATCTCCCGGCGAAACACCTGTGGTCAGGTGATCGCCGCTGGGAAAATGTAGGTTTGTAGTTCTCTCTGCAGCGCTCTTGGATACTGGTTCAACCGCCAGCCCTCACTGTTCGTTTGGCTGAGACCCGGCGTTCCTGACAGGAAATTGATATCAAAGGCTATGGTAACGTTTCTACTAGAAGTGGGGACCGAAGAACTCCCTGCCAGTTTTGTCCAAGAAGCGCTGGATCAGTGGCGCGATCGCATTCCCGCTGAGTTGGAAGCGGCTTTTTTGACGCCGGGAGAGATTCGCTACTACGGTACCCCGCGGCGGCTAGCGCTATTGCTGGTGGATTTGCCGGACAAACAGCCCGACCGCGAAGAGGAAGCCAAGGGCCCCCCCGCCCAAGCCGCGTTCAGAGACGGTCAGCCGACTAAGGCCGCCGAGGGCTTTGCGCGGTCGAAAAATGTCACCGTAGAAGATTTAGAAATCCGCGAAACGGACAAAGGCGCGTTTGTCTACGTCCAGCACCAAATTCCTGGCCGCTCCGCTGTAGAACTGCTGCAAGAGTGGGTGCCCCAATGGATTCTCGGGCTAGAGGGCAAGCGCTTTATGCGCTGGGGAGATGGTGACCTCAAGTTTCCCCGGCCCATTCGCTGGTTGGTGACGCTGTTAGATGACGAATTGATTCCCCTGTCGTTGCAAAATGGCTCCGAGCAGTGCCGCAGCGATCGCGTTACCCAAGCCCACCGCATTCTTCATCCCGATCCCATCATCCTCAGCCGCGCCCAAGACTACGTTGAGAAACTGCGCGAGGGCTTTGTAGAGGTAGATGTCGCCGCTCGGCAAACCCAAATTCAAGGAGCCGTCGAGCAGGCTGCTGCTTCGGTAAAGGGGGTAGCGCGCATTGATCCGGATTTGCTCAGGGAAGTGGCCAATCTAGTAGAGTGGCCCAACGCCGTGGTTGGACCGTTTGAGACGGCGTTTTTAGAGCTGCCTGCCGAGGTGGCCATCATGGAGATGGAGAGCCACCAGCGTTACTTTCCCGTCTTGCAGGCCGCCGAGGCTAATGAACTACTGCCCTACTTCATCACCATTTCCAACGGCGATCCTGAAAAGTCGGCTCTGATTGCTGAGGGTAATGGCCGCGTCATTCGGGCGCGGCTATCGGACGGCAAGTTCTTTTTTGACGCCGATCGCGCCGTGGCGTTAGACACCTTTGTGACGAAGCTTGACGCGGTCACCTTTGAGGAACGGCTGGGTTCTATGGGGGCTAAGGTTAACCGCATTGAAGCGATCGCTGCCTTTATTGCCGACCAACTTAACTTGAGTGAACCGGAGCGGCTGCATCTGCATCGAGCAGCCCATCTCTGCAAGGCAGACTTAGTGACCCAAATGGTGGGCGAATTTCCGGAGCTTCAGGGCGTCATGGGGGAAAAATATGCCCGCCACAGTGGCGAACCCGCCGCCGTCGCGGGGGCCATTGCCGAGCATTATTTGCCACGGGGGGCCGGCGATCGCCTCCCCCAAACCTTAATTGGTCAGGCTCTGGGCCTTGCAGATCGTCTCGATACGCTGGTGGGGATTTTTAGCTTAGGCATGTTGCCCTCGGGCTCATCTGACCCCTTTGCCCTGCGCCGCGCCGCCAATGCGATTGTCACCGTCATTTGGGATGCCAACCTCGCCATCAACCTCAACGCGCTGTTAGATCAGGTGGTCAACGCCTTTGTGCAAAATCCTGATTTGTCGGTGGAGGCCGCCGAGCCCCTGCGATCGCAACTCCAGGACTTTTTCCTCCAGCGGGTGCAAACGCTGCTGCAAGATGATCTGAACATTGACTACGACTTGGTCAATGCTGTTCTGGGGGAAAACGACCCCACCTATACCCAGCGCGCCCTGACGGATTTGCTCGACGTGCGCGATCGAGCCCAATTTCTTCAGGCGATTCGCCAAGATGGCACCCTAGCTAAGATCTACGAAACGGTCAATCGCGCGGCGCGGCTCGCGGCCCAGGGTGAGCTGGGAACTGCCCCCCTCGATCCCACCTTGGTCGTTGATCCCGACCGCTTTCAGCAAGCTTCCGAGCAGGCTTTTTACGAGGCTCTGCTGGCACTCCTGCCCGAGACCCAAGCGGCCCAGCAAAGCCGCGCCTATCGCCAGCTCATCACCGGGTTGGAAAATGCGGCTCCCATCGTCAGTCGCTTTTTTGACGGGCCTGATAGCGTCCTAGTGATGGACAAAGATCCCGCCATCAAGCAAAATCGACTGCATCTGCTTGCTCTATTGCGTAATCACGCCCGTGTGCTGGCAGATTTTGGTGCCATCGTCAAAGGCTAGCAGCATAGGCCAAGTTATGGAGAAGCAAGCTCATGTCATCGGATTGGGCAAGTCGGGCATCGCTGCCGCGCGGTTGCTGGCCCGCCAAGGCTGGCAGGTGGTGCTCAGCGATCGCTCAACCACGCCTCTCCTCAGCGAGGACATTCCTCGACTAACTGCCGAGGGCGTCACCGTACAGCTTGGGCACAGCTTTTCGCCCGACGATGCGGCCCAGTTAGTCGTCGTCAGCCCCGGCGTACCTTGGGATTTGCCGGCTCTGGTCGCCGCTCGGGAGCACGGCAAGGAGGTCATCGGTGAAACGGAATTAGCCTGGCGCGCCCTCAGCGATTGCCCTTGGGTGGGTATCACCGGCACCAATGGCAAAACCACTGTTACTGCCCTCACCGCTGCTATTTTTCAGGCGGCGGGGCGCCAGGCTCCGGCCTGCGGCAACATCGGCCATGCCATTGGGGAGCTAGCGCTGCAGCCGTCGGTGCCAGACTGGGTGATCGCCGAGCTCAGCAGCTACCAGATTGAAGCGTCGTCGACGCTGAGCCCCAAGCTTGGCCTGTGGACAACCTTTACGCCGGATCATTTGGCTCGCCACAAAACCCTGGAAAACTACTTTCAGATCAAGGCCAAACTGATGCACCAGTCCGACCAGGTGGTGCTGAACGGTGATGACCCCTACCTGCGGACCCACGGAGCCGCGCACTTTCCCGCTGCTTACTGGACGGGCACCCGGCCTGAGGCGATCGCCCCGTTGACGCCCTTGGCGTATATTGACTCGGGCTGGGTCAAGGTCAATGACACGCCCATTTTGACCGCCGCCGCCCTCAAAATGGTCGGCACCCATAATCAACAAAACCTTCTGTTGGCGGTGGCCGCGGCCCATCTGGCAGGGCTCGCCCCGGAGCAGATTGCCCTCGGGGTGGAGACCTTTCCCGGTGTGCCCCATCGGTTAGAGCGGGTCCTGACTTGGCAGGGGGTCGACTTTATCAACGACAGCAAGGCCACTAATTACGATGCGGCGGCGGTCGGGCTTCGGGCGATCGCGGCTCCCGCCATTCTCATCGCCGGGGGAGAAGCTAAGGCTGGCGATGATGCTGACTGGCTGAGCGAAATCCAGCAAAAGGCGGCAACTGTGCTCCTCATTGGCAATGCGGCTGATCAGTTTGCTCAGCGGCTAGCGGCGATTGGCTACGAGTCCTACGAAATTGCTGAAACGATGGAGCGGGCAATCCACCGGAGTATTGAACTGGCTCCCCAACTTGACGCTAAAGCTGTGTTGCTCTCCCCCGCCTGCGCCAGCTTCGACCAATACCCCAACTTTGAGGTGCGGGGCGACCATTTTCGCCAACTCTGTCAAGCAATGCTATAAATGCCCAAAGTCTACGATTTTAGGCAGACGATTAATCGGCAATGAAGGCTATAAAATGGACGCGATCGCCGGTGCCTCGTCGGTGCTTTTCTCCTATCCTCACGTTGTCGGAGCCTTTCCATGCTGAAACTCTACGGTGGTGCCTTTAGCCGCGCCTCAATTGTCAGATGGTATCTAGAAGAGTTAGACGCGCCCTACGAATTCGTCACCCTTGATATGCAAGCAGGGGAACATCGCCAGGATGACTTCCTCACGATCAACCCCATGGGCAAGGTGCCGGCGTTAGTCGATGGCGAAATTACCCTGTGGGAATCGGGGGCCATCTTGCTGTATCTCGCAGAGAAATTTGGAAACATGCCGGGCACCCACCAAGAGCGAGGCCTACTGTATCAGTGGGTGCTCTTTGCCAACTCCACCCTGTCAGAGGGCCTATTTAACGAATCGTTGCGGGAGAAGCAAACCCCACGTTTATTACAGCCGCTAGATGACCTGCTTAAGACCCAGCCCTACTTGATGGCTGACACCTTCACCGTAGCGGACGTCGCGGTGGTCTCACTGCTAGGATTTGCAGTGCAAATGATCCAGCTAGACATGAGTGCTTATCCTGCGGTCCAGGCATATCTGCAGCGGTGCAGTCAGCGATCGGCGTTCCAAAAAGCGATGAGCTCCTAGGCTCCACAGGCTCCGATACGGCTGTGGCTCCGTGTAGCTTCGATAATTGGGGGCAGCGACTACGCCGACATCATCTATCGTCCGAGGCCAACCGATGAAGCACGCCCGTTATCCCAATTCGCCAAATTGAGATTACCAAACCTGTCTCTTCACAGCCCCTTGCCTAAGCGCGGGAGAAGGGGTTGGAGTGAGGGCTAATACTATTTCTGTAATCGCGACTACATGTAGATTCTTCAAAGGCCCTTTTTCAAGGGGGCAGCGACAGCGGGGGATCTTCAAGTCTGTAGCGCTATTACAGAGAATTGGTATAAGGTCACAGCGAAGGACAGCCTTGGGATTACTCCAAAACCTAGAACCTAAAATCTGAAAACCATTTCCTTAGCGTTCAGATTGCGCGATATGCACAAGGGCATCACCCTGATGCACCAGCGGCGTCTGGTGATGGCCGATGACCCAGCCTGCTATCGGGCTGCGAACTGGCGCTGGGCGATCGCCAAACGCATCGGTGATAAAGCCTAAGATCTCGCGATGGTCTACCGCCTGCCCCAACTGCACCTGACGGTGCCAAAACCCGCCCTGGGAGGCTCTGACCCATTTAGTGTGCCATGCTTCTAAAGGTGGCGTCACCGCACTAGCCGCCCCTGGGCTAGTCATCTCGAGATAAGCCAAAACCCGATTGATACCATCGACCCCAATCTGGATGGCGTCTTCGCCAAACCGTAGTGCCTCGCCCCCCTCGTACAGGAGGGTGGGAATGTTAGCTTTGGCGGCGGCCTGCCGCAGGGAGCCATCCCGCGTATCCGCATGGATAAGCATAGGAGCGCCAAAGGCCTGAGCAATGGCATAGGTGGTCGAGTCGTTGAGGTTGGCCCGGATTTGAGGGAAATTGCTGCGGTGGATGGCGGCTGTATGCAGGTCAATGCCGTAGTCAGCATGGCTCACCACCTCCCGCATAAAAATGGCAGCCAGCCGACTGGCTAGGGACCCACGTCGTGAACCGGGAAAGGAGCGATTTAAATCGCGGCGGTCAGGCAGATAGCGCGACTGCTCAATTAGGCCAAAAATATTCACCACCGGTACCGCTAATACCGTACCGCGCAGGCTGCTGGGCTGTAGCGATCGCACTACCCGGCGAATGATTTCAACCCCGTTCAGCTCATCGCCATGAATGGCGGCACTTAGCCAAATACAAGGTCCGGGCTGACGCCCCCGCACTACCGCCACCGGTAGCGAAAGCATCGTCCCCGTGGGTAAGCGCGTCACGGGTAATTCAATCTTGACGCGCCTATTGCGAGGAACAGTGACATTCCCAATGACTAAGGGTGGCCGCTCGGCTCCCGTCGGAACCGGTGAGTCCGTCGCGATCGCCGGTTCGCTTTCCAAACTCGATAGACTCCATCTACGTAGTTTGCTTAGAGTAACAAATCTGCCACGATTCTCAACTGGGGCCGATGCCAGGAGGCCCCGGCCGATATGCGCCACGGGCTAGCGATCTCAAGCCACATTGAATCCCAATTCTCTATGTCAATCCGCTAATGCTGGCCGATCTATCGAGCCGGCAGCCAGATTTTTCTGAGGGCTATGAGAAAAGTCGGAAACCCCCATGGGCCAAGGGAAGTGATGCCCTCGCCGAGAATAAAAGGAAAATCGACAAAACCGCAAGAAAGTGGTACAAATTTACTGGATTAAGTTGCTCTGTAGGATGCCTTGGAATATTGGGCCTGTGAAAGTAGGGCGATCGCTGATTGCGGCCTTTGCATCCCCTAAGCGCTTAGCCTTCTAGATTCGGCGATCGCGACGCTCAGTTAGATCAAACTTACCATTCTGTTCTATAGAGGTAGAGATCATGGCCGAATTCAGCACCTACGCTCCGGGTACGTTTTGTTGGGTTGACTTAGCAACCACCGATACTGTCGCCGCCAAGCAGTTTTATTGCCACCTCTTTGACTGGACCGCAATCGACGTTCCGGCCGGTGAGGCCGGCGTTTACACCATGCTCCAAAAAGCTGGCAAGGATGTTTGCGCGCTATATGAAATGCCTGCGGCACGTCAGCAGCAGGAGCCGCCTAACTGGCTGAGCTATGTATCAGTTGCCGATGTAGAAGCCAGCACGGATAAAGCCAAAGCCTTGGGGGGCGAAGTGTTACAGGCGCCGTGCGACGTGATGGAATCAGGTCGCATGAGCTTGATCAAGGATCCTACAGGGGCAGTTTTTGCCCTATGGCAGCCGCAACAACACCTTGGCGCGACCCTAGTGAATGAGCCCGCCACCCTTTGCTGGAACGAGCTGCAAACCCACAAAGTTGAGCAGGCGACTCAGTTCTACACTCAGTTATTTGGCTGGGAAACTGAAACCACTCGCAATGCTGCGGGGGGCGATTACAGTTTGTTTAAACAGAGCGATCGCCATGGAGCTGGCATGATGGAGATCCAACCGGAGTGGGGAGAAGTCCCCCCAAACTGGGCCGTCTACTTTGCGGTCGAGAACTGCGACCTCACCCTTAAAAAGGCCGTCGAGCTCGGTGGCAAAGTCGAGATGCCCCCCATGGAAATTGCCGATGTTGGTCGACTTGCTATCATTCAAGACCCTCAAGGTGCAGTCTTTACCGTTTTACAGATGGCAGAAGGCTCGAACTGACCGGTAAGCGCCAACCCGACTGATCCAGGAATCGGTGTCTGGCCTTTGATTTCTCATATTGAACGGCCAGACACCAACAGCAATCGCAGCATTTAAGTCAGATCAACATCAATCGACAGGGGATGGGTTCAGGCGTAACTATCAATCCGCACAACGCGCTGCCAGTGAAATCTGGATAACGTTGGCATCGCCTCGCCGTTACACCAATTCTCTGTAATAGCGCTACAGACTTGAAGATCCCCCACTGTCGCTGCCCCCTGAAAAAGGGGCTTTGAAGAATCTGTATGTAGTCGTGATTACAGAAATAGGATGACTGCCTCGAAGCGTAGATGTGGGAGTGCGAAACGCCTACTTCCTGTGCTTTCGATCCCTTTGGCGGGGTTGTTTCTAGTCGATCTGCTGGAGATCGCTAGCCGGGGTCATGCGAGGTTTAATTTCGGTGTTGCGAATGCACGTTCACTGAGGGGAATGTCGGTTTCTCCCCAGTCCTCCCGCGTTATAAACCTATTGGCAAAGGGGAGAGCGCGACTGGTGTATAGCTAATAGGCTTTATGGCCGGTCATCTGCCTGCGCCATCTACCTAGCGGTGGCTGATTCATCCCCCCATTAAAGAACGTCAGCGTTGCTGCCTTGCCCAAAATCCAGCGATCGCTTTTTGTCGAACAGCGATACAATACATGCGTTCTAAGTAATGGCAATGAGACCCTATGCCCGTTAGCCCTGCTCAGATTCGCGCGGTCCTCGATGAGAAACGTCAGGCGCTTACCGAGTTTAACCAAACCTTTGCCTCTGACCTCAAACGCTATCGAGATACTTGGCAAGCGCTGACTCAGGAATCCTTTGCCCCGACTGCCAAACGACTAGGCAAACCAGGGATTGGCGCTCACCTGCTCGAATCGTTTAGCCTCATTCGTAAGGGCGTTATCCCCAATCAAAATCACTGGGCAAATCGAGAAGATAGCCTCGGCTGGGTTCGAGAACAACTGGCTGGGGTGACCACCTTTGCTGTCGATGGTTCGCAAATTTTCCCGAGTAAAGACGTCTCCATGCCGATCGCCCTAGTGCAGATTGGTTGGTTTGAAAATCCGCATACAGATGACGGACAGTACACCAAAGATATTGCCCTGGATGTGCTCACCCCTGATGATCTGCGGGCCTACCATCAGGGCGAACCCGTTGATCGCCGGGTCAATATTCGCCGCTTTGAGATGGAGGTCAAGCGTCTCGTTAGCTACATGGAGTCTTGCCAGCAGCCGGAGCGCACATTGGTGCTGTTCGATGGTTCTCTGGTGGTGACCTTTGCCGATGCGTTTGATCCCGAAAGCCAAGCCGCCTACGTCAGCGCCATGGTGAATCTGCTTGCCACGAGTCAGCGCTGTCGGGTCCCGCTGGTGGGCTTCATTGACACATCGAATGCCCGCGACCTCGCGACCCTGCTACAGCATTACGATCCCGCGCTCAATCCGGTCGAAACCATCCACGATGCCCAAATCCTCAAAAAAGCGATGCACTGGGGCGATCGCACACCCCTATTCCACTGCGATCGCGAAGGCATTTTGGAGCAATATGGTGACCAGCAAGATCAGGTGATTTTCAGCTATCTACAAACCACCCGTGATCGCCCCCCGGCCCGGTTAGAGATGCCCCGGTGGCTATGGGAGGCCGACCTCGCAGAAACTGCGATCAACTGGGTTAAGGCTGAAGTCATTGTTGGAGGTGGCTACCCCTACGCAATCGAAACGGCTGACCAAACGGCAGTATTACAGGCCCCGGATCGACAGCTGTTTTATCGAATTTTGCAAGATTGGGCCAATCGCGAACAGCTAAATGTGCAGTTTTCGCGCAAGCTAGTGAGCAAAATGCGACGGCGCTAACGCTGCCAGATGAGTTATCCCATCAACTGAGGATGGGTGCGGCTTCTCTGCAGCATTGTCTAGTGGGGAGCCATGACGGCGGCAGCTAAGACAGCATCCAGAACACCGGGAAAGCGTTGATTGAGGTCTTCCGTCCGCAGGGAATTGAGATGCTGAGTGCCTTGCTTACGGCAGTGAATGACGCCTGCTTCACGCAAAATCTTGAAGTGATGGGATAGCGTTGACTTTGCTACTGCGGCATTGATAGCAGCGCAGGGTAGTTCGGGAGAGTCGGCCAGTCGTTTCACAATTGCTAATCGTATCGGGTCGCCCAAGGCGTATAGCACTCCCTCCAGAGTGATGTCGTTCTTATCAGGATGGTAAATCGGCTTCATAGTTGCATTATTACATATCTCAGGCTATAGTCTAATTGTTCGAGAAAATTGAACAATTAGATGTTTCCTTTCAAGTTCTAGCGGAGGTAAAGTCCATGTCCGCAGTATTAAGTACAACCCAAGCCAGTTTCGAGGCAGATGTCCTACAGAGCGATGTTCCTGTACTGGTAGATTTCTGGGCGCCCTGGTGTGGTCCCTGTCGCCTCGTTTCCGGGGTGGTGGATGCCGTCGCTCAGAAGTATGCCGGGCGGCTCAAAGTGGTGAAGGTGAACGTGGATGAGCAGCCAGCGATCGCCTCTAACTATGGTGTTCGTAGCATTCCGACCTTGTCCGTGTTCAAAGAGGGGCAGGTGATTGATCAGGTTGTGGGTGCAGTGCCCCAAACGGCTCTGGCCAAAACCCTTGATCAGCATCTGGCATAGCTGTTTGGTTGTCGACTGGAGAGAGTTAGAGATCTGACTCTCTCACCACCCTATCCATTTACAGAGTTGATTGCTTATGAATGCTCCCAAAGACTTATTGAGTTCCATTCGGCTGGGTCGCCATGAGTTGCGTAATCGCATTGTTATGGCTCCACTAACGCGCAACCGAGCCAACGAAGACAATGCCCCGATCGCTATGCACGTTACTTACTACACCCAGCGGGCTTCTGCCGGTCTCATCATTACTGAGGCGACTCAAGTCACCCCGATGGGTCAAGGCTATCCTGCAACGCCAGGAATTCATTCCTCGGCTCAAGTTGACGGCTGGCAACGGGTGACGGACAGCGTCCACCAAGCCGGGGGCAAGATTTTCCTACAGCTTTGGCACGTTGGTCGCATTTCCCATCCGTCCTTTCATGGGGGGGCACTGCCGGTGGCCCCCAGCGCCATTAAGCCCGAAGGCGAAGCCATGACCTACGAAGGCATGCAGCCCTTTGTCACGCCTCGGGCCCTAGAACTCGACGAGATTCCTACCCTCATCCAGCAGTTCAAGCAGGGGGCAGAAAATGCTCTGGCTGCCGGGTTTGACGGGGTGGAAGTTCACGGTGCTAATGGTTATTTACTAGACCAGTTTTTGCGTGATGGGACAAATCAGCGTACCGATGCCTACGGTGGGTCTAAGGAAAACCGGGCGCGGCTGCTGCTAGAGGTGACTCAAGCAGCCATTGATGTGTGGGGCAGCGATCGCGTTGGCGTGCGGCTCTCCCCTAGCAGTACCTTTAACGACATGAGTGACTCTGAGCCCCGCGCTACCTTTGGTTATGCCGTTCAGGCCCTTGACCAGCTAGATTTGGCTTATCTGCATTTGCTAGAGCCCAGTGAGGCCGATTTGCGCCACGGTGGCATTCCCCTTCCGACTAAGGAGTTTCGACCGATGTATAGTGGCAATCTCATGGTGAACTGGGGCTACGATCGCGAGTCGGGAAATCGGGCGATCGCTGCTGGTGAAGCTGATCTTGTTTCCTACGGCAAGCTATTCATTGCGAATCCTGACTTGCCGAAGCGCTTTAAGCTTGAGGCTCCCCTTAATGAACCCGACGAATCCACTTTTTACGGTGGTGATGAGCATGGCTATACGGACTATCCGTTTTTAGCCGAGAGTGAGACGGCCACAGTATAGGAGCCATGGTGGTGACTCTGCTCTACGCTGGCTGATTGCCAAGGGCAGAGTCATTGCTACGGTAGCTTGCGGCTCTCCGGGACCGGCCAGCATTATCAATGGGATGGCGAGCCAAGTTCGATTAGATCCTTTTAAGGGCGGGATTGCCCGTGGTGTGGCTTCTCTGGGGACCGACTGATAAAACGCGCTTGATTGACTGCAAAATCGATCACAAATCCAGCGCTTCATGGCGATAGGGCTGCCAGCCACGCTTGTGCTTTTCCGTGATTAAAGGCGTGGCTGTGAGTTGCAGGGGAATTCCCTCATTCACGTCAACTCTTAAAGCCGTATAGGGTCGCCGCAGGGTTGAGCCTTTGCCCGATCGTCCCAAAAACAAATGGGATGTCGCGACTATCTGCTCTTGCCCTCCGACTGATTCCCTGAGTTCACTACCTTGGGAGCGTTGTCGCCGTAAGCTGTAGCCGCTGCCACCGCAGACAATCCAGGGAATGTGCGCGTCGCCGTGGCCGGTATCCCCCGTGCGGAGATATTCAAAACAGTGGGCATGGCCGCAAAGCACTAGATTTAACAACGGGGTGCCCTGGGTCAGGGCTGACACCTCGACTTGCACCGCATCCAGCACGCGGCGGAGATGATGGCGCACGGCCAAAGTTTGTCCCTGAAACCACTTGGTGGCTTCTGTGACATAGGGGGGATGGTGAAAAAACACGATACGTCCCCGGACCGCCGGGTCGCGCCAAGATGCAATCAGGCGATCGCGGAACCAATCTAGCTGTTCATAATCGACGACCGCAGGACTGACGTGGTCTAGCTGTTTGTCGATGTCGTAAATGGCTTCGTCGAGTTCTTCCAGCTCGCCCGTGAGGTCATCGTGATCTTCATCGCTCATAGGATTCGCCACAGCAGCGCCTAATTCCCTGAGGATATGAGCCTTTTCCGCTGCGAGTTCCTGGCGTTGGGCGGCGAGCTGGGCCCGGGTGTGATATAGATTATCCGGGTCATCTAGGGGCAGCGGCTGGTTGAGGGTGTTGGAGTCCAGCGCAAAGAAGTCAATGCCGCCATAGCGAAAGGTGTAGTAGCGATTGGGTAAGCGGGTAAAGTGACTTGGGCGATAGGTTAAACAGCGATCGCGCCCAAAGTAACTGTCATAGTGTGTATCCAGATGAGCACCGAGCTGGGCGTCAGGAATGCCCTGTAGGTAATCGATGAAGGCCCTAGCGTAGGCATCTCCCTGAAAGGAACCATGCCAGCCAATATCAAGGTCGACATAGGAGCGCAGCGCATAGCGCAGGGGGCCGCCCAAGCCCGATAAAAGACCCAGCAGTCGGGGCAAATCATAGTAGTCATGGTTGCCCAGCACCGGAAAGAAGGGGCGCTGAAAGATCATGCGATCGTAGGCAATTTTCTGATACTTTTCGCCCCCGAGCAGCCATTCCCGATAGGGACGAATAAAGTTAGCGCGATATTGTTCGCTAGAGCCTACGAGGTAAACGACATCCCCTGTGTGCAATGTAAAATCAGCGTCTTGGCCATATTTCAGCAGGCACTCGGCGACTCGGCGCTGGGGATTGCTGCCCCGGTGACGCCCTGTACCGCTGTCGCCTAAGACCAAAAAAGAGAACCCTACAGGGGCCTCAAGGGTTTCAGCGATGGATAGACGAGTTTGGTCGATGTGGCGCTGGGTAACTTTCTCATGTTGCCAACGAACGCGTGCTCGCATCCGGCGGATTTTGACATCGATTTGAGGTTCAGTAATCAGTTTCATACCAGCAGGGAGCAACGATCAGTCAGTCAGCCAGTGGCGGCGTATCCAGCGGCGTCACCCCACTTTATGTCGTTTGACCGTCCACAGCGACCTTCTCAAGTCGGAACTCGTTTGACGAATTGTGAACCCGGAACGCGGCTACTGCCAACGCGCCGGCAGTAGCCCCTAAAAATAAACCCTTCCCAAGTGGCCGTGGGAAGGGGGAAAGAACGGTGACAAATCAGTAGCAATTGGCCCACTCGTTGAAGGGGTCTGACTAGAGCCGGTAGCGGACCCCGCGATAAATCATTTCACCCGCTGGGCGATCAGCGACTAAGGCCTGTTTGATTTGATAGCGTTGACCGCGAAAGGTGGCTACGAGCTGGGAGACGGGCGCTTCGCAACCAATTTTTTGGTTGACGTAGGACTGGCCATGGAATATGAGCTGCATAGTGTTGATGCCTCAATAGGTAGATGTATCTAGGCTGAAATTCTCAGCTTTAACTGCCTGTTAATAGGCTATTTCGAGAATGTTTGCGTTGATGTGTGACCCGTGTTTGCGATGTGTATAAGATTTGACTCGGCGGCGTCTCCGCGCGATCGCCCCTGGCATTTTCTCTCAGTCCGTTAAGGCGTGAGCGGTTGCTGAGCGATCGAGGATCTATTTCAGATCGTTAGGCATGTCACAGGGAGAATTTGTCATTATGGGCACAGGTTATTTGCCCCTTTCTTTGCCAGCTCTCAATGACTATGTTTTCCCCTGTCGATCGGTCGATCCGCCCTGCGCAAATCAGCCTGCCGGAACTACTGGCCCCCGCTGGCAATTGGGACTGTGCCAAAGCGGCGGTGGAAAACGGAGCCGACGCCATCTATTTTGGGCTTGATCGCTTCAATGCGCGGATGCGGGCGGACAATTTTACCGAGGCAGATCTGCCTGACCTCATGGCCTTTTTGCATCGTCGCGGGGTCAAAGGCTATGTCACGCTGAACACACTCATTTTCACCGCTGAGCTGCCGGCTGCTGAGCAGTATCTCAGAACGGTTATTGCGGCGGGGGTCGATGCCGCGATCGTCCAAGACATCGGCCTCTGTCGGTTAATCCGACGTCTATCGCCCGATTTTCCCATCCACGCCTCTACGCAAATGACGGTGACGAGCGCCGCTGGGGTCGCGTTTGCTCAGGAGCTCGGCTGTCAGCTCGTTGTCTTAGCGCGGGAAACGTCGCTCAAAGAAATTGATCGCATACAGCAGCAGCTCAGCGATCGCGCCGTCGCCATGCCGTTAGAGGTCTTCGTGCACGGGGCGCTGTGTGTGGCCTATTCGGGGCAGTGCTTGACCAGTGAGGCTCTGGGTGGGCGCTCAGCCAATCGGGGAGAGTGTGCCCAAGCCTGCCGCATGACCTATGACTTGATTGCGGATGGTCAGCCAATCGATGTGGGCGATCGCCAATATTTGCTCAGCCCCCAAGACCTCTCGGGTTTGCCGGTGCTGTCTGAGCTGATTACCGCTGGGGTGGCCTGCCTTAAGATCGAAGGCCGACTAAAAGCCCCAGAATACGTGGCAAATGTCACCCAGGTGTATCGCCGCGCCTTGGACCGAGTTGCGGCGCAGCTCTCGCCAGCGGCCCCCACCCCACCCCACTATCGCCCCAGTGACGACGAACGCTATCGGCTAGAAATGGCCTTTTCTCGCGGGCTGTTCACCGGCTGGTTTGAGGGCATTGATAATCAGTCCCTCGTCCATGCCCGGTTTGGCAAAAAGCGGGGGGTTTACCTCGGTAAAGTCCAAAAGATCAACCAAGAAGGTATTCTGCTAGAGCTCCAGGCCCCCGTAAAAGCGGGGGATGGTGTGGTGTTTGATCATGGACATCCCGCTGCCAAGGAAGAAGGCGGCCGCGTCTATGCTGTGCAGCACCTGGGAAAAGCTACACTGCTGACTTTTGGTCGTCGCGATGTCAATCTCAGCCGCCTAAACGTGGGCGACTACGTTTGGAAAACTAGCGATCCTGAGCTTGATAAACAGGTGCGGCAAAGTTATGCCGGAGGTACGCCTAAGTTTCAACGGCCGATGACCCTCGAGGTGCACGGCTGCGTTGATCATCCACTGACGGCGATCGCCCGCGATGCCCAAGGCCACATTGCTCAAGCCGCGTCGGCAATGCCGCTCGTGGCGGCCCACAACACACCCCTCAGCACCGAAAAGCTGACCCAGCAATTTAGCCGGTTGGGCAATACCCCTTTTCACCTAGAAAACCTGACGAATCAGGTTGAGGGGGACGTGATGCTGCCCGTTAGCGAACTCAACCGGTTGCGGCGAGCCTTGGTGGATAGGCTCGATCAGCAGCGATCGCGGCCCCAAGTTTGGCAACTCTCTGAAGCTGCGGCCCTGCCCACGCTGCGGCCCCCGTCACCTCCTCCTGCAGCCGCTTCGCCGGAGCTCGTTGCCCTAGTGCGTAACCAGGCCCAGCTCGCGGCGGCGATCGCCACCGACATCGCGACTATCTATTGTGAGCTGGAGAATCCTGCCGCGTATAAAGACCTGGTCCATTGGTTTCGCCAGCACCGCCGTGCGGAGACGCAAACGATTTGGGTGGCCCCACCGCGCGTTACTAAGCCCCTCGAAAATTATATTTTGGAGCAGGTGGCGCGATCGCAGGCGGACGGCTATCTGGTGCGCAACTATAATCAGCTTGCCTGGTTCCGCGATCGGCCCTGCATTGGTGATTTCTCCTTAAATGTGGCGAATCCGCTGACGGCCGCCTATTTCAAAGACCACTACGGTCTCGAACGGTTGACCGCATCCTACGACCTGAATATTGATCAGCTAGAAGCGCTGCTGCAGGGGAGTCCGGCCGATTGGTATGAGATCACGCTGCATCAACACATGCCGCTGTTTCACATGGAGCACTGTGTATTTTGCGCCTTTTTGTCTGACGGCAAAGATTTTCGCGACTGTGGTCGCCCCTGTGAAACCCAGACCGTGACCCTGCGCGATCGCACCGGCACGGAGCACGTGCTGCAAGCGGATGCGGGCTGCCGCAACACTCTTTACAATGGCGTGGCGCAAACGGGGGCCGAGTATGCCCAGCGCTTGATCAAAGCGGGGGCACGACGGTTTCGAGTTGAGTTTTTGGATGAGTCAGCGGAGCAGGTGGCCCAAACCCTGGCGGATTATCAAAAACTGCTCTCGGGCCAGCTCTCGGGGGCAAAGCTCTGGAAAACTCTGAAGCTAGAGAGTAAGCTCGGCGTTACCCGTGGCCCACTAGATAAAGCTCATCGCTAGAAAACTAGTCGGGGGACTGCTCTTTCTAAAGCAGGATCCGAACGTTAATCTCAATTTCTGGAAACGCTAGCGGGGCAATGACTCCTTCGCTGAATCTTCGTTCGAGGCGATAATCATCGTTTTGAGGGTCCCGATATACAATCAGTTCACCATCTCTCAAGTTAGCGACCCAATAGTCTCCAATGCCAGCCGCCGCATAGGCGTGCCGTTTCTCATCGGTATCCTTTTCCAGCGAAGAGTTGGCAAACTCAATGATCAAAAAAACGTCCGTTGGCGTGGGGTGCCCCTGCCGGTATGCTTGTCGCCGCACTAGCGCAATGTCGGGCTCAGGTTCACTCCCGGTCGCAGCAATAGTGATAGGTTTGGCATCTCTCACCTGATAGCGCCCCTGCGATCGCGTGATAAAAAACTCCGCCACCCCCGTTGAGAGATCTGCGTGATCTGGGCCTTCGGGAGCCATTTCTAATACCAATCCATTCAGTAACTCAACGCGGCGATCGTCCAACAATCCCGCCTCGATCATGCGGTGGTAGTCAGCGATCGTCCAACGCAGCAGAGTGGTTGTCATAACTGTTTTCTCCCTAGCTTTTATCTAGGTATTACTGAGCAACTCTAATCTGAGCAGCCTTTCATGGGTTCATATTTTCATATAGAAAAAAGCAAGCTGACCGATAAGTCGTAATCAAAACGTCATACACATGGATAAAATGACCACTCTCGTAAAAATAATTGAAGTCGCAAACAATTCCTCCACCTTCACCAGGAATCAACTTTTTACATGGAACGGGAGCCCCTCTTTCGTCGTAGGCTAGACCAGTTTGGATATCAACATTGCAGCCATAGCGAGTTATCTTTGTGCTTATCATATGAACAATAGGCTCGAATGAGGCTTGATATAGTCCTGAATCTTTGATCTCATATGCCTGCTTAGTATGTCTATAAAGTGCTGGAAAGTCTGAATGAACTAGTTTATTCCTTATTTGTGAACTTTTCTTCAATAGAAGTCTCAAAGACTCACTTATTATGTATTGGTTTAAGCTATCAAGTAAATCCGAATATCTTTCATAGCTGTCGTTGAGCAAATTATTCCTTCGTGCAAATTGCTGATACCCAGCACGAACGTTGTACTCAATCAAGCCACCAATGCCCGTCAATGCAAATAGCAATTTCTGCTCATCATCTGGAGAACGCTGCTTTCTTGAACCATGATCAGTCATTACATAGTTCAAGTAACTATTTATAATAGCCGTTGGATATTCAAGAAATGGAACTCTAACTTCATTCACATCAATTAATTAGCTCTGTATAAAATTGGCCGACTAATTTATTTGTGATAGCTGCACTTCTAATATGATACGGCCTTTCAACAAGATGTGCTTTTTTATAAGCGCACTGTTGGGTCTGAAGCAGCCATGAGATTTTTAAGCATATGCAGAAGTCGATACACATACAGCTCAAATATGATTTACCTATTTGAATCCTTAACTCGATTAGCATGGATCTATCGACAAAAACTGAATAGGCGTTAGCTAAAAATCTTAACAATCAAGCCGAGATATGAGTTTATACTTTCCAAGTAAAATATCTGGCCATCTAAGGCTAAAACAACTCCAATAGCTGGGTTTAAATCGTCGACACTAAGGGCCTTCGGTTCTCATATCTACTAATTTTTCTGCTGTGGAGATGGCTATTCTGAATCGAGCTCTCCAGCTTCGCGGCGCAGCAAGTAATCCAAAACGCGGTCATGGCGCTCACTAGCGGCTGTTAGCGCTCTGATATCGACCGCATTACGCCGAGTTTCCTGCGCGATCGCTTCAATATCTGGAGCATTCCTTTCAGCAACTCGAGAGGCTGGAATGAGCAGCTTTCAGCGCTATCTAGCAGCGACTCTGTACGATCAAACCGTGCTGTCAGGTCATCATTAGGCATTGCTTAGTCCTCGCATTTACTCGTTATTAAGTTCTGCCGCTTCACGGCGCAGCAAGTAACCCAAAGTTCAGTCATGCTGCTCGCTCGCTGTAACTAAACCCTCCACTTCTGGAAACGCGGCAGTTTGTTCTCCAGAGACCTCGGTAACGCCAGCGTCATCGGCGTTCAGAGACTCTAAGCTAACTCGTTCAACCATATCTGAGGGGGGGTGGGGGCGGCACCGAGGTCTTCCGCCCCTGCCATATCCCCAGTCCTTGTAGCCCCAACAGCGTCAAGTAAGCCGGATTTAAGAATACGTACCGCTTCCACAACCGACCAGGTTCATGGAGCAGACGATATAGCCATTCCAGTCCGCGTCGCTGCATCCAACTGGGAGCCTGGGACATCCTTCCTGCATGAAAGTCAAACGCGGCACCGACGGCCAGACAGGGTAGGCTAATTAGCCGGCTGTTTTCATAAACCCAGACTTCCTGTCGGGGACAGCCCAGGCCAACGAAGACGATGGCGGCGCCGCTGGCACGAATGTCTTGGGCAATGGCCGCTTGCGCTTGCTCCGTAATCTGGGCAAACCGGGACGGTTGAGCCCCAGCAATGGTCAACCCCGGAAAGCGCTGTTTGAGATTCGCTTCCAGGGCCTCAAGTACAGACATGCGGCTACCGTATAAATAGATCGGCAGCCCCACTTGGGCCGCCTGCTCACAAACTTGCAGCATCAACGTAGGACCATAGACGCGATCGGGCAGTTGCGTCTGATAGAGCCAGTTCAACGCCCAACGAACCGGTTGTCCATCGGGCACTACCAAATCGAGCTGATTTAGCCGATAGCCCTGCTCAGCATCGAGCACCCCCGTCATAATGCCATGCACCGCCAATGCCGAGAGGGCCAAAGGTTGTCGAGACTTGGCAGCGGCGATAATCTGCTCAACCACAGCGCGGTAATTGATGGCATTGACGCGGATACCTAAAACGTTGAACTTGCCGCTGTCAATGATTGGCGGGCTGTTCGCCATGACCTTAAGTGCTAACCGAGAAATGTTCATAAAATCGTTTTGCCATCATAACCGGGGGCGCTGCATTCATGACGACCCCGGTCTCCCTTGACTCTGAAAGGCGACTGCAAGCAGCGCAATCTCTCAGGGTGAGAGACTTTAGCACCTACCACAGCTACTCGTTAGGCAATTGAGTCAGCGGGGCATCGGTATCAACATAATTTGTGTAAAAGCCTCCTACCATGACAGCTTTTGCAAAAATCTCGGAATACTAGCGATAGCAAGCTGAGGATAAACAGCCTGGGCCGGCAGCCAACATAAACAAGTATCGCACCTTGCAGACGATGACCGGCAGAGTTGCCAGGCCACCAAGCCTTTGACAGCGGTTAGACGCAACAGTTGCCGGTAGTAATATCAACTATTCGCTATAGCCTCAGCAAAAAAGATTTCAATAGGCTAAGTAACAGGTCTAAATTCAAATGAAACATAACAGTTTATTAAAGGCTAATTTATCCTATTGGCTAGTGCTGATATTAGCTTGGCTGATGTTTGTAGTCATTTGCTCGCCCCTGCGAGAAACCGTAATAGATGACGATTTTGCCACCCTTCGGGAGGCTCAAAACTATTTGTCTTCAGGTAGCTATGTGCCCTCCCAGTGGACTGCTCCCTTCACGTTCCCACAAATTTTGTATGGGACTAAGGTTGCTGAATCACTGATTGGACTTATCTCTCTTCCAGCAGCGCTGAGGCTTTCTAACTTACCTTTCTCGCTGCTCGGAATTATTTCACTATTTATTATTTTACAACAACATACAATATCTAAAAAAGCAAGCCTGATTTGCTGCTTTCAGCTGATCGCTAGCTCTATATACATGTATTTGAGCTATCTGTTTTACTCAGACATTCCTGCTCTTGCTACGGGGTTACTGAGCATTGCTCTGTACAATTATGGATTATCAGGGAATCGGAGACTGGCTTTTCTATTCGCCTCTTTATCCGCCTCTGCTTCGATTCTCTTCCGCCAAACGGGCATTGCCATTTTTATTGCCCTTATCCTATTCATGCTGTTCAAAAAAGAGAAAGGAAAAGCAGCGCTTGCGATTACTGCGAGCCTGATATTGCCTATAGCCTGTATTTTTTATGTGTTTTCCCACCAGGCCAATCCGGTGACTTTTGCTGCTATCACCCACAATGCTTTGCAGGCTGAATATTTGCGATCGCCCATAGCGATCGCCGTGGAATTTATCAAGAGACTCTCTCTATTGACAATCGTGATCGTAACTCTGTCTGCACCGCTTTCATTTTTTGTTACTTGGTGCGTCTTTAGGGATATTCGTGACGATCAAGTCATGTCTACCAAAACACGATTCTTTGAGGGGCAGACTCAACTCAGTTCATCCCATCACCTGTTTCAATTGACCCTCTGTATTCTTTTTGTCATATCCATTTTGGTTAGCCGACTGATTCAAGGAGAACCCATCTGGCTTCCTTATTTGCCATGGTATTACAGCTATGAGTTTATTCCGAAGGCGATTAGCAATCCATTGTTTAGCGTATGGGTACTCTTATCTTCGGTTTTGGTTCTTTATATATTTTCATTATTCTTTTCGGAGAAATTGACTACTGTCACTCATCCTAAAGCTGGTCAGAATATCGTTTCTGCTTCGATGCAAATTTTTGGTAAGCTCACCCTTTTCGATTGGTTTGCTGTATCTAACTTGATATTGCTGCTTGCAATATTTAAGGTTGGAGATAAATATTTTATTGTGTTAATTCCTTGGTTTTTAGTTTTCATCGGCAGGTACTTTCAATGTTTTATTGAAAAATATTTTTTGCTGATTTTAATGATTATGAGCTTGGTGACGATAGGAAATGCGGCAATTCTAGACAAAAGTTATGCTGTCATGGAAGCAGAATTTCGAGCAGTCAGTCATCTTCAAGATTTGGGAGTGACAGACGACAATATCTGGTACAGCATGGCTAGCTACACTAACTTTAATGATTATGTAGAAGAAGTTGGTATGATGCCGCCTCAAATAGAAAAGGGTATTTACTACGATTTTTTTAATCGTTGGGCGCCTGGGCGGGCAAGACAAGCGCAATACCACGTGGTGAGGCTTGGTGAGAGGGAAGATCAATGGACAATGGTCTCTGGAGAAATTATCAACGAAATTGAGGTGCAACACTGGGGCAGATCGACTACCAAGGTTTTGACCGTAAGAGTTTTGCCCTAGCTAGAGCAAGTTTTGGAGCTAACCCGATGCTTCACAATTAGACTTGTTCGTTCGATATTCTGCTGATGGTGATAAGTTTTGGGCCCCTTTGCGGAATACTTGGGAGCATTAGAGCCGCTTTGGCGACTTTCCGCTAATGATCAAGCGCCAAACTATTGAAGTGTTATCTGATGCCCCAGCTTTATGCATCCCCAAACCCATCACTCTGCACGAAAGCTACCCTTAGATATTCGTGCCCCCCAAGGTGTCCGATTCAAGAGGGCGTTGGGCTGGCCCCTGCAGCGATCGCTGTTTTTGATGCTGGCGGATATTACGGCTTTGATGCTGGCCTGGCATATTGCGCGATCGCTCAATCAGCTCTTTTCCCCCATTCCGTCTGAGCTGGTCTGGTGGACGTGGTTGTCGATTCCCAGCCCTTTGTGGATTTTGGGAGCCTGCACTTTATTCCTAATCGGGTTCGCTGGCTTATATCGAGCCCAGTACCAGATTAAAAATTATCTGCGGGCCGGCAAATTACTAAGCCTCATTTACTTGGCATCCCTCGTGCTGATGTATTTTTATGACCCCAAGCTGGATTTACCGCGATCGCTATTTTTCTCGGCTTGGCTATGCAGCGTGGTACTAGTCGTCCTGTTGCGACTAATATCCAGCGTGGTCCTTCGCTCAGTGGAGCGATCGTGCATCCCCAACACCGTTTTCCTGATTGCTCCTGCCCAACGGTTACAGCCTTTAGCCAAAGTCCTCTTCCAGCGGGCCAACATTCGCGTCATTGGTGCCGCCTTGCCCAACACCGCCAATTCTGAGGCGACCTTTCAATCGATTTTGGCAGCCAATGCCCCCCTTGTCCTAGTGGAAAGTATTCCTACTGCTGACTTGGCTTCCGAGTTGTACTGGAAGCTACAGCGGGCGGGGATTGCGATGCAGTTGGTGCCTGACAGCCGTGATATGCTCTTTCGCCGCGGCACCCCGGAAACCCTGGCCGGCATTCCGACTCTCCGACTGGATGTCTCAGCGGTGGGTAACTGGGAATATCGCCTCAAGCGCTTTGTCGATTATCTGGGAGCCGGGGTTGGGGCAGTGCTATTGGTACCGGTGTTTTTGGTTATTACCTTGTTGATAAAACTTGATTCACCGGGGCCAGTCTTTTTTCGCCAAGAGCGGGTTGGTCTGCACGGTCAGCGATTTTGGGTTTGGAAATTTCGGACGATGTGTCTCGATGCTGATCGCCAACAGGTACACCTGGAGCAGCACAACGTTTCGGCAGACGGCATTTTGTTCAAAGTCAAACGAGATCCGCGCATCACTCGGGTAGGCGCTTTTTTGCGACGCACGAGCTTGGACGAGCTGCCGCAAATCTTAAATGTTTTGCGAGGGGAAATGACCTTGGTTGGGCCTCGTCCCCTGCCGGTGCGGGATGTCGCTCGATTCGACGGCTGGCATCACATCCGCCATCAGGTATTGCCGGGTATCACGGGACTCTGGCAGATCTCAGGTCGGTCTAATATTGACAGCTTTGATGATGTGGCGCGGCTCGATCTGCACTACATCGATAACTGGTCACTCAACCTAGATTTAGAAATCTTGGCGGAAACTCTACGAATTGTCATCGTGGGGAAAGGCGCTTACTAAGGGCTGCCATTATTTGATAGTCCAACCATTTCAGAGATAGATGACAGCCCTGAGCTGGTGAAGGGAGTGCAGGCGCGATGTCGTGTAGCCTCAAGGGTGGCTGGGATGGAAGAATGACACCTCCTAGAACACCGATCTCTAGACTCGGCGGGCAGAAATCTGAGTGTGATATGCAGAGCGAGACAGGATCCCCATGACCGAAAACGCTTCATCGCCGCTTAAGCTCAGCAATCATGCTGACGGCAACCTGCTAGTTCTACTTATCAGCGGTCTGTACGTCCTATTTACCTTTGTCAGCAGCACTCAAAATATCATCTGGCCGTGGGTGGTCCTCTGGCAGGCAGTACTCATCCTGCCAATGGTGTGGCTATTGTGGCAGCTCTGGCATAAGCGGCTGAGTCGATTTCGTCTGGGCCAGGGCTTTGACTGGTTGGCAGGATTAGTCCTGCTGGGGGTGGCCCTATCCACTGCGATCGCCCCCTTTGCTCAACCGGCTATCTGGTATAGCATCGGAGCCTTGAGTGGACTGGCTTTGCTGTACAGCTTGGTGGGATGGCTGACGCCGGCCCGAGCCCATTGGCTGTTAGTCAATCAGGGATATCTCGCGATCGCCTTTATCTTGGTCAGCTTGGTTCGCTGGGGCTGGCAAATCTATCGACCCGAGATGCAGCGGTTGGCGGCGCTGCGGGCCTACGGCTTAGCGGTAGAGTTTGATGCGAGCGCCCTCGGGTTGAGAAACTGGTATCCGCTCGGTCACCAAAACTATGTGGCCGGTTACCTACTGCTGATGGGGCCGCTGCTAGTCGGCCTAGCCATCAGCGACAAAACTTGGCGGCGTTGGCTCTGGGTCATAGGCCTCGGACTGGCCCTCATTGATCTCTACACGACTAACTCCCGGGGCGCGACGCTGGGGTTCTTAGCTTTGCTGATACCGGCGATCTTGAGCATTCTTATCTTGAGCCGCTGGCCTCGCCGCCTGTGGTTGCCTGTGAGTTCGGTCAGTTTAGCCCTAGCCGGCATTTTTGTCTTGACCAATGTCCGACTGCGGGAGTCCATCGCGGCCATTAGCCGAGGTAGCTTTGCCGGTGGGGGCGTCGTTTACCGGGCCATTACGAATGTAATTGGCTGGCACATGGGGCAGCAGCGCCCGTGGGCTGGTGAAGGCTTAGGCAGTGTCCTCGTCGTCTTTCAAAAATATCGCCCCCATTGGGCCGGACAGGAAGCGGAACTGCATTACCAGCTCCACAGCACCCCGGCCCAGCTCTGGGGTGAGCTGGGCCTCTGGGGCGTCGGTTTACCTCTCGCCGGTGCCGCATTGCTGCTGCTAGCCTTGGGGCGACGGTCCTCTGCCCCTGACCAAGAGCGCCTGCCGTCATCCCTGCGGTGGAGCTTGGTTGCTGCTTTTTGGGGCTATGGCGTGTTCGGCCTCACGGACTACCAGCTTGATGTCATTCCGATCAGCGGGGTGCTGTTGATTTTTACCGCCATCTTGCTAGCTGATTTGCGATCGCCAGCCCCATTGCCGACAGAGACCTCGCCGCCGCGATGGCAAAAAGGAAGCGTACTGGCGGGGGTCGGGCTAGTGGTGGCTTTAGTGATTTGGTTGGTGCCGTTGCATCGAGCATGGGCTGTGTCCGCCCAGGGATTTGTAGAGCTGAGTAAAAACAATCTGCCAGGTTTTGTTACGGAGCTGCAGCGAGCCAGCAATTTGTCCGCTGGGGATGCCTATTATCCCTTTATGCTGGGATGGGTATTGGGCGATCTGAGCTACCAGGTAGAAAACCCGGAGATTGCTACAGCGCTCAAAGCGGATGCCATTCCTTGGTTGCAGCGGGGCAACCGAGTCTCACCCTATCAAGAATTTGGGCACTCCAATTTAGCCTGGCTGGAGCTGCCAGAAAATCCCCCCGCGGCGATCGCGGAATTTGCCCAATCGGCCACCCTCGTGCCCGCTAAGCAGGGCGTATTTTTTGGTCTCGGATATAGCCTTTACCTAGAGGGCCAACGGGAACTTGCGGTCGAGGCGATCGCTTTAGAAATTCTCCGAAATCCGCTCGTCATTACCCATCGAGCCTTAAACGAGGGAGTTTTGAGTGATCTCTTGCCGGCAATTCGCGATCGCGTAGACAGTTTGGTCGACGAGCTGCTAGCCGCCCCCGATGCAACCAGGACGACGGGCCTGCTGCGGCAAATTCGCGGGACTCTCCACTGGTGGACGGACGATCTGGCCAGCGCGGCGGCCGATTGGGCTGTCTCTCAAGAGCCCACGAGCTTGGCAGTCTTAGCCACGGCACAAAACGAACCAGTGGCTCTAGAGGACTTACCCGACTCCCCCGGTAAGTTTGCCCTTCAGGCGTGGCGGTCTCCAGAACAGCGGCGGCAGTGGCTAGAAACGGCTTGGCTGGCCTACGAAGAAGACCTCCCGCAGCTGGCCCTAGCTGAGGCCCCGGCACAGCAAATCAGTGCCCTCGTGAATACTATGAATGCCGCTGACAGCTTTGACCAATGGCTCAAGGCTACTGCCCCCTACATTCGTCTGAGAAATGAGCGTTTGGGATTTGGCGTCTTGATGCGCCACGACGATGGGCCAAGCCCAACCGATTACTACCTGCGCCTCGAAAATTTGGCCATGACTCGATTTTTTGAGGTAATGCTGCCGTCGCCTCCCTATTTCGCCCCTTTAGATCGGCAGCTGCAGCCCTATCGAGAGGCGCTGCTAGCTGAACTGTAGCAATGGTCAGGTTGAGCCGCGACGATTAGTTAAAAGTTGGGCCTAAGGTGTAACGTGACGGGTACAAAATGAGCTTTTCCCATTGGCAAACCGCTATCTCGCTTTAGTCAACTAGACAGGCTGCGTAATGTCAGAGTGGTCTCTGGGAGTAATCGGCTCAAGCTGCTGGGGGGAGCGAGTGATGAATCTATGTTCTGGAATTTTGCAACCGGGGGTATGGAAGGTTGGTCACGTCAGCAACCGAGCGACTTTTGTGCAAGGGACAGCTTCTATTTGGGGGCTTCGCTGAGCAGCGGTAGCTGAATGCTCACAGCGGTGCCCTGGTGAGGTTGGCTACGAATCTGGATGTCACCTCCGTGATTATCCACGATTACTTTAGCAATCGCTAAGCCGAGGCCAGAGCCCGTGGCTGAGGAACGCTGGCGCGCTGGGTCAGCCCGATAAAAGCGATCAAAGATGTGGGGAAGCGCATCGGGGGCAATGCCGACGCCCGTATCTTTGACCGTGATGCAAATTGCCGGTTGGCTTTGCAGTTTGGCCTCGTCTAGGCTGATCTCAACCAGTCCATCGTTAGGGGTATATTGCAGACTGTTGCCAATGACATTGGTAAATAGGCGCGTCAACTGATCGGCATCGCCGTTAACCGTCCAATTGGGCGGCGCTGGATGAGTGGACGCGGCCTGGGTCAAAGCTACCAGCGCATTTTCGCAAGCTTGGCAGGTCAGCTGAATCCGCTTGTAGTCGGCGATCGCCTCCTGCTCTTCAATGACGTCCGTCAACAACAGGGAAATGTCGACGGGTTCGGTCTTTAGGGGAACTAAACCGCCATCGTGTCGCGCCAAAAAAAGCAGATCATCCACCAAGCGTCCTAGCCGTCGGGTCAGCCGTTCGATTACCTGGAGCTGCTGATGTTGGGCGGCGGGGTCCGGGTCGGGGTCGGCCAAAGCCACTTGGGCATTGGTTTGGATCACCGCGATGGGGTTGCGCAATTCATGGGAGGCGTCGGCGGTAAACTGCTTGAGCTGCTGATAGGAATCCCGCACTGGAGCGATCGCAATACCCGACAGCAGCCAGCCTACGGCAGCTACGGCAGCCACCATCAGGCTGATGCCTAGCGAGAGATCTTGGAGGAATTTGCGGCTGGGCTTTGTCACCTCAAACCAAGGATGACTAACCCGTAAATAACCCAAAACCTGATCGCCCGCCATGATGCGCTCAGTCATCTGGCGCACGACCTGTTCTTCGTTAATGGGGACCGTTTTGCCCTGGTGATTGACCTTGATCGGCAGCTGTAGCGGCTCCGACAACGTCGTCCAAAGCAGTTGACCAGTGGGGCTAAACCATTCCAGATCAATGTGGTCATCTTCCGTGGTCGGAGCATTGTCGCGAAAGCTGGCTTCCACATTGACCTGTAGAGACGGTGCCCGCAGACCAATGTTGGTCAGACTCGTTGCCATGGTGGCTTGATAGGGCTCGATCACCAGCGATCGCTGCACAATCTCGACCACATGGTTGAGCGTATCGTCCACCCGCTCCACGAGAGTAGTGCGCACATAGAGATATACCCCGCTGGCAAACAGCAGCAGGACGATCGCAGTCACGGTGGTATACCACAGTGCGAGGCGGCGGCGGGTGGTCTGAAACATGGCCGATTGCGATGCTGTCATGGGGTTAATTGGTTTAGTGAGCTTGTGCAGGGGATTCCAGCCAACTTAACCGCTGCTTTCTACCCTCCATTGGGGGCTTCGTCAGGGGTGTCTCTACCCGCTGACGGTGATGAATGCACTGTCAATTTGCCGGCATCGCCATCTAAGGTGGCGATCGCCCCGACGGGCAAAGCAGCGTTGACGCCGTCATGGCCAAAGGGCAGATTGGCCACTATCGGTACTCCCAAGTCGCCCAGGCGATCGCGCAGCACCGCTTCAACGCTCAGGCTGGTAGCAGCATCAGTGGGGTCACAGCGGCTAAACCGGCCTATGGCGATTCCCCCAATGGCGGCAAACCGGCCCAACATTCGCCAGTGGGTCAGCATTCGATCAATGCGATAGGGGGCTTCAGTGACATCTTCAAACGCGAGAATCGCCCCCGACAAATCAGGCTCATGGCGGGTCCCCAACAGATGGGTGGCCACAGTAAGGTTAGCCGGTAGGAGCCGGCCCTTGACCATGCCAGTGCTCCACCCCTGACCAGTTAAGGGGGTGATTGATCGACCGGTCACCCAGTCAAATAGCCGCCGTTGCGACCAGTCTGGTTCTTGATCCAGTGTTGTCAACAAAGGACCATGAACTCCGCCGATTCCCCGCTGCCCGAGACTCCATAACAGGCTTGTAATATCAGAAAACCCAATTAGCCATTTCGGCTCGGTGGAGGGCCAAGCCCATGACTCCAATAGCCGGGTGCCGCCATAGCCGCCCCGGGCGCATAAAATTCCCCGGCAACTCGGCGATCGCCAGGCAGAGAGCAATTGCCGCCGCCGATTAGTATCCGTACCGGCCAAGTAGCCCCAGCGATCGCCACATCCCTGGGCGCGAGTCACTTGGTAGCCTTCAGCCTCCCAACGAGCGATCCCAGCTTCAACGGCCGCCTGTTCCTTGAGAGCGCCGCTGGGAGCAATTACCTGCAACTCGTCCCCTGGCTGCAGCGGCGGCGGCAATCGATAGGCCATCATCGCCGGTGACAAGGTAATGTTGCATCATCCGCTGGAGCCGGGCTGAGGTCCTGCACCATGCTATCGCCCGCCCCCTTGGGCGATAGGCTTTGCAGATGGTTTTGCCGCATAAATTGCAGATAGGTGCTCATCAGCGACCAACTCAAGGCTGGCTGATCGCCCTGCGGGGCACAGTCGTTGCGTAAATAGCTGCGTCCAGCCGCCGTTAGCCACACTTCCCCAAGCTTTTGCTGCGTGATCCGAATCAGCCCTTGGCGGGCCAAGCCCGCGATGAGCGACTGCCGTAAATTGCTTGGCACCCGAGCACTGATTTGTGCTGGAGTGATGCTGCGATCACGACACGACTGCAAGATATATCGCTCATCGGGGGTAATGGGTAAGACTGACCGATCAAGCTCTAAAAGCGTGCGCCCGGTGGCCGATAGGCCTATTCGAGTGGCTAGCACGCTGAAATCAACGAGCCCCTGCTGCTGGAGTTGTTGGTAAAGGCGATCGCGTTGGGCTGACGCCAATTTAGGCAGTGGTTGCAAGTCAGTCACCGGCGCACGGTACCCCGGATATTTTAAGAGCCAAAGGAGGGCCTTTAGCTCGGCCGAACTCAGTAAGACAGAAGCGGACACGTAACCCCTTGAGTCGCTGAACTTTGCCTAGTGTAGCGGAGACCACTCCGGGATAAGCGGAGCCAACCGCGACATCGGTTGCAAAAATCGGTGCGATTGTAAACAACTGGCTGAGGAGCAGCAATTGTATTGAAAAAATTGGGTATTGATAAAGCACGTATTCTCGAACGCTGACGGATTCCCCCGACCCTTTAGCGAAGACGTTGCCTCAGTCGCGCATCGGCAAGCAGTCACCAGGCTCGACTAGATAAAGGAGGTTTGTTAAAGAAAACAGGGTGTTTTGTCTAGATCCATGCAGAAAAATTGCTAGGGTTTTCTTCTCTATTCGCTTTTTCGATTTAGATCCAAGGTTGTCTTTGTTGCATTCTCGAGACTTTGCTGACAGTGCTTCTGGTTGGAGACTAAGCTCAGAGACCACTCCTCCAGATACCTCAGCATTAGTCAAGTTTCTTCCACTGTTTGAGCACCTACACGAAGGTGTGCAAATTTTTGCTGTGGATGGCACTTTGATTTACGCCAACCCATTAGCGATCGCGCATTTGGGGGCTACATCTTTAGAAGACTTACAGGCGGACAATGGGCAAACCGCCGGTCCCTGGCCAGGATTCCAAGACCTGACGGGCCAAGAGCTAGCCATGGAGGCTCATCCTTGCATACAAGCTTTGCAGGGGGAGACAGTCGCCGAGCAGTCGCTAGTCTATGTGGATCCGCAGCAGCTTACGCATCGGTTAGCCATTCGTGCATTTCCCCTCAGAGATGAGGCCGGTCAGATCCAGTTTGCTGCGGTGCTGAGCCATGAACTGTCACCTCTGAAGCCGCCCTCTCCAGGGTTGGAACCTGCAGTGCAAGCGGTTCAGCAAATCGCAGCGGTGATTCCCAGTTTGGTCGCCTGCCTCGACCTCCAGGAACGGCATCTATTTGCGAACCAGGCTTACCTCAGCACGTTTAACCACACAGCGGACTCGATTCAGGGAGTAGATTTGCAGACGGTGCTCGGCCCCGTCGGGTATCAACAGCTACGGGATCCGCTCCAGCAGGCCTGCAAAGGGCACGCCGCCGGTCTCTGTCTCCGGCTACACAAGGTCAAAACCCTGGCCCGCTATCAGCAGATCAGCATTATTCCTCGACTTAAAAACAGCCAGGTAAAGGGATTTTTCCTTGTCTTGAGTGATGTTGCGGCCCATCGACATACTAATGGCTTGCTGCAACACGAAAATCACTTTCTCCAATACTCCCTGGAAGCGGCTTCAATGGGGACTTGGGACTGGGATTTTGTGAACCATACACTCATTTGGTCGGCCATCCAAGAACAGTTGTTTGGGCTATCTCCGGGGAGCTTTGATAGTCAGCCTGAGACATTTATGAACCTGGTTAACGATCGCGATCGCGAGAGCGTGAGTAATGCAGTCAACTGGGCCATGCAGCCGCAACAACTATTTATTGCGGAATTTCGCATCTTCCACGCTGACGGCACAACTCGCTGGCTCAGTCAGCGCGGCCAGGTTCTCAGAGACGACCAAGGCCAGGTGATTCGCATGGTTGGCGTGACTTTTGATATCACAGCCCAGCACGAAGCCCAGATGCAACTGATGCATCAGATCAATCGGGAGCGCCTGATCGCCAAGGTTTCTCAAGATATCAGCCAGTCTGACCAACTAGCTGGAGTCCTAGGGGAGGCGTTGGAAGCTGTTAGGCAGCATTTGGCGGTTGACCGAGTCGCTATCGTTAATCTGCGGCAGGCACCGTCTGGAATTGTGACCGATGAGGCCTATGGCGACGGTGTCGAGTCCATGCTGGAGTGGAAAATGCGTCATCCTTGGTCGCTCAAGGCTAGCTACCTCAAGAAGTTTAAGTTGGGGCATCCACTGGCGGTCACGAACGTTCAAGAACAGTCTCTAGACGAGTCTGAACTGGGATTTTTGGAGTTTTTCAACATCGCGGCGGATCTGTCTATCCCGCTCTTGGAGGACAATAAGCTCTGGGGCATCCTTTCGGCCCAGTGTCAGCAACCACGTACATGGCAGCTCGATGAACAACGCCTGCTGCAAACGGTAGGTACGTTAGTGAGCACCGCCGTAGAGCGCGATCGCCTCACCCGTAACTTGACCCGAGCCAATCACAAACTTCAGCGATTTGCCTACTTAGATGGCTTGACCCGAGTGGCTAATCGCCGCCGCTTCGAAGAATTTTTGAATCAAGAATGGCGGCGGCTCATGCGGGAGCAGGCACCGATGGCGTTGATTATGGGGGACATCGACCATTTCAAAGCCTATAACGATGTGTATGGGCATCAGGCCGGGGACGACTGTCTCCGGCGAGTGGCGGGCATTTTGCGGAGCTCAATTCAGCGGCCAGCGGACATGGTGGCTCGATATGGCGGCGAGGAATTTGTCATGGTGCTACCCAATACTGATGTGGAGGGAGCCGAAACGGTTGCCAAGAAAGTCAAATCATTGCTTCATTCCAAACGGATTCCCCATATTCAGTCCTCGGTAGCTGACTTTGTAACCATGAGTCTGGGCATCGCTGTGATGCGCCCGCATCCCCTCAAGTCTCCAGATGATTTGGTTAAACTCGCCGATCGCGCCCTCTACAAAGCGAAGCAAGCAGGCCGCGATCGCATTGCGTGCCACAACTCCAACAAACGTTCGTGAAGGTGATGAGCTAAGGCTTACCAGCCGTGCTGCGTCACTGCCCCGAGCAGCCAGCTAGACATTGCCCTGCGTTGTCAAAGCGCATCGTTTGACCACTTAGGGGCACATAGACGGGGGTATTGGTAGCCGCTATAAAGCGGGCAGTTTTAGTCTCTGGCAGCACTTCCCCCCCAGCAGTTGCGGCCTCGTTAGCGTGGGAGGCGATCGCCGATGCAGGCTGAATCAGGTCATCAACCACGTAAGCCGCTTCACGGGGGCCCGTCGTAAACGTATCGCCGATGTTGATCACGACTAAGTCGGCACTGTACTGCTCTCGGACTACGGTCTCTTGCTCCGCAGTAATGCCCGTATCGCCCGATAGATACAAGACTAATCCGTTAGTAAAGGTAACGACATAGCCAGTCGGCGGGCCCACATAGGCGGTTAAGCCAGCTGCGCTCAATTGTTCACCGAGTTCCCCTTCGATAAAAGCGCCGCTGAGGCCATTGGAGTGCACCGCTGGTACGGTGGTGATGCTTACACCATCAATCTCGCGGGAGGCCCCAAAGCGCACCAACTGGACTGAAGCGGGATCGCCGCCGAGACTGTTCACCTTATTAGCCAAGAAGCCTGCCATTTCGCTACCGACGATCATGCGAGCTCCTTTGCCCAGGGCAATGTCTACGCTATTGGAATTGGGCGTCGTGCTGACATCGGTTTTGGGGTTACCACAGGTGCCTTGATTCACCTCAGCAATGCGGCGATCACCCAGGTGATCACCATGGACATGGCTGATCAAAACTACATCAACATCGCCCAAGCGCGGGTCCTCGGGACCCGCAACCGTCCGACCGGCATCGTAGAGAATGCGGAGGCCATTGGGGTCTTCTAAAATTAGGGCGCGATCGCGACCACAAAACTCACCGTCATGACTTCCCAGCGGGGTGATATTGACGGTCTCTACCGCCGCCGCTGTTCCCCAACTATCAGCAGCACTAGATCCCAAAATTAGCCCTAAACAGAGAATGCATACCCAGCCCAAACGACGAAATGTCTGCATTGGAGAAACGCCCATTAGTAACCCGCCATCACCATACCGTATTCCCCTGGATCGTTGATATTGCCCAGGTTAGAGAAGCCTCGCCACAGGGTGACAGGGAGATTAGCGACTCCAGAGAAAGAAAGGTTGGCCGATTGCTAGAATTCGGAATAAAGTTGATGCGATCCGACTGCGATCATGGGCAGATTGACGCAAGGTCCTTAAATTCACCACTTAGCGCCTTAAACCTAGTACCCAGCGCCTTGAACCTTGTCCCCCCAAAATTGAGGATGAACTGGGGGACTTCACAGTAGCGATTTATACAGCATAATCGCGTCGACGTAGCGACCATCAGGCATCTGCACGCCGTCGGGAATGCGACCAATCTCTTGAAAGCCGAGGGACTCCCACAGCTTAAGTGAGGGTACGTTAGTTGCAAACACCAGGTTATACATCACCGCTCGGTAGCCGCGATCGCGGGCCAGCATTAACATGGATTCTCCCATCCAGCGTCCCAGCCCCTGTCCTTGCCACTCGGGCGCGACGATAAACCCCGCATTGCAAATGTGACTACAGCGACCGGGGAAGTTCGGTTTAAGATAGAAAGCAGCGACAACATCGCCACCTGCTAGACTATCTGACGATGTTTCAGATGCCAACCGCACTACAAATGCATCTCCCTTCAACCAATAGTTTGCAAAGTCAGCGCCGGTCAGCGGGGCAGATTGAGGATAGGTCGTTCCTGCTTGAATAAAGTCATTGAGCATTACCCTCACCGCTTCGACTTCATTAGGCCGCATAAGGTCTAGACAAATTGAGACAGAAGATTTCGTTTGGCGGTAAATTGGGAGATCCACTGGCGATCGCGCCGGTCAGGCCACGTTTGTTGATTGATTTGAGTCTTGTATGGCAATCGTACACGGAAGCTGGTTGAGCGAAAATCAGCAGTTTTTTCTTTGGGGCGAAATGTGGCAGCGCTTAGAGGCTGATGCCCTCTCCTCAGATCCAGAGCTGCAAGATCACCCCTACGGCATGGCCTTGCCAGAACTGCTCGAGCGACTCAAAGCGATTGGGGGCGTTCCTAAGCCCTTTTGGGTAGCCATGGGAGACGGAGGGGGGCGGCGTAAAAAGCTGCCCCGAGCGCTAGACCAAGTTTTGTCTTTACCCACGGTATTCACAACCGAGGGCTGCCTGCCGAAACATTCGGCCGAAACGCTGTCCGCCGAAGCTGAGCTAACGCTTCACCCCTGGAAAATCCAGGGCATATGGCTGACCCCCAGCGAGGCGGCCTCTTTTCTGGAGAGCTTACCCCTGGGCCAACCGGTTATTGCCGGTGTCGAGATTGGCGAAGACTTGCGCTTTTGGTGCCATACTGCCCGTTGGAGTTTGGACCTTCAGGCCCGGGGGAAGTATTTGCCCGCCATTACCATCACGCCCAAGAAGACGACTCAGGCCCAGTGGCAGCTCCTGCTTGACAGCGAAACGGATGCGCGGCGGCTGCAACTGTTCAGCCAGCGGCTACCGCTAAGCTGTCGGACCTACCAATCGGTTGCCAAACCTCGCAAAGGTCAAATAGTAGGACTCAGTACGCCGTTGCCGATCGCTACCGACCCGCTGTTGTGTGACTTTATGCAGCAGCTTGTGGATGCCCAGGTCCGGGCCCAAGCCCAGCCGGTGGGAAGCACGGATGTGCTCAGTCCCGATTTTCCTCTGCGAGAATGGCTCGAGGCCCTGAGTAACGAGCAAGACCCGAGTTTAGAAAGTAGTGCGATCGCCGCCGCCCGCCTCCGAGATGCGCTCAACACTTGGAAAATGCCGTTACAGAGCAGCATTGACCAAAATCGCTTTCGCGTTTGTTTTAGTTTAGAGCCACCTGAAACTGATAACGATACCTGGCATCTCGGCTATTATTTACAGTCCCGCGATGACGACGACTGTCGTATTGCCGCCGAAACCATTTGGCAATATCCCGTTGACCAAGCCGTCATTGCGAAACAGACGATTCCCCACCCCCAGGAGACGCTGCTCGCTGGTCTCGGCCGCGCGGCTCGGTTTAGCGATCCCATTCGTGAGAGTCTGCAAGCACCACGGCCTACCCGCATCCCCCTGGACCCAGCCCAGACCTTTGTCTTTCTTAAAGTGACGTTACCGCGTCTGCGGGACACTGGTTTTGGCGTTGTTCTGCCACCCGGCTTAGAATCACCCTCGGAAGACAATCGACTGGGTATTCAGGTATCGGCAGCGGCCCCTGGCCGCAAAGAACGGCAGCAGTTAGGCCTCAAAAGCCTGCTTAATGTGGAATGGGAACTGTCCCTCGCCGGGCAAAAACTATCGCAAAAAGATTTTGAAAAGTTAGTTGCCCAAGAAACGCCCCTGCTGGAAGTCGATGGACAGTGGGTTGAGCTGCGCCCCCAAGACATTCGGACTGCCCGAGATTTTTTCAAACGGCGCCATACTCCCATTGAGCTGAGTGTAGAGGATGCCCTGCGCCTGAGTACGGGCGATACCCAGGTAATTGATAAACTACCCGTCGTTAAGTTTGAAGCATCGGGAGTTTTGCAAGACCTGATTTCCACGCTCACTGAGGGCAATCAATCCATTGAACCCATCAGTGAACCGGCTGGATTTACCGGCAAACTGCGCCCCTACCAAGCCCGAGGCGTCTCCTGGCTGACTTTTTTAGAGCAGTGGGGACTGGGAGCCTGCTTGGCCGACGACATGGGCCTCGGCAAAACGGTGCAGTTCATTGCCTTTTTGCTGACGATGAAGCAGCGAGAGCTTCTCGATGGGCCCGTGTTGCTGGTTTGCCCCACGTCTGTATTGGGTAACTGGCAGCGCGAGATTCACAAGTTTGGCCCCGAGCTCAAGGTGCTGCTGCACCACGGCGACAAACGATCGCATGCGGCCGTGTTTGCCCGCAAAGCTCGGGGAGCTAACGTGGTGCTCACGAGTTATACCCTGGCCCAGCGCGATCTTAAAGATTTTGAGCGGGTGGAGTGGCTAGGCATCGTCCTTGACGAAGCGCAAAACATCAAAAACCCCGATGCTAAGCAATCTAAAGCCGTGCGGCAAATTGACGCGCAGTTTCACATCGCGCTGACCGGCACCCCAGTGGAAAATCGCCTAGCGGAACTCTGGTCGATTATGGATTTTCTCAATCCGGGTTATCTCGGCCCGAAGAACTTTTTTCAAAAGCGCTTTGCGACGCCCATCGAGCGATACGGCGATACGGCGTCACTCAAAACCCTGCGATCGCTCGTGCAACCGTTTATCCTGCGCCGCCTCAAAACGGACCGTTCCATCATTCAAGACCTGCCCGAAAAGCAGGAAATGACGGTTTTTTGCGGTCTTTCAAATGAACAGGCCCAGCTCTATCAAGCGGCGGTTGAAAAAGCCATGCGTGATATCGAAGCCGCTGAAGGTGTCCAGCGGCGAGGACAGATTTTGGGGCTCTTAACCAAGCTCAAGCAGATTTGTAATCATCCGGCCCAGTTTCTCAAAGAAGAAATTGCCACCCTGGCGGCGGGGCGGTCAGGTAAGCTGATTCGCTTTGACGAAATGGTTGAAGAATTACTGGATGAGGGCGATCGCGCCCTCATCTTCACCCAGTTCGCTGAGTGGGGCAAACATCTGCAATCCCATCTAGAAAGAGTATTCGATCAAGAAACTCTCTTTTTGTACGGCAGCACAACTCAAAGCCAGCGCGAAGCTATGGT
Source organism: Leptolyngbyaceae cyanobacterium (assembly GCA_050331235.1). Lineage (GTDB taxonomy): Bacteria > Cyanobacteriota > Cyanobacteriia > Phormidesmidales > Phormidesmidaceae > Halomicronema. The sequence continues at coordinate 63,308 of JBHJHA010000046.1, forward strand.
CGACCGCTTTCAGCAGGACCCCGACGGGCCGCGGCTCTTTATCCTATCCCTCAAGGCCGGTGGCGTTGGCCTCAACCTCACCCGAGCCAATCACGTCTTTCACTTTGACCGCTGGTGGAATCCCGCCGTTGAAAATCAAGCGACGGACCGGGCCTTCCGCATCGGGCAAACGAAAAATGTGCAGGTGCACAAATTCGTCACCACCGGAACCCTCGAAGAAAAAATCCACGAGATGATCGAATCAAAAAAAGCCATGGCAGAGCAAGTTGTGGGCGCTGGCGAACAGTGGTTGACTGAGCTGGATACCGATGCTCTACGCAATCTCTTATTGCTTGATCGCTCTACGGTAATCGATGACGCCGATTGAGCCCACCAGTCCCCTCCCTCCACTCAGTAATGCACTGGAAATACTAGGCGCATCGTGAGTAGAGAGATCTATCAGGTATCTCCAAACAAAGACCCCTGCAGCTCTGGAAAATACTTGCTAGCCACCTCCTCATTGCAGGCGGCAAATTCATCCATGATCGCCTTAGCTACTTCCGGTGTTACAATCTCATCGTCAAGCAAAAAGCTGGGGATTTTCGAAAAGAGTTTGCTAGTCTTTTGACCTTGAAAAGGCTTGAGTAAAAACTTTCTGTACGGAGCGTAGGGGATTCCTAGAACATTGAGGCACAGAGCGTTCATCCAGCGTAAAGCCTTGAGTAGTTGCCCTGATAAGCTGACATTCGTTTTAGAGCTAGAAACCTTGAGGTCATCTATCTCCAGGTCAGCCAAACCAACGTTACAGAAAAAATCTTTTAATAGGCAATGCTTACTATATCTTTGAACAGCAATATTTTCTGCACCGATTTCGCTCTCCCAGTCTCGTAAAATTGCTGCATAGTCGCATCGAAACTTCCGGGTATGAAAGAAATTCTGAAAACTTTCTCCGCACCCCGTCTTCACGTTCTCCGAGTACAAAGACTTAAGGAAATCAGTTTGTTTTCTAATGCAAAGAATGACTTTGATATGGTACTTGTCTAGTCTTTTTTTGAGCTCTCGTATATATTCTTGCGAATAGAGACAAAAATATTCGCAGCTAATAATAATATGATCGGAGTCAATCGATTCAATTTCATCAATTAGACCTTCCCATACCCCCTTTAAATCAATGACGACTCCTTCAAATGGTCTTTCAATATAGTCACCATGTTTGACCGCCCAGGCGACCTTATGGTGACCAAAAATAAACGATGGAATGCCCGTTTTGGGATAGTAATAACCCCGAGCCTGAAGCTTTGGCTGGTTTTCTAGCAGTATCCTTTGTAGATGGGTTGTTCCAGTTTTATGGACGCCAATGTGTAAGTATATAGTCTTCATATGGGCGATGGAATATCGAAATCTCTCAAATAAATAGCAATGGCGAAAGGGTTAGATACACGAGTTGAGTATCGCTATTATCTTTAATGTCTAGTGACAAGCTTTAGACAAACTATTTTATTCTTTAAACGCGACGCAGTTCCAGAGATTCAAGCCGCTACTATCCGCAAGTTTGATCCACTTACTGTGAGTACGCCCAAATAGGTCTCTTTTCCGGGGAAAACAGACATCTGCCGTCAAACATAACTGGTCAAGGTTGTCCCTTGCTTCGTGATTATACGGAATGATCTTCTTTCTGCTGATTGCCACAGCTTGGATAACATCAATGGTCACAGGGGCGCGGGGGATTATTTAACTACCCAGATCCCCCTCACGCAGTCAATTGATTGGGCTGCAATGCTGACACAATTTGGAAAATTGGCAAGTGCTGTACCCATACTGCTCGCTGTAGAGGCGATCGCCTGCTGGTTGCGACTGCTAGCGTGACTTTACCTATCAGTAGAGGCGACGTCATTTCTAGCAAGTTTACAAAATCGCGATCGTTGATTTCATCTTCGCTAGAAAATCTGGGAATAATTTTCGTAGGTACAGATACTGCAAGGATTACAAAAAACGTCCTCTGACGGAGACCAGGCTATCTCACATCGAGATGACCCATCGTCAAGCCGGCGCATCGATCCGACGTTAGGGCTTCCCATCAATATGGACTCACTCAAGAGCAAAGTTAATCAAGCCTTTATCATTGCCCATCAGGAAAGTACCCACAAGTTGGAGGCTTGCTTAAAGCAGGAAGGATTTCACCCCAAAGTGCTCAAGCAAGTCCACAAACGTGAATACAACGATTATTCTCAAAGCTATCTTTGTCTGCTCAATCACTGTAATGCTTGGCAACATATTCTGACGACTAATGAGCCGGCGTTAATCTGTGAGGCTGACTTTGTACCTGTCGAGAATTTTGGGAATCTGCCCGCCCCCTGGGACACCTCTTCACCAGATGTCGGATTAGCCTGGCTTTACACCTGCGCACCGCAAATCTACTCGGTACCGGCTCCTGACTATGCCGTTGGATTTTCCACTTCATTGGTGGCGTACGTGCTCATGCCGGCGGGAGCCCAGTATTTGCTCAAAATTGCTGAGTTGGTCAAGCAAGTTCCCGGCCCGACCCGCTATTGTGCTTGGGATAGTACTATCGAATGGCATTTGCGAGAGCACAATTTAGAATGCTACTTGCCCTGGCGTAATTATGGCGAACATGGCGGTAAACCAAATCCTGAACACAAACGAGCAGGGTTGAACCGCGTTCATCGGGCAGATGTGCTGTCAGGCCGACTAGCATTTACGCCACTATATGCCGCAGCTGACAAATATCCAGCAGTCCACATCATACTGTCTCGAATGATGGCGCGAATCCGAGGAATTGGACGCCTCTTGTTGGGGCGGTATCTGCGGCCTGAGGTGTTGTCAGGTTCTAACTATCGTTCAGATATGCTGAAATTTGCTATCACTCGGCAGTTGACCCTGCGGCTATAACCCTAGAGAAGTTGGATTGTGCTGATGGGCTAATTGGGCCAGTAATGGCTGGGCTCGGAGAGCAAGTCTTTTGTTGTTGAAAGCGATCGCCTGCAAGGAGATCTATCAGTAGGCAAAGCGTTGAAATCGCGCGGCATCGGTTTACCTCCGGCCTTCCCCTGGTCTAGGGCTTACGGACTGGATGAGATGTTCACGGACTGGGCGATCGCTCCGCCTGTGCGCCCACTATCGCACTATTCCATCAGTCACAACTCTGGCATAGCCATAGCGGGCTACAGTCAGCTTTGAATACGTTCACTCGTGTATCGCTGGTGACGGGGCTATTCTCAGACCTTGAACCGGTCTACTCTCGGCTATATCTTCTACTCTCGGCTATATCTAAGGACTTTGGCGCGCCACTGCTCCTGAAACCAAGGCGTGATCGCTTGCTCGCTACAGTTCAGCGACTGTTGTATGAGAGATAGCGATTATGGGCTATGGGGGCAAGGCAGATCTGACTCTCACTGATCGAGCCTACCGGCTGAACTGCGCCATTTCTGGTTGGTTCAGTCCCAATTGTTGGGAATGGATTTTAGGGGCCGAGTTTGAGGTTCAAGATATTCTCCACGGCACGACACGGTGCTAAATCCCGGAAAGCTATCCAGAAGCGAGCATAATTCGCTAAACTCTCCAGTAAGTAGAGTTTACCCTCTCCTATTGGGGGAGAGTGATTTGTTGGAGTGAGGGATATGCAGTCAAGGAAACCGTTCTATCAATTCAACTCTGTTCTATGAAACTCATAAGGTCAATTCAGGGAATCCCACTCTAGGATTACCCCAACTGCCCTCCATCCCCGCATCGGCTGCCCCAATCAGTCTTCAGCACTGTATTGGACGGTGACTCACCCCTGTGAGGTAGTCCATAGTTGCTCTGCCACGAGACAACACCCTAGATTAAATCGACTTAAATGCCTAAAATCTTCACCCTTGTAACGGTCTCTGTAATGTTGACCATTGGATTTGACGCGATCGCTACTGCCCCCTTACGAGCGGACGCGGGCCACCCCCATGGGGAGGCGACCGTAGAACCGTCCCATGACGGCGGGCATGGCAACGATGACCATGGCATGCATGGCATGATGGCCATTCCGCCGGGACAGCCGGTTCCCCAGGTGGAAATTGAGATTGTTCCTGACCCTATCGCCGGTTGGAATCTACATGTAGATACGATGAACTGGACGTTTGCCCCAGAGTCGGTCAACACCACTAGTAATTTTCAAGAGGGGCACGCTCACCTGTATGTGAATGGCGAAAAAGTCACACGTCTCTATGGCGAGTGGTACTACATTCCCAGTTTGCCTGTGGGCGAGCACACGCTGACAGTTGGGCTGAATGCCAACGGCCATGAAATGTTGATGTATGACGGTGAGCCCATTCAGGCTTCAGTGGATATCGTGGTGCCAGAAACCCCGTAATGCATTAGCGATCAGGATCAACGCCCGGCATAGCTTAGGCCATTTGGACTCGCGATCGCGGCTTAGTAACATAGCTCCGTGTTTAGGTTCAATGTCGACCTCAAATATGGAGCTATTTTTGTGTCGAATGGGGCGGCATCGGATGATCAATGACAAATACACGTGATCAATGACAAATACACGCCAATAAAAAATCAATCCTTTGACTAGATTTACCTGAATCCCATTGATCAAAATCAGGAAAAAGTGTTAATTGTGATTTGCCTGATGCAGCTATCAGAAATCTGGCTAATATTCTGCCGGTTTGACCCATTGCTGTGAAACTTTAAACAATCAGTCAATTGGTCCACGTTTTGTTTTGAAACTTTAGGATAAATGTGAACTAATTAGTGTCATGCCCCCTGGGGGTATTGTTTTTTAAATTGCAATGGCTTAACTAAATAAACAGAGGGTGGTCGTCAGCCGCGATCGCTCTTGTGAGCTTTTTGTAAGGAAATTTATGCCTCAGCTTCAATTTTTCACCCGTGCCTCCATCGCAATGGCTTTACCCGCTTTGCTGGTGGCGTGCAGCCCCAACAGTGAGAAAGCCAGCCAAGATTCCAGCGCTGAAACTGCCGCTACTAGTGACGAAAAAGGGGAATTGGTTATTCGCGCGAATGGCGAAGATTTTGTACGCCAAGGTTTCGTAACAAAAGACGGTTGGCAGGTTGATTTTGACCATGTATTTGTCACTTTAACTGAGGTGACGGCCTATCAGACCGATCCTCCATTTGACCCTGAGGCCGATGAGTCTCCCCAGGTCAGCGATTCTGTCACTGTTGACGAACCGATTACTATTGATTTGGCCGAGGGGGATGCTGACGCAGAGCCAATCTTAGTCACTACGCTACAGGTGCCTACAGGGCGATATAACGCCTTGTCTTGGCAAATGGTGCCGGCGGACCAAGGACCATCGGCGGGGCAGACACTCTGGCTTGAGGGTACGGCAACAAAAGATGAGGAAACAGTCGATTTTGTCATCAAGCTCGACAGCGAACTAGAGTTTCTCTGTGGCGATTATGTTGGCGATAATCGCAAAGGTATCGTCACGGCCAGCGATGCCGCTGACCTAGAGGCCACTTTCCATTTTGACCATTTGTTTGGCGATGGAGAAGCCGACCCAGCGGACGAGATTAACACCGGTGCTCTAGGATTTGAGCCCCTGGCCGCGATCGCCCAAGTAGAGAGCCTATCCGTTGACCAATCAGCGCTAGAGGCGCAACTATCAGAGGCAGATTACGCCACCCTGCAGGGAATCTTGCCGAGCTTAGGTCATGTTGGTGAGGGCCACTGCGAAGAAACCCAACTGAGCAGCAGTTAGTCCATGACGCGATTTTTTCCATATGTTTGGTCAAGTCTGGCCGCGATCGCCCTGACTAATGCGCCTTCTGTTGCTTGGGGCCATGGGGCGCATATTCAAGCTCGCACCGCTACTGCAATTGAGATTCAGGCGACCTATGACTCTGGGGAGCCCCTCGCTGAGGCGACCGTGCAGGTTTATGCGCCCGATGATTTACAGGAACCAGTCTTTACGGGGGTGACTGATACTGAGGGGCGATATACCTTTACGCCGAGTCAACCCGGCGATTGGGAAGTCACCGTACGCCAGGCGGGCCATGGGGATGTGGCTGTGATCCCAGTGACGGATGAAGGGGCGCTGGTGAGTAGCTTTACTAATCAGGCAGGGTTGAGCTGGCCGCAGACCCTGATAGTAGCGGGGGCAGTTACTTGGGGCTGTGTCGGTACGGCGCTTTATTTCGGGGGCAGAAGTAAGCAGTAGTGCATATTCCAGACGGCATTTTGCCAGCGCCCGTTTGTGTTGCCGGTTATGCGATCGCCGGTGGCATCACCTGGGCTGCCCTCAAGCGCATTCACCAAGTATCCGATCCCCAGGCTGAGATTCCTAAAGCGGCCTTATTGGCAGCAGCTTTCTTTGTGGGCTCTTCCCTGAGTCTACCGGTACCACCAGTGACGGTGCATCTGGTGTTAAATGGCCTGTTAGGGGCTGTTCTCGGCTGGTATGCCTGGCCAGCAATTTTAATTGGCTTACTGCTCCAAGCCCTGTTGCTTGGCCACGGCGGCCTCACCACCCTCGGTGTCGATGCCGTGATGATGGGGGTTCCCGCCCTCATCGCAGGTCAAGTATTTCAGTTAAGGCATCAGTTTCACAAGGCCCTATCGCCACGGGTTGCCTTAGGGTTATTTAGCTTTTTAGCCGGCGCGATTGGGGTGGGCCTATCCGCCGTATTTTTCTTTGGGCTCATAGTTTTCACCATTCCCTCGACCCTTGATCGGGGTGCCGAGCAGGGCTTTCTCACAGCGCTGATGATCGCCCACATTCCCCTCATTCTTTTGGAAGGAATCTTTACGATTTTGCTGTGTTTCTTCCTATTGCGCGTTAAACCAGAGCTGTTGGATCGCTAAATTTTATGGCTGTTGCCCTTCACGCTGACGTTTTTGTTCCAGGACAGTCAACCATCCATCGGTGGGCCGTGCGCTCTAAGCTGATTAGCTTACTGGCGCTGATGTTTGCGATCGCCATGGTGCAGCATCTGGTGCTGCTGCCGGGGGCTTTTTTGGTGGTGGTGGGGCTCTATTGCTGGTCTGGGTTACCTCTGGCGTATTTACGCCGGCGCTTGCCCTACCCAGGATTGTTTATCGTGGCGATGGTTGGACTGCTGCCTTGGGTTTCCGGAACGACGGTTCTCTGGCAGTGGTCGATTTTTGCCCTGCACCTCGAAGGCATTCAAATGGCGGCCTTAATTGCGGGGCGGTTTTTAGCCATTCTCACGACCGGCTTTATCCTATTGGGGACGACCCCCTTTCTAACCTTGATTAAAGGCTTGCGATCGCTGGGGGTGTCTCCTCTACTCAGCGATATGGCCCTGTTGACCTATCGCTACCTGTTTGATATTGCCGCCCAACTCGCGACCATGCAACAGGCCATGCGACTGCGGGGCTACGGACAAATGCGGCAAACCCTGCGGCGGCAGTGGCGGTGGTTGGCGGCTCTGTTTGGCAGTCTCCTGCTACGCAGCTATGAACAGTCTCAACGAATTTATAAGGCAATGCGACTGCGGGGCTATGGACAAAGCACGGCGTCGCCTTACGGCGTTCTGGAAGAGCAAACCCATCCCTCTTTATTGCCCATGATGGTGACGCTGACCGCAGCAGTCAGTTTAGTTATTGCCGAAATTCTTTTACTTGCGTTATGAACCAGTTTGCTAATCAACTTTCTCCGAGTACTCCGCCATCGGTCGCGATCCCAACCACTAAAGATGGTCTCATTCGCACTGTGGCGATCGCCGCGCGCGACGTATGTTTTTCCTATCCAGACAATCCCGACATTCTCTCGGGGATTGATTTGACCATTCGTGAAGGGGAGCGGGTGGGGCTAATTGGCCATAATGGCTGCGGCAAGACGACTTTATTCATGCTTCTTTGCGGTATGCTCAAGCCGCAAAGCGGCAGCATTCGCTTGTTTGATCAGCCGGTCGAACTCGGACAGTTTCGCCCTGAGGTCGGATTCCTATTCCAAGATCCTGAGGATCAGTTATTTTCTCCCTCGGTAAAAGACGACATCGCCTTTGGACCGCAAAACTTGGGGTTGTCAGAGGTTGAAGTGATTGAGCGGGTCGAGGCCGCCTTGGAAATTACCGGCATTCAAGCGCTGGCGGGCCGCCCCCCCCATCATCTCTCGGGCGGAGAAAAACAAATGGTGGCGATCGCGGGGCTGATGGCAATGTGTCCCCGCATTTTGCTCTGTGACGAACCGACTGCTAGCCTCGACTTACGGACCCGCCGCCGGCTGATTCAGTTCTTACAAAAGGCCGGTGAAACGTTGCTCTTGGCATCCCACGATTTGGAGTTTTTGCTAGAGGTCTGCGATCGAGTCGTACTAATTGATGAGGGACGCATTATTGCCGATGGCGACCCCACTGGAATTATGGGTGATCAGCCACTGATGGAGGCCCATGGACTCGAAAAGCCCCACTCCCTGATTCCCCATATTGATCCCCATCACATCAGAACCGATTAGCGGTGAATGCCCAAGGCTGCCGGTCTTTATCGATGATTTTTGATGTCTCAGTCTGCTTGTCCATTTGGCAATATCAGCCATTTTGGTCTGGTCCATTGCGATATCGCTATGGCACCATAACTGAGCTAACCAGCAAGACCCATCAAAAATTAGCGTTTAATTAGTCTTAAATCATCGTCCGCTATTTCTTCATGCCGCGTTAATGTTGAAAACCCATACTGTCTCCGAACGTTTTTATCTACCTGTTTGCTGATTGAAGAGAATACTGAAGTTGGTATTCTCTGAGCTGCAGAGCGAGCGATAGCGTTTCGCTAGTCCTAATTTGGAGAATATTTCTATGGGCTTTTTAGGTAAGCTGTTTGGCAGAGATGAAGAAGAAAAGGCGAAGTCGACCCCGTCAGTTTCAGTAGCAAAAGCTTCGAAGGATAACTCGATTCCTCCAGAAAAAGTTGGCCTCGACGGCAAGTTTGATGAAAGCGGCTTGGCTAAGCGCGTTGCTAAAGCTTTGGATGATGCCGGTATTTCTGATGAGATTGGTCTTTGGGTTGCTCAAAAAGGCAGCACGGTAGTCCTCAAATACAATGACGATGCTAAGAGCGTTCTCAGCCAGGCAGAACGAGTTGCCAAGGGTGTAGAAGGTGCTGATGACTGCGAAACTGTACCGAACTCATAGTTACTAACTAACTTGCATCAATGGGTTTTTAGAGATGCGTCTGTCTGTCTAAATGGATAGATGACGCATCTTTTCTGGATAACGACCCAACACCAATTACCCAGATAGTTCGCACCGTTAGAGCAACTTGTTTTCAGACATATTTCTTGGAACACAGGCCTGAGTAGCTGTTTGGGAAAAGACCTTAGGAGAGCTGATGCTTCTTTAAAGCATCAGTATTTCAATAGCTCAAGTCGCCAAATCGTCGAGGATGTTCACTGGTTGTTGCCAAATAACAAGAACTAAGCATCCTTCATCACTGATAACTTTATGGTCGGTTGCAGGTGAGTTGATGACCAGCGACCCCGCTGGATAGGTCTGATGCTGATCGCGCTGCGACCCTGAGAGCACGATGATGTGTTCATATCCTGGATGCTCATGGCGGGGCACCTCAGCTCCTGGTTCATACCAAAGTAGGGCGGCAGCGGGACCTTGAGTGCCATCACCATAGAGACGGTGAATCTTGACTCCAGGACGAAAGGCCTGCCAGCTCAGCGTATCAAGGCGATCGCCCAACGACCAAATCCCGGACCAAACTAAGGGTGAATCAGTCACAATCAAACTGCTGCCAATCTGTCATCTGCTTGCCTCAGCCAACCGTTTTCGCTAATCGTCAAGAACTGCGTTAGTGCCCAGCCATCCGCTGGCCAATCGTCGGTAAATCGGCGTTGGCGATCGCACTTTCATACACCAACTCCCCCTCACTCATGACCAAAATGCGATCGCTGAGGGCTAGCAGCTCGTCCAGGTCTTCGCTAACGAGCAAAACCGCCACCCCTCGGTTGCGCGCTTCGATAATCATGTCGTGGATAAAATCAACGGCAGCAAAATCGAGACCAAAGCTCGGGTTGGCAGCAATCAAGAGCGAGACATCTTGGGCCGATAGCTCCCGAGCTAACACCGTCCGCTGCACGTTCCCACCAGAGAGGTGACTAATCGGCGTTTCAACCGAAGGTGTTTTGACTGCAAAGGCCTGCACCAGGCCCATCGCTGCTTGGCGAATCGCGTTGAGCACCAGTAGCCAGCTCCATTTAGCTTGAGGCGGGCGATCAAAGGTTCGCAGGGCCATATTTTCAGCCACGCTCATCCCCGGTACACAGGCATTTTTGAGAGGTTCTTCGGGGAGGGCATAGACTCGATGCTTCGCCATCTCGGCCCGGGTGGCGGTGTAAACTGCACCGTTGACCCGCCGTTCGCCTTGGGTCGGCAGCCGCTGCCCCGAGAGACATTCCACAAACTCTCGCTGCCCATTTCCCGAGACACCGGCGATACCGACAATTTCACCGGCATGGACCTGCAGGTTTAGCCCCGCGATCGCCGGCAGGCCGTTGTCTTTGTTGGCATAAAGATTGACCACCGACAACACCGGCACCGAGGATTCCGTCGCCGTTTTGGTCGCCGTTTGATGCTGGCGTTTTTGGCCCAACATCATCTCAGCCATGGCTTCGATGCTCAAATCCTTCACCTGTCCGCGTCCAGCCACCTTACCCCGGCGCAAAACCGTCACCTCATCAGCAAAGGCCTGCACCTCCCGAAACTTGTGGGTAATCAGCAACACGCTTAGTTGCCCTTGGGCGACGGCCGCTCTCAGCAGCCCCAAGACCTCATCCGCTTCAGCCGGCGTGAGGACAGATGTGGGTTCGTCCAAAATCAGCAAGCGGCTTTCTAGGTAGAGCTGTTTGAGAATTTCCAGCTTTTGCTTTTGACCCGCTGCCAGCTGTGCCACTGGCATCGTGAGATCAACGGCAAAAGGGGCCTGTGCCATGAATGTTTGCAGTTGCTCAAGCTCTCGTTTCCAATTGATGAAGGTCTGATTGTCGTAGCGAGCCAAAACGAGATTTTCAGCCACGGTCATGGCCGGGACTGAGGTGAAATGCTGATACACCATACCGATGCCGCAGGCGTGGGCATCCTTGGGGCTGTTGATCGTCTGGGACTGTTGATTAATCAAAATTTGCCCGGCGGTGGGGTGATGGAACCCCATAACGCATTTTACTAAGGTGCTCTTGCCAGCGCCATTTTCGCCTAGCAGGGCGTGTACGGTTCCGGGCCGCAAGGTCAGAGAAACGCTGTCTAACGCGGTAAAACTACCAAACCGTTTGGTCATGTTGACTACCTCTAGCTGGGGCGGCACCTCAGCCTTGGTTGATTGACCCAAAAGAGTAACTGTTTCCATAAAGCGATGGGGACGTAAATGGATAGCAAAGCAGTGGCTACAAAGGCTGAAGTCACAAAAGCTAGGGCTCGATCGCATCAATGAAGTCTGCCGAAGTGGCCACCGCCCCGAAGACTCCCCCCTGCATTTTGATCATTTTGAGAGCCGCCAGATAATTGCCGTAGTCGGTAGCGCCGGTGCAGTCAGACAGTAACAAACATTCATAGCCACGATCGTTGGCTTCGCGCATGGTCGTATGGACACAAACGTCGGTCGTGATGCCAGTCAAAATGACATTCTGAATGCTTCCTCGGCTTAGCAGCAGATCCAGATCGGTGGCATAAAACGCCCCTTTGCCGGGTTTATCAATAATCGCCTCTCCCGGCAGGGGCGCTAATTCTGGAATAATTTCCCACCCCGGTTCACCGCGCACCAAGCTCTTGCCGCAGGGTCCTGGCTCTCCAATACCTGCGCCAATCTGTCGAGATCGCCACTGCTTGTTAGCTGGCAAGTCAGATAAATCAGGGCGATGGCCTTCACGAGTGTGCAAAATGGTGTAGCCCAAAGCCCTCATCGCAGCTAATAGCTTCTTGAGTGGTGCGATGGGGGCCCGAGTTAGCGTTAAGTCGTACCCCATCTTGTCGACATAGCCGCCCTCACCGCAAAAGTCCGTTTGCATATCGATCACGATGAGCGCTGTGTTATCAGGGCGCAAGTCACCATTATATGGATAAGGATAAGGGTCAGCGTTGACGGTACGTCCCATGGCTTAAGTCAGTCAGATTCCTTTGGAGGTTTATCATCTCGTCTGTAGCTAGAAGAGTTCAGTGCGAACGGATTGTCGGAAAATTCACAGAGACAAGACCTGCCAACTGATCAAATTGACGCCGTGTTGAACGGAAGAATCAGCTGTTCTTTAGCTTACGCAGGAAGCCCCTGTCGCCAAGCAAATGGCTTACCGAGTCAGGACTGACACAGTTCAAGGCGATAGACGCGATTGGTCAAGACTGATGCGAACGGCCTGGCCGCGATCGCAAAGCGCTTTTGGGTGGGAGAGGCAGCTGAGGGAGCACTCCACCCTTGAAATCCTACTCACCCCGCTAGCCCCAATCCAGTATTGTTTCCTCAGTGATGGAACAGTTCTAATTTCTCATCAGTAATCCCCATTCAGTGGGAAGTGAGTTGATCGCTCACAGAGCTGTAGTTCCTCACAACTCCCTCAGATTCGTTCCATTAGGTGTAAACCGTAGCTGCTAGGGTAAATGCT
>JBHJHA010000047.1:0-49229 GCA_050331235.1 Leptolyngbyaceae cyanobacterium
CTCTATCTCTTTTAACTTATGATGCGCAAATGGCACCAAAAATTAAGCCTGAATTTCCTGCTCGATCAGCCCATCGAGCTGCCAATTCAGGGGCGTAAGATACCAGTATCTTGCCCATAGATCGGGCATCCTGTAGGGCACAGACGGCCGCAGGTGCACTAACAGCGTCTTTTTCTGCTGATGGAGTTTCTATGAGTTGCGATCGCCCCTTTCTCAATCAGATCCCAGCGTTGCTATTAGCGATGGATGCAGATGGTCGGCTCACAGCGGTCAGCGATCGCTGGCTGGACTGGCTGGGGTACGAGCGATCGCAGGTGATTGGACGCGACTGGCGTGACTATTTGACCGCTGAATCTCGCCACCGGGTACAGACCGCCTCCCCTCAGCCTTGGCCCCTGTCAACCGCTGAGCCGGTCTGTTTAGAATTTATGACGGCAGAAGGTGCATCACTGTTGGCACAGGTAGCGACCAGTTCCGGCGAAGATACGCCCCGTTCAGCCCAGACCTATCTAATGAGCTTGACGGCGATCGAGACGAGCCATGCTGAGCACATCGCTTGGCAAAAGCAAATTGAGCTTTATGAAATCAGTTTTAATGCAGTCCCTGTGGGGATTATGCAAACCGATCTTACCCATCGCCTGTCCTGGGTCAATCAGTGCTTTTGCGACATGCTCGGATACACCGCTGCAGAACTGCTGCAGTTATCCATCGAAGACATTACGCATCCCGAAGATATCGAGAAACATCGCCCAGAGCCCATATCCTCAGCAACATTTCAGCCAGAACCCTCGGCAGTCTCTTTAGAAATCCGTTACCGTCGCAAAGACGGGAGCATCCTGTGGGCCAAGACGACTATTTTACAGAGCCACGATGAAGCCCAAGTGCCACAACCGGCAATCGCGATCGTTGAAGATTTGAGCGATCGCAAAACGGCCCAAGCGGTCCAAGCACAACTCGAGGAAACGCTGAGTCTGATCACCGAAACCATTGAAGATCATTTTTGGATTGATGATGCTCAGCACAGTATCCCGATCTATGACAGCCCTAACATCGAAAAAATCTGGGGTGTCCCAGAGCCAGTACTGACTGCGAATCTAGAGAATCAGCTTGAAAGGGTCCATCCCGACGATCGCGAGAAAATCATTGCTTTCCGAAGGCGGCAGTCCACTCAAACCCAGCCTGGCCATTACAGTTTTCGGATCTACCATCCCAATGGCGAAATGCGCTGGCTGCGAGAACGGAGTTTTCCGTTATTAGATGCCGAAGGCCGTCCGGAGAAGACGGTGGGGGTGACCTCAGATATTACTGAACAAAAACAGCTCTTGGAAGCGCTTAGCCAGTCGGAAGAACGCTTTCGGCTGCTAACGGAAAACCTGCAAGACGTTTTTTGGCTCCGGGACTTGCTCACTGGGGAAAACTTATATGTCAGCCCAGCCTTTGAGACGGTGTGGCAGCTGTCGCGGTCTGAGCTCCAAGTCAACCCGATGGCATTTTTAGAGCGCATTCACCCCGACGATCGCCATCACGTCACGACGTACATCGAAGCTCGCCTAGCCGCCCGTGAAAGCATTCAGATTGACTATCGCTTGCTGCTGCCCGATGGCACCGTACGCTGGCTGCGCGATCGCGGCTTTCTGATTTTCGACGATGACGGTGCGCCGATCAAGATGGCCGGGATCGCTTCAGACATTACCTCTAGCAAGGAGGCTGAGGTCTCTCTAAGGCAGTCTGAAGAGCGCTTTCGATTGTTGGCAGAAAACCTGGAGGATGTAGTCTGGCTCCATGATCAGCACACGGCGACGTTCTCTTACCTCAATTCAGCAGTTGAGACGGTCTGGCAGGTATCCCGATCAGCGCTGTTAGAAAACCCGCTGCTGATTCAGGAACGGATTCATCCTGAGGATCGCGACCGGGTCACTGGCTACATGACTGCTCAGATGGCCGCGCGGGAGAGTTTCCGGATTGACTACCGCTTGTTGCGGCCCGACGGCACCGTGCGATGGGTGAGCGATCGCGGCTTTCCGATTATGGATGATACGGGTAATGCCATAAATATGGGAGGCATCATCACCGATATCACAGCCAGCAAAACGACCGAAGCAGCGCTGCAACGATATGAGCGGCTAGTTGCAGCCAATCCTGATCCGGTTTGCCTAATCGGCAAGGACTACACCTATCAGCTCACCAATCCGGCATTCCGAGCATGGTGTAACGATGGGGTACCGTTAGTCGGTCGGCATGTCGCCGATTATTTTGGGGAGGCATTTTTTGAGGAGATTTCGCAGCCTCGCATCGATCAGGCATTGGCGGGCAATACTCAATGTTTTGAAGAATGGGCCTACAACCCAGAGCTGGATGCACCACAGTTCATCAGTATTACCTACGCGCCCTACTACGATGCAGATGGTCGCATCTCGGGGGTTAGTAACAGCATTCGCGATTTGACTACGCTGAAGCGCACCCGCGATCGCCTCAATCAGACCGCCGAACGACTGCAGATGCACATGCAAAATTCCCCGCTGGCGGTGATTGAGTGGGATCACACCCTCACAGTGCAAAATTGGTCCAATCAGGCGGTCACGTTCTTTGGGTGGTCAGCTGAAGCCATGCTAGGGCGTCACATCAGCAACCTCCCCATTTTTGCCACTGAGACCCAGGCCGATATTAGAGCTTACATTCATGACTTACTGCATGGCGAGACACAGCGTCAAACCATTCTGACCTGTAATCTGACCCACAACAATGAACGGATCTACTGCGAGTGGTATAACTCGGTGCTGCTCGATAGCCACGGACAAATCCAGTCGATCTTGTCCGTGGTGCAAGACGTCACTGAACGGCGACAGACCCAGCTCGCCTTACAGATCAGTGAGGAACGTTGGCAACTTGCAATCTCCGGGAGCAACGAAGGTATTTGGGATTGGCATATCCCGTCGGACCAGGTCTTTTACTCCCCTCGGTGGAAAGCCTTGTTGGGCTATGCCGATGAGGAACTACCCAACACCCGCAGGGTTTGGTCACAGCTCGTGCATCCTGACGATTTGGGACACGTCCGCACCGCGATGACTGCACACCTGCGGCGGGAATGCGAAACCTATCAAGCCGAATATCGCATGCGCCACAAATCGGGGGATTACATCTGGATTTTGGCGCGGGGGCAGGCGGTTTTTGATGCATCTGGTGCGCCGATACGGTTTGTCGGGTCTCACGCTGACATTAGCGATCGCAAACAGGCCGAGTTAGATCTTCAAGCATCGCAACGGCTGCTGCAGCTTGTGTTTAACCACATGCCACAGCGGGTCTTTTGGAAAGGGCTAGATGGGCGCTTTTTAGGCTGTAACCAAGCCTTTGCAGCAGACATGGGCCAATCGGCTCCCGCTGCGGTCGTGGGCAAAACCGATACAGAGCTAGGAGTATTCCACCCTGAGCTGCTGCAAAAATTTGCCGCCCGCGATCGCGAAGTCATCGCGGCAGGTCAATCGCTCACCTTTGACGAACAGGAGAACCGGTACGAAGATGGGCGCGTGCGCTGGATCTCTACCATCAAGTCCCCCTTTAAAACCCCCCAGGGAGAACTATTGGGCATCTTTTGCTGCTATGAAGATGTGACTGACCGGGTACTCGCTCAGCGATCGCTACAGCGCTACGCCCGCATGGTAGCCGCCGCCAGCGACGGCATCTGTTTGCTCGATACTGAGTATCGGTATCAGGTGATCAATCAAACCTACCAGGATTGGTATGGCCACGGCGATCAGCCCATTTTGGGCCAAACGGTCGCTGAGGTCTTGGGCCACGCTACCTTTGAAAATCGTCTCCGGCCGCTACATGAACGCTGCTTGGCTGGTGAAACGATTCGCTATGAGCGTTGGTTTGAGTTTCCCCACTTAGGCAAGCGGTTTCGCAATGTCACCATGACCCCCTATCGGGAAGCCAGCGGGGAGATTACCGGCGTACTCACCAGCATTCGCGATTTGACTGCGCTGAAGGAGAGCGAAACACAACAGCAGCAGTTATTTGAAGTGATTGACGCGACCCCTGATCTGATCGGCATGGCATTACCGGATGGCCGTACGGTCTATACCAATCCCGCCTTTGATCGGTTACTCTCGGCCCGGGCCCGCTCGCTCAGCCACATTCAGCATTATCATCCGCAATGGGCAGCCGAAAAAATCATTCAGGAAGCGATTCCCTATGCGATCGCCCACGGAACCTGGCAAGGGGAAACGGCCCTTGCGACAGAAGACGGTAAGGAAATTCCGCTCTCACAGACCATTATCGCGCACCGCAATGACCAGCAAGTGCTCAAGCTGCTCTCAACCATTGCTCGCGATATTCGCCCGCAAAAAGCCCTCGAACAAGAACTGCGCGATCGCCTCAGATTTGAACAGTTGCTCAGTCGACTATCCACCGAATTTGTTAATCTACCTTGCGATCGCCTGCACTCCAGCATTGCCCAGGCGCTAGTCGAAATCGCCCAACTCACTAAAGTCCAGCGCAGCTACTTATATCTATTCTCCAGCGATGGTGAACGCAGTCATCTCTATAGCCAGTGGCATAGCGATGACCTTGAACCGATTCCACCTCAGCTGCAGGATGTGCCCTCCAGTTCGTTTGAGTGGTTCATGACACAGCTAGGAGAGCAACACATTATCGCCATCAACGCCCTTGATGATGTGCCGTCTGAAGCAGCTATGCTGCGGGCAGCCATGGACAACATGGGCACTCAAGCGCTGGCCGTTATCGCCATGCGCCATAGCCAAAAGCTCATTGGCGTCATTGGGTTTTCCTTGACCCAACCCAAGTGTTGGACCGATGACGAGCTGATGCTACTGCAGTTGGTGGGCGATTTGTTTACGAGTGCATATCAACGGCAGCAAATCGATGCGGCGCTCAGACGTCAAGAGCACTACTATCGCCAACTGACGGAAAATGCCTCAGATCTCGTGGTGCTGCTGAATGAGCACGGGCAATTGCAATACATTACCCCCTCAGTCACTCGGTTGCTGGGCTATCAGCCCGATGCGCTCAAACATCGCGCCGTGAGAGAGTTCGTTGCCCCTGAAGACTATTTATCGCTGCTACAGGTACGCCAAGCGGCGATCGCCCAGCCCGGCAAACCACAGCCGCTTGTGCAATGTCGGGTCCGCCACGAGCAGGGAGAATGGCGATATTTTGAAGCGATCGCCACGAGTCTGCTAGAGGACGAGGGGGTCAAAGGCATTGTGGTGAACTGCCGAGATGTCAGCGATCGCGTAGCCGCAGAAATTGCTCAACGCCATAGCGAGGAAGTCTTTCAGGCAATTTTTGAGCAAGCAGCCATCAGCATGGCCCAGATATCGTTGGATGGGTTTTATCTCAAAGTCAATCCGGCGTTTTGTCAGCTAGTCGGCTTCACGGCTGCCGAGCTCATCGGCGAGCACTATGCCAAAGTCACCCATCCCGATGACTTAGCCTTTGATGTGGATTTGACGAATGCAGTGGCGCAAGGAGACGTCCCGGCTCAGGTCATCAATAAACGGTTTTTGTGTGCCGATCGCTCAGTCCGCCACGTGCAGGTTGTGGTCACTGCGGTGCTGGGGGAGGAGGGTAAACCCGCCTTTTTAGCCTCCGTCTATAACGACTTGACGGAACAAATCATGGCGGAGCGATCGCTCCGCAGCATTGCCGAAGGCACAGCCGCCGTGACCGGAGAGGCATTTTTTCCGGTTTTGGCGCGTCAGCTAGCCGAGACGATCGGCGTTGAGCACTTGTTTATTTATCAACTGAATGACAACCAGGCGCTCGATACGCTGGTTTATTACGGCCGCCTTGCTAACGCGGCTGAGCTGAGCCCTCACACCGCTGGCACCCCCTGTGAATTGACCCTGCAGCAGGGATTTTATTGCTGTCCAGAGCATGTGCAAGAGCAGTTTCCCAACGATGCCGATCTGGCTTGGCTCAACGCCGACAGCTATGTCGGCGTCGCCCTCATGACGTCTGCTGGCGAAGTGATTGGCGAAATTTGCGCCATTCACAGTCAGCCCATCCAAAACTTAGACAATGCCATCACCCTCCTCAGAATCTTTGGAGCTCGAGCCAGCGCGGAGTTAGAGCGGCAGCAGTCGACGGCAGCGCTGCAGGCCAGCGAAGCCAATTGGCACAATATTTTGAACAATATGCCGGTGCTGCTCGATGCCATTAATCAAGAGGGCATCGTCACGCTTTGGAATCAAGAATGTGAGCGCGTGACCGGATACAGCGCCGCCGAAATTGTGGGTAATCCTCAAGCCTTTGACTGGTTGTATCCCCAGGCAGAGCAGCAGCGAGCGCTGAGAAAGGCTTGGGGTGACCACGAGAGCAACTATCGTAACTGGGAATGGCCGATCACCTGCAAAGATGGAAGCCAACGCATGATCGCCTGGTCCAATATTTCTAGCGAGTTTCCCATTCCTGATCTGGGCTCTTGGGGCATCGGCGTTGATGTGACAGAGCGGCGACGTGCCGAGGATGCTCTGCGGCAAAGCGAAACGCGGTTTCAGAGCTTGGCAGCCAACATGCCAGGGATCATTTGTCGCTATCACCAAACTCCGGATGGTAGCAGCTACTTTAGCTATGTCAGTCCTGGCAGCCGAACCCTGTGGGAGTTAGAGCCAGAAACCGTTTATGCCGATGCTAGTCAAGCTTGGGCATTAGTGCATCCTGATGATCTGAGGGAATTTAGACAGTCGATGAAAGCCTCGCGGCGGTCGGGACGCCCTTGGTTTTACGAGTATCGGATTCATACGCCATCGGGAGCTGAGAAATGGGTACAGGGCGTTGCCAAGTCAGAACTGCAGCCTGACGGTAGCTATGTCTGGGACGGTTTACTAATCGATGTCACCGCTCGCAAGCGGGCAGAAATCGACTTGATCGCTAGTGAAGCCCGCTTTCAGCGACTGGTCAGTAACACCCCTGGGATTATCTATCGCTACCATCTTGACCAGCAAAACTTGATGAACTCCTATGAATCAGGGTATTTCAGTTACATTAGCCCAGCCTGTCGAGAACTTTGGGACCTAGAGCCCGCCGCTATTTTGGCAGATGCCGCCACGGTGTGGGCATTGTTTGAGTCTAGCGATCGCGAAGCCCTGCAAGCAGCCTTTCTGCATTCCATTCATCATCTCGTTCCCCTGTCGGGTGAGTATCAGATCACCACTGCCTCAGGCACACTCAAATGGTTTAGGTTTATCGCTCGGCCGGTGCAGGAATCTCAGCAGCGCTATCTGTGGGATGGCGTCGTGATTGACGTGACGGAACAAATCATTGCGCAGCAGGCCTTGCAGCAGAGCGAAGCGCTTAATCAAGCCATCATTGATGCCCTACCCGATATGCTCGTCCGGATGGATATCGATGGGATATGCTTAAATGCCCATTTTCCAAGTTCGTTTCCCACGTTGTTTCGGGGGCCGATAGTTGGACGCCACCTCCGAGATATATTGCCGCCTGATTTGGTTGAGCGGCGCATTGCGGGAGCGCGCCAGGCGATCGCTACGCAACAGACTCAGGTATGTGAATATCAAGTCTCAGTCCAGGCAAGTACTTGGTGGGAAGAGTCGCGCATCGTCCCCTTGACTGATCGCGAGGTATTGGTCCTCATTCGCGATGTGGATGAACGTCGCCGCGCCGAGGAAGAAGTCCGGCGACTCAATCACATCCTAGAGAGCCAAAACCAGCGGCTAGAAGAACTTGTCGAACTTCGCACCGCAGAGCTAGTCACCTTCATGAACACCCTACCGGATCAGATTTTCGTTGTTGATCGCGATCGCCATCTTTTAACCTTTGGCAATCAGGCAGCGATTGACTTTGCTGGTTTGGCTAGCCGCCATGACTTTGAAGGGAAAACGGTTCATGACTGCTTTTCTGAGGAACGGGCCGCTTATTACGTGCAGCAAAATCAACAGGTCTTTACCACGGGCGATGTCTTACACGTTGAGGAAAAAATCCCAAAAGGCACGGGACATGTTTACTTAGACACTTACAAAATCCCGCTAAAACGGCCCGATGGCCAAGTCTATGCTCTCATTGGCACTTCCCGCGACATTACCGAGCTGGTCGAAATTCGTCAGGCCCTCGAAGCGCAAACGACTCAATTGGCCGCGACCAATCTAGAGCTCGAGTCGTTTTCCTACTCGGTCTCCCATGATCTGCGCGCCCCGCTGCGCCACATCAATGGGTTTATCTCCGCCCTCAGACAGCGGCTGATCGCTACCGCTCAGCCGCCTGAGGCAAAAGTTATCCATTATTTAGACGTGATTGAAAACAGCAGTCAAAGAATGGGGTCGCTCATCGACGGATTGCTGACGCTATCGCGAGTTGGGCGGCGAGAAATGAGCCTGCGTCCAGTGCCACTCAATCCCTTGGTCGACCAGGCGATCGCCCTCGTCTGCGAACTGCCTGAAAATGCACATCATCAGCTGCAAATTGAAATAGAGCAGTTGCCTACAGTGCAAGGAGATGCCGCCCTCTTACAGCAGGTATTTAGTAACCTGGTGGGCAATGCGGTGAAGTTTAGCCGCGATCGCGCACCCGCTAGCCTTCACATTGGCCAGCAAGGAGAGAACACCTTCTTCGTCCGTGACAACGGCGTTGGGTTCGATATGGCCTATGCCGATAAGCTGTTTAGTCCGTTCCAACGACTACATAAACAAGAAGAATTCCAAGGCACGGGCATTGGGCTAGCCATCGTAAGCCGCATCGTGCATCGCCATGGGGGGCAGATATGGGCAGACAGCGCCATCAATCGCGGCACCACAGTCTACTTTACGCTGCCCCTCGCGGCACCATCGCCCCGTTTAGCCACCCCTTAGAAGGGCGTAAGCTGAAGCCATCACCAGGCTGGCTATGCCACTTACTGTGGATGCATAACGGGCTAGACGAGCGGTTGTAAGGATACGCCTTCATCGCCATATTGGCTCAACCACACCATCCGACTGGTTGATTGCCAGGGTCAAGACGTACAGTAAAGGAAATAACTCATCGATGCCGGGGTTAGATATTAAGTCGATGCCCTGTACGTGCTAACTGTTCTTCCCAAGCACCATGACCCATCCATCGCCAATGCCGACGCCCGAGTTTTTTCAACCTCAAAAGGTTGAGCAAGTCTATCGTGTCCCGTACCAAGAAAGAGCGATCGCGGCGCGAGAATGGTCCCAACAACATCAGATTTCTCCCGCCAGTCAAGATGCGTTTCGAATTTGTTTACTGCTGATTGATGTACAAAATACCTTTTGCTTACCAGAGTTCGAGCTATATGTCGGGGGCCAATCGGGACGTGGGGCCATCGAAGATAACCAGCGATTAAGTCAGTTTATTTATCAAAATCTAGGCATCATCACCGCGATCGCCCCCACCATGGATACCCACACAGCGGCGCAGATTTTTCACCCGTTGTTTTGGGTAGACGCGACGGGGCAGCCACCGGCGCCCATGACCATGATCCACCATGACGATGTCGTCGCTGGCAAATGGCGGGCGAATCCCGCCATGGCCCCATATATGGCCACGACAGACCTCCAAGAATTTGCGCTGCATTACACCAAACGCCTGACGCAAGACAGCAAATATCCCTTAACAATTTGGCCTTATCATTCCATGCTAGGCGGCATTGGCCATGCCTTAGTTTCTGCGATCGAAGAGGCCTGTTTCTTTCATTCTATCGGTCGCAATAGCCCCACTCGCTATGAAATCAAAGGCAGCAATCCCCTGACCGAAAATTATTCTGTCCTCAGTCCAGAAGTCTTAGAGGATGACAAAGGGACAGCGATCGCGACTCAAAATCAACGCTTTACCGAGATGCTGCTGGGCTTTGACGCCATTATCGTGGCCGGTCAGGCCAAGAGTCACTGCGTAGCCTGGTCAGTAGATGACTTACTGACCGAAATCGCCGCTAGAGACCCTAAACTCGCGGAAAAAGTCTATCTGCTCGAAGATTGCACCTCTCCCGTAGTGGTGCCTGATGTCGTGGACTTTACTGATGCTGCGAATGCCGCCTACGAAAGGTTTGCGGCGGCTGGGATGCACCGCGTCACCACCAGCACGCCGGTATCTGATTGGCCAGGCATCGGGCGCTAGGTGAGCCCCGCAATCCAGCGAAGTCCCAGTCAAGGCATCTGGTCAACTAGCTGATTGGCAATATAGACGGTGCGGGAACCAATTTTCAACCCATGCCGCCACCATCCCTCAAAGGCTCTCTCTTCAGCCGCTGCAGCTAAATAGGTGATTGACTAGCAGAGAGTCGTCGGTTGCGCTCCAGCGTGAGTTGCACCTCGACCAGCTCAGCTAACTGTCGCGTGAGGTGGTCGGCCTTTTTTTGGGCACTGACTTTGCGGTGCAGGGCGGCCCGGGCGAGATCTTCACGATCGCGTTGCAGGGCTTCTTCAGCAACTCGCTGCCAACTCTCAATCTCTTGCTGAGTTTGCTGATACTGAGTCTTCAGGGTCGTGTGGGCGGCTGCAATATTACCAAGGGCCTGCTGCAAGAGCTGCTTGGCTTCAGCCGGAGCGCGATCGCGAGCAGTCCCTTCAATCAAGTGACGCAGATCCAGTAAATTATAGCGATCAAGCTGTAGACCAAAGCCCGCTAGCTGCTCACAATCGCTGCGTCCCGTTTTGCACCAATTGGCAAAATGTTCACAATTATTGGTAAAGAGGTCATACTTTTGTTCCCCCAGGCGGCTCTCTGCCCTTTGAACCACGATGTGGGGCAAAAAAGCGGGCGATCGCGGTTTCACAAAGACCCGCCCTCCACGGGCAAAGAGATCCCGGGGCGTCCGGGTGACTGTAGCGACTTCCCCACCTTTGTAGTAGTGAATAATCGCATCACCGCCACAGTCGATACCGTGATGTTCGTAAATCCCCGTCATGCCTGCGAGCTCCCTCATTGCATAGACTTGATCTCCTAGTGCCATCAGAGAACCTCGGGGGCCAACGCAAATACAACAGTTTTCCACATATCTACGCTAACGCGATCGGTTACTTAGCAGACGAAATCTGGTCGTGCTCCTCATCAATGCGGGAAGGATAAGCCTCTGGTATATCGGCGTTATTTTCACCGGGTTCAATTTTAGTGCGGTTGGCGGCTTCGTCTCTCAGCTTACGCAGTGCCCGCATCGAATCATTACCATCGTCAGCAATGTTGATCTGAATGTTGGGCCCTGACCGCGCCAGACGAATAACAATGCCATCTTGCACAACGGCCTGGGCAACTCGCTTGCCATCGAGATAGGTGCCGTTAGTGCCCAAGTTGACGATTTCCCACCCTTCGCTGGTCTGTCTCAGCTCCACATGGTGACGAGAAACCACAGCACTGTAGAGGACAACCTGGTTCTCAGTTGAGCGGCCAATTCGAATCACAGAGTCTTCGTCAAACGTCCAATGCTGGACAGGTTTTTTATTCAGCGGATGTAGTAGCGATAGAGTAATCACATCACTCAACCCGTAGGGGATAGCAAAAGTCTAAAAACGGCTGCAAGCTAGCTTAAGGGTAAACCTACTTAGCCAGATTGAAAAATAAAAGTAACTTTATCTCCTTTGCCCAAGGCGATGCGATCTCCGCCACGGAGTCGGTGCCGGTTTCCAGGGGGCAGCGGCATATTGTTGATGTAAGTTCCATTGGAGCTACCTACATCTTCCAAATAGTAGATATCTCCTTCAACGCGGATGCTGGCGTGCACGCGGGACACGATCTCTGAGCTGGGAAACCCCGAAACATCGATCGTGGGTGGAATGCGATCGTTGGGTTTGCCGATATGAAGAATGCTCAACTGACTGGGAAGTTCCACAACCGTGTTGGTCTGTACATGCAACAGCTTTGCCTGGTTAATCTGGAGCTGAGTCGAGCCCGGGGGAACAGATGTAGCTGGAAGAGGCGGTGGCGGTGCCTCCGGCGGGCTCGTCATCGGCTCACTCGCCTCGATTGGGGCGGAAATCCCAGCGGAATACGCTGGGGTCTCTGATGTGGCACCAGGATTAGTCTTGTCTGGAATATTCACAACGGGCTCAGACTCTACCAGCGGCTCTGGCGGCAGCAGCTCAGGAATTTCAACACCGTTGCCGGGCGAAGTCAACTCATAATCGATTACCGGTTCCGATGCTTGCCCTGTCTCAGTGGTGGACATGTCAGGCTCAGGAGTCCCCGGCGCATTGCTCTGCCTGAGGTCAAACCCGCACTGACCACAAAAGCTAGCATCGGACTGTACGGCAGCCTTGCAGCTAGGGCAGTGGGTCAGGGTAGGCAAGGGTGTGTAGCAAGCCTCACACTGCACTGCACCGTCCGGATTTTGATGATTACAGTTGGGGCAAACGATCATGACTATACCTTTTACTTGCAATCATCATAAGAAGAGAGTACCCAAAACGCATTCCAAGTTTGAGATCAAATTTCACCCAGGACTTTCTGTTCCCAACAATATAAATAAATGGGTGATTTTAAGGCAAGGATCGCCACGGCGATCGCCGGGCCACAGGCTGAGCCTATATAAGTTGTTCTAAGACTTCATTTGACGTTTTAAGTCTTCCAGTTCTTCCTCCGTCTCCCAACGTTGAAAGGTCTCTTCTAGAGGATCAACAGGGTGATTAAAACTTTGATAAGGGCTAGCCTGCCAGCCGCTGGTCTGTTGAGTTCGGCTCGCCGCCGCGGCGGTCTGCTGGGCGCCAGCTGTAGCAATTTTAACTTTCAGCTCACGCCGACGTTCATGGATCTGCTGCTGGAGCTGTCGCGTTTGGTCAATGCGATCTTTGATCCCCTGCATTTGTCCCCAGAGATGATTACCTTCTCTTAGCAAGGCCGCTTCTCGAGCTTGAGCAGATCCGACTAAGTCTTGGCGATTAGCCGCCTGAGCTTTTTTGATCCGCTCATGCCAGCGCTGAATCTCTTGCGCCTTCGTCAGGATGCTATCTTCAATCTGCTGCTGTCGACGTTTGAGATCACCTAGCAGATTAATTGCATCCTCTTCTTGTCCCCGCAGCTGCTCTTCCAGTGCCATGAGCTCTAGATGCGGGTTGGCTTTCAAAAACTCATCTAGACGGCTTTCTAAAAAGCGACTGAGATCTTCAAACAGACCCATGCCGGTTGGCTCCTCTCATGCACTGTCATCACTCTAAGACAGGTCAGGTTAAAACTGTTGACCAATATAGAGTGTTCTGACTTCACCATTCCGCCGGATGATTGCTTCCTCATTAGCCACTGAGACAAGAGACCAGCCACTATTGCCGACTCGCTCGCCAATGTAGACTCGCTGAGGCACGCCAGCGATCTCAAAGAGCGCAGCAGAGCGATCGCCGAGCTCCAGCACCCCCAACAGCGTATGCGGATTTTGAACTGCGCCAGAATTAGTAGAGGCCGTCGCATTGCTGCTGCTACCAGAATTGATTGCCGGTGGGACATTAGCCTGAGCAGCCGGTGAGTTAGGGGCGGCCTGGGCAGAGGGGTAAGGCACATAAACCCGCTCAATGACATTCACGGAACCCGGTATGGACGACAAAGCCCCTGGGGTGCCGGGCGGTAAAGCAGAACTATTAACCGGTGGCAGGGGTACAGTACTGCCAGGGTTAAGGGCGATCGCGACCTCTCCAACGTCAGCTGTCGCTCCTGGCGCAGAATTGCTTTGGGCAATCACATCCAGCGAACGCCGGAGATATTCTAAAAATTCTGCGTGGTCGGGCAGGGTTGGCACATCCGTCTTCGGCACGGCAGTCGCAGTCACAGCCTCCACCTGCTGACGCTGATGCATCCATAGCCCCAAGGTAGCCAACAAGATCAGTCCGGCGGCTCCAAGCAACGCCCGGTTCATAGTAACGAGTCGTCGCCATCCTCGGGGCGGATTTGCCGGAGTCGCCAGCGATTCTGATTCTGTTTCCAGCGCTAAGGCTGGCAACGTTGTCGGCACCGCCGCCAGTGTTGGCGCGTCATTCTCCATAGCCGAATCCAGCAGGACCGGTGGGAGCCCCTCTTCCGTAAAATTCAGCGTCAACTCAGCGGCGGGTTCCGGTTCAGCAAGGTCAACCGGGTACGTGAGCGTCTCCAACGCTTCGGCATCGCCCTCTAGGGCCCGCTCAACCCCCTCAAAGAGATCGTCCATGAGACGCTCTGCTGAGGTGTCGGCCATCTGCTCAGGCTCAGGAAGCTCAGGCATAGATTCAGAATCCAATAGAGAAGCTTTGCGATTAATCATGCTGTGATTCTGCGAAAAGGCCGTCCAGTCGTCAAGATTAGCGAGGCCAACCCAAAATTACTCAAAACGCTGCATATGACGTTAGCAATCCTGCGTAGAATGCAACGCTTTCCCTAAAAATTGTCAACAAAATTAACAGTTTTGGGATCAAGAGTGAGGTGACAAGGGGCAGGGCTTGTCCTGTGCCGTGAGCATGGCAGTCTTATTGGGGAGCAGCGGAACTTCGGGGCGGGGGCATGACGTCTGGTATATCCGTGACCGCTGTGTAAGCCCTGGCTGCGGCAGCCCTCTATCGCAGATCGCTCGATAAGCTATGCTAGTATTCTATAGATTTGTCTTACGGGATGTAGCGCAGCTTGGTAGCGCGCCTGCTTTGGGAGCAGGATGTCGCAGGTTCGAATCCTGTCATCCCGATTGTTGGTTTTTGCGTCCTGAGCGTCTTGGGTGATCACGGTGTCAAAGCCACAACTGCCCAAAACCCTGCTAGCATGTCTCGCAGAAAGCGCCTGCCGATTTTTAGAAACGATAGATCGTGCGGTTCTGGCATCGTTTCGGTTGCCTGCGTTGCCCAGGGTGTGAGCAGATTATCGCCCGTTGTTTTGAGGACCTGATAAACCCATGTTGTATAAGATTTTTCGACGATTGACCTCCGCAGGACTAGCCGGCATGGCGATCGCGGGATCTACGGCACTAATGGCGATCAGTCCTGCCTTCGCACTCTCTGAAAGCGCCATCTTAGAAAAACTCGACGGAATTCCAGTCTTTTTGATTGTGAATGGTGATGGTCAATCACTCACAGCTAATATTCCAGCGGAATCCGAAGGAGCAGAAATCCAGGTCCCGATTGTGTTTATCGACTCCACCGAAGCAGAAAATTTCCTCGATGAGGCAGAAAATGAAGGGGCGGCGATCGCCACGGATGCGCGAATCGCAGTTTTGCCCCTGGATGAAGTATATCGAGAGGCCAGCTCCCAATTGGCAGGGCCAGACTCTCTTGTGTACATTCCCAGCGCGATCTCAGTGGGCCAGGCTTCCGAAATCGTCGAACAAGAGATCATTGGGGTGCCCTTGTACGCCGCTGTGGATTTGGAAAATCAGCGCTATCTGCTGACCGGCGACAACAAGCTACCTATGTTCTTTGCCTTTGAAGACTTACAGGCCCAGGTGCTGTCACTGGTAGAAACCAATCCCGAAATTGAAGAAAATATCGGCGTTGAGGTGACGACTTTGGAAACCATTCTGAGCAACATGTTGGCAAATGATCCCGATAATGACTCAGTTTTAGAACTTGTGGAGTTTATTCCTTCGTCACAGACGGTTGAATATCTGGAGTCATTATCGGGCGAAGGGACTCCGTAACCCTAGATATAGATAGCTTTTACTGCTGCTGATATTAGTGGTTGGCATGTTCGATAATAGGACAATAGTCCGCGTCCAGCCGTTCCCGCTGATCAGCTTCTTCGATGAGCAATCTGAGTTGACTTTTGAGGTCTTGCAACTGTTGAATACGGTCCTCAATTTCAACAATCTTGGCTTGAAATTTATGGCGAACATTTTGACAAGGACGCTGGCCCGAATCCGCAATCCCCAAAATATCTTGAATATCATTGAGACTTAGCCCCAGAGCTTGCGACTGGCGGATAAAACTGAGGCGCGATAAGACCGAAGGACGAAATAACCTGAAGCCCCCGGAGGTACGCTGGGCAGCTTGAATTAAGCCTCGCTCTTCGTAGAAACGGATAGTTTTAACCGGCAATTGGCTTTGGCTGCTAACTTGACCGATCTTTAGCAGTTCCGATTGGGCGTTTGTCATCATTTTGCCCTCAAAATCTAATTGGCTTTCCCCAAGGGTAACTTGCCTCTCTAGTGTGCTGGAGAGTTTGTCACGTTTTGCAGCGTAATATCAAGTCTGGTTAAAGTGACTGGGCGGAGATGCCGTCAGTGAAAGTAGCTAACTAGAGCAACGATCTCAGCCAATTGAGGCTATCTGGGTCAATTATTGGTCGTAGTTTGAGGGGATGCATTGGGCTGGTGACCTCTGCATTGCCCGATAGAGCGACTCAATCGCGTGTAAAAACTGAGGTTGCTGCCAGTTTTGGTAAAGATGGCCAGCGATCGCGCAGCCGCCCGCCGCGACCCCTTCTTTGACAAAACCGGCTTCATATCGTCGCAAAGCTGCATATTGAGACTGCGCAAAAGACAGCTGGCTAGCCACGAGCGGCACCGGACCAACTAGATTAGCAATACCGACAACATCACAGGTGGCATCTTCGGCGACCCACCGCGTAGTGCCCACGACTATCTGGTGGGGCTGCCAGGACAGTTGATAATACTGAGTCAAGGCGCGAGCGAGGGCATAGACCGCCAACATCTGAGTGCCGCCAGCCAACAAAACTCCACCGTGACGACTAGCAGCGATCGCCATCCCTGCCACAACAATTTGCATGGGATCACCGATGGCCGCCACGACTTCCAGAGGTGAGGGATAGCTACCCAGGCGAGCTTTAGCCCGGGCTAGCCCGGTGGTGGCGATCGCTTGTTTTTGAGCGTGGTTGCAGGTGGGGTGACTACTGCTGACTTTACCGCTGACCGGCCAGCCCAGTCCCAGCAGCAAGGCCAAGGCCGTCGTGGTACCGCCAACGACACATTCTCCCAAAATGAGATAATCGGCATCGGGGCCTTGAGCTAGGCGATCGCCCCAGTGCAGCCCCCGCTCAAACAGGGCCTTGGCCACGGCAAGTGCCATCGCCTGACCAGTAGTGACACAGGCCGCTGGCACTCCTCCGCAGTCCACATGGGGAACGGGCGGCGGCTGCGGCAACCCCGCGGCGAAGACTTGCGTGGGAATTTGCTGAGCGGCCACAATGGCACGAGTAACCAAGACAGGGGATACGCCATCTACCAGCGGCGGTAGCGGGTAGCGCGGCTCTGACTGCACGCCCTCCACCAAAAATGCGGCATCGGCGATCGCCGTGGTTTGGCGATCGTCGGGCGTAGCCCCAGCGGCTGATATACCTGGCACTAAGCCAGTTTCAGTAAAGCCCAGAATGCAGGCCAAATGGGGACGACAGCCCCGATGGGCTTGTAGCCACTGATGACCTCGAGCAACCGCAGTGTAGACACGATTCATCATATGGCTCATATACAACGCGGCTAATTTTCGAGCAATTGCTGTACCCAGTTGGGGGGCAGCGGCATTTTTTCGCCTAGGCGCTCCAGTAATAGCCACGAGGCCAGATGCACGGTAAAGAGATAAACCACAGAGCTGACAATCACAATACCCAGGGCGGCAAGCTGGACCAAAGTAGTATTCGACTGACTCAGACTACCCCATTCTAAAATGCCGATATTTACCAGCTGGGTCAGGACCCAGTTGATAACTTGAGTCGCCTGGCTGATGAGATAAGTCCACAGATCTTCTCCCAACATGAGCGACAGTAGCCACAACCGGACAAAGAAGCCAAGGGCACTCAACAAAGTGCCAATGGCAATGGAGAGATACCACGAGGCCCCGCGATACCACAACCAGCCCAACTGCACTCCTAACAACCCATAGGGCATCAAATACAACAGGCTGCGCGGAGGACCCATCAAGACGGCTAATAGCAACGTTGAGACCAAGGCCCCCATCCAGGCCGCCCGGTTACCCCATCGCAGATACACCAAGGCGATGGGCAGGGGAAATACGATGCGTAACAGCGGTCCGGGCGGAAAGTAAGCATTCACTAACCAAATCAGGCTGGCTGCGCTGGCTAAAAACGCCGTTTCTACCATGGCTGCCGGACCTTTGCTAGGACGCCTTGCCTGGTTGGGCACAGTGCTCCCTTGAGCCGGTCGATACTCTAAATAAGACTCGACAGCAGCTAATTCATCGGCGTCAGGCGGCGGTGCCTCGCTATCCCATAGAGGAAGTTGTGGTTCAGGCGTTGGGCCAGGAGCGGACTCAGCCATTATCTGCTTTATACCAGAAGTTTTTCGAGCGCACTAATATCAGGAATGCGCATGACATCGCGATCGCGCTTCAGTAGGGTTTTCTTTTCCAGCTTATTCAGTACACGGGTCACCGTTTCGCGCGCGAGCCCACTCAAGCTACTGAGTTCACGATGAGGCAAATTAGGAATTTCGAGCCCCTCCGCCGACTCAACGCCTTGTCCCTCGGCCAAGAACAACAAAATATCAATCACCCGAGAGGTACTGTCTGATTCCCGGAGACGCAGTCGCCGATTGACCTGCCGCAATCGGCGGGCCATTAGCTGCGATAGCCGAATTCCGGCCAAAGGCTCACTGTGAATTAGATTAACAAAGTCTTGGGCAGGCAAATTGCCGATTACCGTGGGCACTAAGGTCAACACATCTGTCGACCGAGGGACTTCATCTAGGGGGGCCATTTCGCCAAACAACTCCCCCTTCCCCAAGATGTTCAGTGTAATTTCCTTACCATCTAGGTTATATGTGCGGATTTTAACCCACCCATCCAAGATAAAATAAACTGCGCTGCCCCAATCATTTTCGAGGAGCAGGACTTGGTTTGCTGGATGACGACGGGTCACTGCTTGGGCAGTGGCTTTTTGGACGATATCTTCAGGCAATCCTTGAAAAAAGGGTGTTTCTTGTATCGCGCCCCCATCTATGGAGTTGTCACGAGATCCATAGCGGCTATCCATATAACTCAATTATCTACAGTCAGTGAATATAGTTAACGATTGATTGTAATTGAGGCAGACTGCCTCGATGGGTCGCCCCCTTGAGCCTAGGACAAGTTTCTCACAGAAGCCGCCGCAAAAATTGCCCTGGATTATAGAGAGCTGCTGCTCAAGGCGATCTCCATAGAAGCCGTCAGCCGCGATTAGACTGCACCACAAAGCTGTTTTTCCAAAGTTTTCCTAGAATACCATTACATGATGGGAGCCTTGAGGAACAACACTCCGCTGGCTCCGGCGGTCAGACACAGCACATAGCCTGGCCCCACAGAACAGAATGGTTCAGCCGGATAACAGGGATGGTACATTCCATGCCGTGGTCACTCCCGGGGAATGAGATAGCCCTGTATTAACATCAACCGTTCTGTAGCAATTCATTGCCAAGCGGCAACATTTATTAACGGTTTGGGGACAGCTGACCTACACTTTGGGCACACCGGAATCCAGGTCGCTGCAAAAACACAAAGTCGCGGGTATGCTGAGGAGCAATTGCAGGATTCCCTGGCTTCGTTGCCAGGGCTAGGCTTGGATATATTTGTGCCCATTATCGTTGGTGCAAGATTATTGGAAAGTCTGGTTTGGGGTTAGGTTGGTCGGTTTTTAGGGGTTCACTGTGACTGCGCAACAAGGGCAACTGCAATCATTGATTTTGGAAATCGAGGCGTTATTGAGCAAAGCAGCGCCTCGACTACCGTGGGTGAAATCCGGCGAAGCCAGTGAGCAACGCCAGATACTCGAGCAGACACTGGCTTACCTCCAAGAGCTACAGGCAACCGCGGCTCAATCCCCCGGGTGGGGACTGGGCACCGGCGAGGCCGCGATCGCCCCCAGCGCACCGAGACATTTACCTGTTGCAGGCCCCAATAATACCGTCGAAGCCGATAGTCAACAGGTATTGCAGGCGCTATTGCAAGAAATGCAGTACCTCCGCGCCCAGATGGTGCAGCCCCTGACTAGCGAGGTGATAGCGCTACAGCAACAGCGCGAAGCGTTGAAAAATGAGGTGCGCCAGCTAGAGCAAGAACGCCTGCAGCGCGCCGCCGCCCCCGTAGGAGACATCGCCCCCGCCTGGGCCAATGACGTAGTCAGGCAGCTCCGGGCCACCTTAATCGAACAAATCACACCAGAAATCCGGGCTTTACAGGGACAAATTAACACCGCACCGGCACTACAGGGCACGCCCGCCCCCAATCAGCTTGAGCGCGACCATGATTTGCCGCAGCTCAGCCCCCAACAGCGACTAGAGCAGCTACACCAGATTCAGTCCCAGACTGATTACCTGCTGCTAAAGCTCGACGCCAACCTGCGAGCTGTATTTGAGTCCCTCGATCAGAGCATCCAGAGCTATTGCGAAACGCTCAGCCAAGGCTTAGATGCCATGCACGGATTAGGACAGCAGGGAGAGTTCGTCTTTCGCACCTTCATCAATCAGTTGGTGGAGCAGCTCCAGGCCGAATCTAGCTATTTATCCCGTGAGTCAGCGCCCGCTCGTTTAAGCGGCCAAACAGAGCCATCGCCAGACGCCTCAATCGAGCAGCCGCCCGCTGATGAAATGCTGGCCGAGGTACAGGATGAACTCATGGACTCGGTACTCGACTTAGATGATGTTGAGCTCGACGACTTAGACAGTCTAGATTTGGCACCCGACGAGGAAGTTACACTATTTCAATTAGATGAAGACCTTCTAGACGAAGAGCCTGAAGAGAGACCGCTGGAAGACACCTTGCTGGATGAAGCCAGTGCTGCTGAAGAGGAAGGCTTTGACTCGGGTGAAAATACCATCATTCAAACGGAGCCGGTACCGTGGCCGATGATGACCGGGCAACAGGGGCCCGAGGCTGACGATGAAATTGCCGATGATGACCAGACAGTTGCCTACACTGAAGAGATTGACGCACTCTATGACAGCTTATTTGGTACATCAGGAGCAGCGATCGCCCCCGAGACAACGGCTCCAGCCCCGCCTGAGGCTACCGATTTTGCTGAGGCCCTTGATGCGCGACTGTTAGCAACAGAGACGTTTGCCGTTGAGGAGACAGAAATCCCTGCGACTAATGACGACACAGAGACCGTTGCTATCCCGGCGGCGGAGTCAGCCGCCCCTCTGGATGTGCTTAATTTGCTCGGAGAGGCAGACGCCGTGACGGCAGAGGCCGACTTAGAAAATGACGACTCTGACACGGATGACGATTCTGAAGAAGCTGTTATAGTTGCCAATCTTTTGGGAGTAGAAATGGCGGCGGAGCTCACTCCGCCAATCAGTGCACCAACAGGGGAACAAGACACGATCGCTTCCCTAGCGGAACTGTTGCCAGAGGCGGAGCAGGCCCAGGCATCCCGACAGACCGATCCCTTTGCCATGTTTGACGAATCGGGGGACGCGTTTATTCCAGCCCCCCCTGATGAAGATCTTTTGGAGACGGATCCCGATGTTCCTGATACTGGCATTGATCTCACGTTAGATGACGCCATCTTGGGGCAATTGTCATCTGATTTATCGCAATTGGAAGGGTTACCCATCGAGCAGGTATCGCTCACGGAAGAAACGCAGTCCATCCCGGCCACTGCGGCCGCTGATGATGATTGGGAAACCTTGTTTGACGCCGCCGAAGCGGTGGCTCCAGCCGGGCCTGGGGCAACCGACTCGTCCTCCCCCTCAGATGCAGCAGCGACATCAATGGAGTTGTCTTTATCGCAGCCCGAGGCGGAGGACCAATCAGGGGCAGACCGCGATCGTGAGGTCGCAGATGCAGAAACCACCTTAGAAGCCGCCGACTTATTTGGGAATGCAGATGGGGATGATGACGCCGCTGAGGCATTCCCACCTGCACCCATGGGAGAAACGAGCCCTAACGGTCCTGAAGCCGACACGTCATTATCGGCATCAGACGATGAACCGGTCCTCCCCGCTCTCTCCCTTGATGACATGGCGTTCGACATGCCTGTAGCTAACACATCTGCGGAGTCGGCTACTCCGGCAGAGACAGAATCACTATCCTTGGACACCGTGTTTGAGGCATCTAGCGGTGAAGCCTCAGTTATCGAGTCGGCAGCCTCGACCCCTGACTCAGAGTCTGACTTAACTCTGGAGGACGATTTTTTGGGGACAGAGGCTGTGGCCTCTAACGCTGAAGCGGACAGCAACCTCACCTTAGAAAATGCTTGGGGTCAAGAAACCTCAGTCCAAGCGGAGAGAAGCGATGCTGAGATGTCTGCGGAGGCTGGGACGATCGCCCCAGATCTGGACGAACAGTTGCTCAGCCTCGATATGCCTTTGGCCGACCCGGCCCCAGCAGCGACCGATCCCGATGACGATCCCGATACTTTCAATGCAGAAGGGCTGTTTGACATCTCGACCGCCAGCCCAGGGGAAGAAGAGGACCTCAACCTAGATGGTATTATCCTCAACCTCGACCTTCCTGACCTCCCAGAAGAGAGCCCCACAACGCCGTTAAGGGCCTCGCGCGATTGCACGACCGCGCCTCCTGAGCCAGTCGGCACTGGGGTACCGCTAGATGCTGAATTGTTCGGCGAGTCAGTCCCGACCGACGGCCCTAGCACCATAGAAGATAGGCTATCTGCCAACGACTTGACAGAGACGGCAACTAGCCATGACTCTGACCCAGCGCCAGCGATCGAAGCCTTATCTTTGGATGATCTCAATTTGGAGCTGTCCTTAAATCTGGAGTCAGCACCCTCTCTAGAGTCACCAGATGTAGGAGCCGACGAAGCCACCACCGCCAATTTATTGGCTGACCTGGATGACTGGGTGCTGCCGAGTATCGATCTATCCCCGGCGGCACCAGCAGGGGAAACCCAGACTGAAACCCTCAGCGAGCCGCCCCTGACTGAACTCAGTCGCGACACCGATGCACCACGTTCAGCGTTTACGGTAACGGGATCCCCGGAGACTGGTGTGCGCTTGCAGTCAGCTGCGGAAAGTGACTTGGCATCTGTCCTAGCGGCAATTCCCGCCAACCCCGAATCAGGCGCTGTCGAGGGCACCGAGCCCATCCCCCAACCAATACTTGCAGCACCAACTTTTCCCAATTTAGACATCGACTCTCCGCAGCCAGCGATGTCACTGTTTCAAAATGACTGGTCTGTGACCGGATCTGAGGCGACAGGATATCGATTAGACGCTGGCATCCGTAATGCCGCCGCCCTAGTTGAGCGAGCGCTAGCCGATGCACCGGCAGTGGGTAATGGCGCAACTACCGCATCCACAAGCAGCAACACCGCTCAACTGCAGAGGCAGTATGGGCAACGGTTAATTTCGCTGGCGGACATGGTTGCCGCGACCGAGCTCCCGTTTTCCACTACTATGCCTCGTCTCACCAATCTTCCCGATCCGTCCGCACCGATTCAGTTCCCCCCAGCCGCCGCTAATGAAACAATTGCCACCAGCCGTACCCTGCCTGGTATCGGTCTGGAGGTCGAGGGTTCAGCAGCAGCTGGCTATGCGATCGCTGCCACCAATGACAATCCTGCTCTGATGGCGGAGCTGAGTCAGGTACCCGATGCAGAACCAACGGAGCCCCTGCCGGTTTCTCGTCCCTCAGCAGATCCAGCCTCAGCAGAGGCGAACTTTGCACCACCCGTGCTAGATCTACAGGGCTCCTATGATGACGGGTTTAGGATTGCCGAATCTGAATCATCAAGAGAGCCCCTTAGTGTAGATGACCTCTCTGATCGGCTCAATCCGGAAGCTGACAACATCGATTTTCAGGTGAATTCGGGCTTTGGGAATCCTGAGAGGGAAGATCAAATGGCAGCGGATTTTGCAGAGGCCTTGGCCGAGGCAGAGCGCTCTGGCGAAGCACCCTCAACTGCGCCGCTATCTGATGATGAACTGGTCGATTTTTTCCCGCCGCAGTTTGCCACCGCCGATGAAGACGACTCAGCGGAAATTGCGGATGCCCTGGATGGGTTACTCGATGACACCGCTGATACCAGCGGGCAGTCGGAGTCGGAGCTGACTCAGCTTGCCTCATCTGAGAACTTCATATCAGACGATGAGCCGGCGATCGCGACCAGCATAGGGGATGCGCCAGAGTATCTGGAGCCAGAAGATTTGTTGGCTCCTCCATCGTCAGATGAAGCGTTAGTCAATGCGCCTGATTCGGCTGATTGGGACCCCATGGCAGCCGATTTCTCCGTTGATGACTCAACGGCCACCACGCTGGAAATTGGGGAAGCCGCAGTAGCTGACTTCAGTTCAGAACCGGTGGCACCCAACCTTGACCTCCGGATGGAGGAGATTCCCGATGCTGAAATTGCCACCGATGATGCTTTTCGATCAGCCTTTGAAGACGTCGAGGGCGACATGGCTACTGCTGAACAAACCACAGCAAGGGACACCGATGCTGACGAGTTGACCGAGGAGGATACCCCAACGCCCACAGATACCGAGCCAGTCAGCCAGACTGATGAGTCGCTCTTTGCCTCATCTGGAGTGCTGGCAACCTTAGCGCAAGCCGATGACGACGATGCCCCCCCGGATCTTGATGCAGCTGGAGGCGACACGGCGGAATGGTTTTTAGGCATTGATTTGGGCAGTAGCGGTTTATCTGCTGTGCTGATGGAGCAGCACGGCGGGTCGGCCCATCCGCTCTGTTGGGTGACCGCATTTGAACCAGATGCAGCATCCTCAACGTTTCGCTTGCCCACCGCTGCCACCTTTGAAACAGCTGAGCCAGGCCCAGCCCAGCTTGTGGCCGTGGGGCCGGCGGCGGTCAACCGTCCAGCGGAGTCGGCCACCGAGTGGCTAGTCCAAACGCTGCGGCCTTTGTTGCGGACAGGGGTGCCCCATCAAACCGATAGGGGCAACTGGCGGCCAGTCATACAGTGGTCAACGACTCAAACTGTTTCCCTGCAAGAGATCACTGCGGCAGTAACAGGACTGTTGCGATGCATCAGCCATCCGGAAGCGATAGGTTTAGAGCTGGAGGCGATCGGGCTAGAATCCCACGATCTTGATGTGGCACTTGCGACCTTGCAGGGTATTGTTGTTGGCATCCCGACTAACTGGCCTGACACTTATTGTTTTAATCTTCGGGAGGCCGTGCTCTCGACGGGGCTCGTTGAGGAAGCAAGCCAGATTTTCTTTGTCGAAGAGGCGATCGCGGCGATCCTCTCAGGGCTGCCTGATCCCAACGAACCGCCACCCCCACAAAATCGGCAGGTTCAAACCCTCTATCAGTGCAGTTGGGAAGGGGGAACAGTGGTGATCAGCGGCGGTGCCGCCTGCACTGAAGTCGGCGTCGTGGATTTGCCGCAGCCGCTAAATGCCTTGACTCGAGAAGATTTTAGCCTACGCAATTTGCCCTATGGGGGCAATGCGCTAGATCTAGATATCCTCTGTCAGTTATTGTTGCCTGCCGAACGACGGCAGCCCATAGCACCAGGCGATCGCCGACGCAGCAACGACGGTTGGGGATGGCAAGCAGCCTTGCCCGAAGTGGCGAATGCCCAATGGGAGAGCTTACAAATCGAGGCGATCGATTTACCACAGCTAGCGGAGCCTGATATCGAGGCTCGCTTACGCCTCCGTCAACATCTAGAAGCTTCACGCCTTGGTCAAAGTCTATTGGAGGCGGCTCGCTATCTTAAATTGATCTTGCAGCACCAAAACCAATATCAGCTCGACTTAGCCGATCAGTCGTGGCGGGTTTTGCGGCGCGATTTAGAAAGCCGGGTATTGGTGCCTTACATTCAGCGACTCAATCAGCAGGTCAATGCGCTGCTGAGTCAGACAGGGTTAGCATCTCAAGGTATCAATCAAGTGATATGCACTGGGGGTAATGCATCATTTAGCACAATCGCAAAATGGCTGCGCCAAAAGTTTCCCAACGCGACCATCATCCAAGACACCTATCCCAGCAATCGCCCGCAAACCTGCAGCCGCGTCGCCTATGGACTTGTCAACCTCTGCCGCTACCCGCAGGTGCTAGATATGCCTCGTCATCAGTACAGCGACTACTTCCTGTTGCACGAGATCTTACGTATCATGCCCGATGCGCCCATGCCCTTCGATGGCATCCTGCATCTGCTGGAAGAACAGGGCATTAACACTGATGTATGTCACCCTCGCATTGCCGCCATTTTAGAGGGACATTTGCCGCCAGGGCTGCTGCCTGAGGCGGCCATACGAGGCTTGTTTAGCCGAGCGACGCTGACCAACGAACAGTATCAGACTTTGGCAAGCAGTTCCCTGTTTACTAAGCAAAGCCGCAGTATTTACATCGTCAATCCGACCCAGCGAGATCGCCTGCGTCAGTTGCTCAGCCAAGTTGTCCAAGGCAAACAGCAGTCGCTGGCTGATCCCCTCATTGCCCAACTAGTCAACGTTTAGTCAAGCTCAGGGGCCGCTCAGGATGGGAGCTAGCGTAAAGTCTCTCAGGCCTTGGGTCCCAGACTGAACTTGGTGGCCTTGGCCAGCACAACGGCCAAAACTTTGCCGCGCTGGGTCCACCACCGCGGCTCTAAGATGAGGGCTTTGGTGAAAAAGCGCCAGGCCAGCCGCCCATTTTTTCGACTAGGGCGACCTTCAATGGACTTAAAGGTGAAATATCGATATTTATCGGCTAAGGCTTGTCGCCCAATTTTGGCTTCGAGCTCGGGATACTGACGAAAAATATTGATCAAAATTGTCAGCCCTACCTGGGCCAACCGCTCAACATTACTAGATGAGAGAGAAGACGGCGAGATGCGATAGAGCACTTGCACTTGGGGTACACAAATAAATTCATAGGTCCCGGCAATGCGCAACCACAGGTCCCAATCTTCGGAGGGTGGCAAATCGGGGTTAAAGGTACCAACCTGGGCAAACACCTCTTTTCTGACCAGAACGTTGGAACCGTTATCGATGAAATTTCTGAGAATCAACGCTTCTAGCACATTGCCGCTAGCCTGGATGTGGCTACCGGGTCGCAAAAACTGACCGGCTTCATCAATCCAGTCGATCCAGCTGTAGGCCAGACCCGCCTGGGGATGGCCTGCTAACGCCGCCAGTTGGGCTGTGATTTTATCCGGTGTCCACAAATCATCGGCATCCAAAAACGCGATGAATTGCCCCTGGGCCTTTTCGATCCCGCGGTTTCTCGCGATCGCCGGCCCCCCATTGGGAAAGGCAAGATATTGGATGCGCGGATCGCTGTCAGCCAGCGCTAACACCGTGGCCGCCGTGTCATCCTGAGAACCATCATCAATGACCAATATTTCCAGGTTGCTGTGGTGTTGTCCACAAGCCGAGTTCAGCGTCGCTGCAATCGTTGCAGCACAGTTATAGGCAGGAATAATGACCGAAACCAAGGCAGTCATGCGCTTATTTCTCCAGGCAGCAGCCAGTCAAATCAGCTCCGCTTGAGCTTGAGATATCCATATATCGACGTGATATCTAGCAACGCAGGGTAGTGCTCTATGACGTGACGGCTGAGGGACTGCGGCAAGAAGATCGTTGTCATAATACGAAGGCATATTTTTACAAAAACCCCGGTTTTTAGCAGTTCTCGATCGTTGGCGATCGCCACCCACAAAAGCTGTAAAGAGTACCATCCCTTGGCTCGCGAGGGAGTGTTGCTAAGACATTCAAAAACGAGATATTTATACAGATTTCCTACACAAAGATGGTGATAGTCTTTCAGCTCTGCATGATTGAGCAAATGCTTATCAAGCACCTGATCGATGCCAGTTCTGGCGCGTTTGATACTGCTTGACCAAGATTCATCCTTTTTAGATTTGCGATAGAGTACCTGTACTTTCGGAACAACTGTGAACAAATACTGCCTCGATAGGCTCAGGACAATATCTAAATCTTGACCGGCCACAATCGCTTCATCGAAGCCACCAATCGATGCAACAGCAGCGGTATACGCTAAGAAATTGGAACCGTTTTCGACAAAATTAGCGAGCAACAAATCAAGAAAAACATCACCCGTTTTGGTAGCATAGCCACCGCGCCGATAAAACTCACCCGTTTCGTCAACGACATCAGTCCAGCTATACACGACGGATGCCTGGGGATTATTTTTGAGAGCGGCCAGCTGCAATTCCAACTTGTCAGCCGTCCACATATCATCAGCGTCAATGAATGAAATGAACTCACCAGTTGCCTTCTCCAGACCTCGATTACGGCTTTTTTGAGGTCCGGCATTCTCAAAGGAAAATATCTGCAATCGAGGATCGGTATAGGTTTCAAGGTGCTCTAATGTGGCATCAGTAGAACCGTCGTTGATCACGATGACTTCGAAGTCAGAAAATGTTTGCGCCAAGACTGCGCCGACGGTATCAGCGATCGTTTTTTCGGCATTGTAAGTAGGGATAACGATGGAAACAGAGGCCATGGAGTCAAAATTTGAGAAGGATCGCTCAACCAAGTTTGAGTCAGTCGATACAAACTGTATACATGCTATTGTCAGCTCCATCGGCGAACAAAAAAGGGACTTAGCAAACTACCGAGGTGGAATTCAAACTCGAAGGCCGTCGCTAGTTCTTGCCGAGAGTGAAGTTTGTATTTGAGCGTATGCTGACAGAGCCGTCTGAGGCTGCCCAAAAACACCCGGCCCACTTTGAGCGGCTGGTACCAGCCTGGGGTGGAGATCAACATCAACTGACAGGTCGTGAGCCCACAGCCTCTGGCTAATCGCAACAAATAGGAACGCTCAAAGCGATCGCGAGAAATCTGGTGGGACGTTTGCAGCGCCGGATCATAGAGAATTTGCCAGCCCGCCTGGTGTAGATGCAGCAACACCTCATAGTCTTCGCCGCCAATCATCCAGGGGCCTTTTAAGCGCCCGACAAAGATCGGCTCCGACGGGACACTCTCCAACCAAGCGGCTTTACGAACAACGAGAGAGGCCGCTGGGGGCAGCCGGAGCTTGTCTGGCTCAAACGCCATGACTTCGCTACCGTGATTGCGAATCGCCAAATAGGCTTTGATTTGGTCAAATCCGGCGGGGGGCTCAACTTCATAGTTACCGGCGATAGGACCACTAAAGGCCCCCGCCTGGGGATAGCGCTGGCCAAATTTAACCGCTTCCGCTACCCAATCCGCAGCAGGCAAATTATCGTCATCCAAAAAGCCAACTAGAGTGCCCTTCGCCTCTTGGATTGCACGTTGCCGAGCAAACGCCGCTCCTTGGCGGGATTCCAAACAATATTTCAAGGGCGCTGCTAAGGGCCAATTTACCTGGTATTGGTTGACCACGTCAGCAGTATTATCTTGACTGTTGTTATCAACAATCAAGATTTCCCATTGCATATGGGTCGTCTCAGTTTGTGCCTGCAAGTGCTCAAGCAAGCGCGGCAGGCGCTCAGCGCCATTAAAAGTTGGCACCGCAACGGTGATGGCTACGGGTGAATCTATACGTGGGCTCATGGGCTCAGTCTAAAGTTCGCGATGCAGCACCCAGTCCTAAAGTGCCCAGTTCAATTTCACGGCTTTCGCTCGGGTTTGATAACTGTTGCAGCAACTGCCGCGAATAAGGCAGCTATGAGAAGCCGGCAACCCAGCTCTGGCCGACTGTTTAAAGTGCGATCGCTATTCTAGGATTCAACCGCAAGGGGAGCGGGGTCAGGCGGTGCGATCGCTTCTTCCGGCCGGCAGCTAAAGGTCAGCTTGCCGTTCTGTAAACTCACCTGTATGGTCCCCCCCTCAGGAAAGGCGTCCTCCAGGATCTTGGTAGCAATGGGATTTTCCAGTTCTTTTTGAATGGCTCGCTTCAGCGGTCGAGCGCCATACACCGGGTCGTAGCCAACTTTGGCAATGTGATCGATCGCAGCTTTAGAGAGCGATATCGCCAGCTTTTGATCCGCCAAACGTTTTTCAATACGTTGCACCTGGATGGCCACAATTTCACGCAGTTGCGCTTGCAGCAGCGGGTGAAAAAGAATCAGATCATCAACCCGATTGAGAAATTCAGGTCGAAAGTGGCTGCGGAGCGCCTTCAGTACTAAATCGCGCATCTCGTCATAGCGATCGTCGTCTCCAGCCACCTCTAGAATGTGATCGCTGCCGATGTTACTAGTCATAATCACGACCGTGTTGCTGAAATCGATTAGATGCCCTTGAGAGTCAGTAATTCGACCATCATCCAGCACCTGCAACAGGATATTAAACACATCGGGATGAGCTTTTTCCACCTCATCCAAAAGCACAACAGAATATGAATGTCGACGTACCGCTTCGGATAGCTGTCCGCCCTCCTCGTAACCCACATACCCAGGGGGAGCACCCACAAGCCTGGCAACCGCATGCTTTTCCATGTACTCAGACATGTCGATGCGGATCAAGGCCTCTTCCGTATCGAACATAAACGCAGCCAGCGCTCGAGCCAGCTCCGTTTTACCGACGCCCGTGGGCCCCATAAAGAGAAATGACCCCAGGGGGCGACCGGGATCATTCATCCCAGCTCGGGCGCGGCGAATGGCAGCAGCCACAGCAGCCACAGCTTCCTCTTGGCCGATGACGCGCTCATGTAGGTGGCCTTCGAGTCGCAGCAGCTTTTGCCGCTCTGACTCCATTAAGCGGTTAACAGGAATGCCTGTCCACTTCGCCACCACTTCGGCAATGTCGGCTTCGAGTACCTGCTCCCGCAACAAAGTTTTGCCCTGGGCTTGAATGTCGATAAGCTGGGCTTCTTTGGCTTCTAGCTCTCGCTGCACCGCTTCGAGTTTGCCATATTTGAGCTGTGCGGCTTTGTTAAGGTCATAGGCGCGCTCGGCCTGATCGACCTGCACCCGTAGATGCTCTTCTTCCTCTTTGAGGGCATTGATGGCATCCAGGGTTTGCTTTTCCGTTTGCCATTGCCCGCTGAACTGTTCTTGCCGTTGGGACAGATCATCAATTTCTTCCTGAATGCGGACAAGTCGCTCTTGAGCCGTGTGGTAGGCCGATCCTGAGGAAGCATCTTCGCTCTCCAAAGAGAGCTTTTCCATTTGCAGTTGCATCAGCCGCCGATCAATCACTTCTAGCTCCTCTGGCTTAGAGGTGATTTCCATTTTGAGTTTAGCAGCGGCTTCATCAACCAGATCGATCGCCTTGTCAGGCAAAAAGCGATCGCTAATATAGCGATCGGACATGACCGCCGCGGCGACTAGGGCCGAGTCAGCAATTTTGACCCCGTGATGTACTTCGTACCGCTCTTTCAAACCTCGCAAAATCGAAACCGTATCGTCGGCGGTGGGTTGCCCAACATACACCTGTTGGAACCGCCGCTCTAACGCCGCATCTTTTTCGATGTGTTTACGATACTCATCTAGGGTGGTGGCCCCGATGCAGCGCAGTTCTCCCCGGGCGAGCATCGGCTTCAACAAATTGCCAGCATCCATGGTGCCTTGACCGGCTCCCGCTCCGACGACGGTGTGGAGCTCGTCAATAAACAACACAACTTGACCACCGGACTCGGTGACTTCGCTCAACACGGAACGCAAGCGGTCTTCAAACTCACCGCGATATTTAGCCCCGGCGATCAGCCCCCCGATGTCTAAGGAAATCAACTGCCGGTCCTTCAGCGATTCGGGCACATCGCCGTTGATAATGCGTTGGGCTAGCCCCTCTACGATCGCCGTTTTACCGACTCCTGGCTCACCAATGAGCACGGGATTATTTTTCGTGCGCCGTGACAATACCTGAATCACCCGACGAATTTCCTCATCCCGGCCAATGACCGGATCAAGATGGCCTTCCCGGGCGAGATCCGTAAGATCACGACCAAACTTTTCTAGGGCCTGGTAACGGCTTTCGGGATTTTGATCCGTCACCTTTTGGCTACCGCGAACGGCTTTAATGGCCGTGGTGAGGGCGACTGAATCAACTTCAAATCCTCGCAACAACCGCCGACCAATGCGTTCATCTTCGGCAAATCCCAGGAGCAAATGCTCAACTGAGATAAATTTATCGCCCATGGTTTGCCGAGCGGTATCGGCCTGATCCAACATGCGATCAAGGCTTTTACCCAGATATAGATTGCTGTCGGCTGAGGCGCGGACTCGGGCTTGGCGTTTGGCAAAGGTTTCTAGCTCTTTGAGCAGCAGCTCCGGGTCAAGGCTGACCTTCTGTAAAATGCTATTACCCAAACCTTCCTCTTGCTCTAGCAGCGCCACTACGACGTGTTCGGCTTCCATATATTGGTGGTTAAACCGGCGCGCTACAGTTTGAGCTTCAACAATTGCATCCCAGGCTTTATTTGTAAACTTATCCGGATCGGTGGGCTGCATGG
This sequence comes from Leptolyngbyaceae cyanobacterium, assembly GCA_050331235.1. GTDB lineage: Bacteria > Cyanobacteriota > Cyanobacteriia > Phormidesmidales > Phormidesmidaceae > Halomicronema. Next base: position 32,109 of record JBHJHA010000047.1, read on the forward strand.
TGGGGTGAATAAAACGGGCAAGAAATAAGTAATAATCCCTAGGTACTTCAGTGTATCAGGGTATCTGAAAGGGTGGTGGGGTAATCACTGTTTCACCTTTTCCCTTAGATTTACCACCCTTTTCCGCTTCGACCATGGGCGATCGCGGGACCGATTAGCCTGCTGCTTGAGCTGTCGGCTGAGCGGATTGTTGCGCTGATCCCTGGGTTCCCAACTGAATCAGTTCGACTTTGTAACCGTCCGGATCTTGAACAAAAGCGATAACGGTTGAGCCATGTTTCATGGGACCAGGCTCGCGGACAACATTGCCCCCTTGGGTCTTAATTGCCTCACAGGTACCGTAAATATCATCAACGCCTAGGGCAATATGACCATAGCCGTCGCCGAGGTCATACTGGTCGGTGTCCCAGTTGTGGGTCAACTCCAAAACGGTGTGGTCTGATTCGTCACCATAGCCTACAAAGGCCAGGGTAAATTTGCCCCCGGGGTAATCCTTTTGACGCAGCAGCTTCATGCCCAAAATGTCGCAATAAAATTTGAGCGACGTCTCCAGGTTGCCGACGCGGAGCATGGTGTGTAGGAGTCTCATCGATTGACCTCTCGTAGGATGTAACAGCGCTCTATTCAAGTATAGAAAGATTGGGAGTGGCCAAGTACCGCCGTGTCCACAATGAGTCATCCATCTAGTCACTCGAGTGGCGGTAACATGGCAGATCACCCGAGTCGCAGCCAATACTTAAGCCCATAACCGATGAGCATCAGCAGAGCGATCGCCCCCGCCCCGATGCCAATGGGGCTGGGCACCCAAAAGTCTGCCGTAATCCGGTTGATTTGCCCAGGCATTAGCGTCCATGTTTGTGATGGTCCCCAGATATCAGTAGGCAAACGGACTCCAGGAGCTGTAACCGTGAAATGTCCATTGAGTAGCTGCTGTCCCTGGAATAGGGGCAACCCCGTTTGAGCCAGATCAGGCACCGCTGACAAATCCACTTGGATCTCTGCGTGATTATTGATCAGCACAAAGCGATGCTGCTGGCTAAGGGAGAGGGTGGCGGTCACGGGTGAGTTGCCCAAGATTGTCAACGGCGGCGCAGACTTTTGTGCCCGAAAGAATTGATTGAACTTAGCTTCTAACTCTGGCCCATTATTGAAAGGAATGTCGATTTCCAAGGTTTGAGCATCGATGAGCTGTGCCTCACCGCCCACAGCAGCAGCGCGATCGCTGAGCATCTGCAGCCACGATGACCACTCAGACTGAGTAGCGAGCTCGGCCCCGCGCCAATGGAGCTGCTGCACCAAGCGTCCATGGGTTTGACTGTCAAACTGAATGTTGACGTCGTATTGCAAGCAGCCCGTCAACATTACAACGCTCAAGATCAAGCCCAGTCGCCAAACGCTTTTGAGCCAGTGCGCCATCCTTGATTCCTCGCAGCGGTCACCAGACATTATTGATGAAGGCCGTCATCGATACAATGCCCGAGGGGCATCAACAGTGCTGGGTTATCCCCCCGCGCCGCAGCAGTGGTCAATCCCGAGGCTATCGAGCAGCAAATCGCCCACAGCGTTGGCGATCGCAAACTCACCGTAAAAGCTTTTAGAGAAATCGAAACTCTGCATCTCCGTGAGCACAGCCATGACCAATGCCCCCAGATCGTTCTCCCCTTCCATGCGCTGGCGCACGAACACCTGGGCCGCCCGTTTGGCAATATCAACATTCACCGCCTCGGGAGGAAATTCAGTATTGAGCCAAGTATGCAGCGCCGCTTGGAGCCATTCACCTTCCTGTTGAGGATTTTCGGGTGGCGGCAACACAATCGGCTCGACGGGATCGACCATAACGGAGAAAGCTCTCAGTTGACGGCAACATTCTCGGTCGTCCACAACACGTCCGGAATGCCCCTTTGATAATGCCAAATTTTGCGGGAGTTACCGCAGCTTTGTTACAACTCCGTATTAGTCACTGAGCGATCGCTCAACCAACGGTTAGTCATCAGCCAGAGTTGACAGGGTGTAAAGCAGCTTGCGCGGGGCGGCGTTGTAATCCAAAAACGAGAAGTGATGCCAGTACCGTAACCGACCATATTTATCTAAAACAAACTGAGCTGCTAGCGGGGCTCCCAACGCTTGCCCCGTACCATATTGCCGAAAGACTTCACAAAATGGATCGCTGAGCAGAGGGGGCTGCAAATTGAGCTTGGTCTTCACCACTTGGCTCTGAGCCAGATCAGTACTGGTAATCAAAACCAGTTGCGCCCCTGCTGCCGCAAACTTAGCCGCAGCGTCATTGAGCTCAACTAAATGGGGAAAGCAAAGTGGACAGTAATGTCGCTCAGTAAAAATCCGGGTAAAGGCTAGCACCACTGGCCGTTCACCCCAATGCTGCGACAATCGATAGGATTGCCGGGTCCCCACTTCGATCAGGGTAAAGTCTGGGGCGCGATCGCCCAGTTGAAAGCAGTTCCGGGCAGGAATAGGCACAAAGTTGCGCCAAAACCGCTCGCTGAACAATGTCGAATTAGGAGCAGTAGAAGGGGTTAGACTCGTCATAGGACGACCTCCGTGGAGCGACCGCTACACCGCAGCAAAGAAGTCCTTTGATTTCACCGGATCGGGGCTCATGGTTTTCTCCCCAGGCTGCCAGTCCACCGGACATACTTCTTCGGGGTGGGCTTGCACATGCTGAATCGCCTGTAACACCCGCAGCGTCTCGTCTACGCTACGCCCAAAAGAGAGGTTATTCACCGTTGAATGTTGAATCACACCTTCCTTATCGATGATGAAGAGGCCCCGCAACGCTACCCCAGCATCAGGGTCTAGTTCATTGTAGGCGTCACTAATCTCCTTTTTAATATCGGAGATCAGGGGGTAGCTGATATCACCCAAGCCGCCCATTTTGCGCTCAGTTTGAATCCAGGCCAAGTGGGAAAACTCACTATCGACGGAAACCGCTAGGACCTCCGTATTCAAGTCTTTAAACTCGCTATGGCGATCGCTAAAGGCCGTGATTTCAGTCGGGCAAACAAAGGTGAAATCCAGCGGATAGAAAAACAGGATGATGTATTTGCCACGATAGTCAGAAATCTTAATCGTCTTAAACTCCTGGTCAACCACAGCGGTCGCGGTGAAATCAGGGGCTGATTGACCAACGCGAAGACAACTGTCTGCTGTTGGGGTAGTCATACAATTTCATCCTCAAAAGATACGCTGGCAACGGGGGTGACAAGTTAAACCCCAAACGATAGTGACTCCATCATAGTCGCTCTGCTTTCTGCGCGATCGCTGACTGCCAGTCGGCAGCATGGGTACGACGTTGATACTCTAGAGGGCAATCCAGAAAAGGATGCGGCGTCAGTCATCGCCATTCCACCTATACTTTTGATGTTTTTGACTCCGGTGCCGCTGCCCTGACTTAAGGAGGAGCGCATCACAAGACTTTCAACCTGAAGCGGAATCGATGATGTGTGCCATGCGCCGAGGTCTAAGCAGTATCAGCTCAATATTGATAGGGGCCATGCTAGGCTGCACCCCGCCGGAGAGGGTCCTTTCCCACCAAGCCAGCTTGACTGTGACTCCGGCCTTGGCGCAGGTCCTACGCTATCCTACTTTTTTGATCGATGCACGGGGGGCTGAGGCCGCTCGTCAGGCTGGGTTAGCAGCCCGTCAGCAGGGCGACTTTGCTGTCGCGATCGCTGAGCTCGAGACCGCCGTCGTGCTCGACCCGTTTCATGTCCCCAGTTATGTCGTCCTCGGCTGGACGCAGCATTTGGCTGGACAACGACCAGCAGCGATCGCCACCCTCAATCAAGGATTAGCGCTAGATGCTGAGCACGTACCAGCACTGAACGCCTTGGGCATCGCCTACCTAGTTGATGGGCAGATTGAGCCGGCGATCGCCACGCATACACAAGCCAAAACCTTAAAATCCGACAATGAGATTGCCTATTACAATCTCAGCCTGGCTTATCAACAATTACCCGACTTGGCAGCAGCCATTAGCCACGCCCAGCAAGCCACCGAATTAGAACCCTACAACCCTCATCCCTGGGTGGCCCTAGCCCTAGCTCACTGGAGTGATCAGGCCCCAACGGCAGCTCAGGCGGCGTATCAACAGGCATTGCAACTCGATGGTCGCTACTACGAGGCATATCACCTTGATCATTTACTGCGGGCTGGCTTCAGCCATGAGCAGATTCGCCAAGTCGACGAAATTCGCCTCAGCCTATAAAAATTATCCCTGCGTTAAAAGTCGTTACTGAGCCTGGAAGCAATGTATAGACGCCGGGATTGAACCGGAAGTTATTTTAGCCAATTTTGAAGCTATCAGGCCCTAACTTTTTGAGCCAAAGTTATGAAATCAAAACTTTTATTACCTTAGCAAGGAGTTAATAAAAACAGATGAATCGGGGCTCAATTGAGGCTGTTGTCAATAAATTAAAAGCCAGCTATAAAGCTGGCTTTTAATTTATTGACATGGCGTCAGGGATTAAAATGTTCTTCGGGCTTGTGAAGCTTGACCCAACACTTTTCGAGATGCTCGATGCGGTGAAAATGCCAGAATGATCGCGGATTGAGTTTCGCCTTTTGTTGCGAACTGAAAACAGGTTGTTTTAGATAAGCCCAAAGCGGAAATTTCTTAGGGTTATACCGAGAGTTCATAGCGTGTGAGGACAAAAGTTTACAGTTTAGATGAGGCGCGATCGCTGACGTGTCGACCATCAACGCCAGTGCCATCTCCTACAAGTAAAACATGCCCAAAAACTGGGGCTTGGATAACAAACTCCAGTTGGAAAAAATATTCAATAAAGCACAATAAAGTTCATAAAATGGAGCCGACGGGAGTCGAACCCGTGTCCGCTTCGAGTAGTAACACTCCATTCATTCACAGACTTAGCCTTTCTAACCCTCAAGGCGGGAACCGCTAATTATCCCTAGCGGTGGGATTCTCTGATAGGTGCTTAGCCCTAGGTGTTACCAGAGAAACGCCTAGGGAGCATCCGTTGGGGTTTGTCCGTGATCCTTAACGGAGTCAGACCACAGACGCTCGCTAACGTGTTAGTTAATTAAGCAGCAACAGGTGCAGCTTTACGAGCAAAAGGAACGATGTTGTTCGCAGTTACGTTTGTTTTGAGCCTGGATTTACGAGAGTAGACTCCCTCTCGGTCTGAATCACAGAGTGACTTTCGTCAAAACGTCGAAACCGTTACGGCCCCTTGTTTGATCTCTAGAGTAGCCGATCATCTTGGCAATCGGGGTGGGGGTTTCTCTACCTAGCGAACGATTTCATCCCCGTCAGCGCTTCCAAAAGACCCGCCAAAGGTGGCTCAGGGCAACGCCTAGAGGCGATGGCGATCGCTCCAATTATCAGACCGATAACCTTTCATAAACGTAATTGTGTTCATTTTTACCTATAATATTTACTTAATGATTGCCGATCAGTTCTGACCTGGCGGGTTGAACCCTTACAGAGTTTAGGGCATTGGCAGCATCCACATTTGACGATTGAGCTGATATCTGGCGTCGGTTTTTCGCGTCCTGGGTTAGCTCACCGGTGGAAATTACGTTCGCGCCAGAGCAGTAAGAGGTTGACGCATGACTAGCCAAAACGGAACCACTAACGAAGAAAAGTCGACTCCCCAAGACACGAGCGACGCGACTCCCGCTAAGTCGACGAGCAAAACGACTCCCCGCCGCCAGTCTAATAAAAGTACTTTAGCTAAAGCTGAAGAAAAAGATAACGGTGAAGTGGTGTACGTGCTGAACGACACGACTCGCATCGCGCCCACCGAGTATCTGCCCAATCACCGGCCGATCTCTCTCTCCAACTTTGATGTTGTCGGCACTTTAGATGCGGCGGGGGAGCGGCCCATCATGTCCACTGAGTTTGAGGTGGCAACCACGGAATTATTGCCTGGTCATCGTCCGGTCGCGGTCAGCACCTTGCCCATTTCTGATATGCAGTTTTTGCCTGGCAACCGCCCCATTGCTTCAAATGATGTGGTTGACCCGACTCCAGCCGTTTTGATGGGTTACCTTGATTAAGGCGATCGCTCGCCGCGGTCGGTACAAGCTTGCCAATCCCTAATCACAGGAGGATGCTGAAAATCAGCATCCTTTTTATTTGAAAGCTTGTTTTGGCAGGCAACTGCCATCGGTGAGCAAATCCCCTGATGGGTCCTATCGAGGCACGGCCACTTGCTTTAGGAGCGAGGCAATTACAGCATCCGTAGTGAGACCATCAAGCTGCGCTTCGGGCCCTAAGAGTAAGCGATGACGCAAGAGCGGTACTGCCACTGCCTTCACATTGTCAGGCGTGACATAGCGTTGGTCATGGAGCCAAGCATGGGCTTTGCTCGCTCGGAGCCAACTCACGACAGAGCGTGGCGAAGCGCCAAGGGATAAATCTCGCGACTGACGGGTTTTGTGCGTCAGCGCCAAAAGATAGTCTAAGACCTGATCTTCGGCTTTGATCTCTTTAACCGCTTGACGGGCAGCCAAGATTGCCGTGTCGCCCACCATGGGCTGTAAATTTTGAATGTTGACTCGCCGCGCTTCAAAGCCAGCCTGGGTATTTTTCAACATTTGCTTTTCGGCTTGGGTATCGGGATAGGTCACCACCAGCTTGAACAGAAAGCGATCAAGCTGCGCCTCGGGCAGCGGGTAAGTGCCTTCAAACTCCAAAGAGTTTTGCGTGGCGATGACCCAAAACAGCTCTGGCAGAGAATGCCCGGTGCCGTCTAAGGTCACTTGCTGCTCTTCCATAGCTTCCAAGAGTGCTGCCTGGGTTTTGGGTGGGGTACGGTTGATTTCATCCGCTAGCAAGACCTGGGTGAAAACTGGCCCCTTTTTGAGGGTAAAGTCACGGGTATTGAGGTCAAAGACATTGGTGCCTAAAATGTCAGACGGCAATATATCTGGCGTGAGCTGAATACGACAAAACTCTGCCTGTATCAGTTGAGCAAGCACTTTTACCGTTAGGGTTTTGCCGGTGCCGGGAACCCCTTCTAAGATGACGTGACCATTCGACAGCAGTGCCACCAAGAGCTGGTCGATGACGGCGGTCTGACCGACCACGATCTGACTTAGCGTTTGACCGATGCGCTTAATCTGCGCTTGTAGCTCACTCATGGGGGCGACCCGCTCAACGACACTTGATTGTAAGCATTTCTATGGGCGAATGGAGATTTGGCGGAGGTGTCGCAACTTTTCTAGCCACATCTTCAGGGAACCATCAGCGCTCTTAGGCGGTACCCGCGGCGGCCGGAGTAACGGCGTCAACGCTTGGGGCGATCGCCCGGTCTGGTGAGACCACGCAGTTTGTAAGGTAGCGTCTTCAATATGGGTGGCATGGAGACCTAAGTTCCGCTGTAGCCGCGATCGCTCAGCCTTAGCCAACGTATCCACTAAAAACTGACTACTTTCGGCTTTATGCAGCACCGCCGCCAGCGCTTCGATGTAGGCTTGGCTGTTATCTACCTTGGGGGCTTTGAGGAGCGTCAGGTTGCCCAAACGGCGATTTTGCGCTGATAAAAAAAGTGCTAACAGAATCACAATTTGAACTAGCGCGACTTTGACCGGTGTACGGGCCAAATATGCGCCCCAAGTATTCACCGTTTCGGTGACGATCGCCTCGGCGGCCGTATAACCATGCAGGTACTCATCAACCCAGATGGGGCCGCCCGCCTGGGTCGCCAAGTCAGCCAAAAAAGCAAAATTTCCTGGTGCAGTGAGATAGGCATTAGCCGCTAGGTGGGGCGTGAGCGCCAGGATCAGGCGACCGGCCTCAGCCTCAGTGCGCTGCCAAACTACGGCTCCGTAGGTATCCCCCAACAAACTACGTTCACTATTCGTAGCGATGCTGTCGCGGCGGCGAGTCTTGATCACCACTTCTCCACCGTCGCTTGGCAACCGGGTCGTAAAGGGAATGTCCTGGATTTGCGCATCGACCCCCAAAACAATCAAGGAATTACCAGCCTCAAGCCAAGCCTCGAGCCAGTCGTCCTCCCAAGCTCGGTATTCCTCGACCATGCCGGGAAAAATGCGCAAAAGCGTTTGGGGTCGGTCGTCGATCTGATCGAGCAAGTCTGACAGCGGCTGTCGCCACCGTTGCACCGGCGTGCCCTGAGCCGCCATGTAATCGAACCAACCGAGGTAGCCCTCCGGCGATCGCGTGTAGGTTGAGCCACTAGTTTTCCGACCGGTGGCTGGCGCTAGCACTACCAGCAGGGCAAAAAGCAGCACCAAGCCCACTAGGGCAAAGAGCACATAGCGATTTCGCAATGGGAGCGTACGGGTCATGGCTGATTGAGTTCCTCAAAAGCTTGGCGACAGCGCTGGCAATTGTCCGCCGCTAGGGGCTCTCCGCCAAACAGCGATCGCTCATGGGTGCGAATCAAGACTTGCAGGGGGCGTGGTTTGGCCAATGGTGGGATTGCCTGCAAGTACTCGCCATCAGTACGACTCAGTTGATGGGGCAGCCAGTCGCGATCGTGCAGGAGCTGCAAAGCCGCTAGATAGAGGGCACGGCAGGCTTCGCGCCAGTTCCCAGCACGCTCAAATTGCTGAGCTTGCTTGAGCCAAGCGGCCACACTGTACGTCTCCGGCGGGACAATGAGCGCCTTCTGAGGGGCTGGAGAACGTGCCGACCGACGAACAAGATACGCTTCGATGACTTGAACGATGACCCAGGTTAGCCAAATCACCCCACCAATGAGGAGACAACCAAACACAAAATTGCCCAACCAAGGCGGAAACTCGAAGGTGGGTAGGGGAGCCGGGTCGCCGCTGTTGCCTCGAGCGAGCTGTAGCTGAATCCATTCCGAGATATTTTTGCCCGTTTGTCGCAGTTGCCAAGACAGGCTATTCGTTTGCAAAGAGGCATCCATTCCGGCCAAAGGGTCCATGGAGAATCTTTTCTAATGTACTCAACGAACTCAGCGATCGCTCAGCACAACTGAGGAATTCGACCGGCAACCATGACCAAGCTCCCGCCCTCAACATTGAAGTCAGACATCACTTCTCGTTCGGACATTACCCCGCTCGGTCCCGGGGGGTGTGGACTACGCTAGAAACGTGGCAAGAGGGCAGTGGCGTGTTTTCACAAGGACCCAATTATTATCAAATCAATTTCTCTGGGCTAGGGTGCTGGCTTACGGTCATCGCGATCGCCTGGTTGCTTGGCGCGATCGGCCTCGGTTGGGTGGTGAAATCAATTGCGGTTTTATTCGTGCTAATTTTGCTGGCACCAGTACTAGGATTCATTGGCTTTCGCTGGTGGCTCAAACGCAACCTCATCGAGGGTAACTGTCCCGTTTGCGAGGTCCCTCTAACAGGCATCAACAACATCCAAACTGTTTGTCCTAACTGCCGCACTCAGCTCAAGGTCAGCCGCGATGGCTTTGTCCGCTTCACTCCAGAGGGCACCGTTGAGGTCAACGCAGTGGATGTGACCAGCGGCCGCTCTAGCACATCGGACGAGGCGGTGGATGTCACCGTCGAAGTGCTGCCGCCATCGGAAGATTAGGACTGTCCCACCCGGCTAATCGCCCATCCTCTGGGTGTAACATTCAGCAATAATCGCCAATGGTTGCTCAAAGTTAGGCTCCGCCTGAGATTACCCGTGAGCTAGCCGTAGGCTCAACTTCACAGTCTATTCAGGGACCCCTCAGTCCTCTACTATCGGTATAGACGCCCCTGGTCTGCAGCCTCGATTGATCTCTACTCGGACTAGCGCTCTCAGTACCGTTCTGGATACTGCGAACCTTTTAGTCTGCGGTGCAGCGATCGCCGGCTCCCTCGGCATCAGAGGCTTCCCATCAACTTTCTGATGCTAACTAAGTTCCGGCTTTACTCAGCTTTTACTCTTTTCGGCGGTTTCTCGTCCTGAGCATCATGCGCTTACCATCTAGACAGCGGCTGACCACACTGCTAGCCACCGAACCGCACCGACTACAGACCCGCCCCGACAATCGTCTCCCCCCTGGACAACAGACCCCGATTTCCAGAGAGCAGCGCAAGCACCATCGCACCAACCGCAAGCGACACCGCCTGCATTTAGTCCAGAGGCTATAGTGCTACTGCTGGTCGCTGGCGAAATTGCGCCAGATATCACCTCAGCCGCCCAACCTCACCGACGGCATCAATCGCGATCGCGTCGATTGATCAGCGTGCTTGCCAACAGCGCTCCAGCATCCGCCCACTACGCGAGTGTTGTTGATTTCACAGCAACGCACTAGCGTAGGAGCACAGGTTTGTGTGACCACCGACTCCCCGACTTTGACGCCCATGATTGACCTCCGTAGCGATACGATCACACAGCCCACACCCGAGATGCGTCAGGCGATCGCCCAGGCTCCCGTCGGCGATGACGTACTCGGCGATGACCCTACCGTGCGGGAGCTTGAAGAAACCGTTGCGGATCTCTTGGACAAGCCCGCTGCAGTTTACATGCCGTCGGGTACCATGACTAACCAAGTTGCCCTCCGCACCCATACGGAGCCAGGGGATGAAATTATTCTTGAGAGCCAAGCTCACATTTACTTTTATGAGGCGGGGGGACCGGCGGCGCTCTCTGGCGTCATGTGCAAACTCATTGAGGGCGATCGCGGCATTTTCACAGCGGCGGCCCTGCAGCAGGCACTACGCCCTTGGAATGAGCACTACCCCCGCACTAAGTTAGTGTGCCTGGAAAACACCCACAATCGCGGCGGCGGCAGCATTTTTCCCCTTGCGGAAATTCACGCGATCGCCCAAGTCTGCCAGGGCAATGACCTGCAGCTTCATCTCGACGGGGCCCGATTTTGGAATGCTTGTGCCGCAACGGGCATCGCCGAGGCTGACTATGCGGCCCCCTTTGACACCGTTAGTGTTTGCTTTTCCAAGGGCTTGGGAGCACCGGTGGGCTCGGCCCTTGTCGGCTCCACAGAGCTCATGCAGCGGGCGCGGCGGTTTCGCAAAATGTTTGGCGGCGGCATGCGCCAAGCTGGCATCATCGCCGCCGGGGCCCTCTATGCCATACAGCACCACCGCGATCGCCTAGTTGACGACCATGCCAATGCCCAGCGGCTCGCCGTTGGGATACAGCAGATCGAGGGACTCACAGTGGAGCTCGACCGGGTAGAAACCAACCTGATCTACTTTCACACGGCCCCTGACCTACCCGCCATAGATCTAGCCGCAGCACTAGCTAAGCAGGGAGTCGGAGTCTTGCCCACGGGTCTCCATACGCTGCGAGCAGTCACGAACCTGATGGTGGATGCCGCCGATATTGACACCGCCCTGAGCAAAATTGCCGACGTTCTCCAAGGGCGATCGCAGTCCCGCGCCCACAGCGCTGCCAGCGTGACCGCAGCCTCACCCTACTGAGCCCAATCGAGACGCCGCTACAGCGCGTCAGGATCGATGCCGAGCGATCGCAAATGGGCTGCTAGCTTTTCGGCCCGCTGTTGAGACTGCTCGGCCTGTTGTCGAGCCTGCTCTGCACGCTGTTGGGCCTGCTCGGTCTGTTGTTGAGCTTGCTCGGCCTGTTGCTGGGCCTGCTGGGCCTGTTGTCGGGCTTGCTCCTCAGCCGTGGGCAACAGTCGACCATCGAGCTCCGTCCAGCGGAGCCACTGGGTTGTGACGCCTTTGTACGTGCCCTGCCAGCGCCCCAAGGCAAGCTGTAGCGATTGACTCACCAATTGCCCTTGTTCATTCAGCTGTAACGGCTGATAACGCCCCCCTTGAAGCTGAAAACCAGCCAATTCGTCGGGATTAAAGGGGTCAAACCAGAAGTACTCAGGAATATGGAGCTGATTTTGATAAATGTCGCGCTTTTCTCCTTTGTCATAGGCTCGTGTACTCGGAGACAGCAGCTCAATCACGACATCTGGAGTTTTGCCCTCTTCCCAACGGACCCAGCTCAGCCGCTCTCCCTTAGGAACACCCAAGGCCACAAAAAAATCGGGACCTTTAAAGTCCTGAATGTTGAGCTGTGACAGGCTGTAGTAAACAAACATGTTGCCGCTGGTGTAGCCGTCATCGCGCCCTGCCAGCCACACTTCGGTCGTGTCGATAAGCAAATCCATCTGGACTTTGTGGCGCTGGGTCTCCATTGACTCGCCATCGTCATAGGGCAGTTCATACTGGGTCGGCGGCATCGAGATGCCCAGTTCTGCCAGTTGTGCTGGGGTCATAGTCATGTTGCTGCTTGCGCCATTCCGACTGGCTACACTATAAACCGAAAACTAGATCAGACGAACTGCTGAACGCCCGCGATCGCTAGGCCCTATTGCGCTTGCATCCAGTCCAGGCATTTTTGCATTTGTTGGCGCATGGTCCCTTGATCCGCGTGAAAGCGCCGACCATGCCCCGGCAACACCCACTCAAAATCATAAACAGCCAGCTTTTTCATCGACTTGACTAGCTCTGGCCAAGAGTACCAGCAAAAGTTGCGAAAGGCGTAAAGCTGATGCAGCCGCGCTGACCAGGCCAAGTGATCGCCGGTGAAGAGAAAGCGATCGCGATACCGCAGCACGGTATGACCGCGGGTGTGCCCTGGCACGGGAATGATTTGCATGTCCGGCGCGAAATGGATGGGCTCAGCGCCCTGGAGCGGGTGCTCAACCTCAGCGGTATCGGCGGTCATGTCGGCAGTGTGGAGCAGGCGATCGCAGCCAAAATGATCATGGAACCGCTGATGATCGGCCACATCATCACGGTGAGTTAGATAGAGATATCGCACCCCACCCAGCGCTGTGAGCTGTTTGACCAGGGGCGCCGCAAATCGGGGCGAGTCTATCAAGATATTGCCCTCAGGTCGCTGAATGAAGTAGCTCGCCGCCCCGTAGGACTTGGGGGAATGGTAGCCACAGTGGTATACGTTCTCTGCGACCAACAGTGGCAAGCTCGCCTGCGCCGCCTTCATGTCTTGGGGGGGCGACACCGTCCCGATGGAGGCCGTAGGGCAAGCCAGCACCGCTTGTAGCGCAGCTCGACGCTCAGCCTCGGTGGTGGGCTGATGGTGGACGGCAGACAGGCCCCCTGCGCGGGTAAAGACCGCGGGCACCATCCACCGGCAGGTGTCGCAGTCAATGCAGGAGGTATCGACATACAGATCGCCCGCCACGTTTTGGGGGCGGCGGTCTTGGAGATAAGCCATTGGCAAATATCAATGCAATACCTTGAGTCTAGCGCTGGTAGTTAGAGCTTGTAGGGCAGCATTCAATGTTTTGACCAGATGCCAGGTTTAAATCAGCCACCACAGCAACAGCGCGATCGCCAGCCCTAGCCAACCCCCAACTAACAGCTGCGATCGCCCTGCTAAGGGGCGTCGAGTCACCGCCGGTTGCGGCATCGCGGGCACCAAGGGGGCAGCCCCTAGCTCGCTCAGCTTGCGTTGAGCATCGTGACCGAAAAGTTCAAATTCTGTCCTTAACGCTAGATCAATCGCCTGACGCAGTGACCCGATGGCGGCGTCTTTTTGATCAGCCCATAGCTGAGCGTCAGCCAAAAAGTAAGTCAGATTGCGACATTGACTGTAGCGATCGCCAATGGCTTCGTATAACGACTGAGCTTGCACCGTCAATCTCAAAGCAGCCTGTGGGTCTTTACTCAGCTTACCAAGTTCTGTTATCACGTTGGCTTCTCCCAAGCGAGACCCCGTCGCTTAGGAGAGATCGAGCGCTGCGGCGTAGTAACCCAGCGCTTTTTCAAATTGACTTCTCACGCCATAGACGCGACCCAATCCTACGCCGCATCCGCCCGCTGTGTCTGAGAAAGGACCTCTGCGCAATCCAGCGCCTTGCGAAAATAGCGTTTGGCTTGGTCAAATTCCGCTAGGGCAAGGTAAAGTTCACCTAGCTCTAGCACTATCGCCGTTTCCCGCTCTGCCAGTGATCCGCAATGCGGTTCAGCTCCGAGGTCTTGCCACAGCCCACATGCCCAGTAAACAATAGGCTGTCACATTCCTCGGGCTCCAGCAGATCCAGCGCCGTATGAATGGCTAATGGCATCCTGTCGCGCGGCAAACGGCACGTAATAATCTTGCTGGTCGGGCGTCAGCGGCCTGACATCGCAAACACGGTAGGCTACTTTGAGGGTGCGGGCTTTAACAGTAGCCATAGTCGTCATCCACCAGGAATGCCCTTATTAAACCGTATTCTTTGTGAATGCCGAACCTGTCTCTTATTGTTGCGACGCCAAGGCCCTTGGGCACTCGGTTTCCGCCCCACTTAAAAGTGTTGAAAGCAGCTCTCCCAGGTTAGGGTGAGGTCCGGTTCATCACCCACATCATCTACCAGCAGCACCGCTGAGCCTACCTCCACCGTGCCGATCATCGCCGCGCGATCGCCCAGTTTGACCAATAGCTCCAGCGCTAGGTCTGCAGACAAACACAGCACTAACTCAAAGTCTTCGCCGCCGTAGAGACACCAGTCAAGGGCCATTTTCTCCCCTACACATGAGCGCAGGGCGGGCGGCATCGGCAGCCGCGATCGCTGCAGGGTAGCCCCGACCCCACTAGCCTGGCACAGCCACAGCACGGCATTCGCCAAGCCATCGCTGCTGTCCATGCCTGCCACCGTAGCAATATCAGCATCGGACCACGCCGCAAAATGAGCGACCACGTCCCCCCGTGGCACAGGCCGCTGATGGGCCTGGATAAAGCTTGCCGCCGCCTCTGACAGACCCTGCTGATGCGCAGGGGACCCTGACAGCAACTCCAAACCAGCTCGAGAGCAGCCATGCCAACCAGTCGCCACAATCACCTGCCCCGGCTGCGCTCGATCGCGATAAATCCCCCGTTGCGGAGCCACCTGTCCCAGCGCTGTAATTGCCACCATGGGCTGGGGCGATCGCGTCAAATCTCCCCCGATAATCTGGCCGCCGTGGGTCTGCAAGCAAGCCGCCATGCCCTGGTAAACCTGCTCAATCCAGGCCACCGGCATTGACCCTGGCACTGCCAAACCGACTGTAACCCCCATTGGTGCGGCTCCCATCGCCGCCAAATCGGATAAATTAGCCGCGATCGCCCGCCAGCCAATATCTTCGGGACTAGTGGTGCGATCGCTGAAGTGCACACCGTCCACGAGAACATCCGTCGTCACCACTGAGGCCAGGGCTGAGGGCGATAAGACTGCCGCGTCATCGCCCAACTGCCCCACCGCACAAAAAGGCTGGAGCCGCTTGAGCAGCTCCAGCTCACCAATCTCAGCCACCGTCGGCTGATCCATCGGGGTTACTCCTTACGTGGTTTGGGGTTCTACCAGGTTTTCAAGCCCCTCGACCACCCGGGCTTGGATGATGCGATCACCCTGGCTCAGTGCTTCTAGCAAGTCTTTATTTTCGACCACACAGCCAAATACCGAAAAACGACCGTCTAGCAGGTTGAGCCCTGCGGGAGTCATTTCCGGCTCAAACAAAAAGAAGAAAAACTGGGAAGAGCCGCCGTTGACGTCATCCGCCGGGCGCGCAAAGCCCATCACCCCGTAGGCCGAAAATGGTAAGACTGGATCTTCTAAGTAGCGGCCCAATTCTTCCAGCGTCGCACCATATACCGGCACCTCATCACCCTTCACCAAAATCTCTAGGGGAACGGCCCGATACTCATCCGTTTCGGGGTCCACAAAGCCCACTTCCGGCCCTTCGGGATCGCCTGTCTGCAAAACGTAGTTATCTTCCGCGCGAATGAACGGCATGCCGTCATAAAAGCCCCGCTGCACCAAATCCACAAAATTGCCGACTGTCACCGGGGCAGAGTAGCCGTCAATCACCGCGGTCATGGTCCCTTTATTGGTTTCAAACTCGACCGTGGCTCGGCCCTTAAGCTGCGGCAAATCGCTGTACTCTTCGGGAACCTGGTAGGGAAAGTCGGTCACCATCATTTCCTCGATCGCCCCAACCTTCTCCAGCAGTTCGGCTCGCTTGATCCAGATGGACTCGCGATCGCGATCGTCTGCCCACACCAAAATCGGGGCCAACCCAGCGCGAATATCATTGAGGTACTCCGCCGCCAACTCCTGACGCGCCTCAGGCACGTCGGCCAAAATAGCGTTACGGCTACGACCCAGTCGTTTGGCAATCTTATTGACATCCCGCTTAATGGGGCCCCAGCGTTTGCTGCGCAACCATTCCGAGAGCCCTTCGAGGTCTTCTTGCACAATCCGGATGTCTTTATTGTCAATCGGCAAGGAATATCGCAACAGCGCTTTACCGTCGGTAATTGCATTACCCGGCGGCAAGTACGCGATAAAAGATGACGATAACGGTGCAGCCTGCGCTGTTATCGTGAGGCCCAAGACCGGCATCTCGGCTAGCAGACCAATCCATATCACAGCACTGAGAACAAGGCAGGTGAGCCATCGATAAAGTAATTGCATGGGGAAGCTAACGCGTTACAGTAAGCAGACGCCTTAGATCTTGCCACAGCGTGGTCATCTCCAGAAGCATTCAAGAAAGTTGGCACTGAGCGGTAAAATGAGGTGCCGATAGTCAAGATCCACGGGTAGCCAGCGTTATGATTTCCAGCAACGACTTTCGTACGGGCGTCAGCATCGAACTGGAAGGATCAGTATGGCGGGTCGTTGAGTTCCTTCACGTCAAGCCAGGTAAGGGATCCGCGTTTGTTCGGACGAAGCTCAAAAACGTGCAAACGGGGAATACGGTCGAAAAAACGTTTCGCGCTGGGGAAACCGTTCCCCAGGCTAATTTAGAAAAGAAGGTGATGCAGCACACCTACCGGGATGGGGAAGACCTGGTCTTCATGGATATGGAGACTTACGAAGAGGTGCGCATGACCGAAGACCAGGTGGGCGATCGCGTGAAGTACCTGAAAGAAGAAATGGAAGTCAACGTGGTTCGCTGGAATGAACAGATTCTTGAGGTTGAGCTACCAACTTCGGTCGTCCTGGAAGTTACTGAAACGGATCCAGGCGTAAAGGGCGACACTGCCACAGGAGGGACGAAGCCCGCGATCGTGGAAACGGGAGCGCAGGTGATGGTACCGCTCTTTATCTCCATCGGAGAGAGGATCAAAGTCGATACCCGCAACGATAGCTACCTGGGCCGAGAATAATCCGCATTTCCAGAAAGATGTTGACTGGCGGGGAAAGCGCCGCCTTGATGGTAGGGAGTGCAATTAGTGGAACT
>JBHJHA010000048.1:0-24547 GCA_050331235.1 Leptolyngbyaceae cyanobacterium
TAATCGCATCTTGGACTCTCTGCCGGATGGTATACAGTCAGCCCTGTTGAGTTATGCCCATGAAGCCGGGTTATCTCCCCAGTCAGTAATTGAGCTGGTCATCATTCGTTTTCTTGAGCTGGATGTTGCGTTGCTTAAAAATAGACAACCCTCTAGTAATGACACAAGTCTATTAGCCGAGCTGCCCGCTTCTCTACACGTTCCAATCAAGCAATACGCCAGCGATACTGAGGTTCCTTCAGAGTTTGTGATTGAGCTAGCGATCGCCCATTTCCTCGACCCAGAATCAGTCACCTTTGATGACTGCCGGATTAGAGTACAACGCAATCTGGTCGAACAGCTCAAACAACAGGCCAGAAATCAAGCAATTACTGCTGCTTAAAGCGAAATGACGCGCTCAGAGATCGCGATCCTCACTAATGAGTGTAGTGCTGTCGGGTAGACCAAGCTCTGTTGGATTAACTCTGGGAAGACTGCGGATTCTCGCTAGAGCATCCTGATTTACCGCTGCGCGCATATCGGTTTCTGGATGTTGGCGTGAATAGACTTGATATCGGGTCAGCGTTTGGATGAATGCCGGACGGGGCAACCCAGCAATTTCGGTTACCTTCTCTTGTGAGATCTGTTTCAGTTCGTACCACTTGATAGCGGCAGCGACCCGCTGAAAGTGCTAGCCTAACCTGGACAACTTACTGAAAGGTTGTCCAAATGTTCGACAGGGCTGTGAGCATATTGTGCTGGCTATCTCAAAGTTGAAGGACAACTTGAACAACTTGGTTGGACAAAAAAGATAAAAAAACAGGGACATAGACGTTGGAAGGCTTTCAGGCATGTCAACCCCTTACAGAGCAAGACATAAGAAGGATCTTGTTGATAAGCTAAAGAGACTGAAAACACATGAGATTCATCCAGCTTGGCCAGCACGCTACCGAACTCCCATCTGGAAGAAAGAGTGGTGGGAAGATGGTTCGAGCACTTGGGTCAGCATCAGCGCTTGCGAACGGACACTGGAAGATTGCTAAAGGTCTGGGGTGATGTTCTAGATTTGTGTATGCAGGCAGAACTAGAGATCCTCCAAGTTCTGTGAAGCAACGCTTTAACAAAGGCATCTAGATGTGGCTCATCACCGGAAATTCTGATTCAAGATGCTTCTACGTCTGGATGTTGTGTTAGTCAGCGTGGGAACAATTGCTATCCCGTAAGTTACCGTTATCACAGCGGTGTTTAGAGCAATCAACGAGCTATGAAACGAGTTCATCTCATCGTGCAGGGGCAAGTACAAGGCGTGGGATTTCGCCATCACACTCAGGTCAAGGCCCATCAGTTATCCTTGAACGGCTATGTTAAAAATTTGCCTGACGGCACGGTTGAAATTGTAGCTGAGGGCGATGTATCGCTGATCAATGAATTGATCGAGTGGGTTCACCACGGTCCGTCAGCCGCTAGGGTCAAACAGGTTGACATTACCTACGACAGTCCGCAGGGGGAGTTTAGCCAGTTTGAGATCGCCCACTAAAGCTCCTCAATCGAACTGAATTCTCCCATCAGGAGGCGATCGCGGGTTTATTTGGACCAAGTAAAAATAAATTGACTCCCCTGCCCCACCTCTGACTCCACGCGGATAGTGCCGCCCTGCTGCTCCACTAGCTTCTTGACAATGCTTAGTCCAATGCCGGTACTTTCAATCTGGTCGCGACTGTGCAGAGTTTGGAAGACGCCAAAAATGCGCTCGTGATAGGCGGGGTCAATGCCAGGACCATCATCAGCCACAGTAAACTCCACCAGCTTTCCTTGATCAGCAACTCCGATGTTGAGATGACCATCGGAACGATCATGATATTTGATGGCGTTTCCAATGAGATTTTCGAGTACCTGCTGGAGCAAAATCTTTTGCGTCCTTAATACGGGCATCTGGTCAGGCAGCGAAATTACAAAAGTTTCTGGAACATCCAACGAGTCCAAAATTTCTGTAATTAACGAACGGGGATCGACGGGCAGGGTTTCTAAACTTTGTCGCCCGGCCCGCGAATAATCCAGCAGGCCGTTGATGAACCCCTCCATGCGGTTAACCCGCGATTTCATCAAGACGAGTTGCTGCCGGTTTTCTTCAGGGATCTGGTCGGCAAGGTCTTCCTCTAGCCACAGCGCGAGGTTGGCAATCGCCCGTAGCGGCGATCGCAGATCGTGGGAGGCAATATAAGCAAACTCGTCAAGTTCTTGATTGCGCGTTTCTAACGCGGCAGTGGTTTTGATAAGCAGTTCATTCACGACGGCTAAACTGTCGGCCCGTTCTTGCAGGCTGGTGACAAGCTGCCCCTGCTGAATGGCGATCGCCATCTGCAGGGCCAAGTCGTCCATCAACGCAATCTCGTTCGCTTGCCAATGGCGAGGGCTACGACACTGATGGGCAATCATCAGCCCCCATAGTCTAGGTTTTTCGAGTGAGCCCGCTTCCCGCAGGAGAATGGGCACCGCCATGTTCGCTTTCACACTAAACCGCTCCAGCAGCTTGATATGACAATCGGTCAGACCAGCGTTGTAAATATCGGGAATGACGGTTCGATGGCCCTCGAGATAATGCTCAGCACCGTTATCACGAAAGCAAGTATCTTCAACCTGCGCTCCCAAGCTAGAGTGCCATTCAGAGGCTACTGACTCGGCCATAATGCAGCCCTTCATGTCTGGCCCAAAGCGATAAATCAGCGTGCGATCGCACCCCAAAAGCTGACGCGTCCCTTCCACAGCAGTTTCTAAAATCAGGTCTGCATTGCGCGCTTGGCTAATGCGTAGTGAGATGTCCGCCATGAGCTGCTGTTGCTGCTGTTGTCGGCTAACGGTTCTTTCCAGTTCCTGTTGGTTGAGGGCCCGCCTAAGGGCCTGATTTAACCGGATCGGCGTCAAACGGCCCTTCACCAAATAGTCCATCGCTCCCAGCTTCATGGCTTCAACGGCGACTTGCTCACTACCCTGGCCGGTCAGCATGATCACAGCTGGCAGTGGCTGCGCCTGAGGTTGCAAAGCCTGTAAAAATTCCAAGCCATCCAAGTCAGGCAGCAAATAATCCAGTAGTATGACATCGGGTGTTTTCTGCCAACACAGGCTTAACCCGTCAGCCCCACAGTCACTCTCATAGACAGCATAGGTGCGGCTATCACCTTGATTTAGATATCGTCGGTAGGTTGCCCGGTCAATATCGGAGTCATCTACGATCAAAATATTGCGGGTTTGCTCTACACCATCAGAGGAAGCGGCCATAGCTTACCGAGGGACCCTTATCAAAGTTTAAACAGACCACCGACAACGTGGTACTTACTGAACCAGTAGAGGCCGTCAAAGCCATTATTCGTTATTAATAAATTAAAGAGCTCTATCTCAAGGTAGATCGAAGGCCCAACTGCTTGTCAAGCGTTGACTGGCAGTTCCACTGTCTGAAACCAATAATTGACCAGCGTTTGAATAGATGCTTTGAGTTGTCGAATATTGGTGGGCTTGATCATAAAACTATTGACCCCCGACTGGTAGCAGGTGTGAATATCTTTCGGATTTGAAGAGGTGGTAAACACCACGATGGGAATTTTTTTTAACTGTTTGTCTTGTTTGATTTGGGCTAATACTTCACGACCATCCGTCCCTGGGAGATTGAGATCCAACAAAATCAGCCCTGGAAGATCGGCTTCCTTTAGCATGTCAAATTGTCCACGGCGATAGATAAAATCTAAGGCGTCGTCACCGTCGGCACAGCGAGTAATGGCTAACTCTATTTGACAGTCCCGGCGCAGAATCCGGCTAAGGGCCTCAAAATCTTCGTCGCTATCTTCAACCACCAAAAGCGGGTGCTGTAACTGTTCTTTCATAGGGGTAGGGCTCAACCTGCGGACTAAAAAGATTAGAGGGTGAAATAAAACGTACTGCCTTCACCCAGAACCGAATCGACCCAGATGCGGCCACCGTGGTGTTCAACAATTTTTTTGACGATGGTCAGTCCCGCGCCGGTGCCCCCTCCGTAGCGCTTGGGACTATGCAATCGCTTGAAGATTTTGAAGACAGTTTCTAAATGCTTTTCGGGAATGCCGATACCATTATCGCGCACATAGAACACACCGACATCCTCAGGCAACTCTCGATCGCTGATGAGGTCAGTTTTTTCAAGTTCAGGGGGTGCCAAATAGCCAATTTCGATGCAAATCTCTGATTTGTCGTTGTACTTGACTGCGTTACTAATCAGATTGGTATAGAGCTCAGTAATCAGGGTACGATCGCACTCCACAGTGGGTAACGACTCAGGCACGTCGAACCGAATACTTTCCTGTTTACCGATACGGATGATGTCAATCACCCCTTGAACAATGTGATTGAGGTTGGTCGGATACTTGTTCAACTCGGTACGGCCTAGCCGCGAGTAATACAGCAAAGAGTTGATCAGATCTTCCATGCGCTGGGTCAAGCGCATCAGCGTCTCCAGCTTATTAACGCCATCATCACCCAGCTTATCGCTGTAATCTTCGATCAAAAAGCTGGAGTAGTTGTGGATGCCCCGCAACGGTTCCTTAAGATCATGGGAAGCAAAATAGGCAAAAGCATCCAGCTCAACATTGCTGCGTTCCAGCTCGGTATTTAGCTCTGCGAGTTCGTCAGCCCTTTGCAGTACGAGGCCAATCACGGTAGTGCGCAGCTCCAGCGCCGCTTCAATTTCACACTGCTTCCACGGTAGCGACTGTCGCCGCACAGTTTCCTTCCATTTTTCGAATGATTGGCGCGGCGATATGTACTCCTGCCCGGCCTCATCCACTTGCTTCGGTTTATTTGGGTTGCCGGCCCAGTCGACCGTCTGCAGCACCTCAGGGCGAAACCAAATGACGTAAATTTCCTGCACCTGGGAGATGGCCATCGCCAGTAGCCCGCTGCCAACACCCTTGAATTCATCAGCGGCTGCGTAGCGATCGCTCAAACAATTTGTGTGGTAAACCACATCATCTTGAAACTGCCCGCTCAACCACTGGGCTAATTGTAAAACTGCCTGGGTATCAGGGGTCACTCCAAATAAAGTGACATCCCCCTGTTCGTAAAAAGCTGCCCCTGACGCGCCAACGAGAGACAATAGCCGCCCACCGTTTTGAGTCAGCCCCTCTCGAGGCGACTTGCTATCGGTCAAAACTCGGACAAAATCAGCCTGCAAAGCGCGAATGCCCATGCGATAGTCAGCATCTTCGCTCTCCTGTCGATTGGCAAGTTCTAGTGAGGCAATTTGGCCTAAAAACTCGCACACGGTGCGCAACTCGTAAGAGAGCAGCCGGGGCTGATTGTGGTGACAGGCAATCAACCCCCACAGCTGCTGGTTATGGACAAGCGAAATTGACATCGACGCTTTAACGCCCATATTCGTCAAATATTCACTGTGTAGGGGCGAGACGCTTCGCAACACCGAAAGACTCATATCCAGTGGGGCTCCACTGTCAGGAAGCACCGCCGGCACGAGGGGCACTGGCTCATAGGCAACGTCCGGGATTAGCCGTACCAGGTTAAGTGTGTAGAGATACTTAGCCTGTTTGGGAATGTCAGTTGCCGGATAATGGAGGCCTAAATAGGGCTGTAGTGTGTCATTTTTGGCCTCCGCGATGACGCTGCCCGCACCGCTCTCGTCAAAGCGATACACCATCACCCGGTCAAACCCAGAAATCTGTTTGACCGCCTCAACTACGGTCTGACACAGCTCATCCAACGTTTGAGTTTGTTGAATTTGTCGAACAGGCCGCTTGACCAGACTATGAAAATCAAAGAAGTTGACCCCTGTTTCTGCGTCAGACGGCTCTAATTCTAATATCACTACAGACTCACTCCGATGCACTACCCCCGAAAAAGACTTGATGCCAACGGGGGTGGTGAGAGCAAAGTGCAGCGGGTTGACCGCTTCAAACTCCTCCGCCAAGCAGCCCCGGAGTAATTGCAGCTGCTTCTCGCTAAACAGGCGAGAGAGCGGTTGCTGGAGCAGGTCTGCAGGGGGCTGTCCCAAAACTGCTTCAATATTCTGACTGACTTGTAAAATCTTCCCGTCGGGCTCATCAAACACCAACAGGACCCCATAGGGCTGAATCGCGGCGGGAATGTGGATGGCCTCGCGATCGCACGTATTGATGTCTACTGAAGCGGGTGAAACCGCTGGATCCGTAATTTCTGAAATGGCTGATTTGATTTGCGTAATAAAGTCTGCAGCTACCATTAACCTGCTTACCAAGAAGTGAGAGTTTGGGGACTCATTGGAGTGAATGCCCCCCCACTACAATAATCGATAATTTCTGAGACTGCCCTAGTCAATGGCACAAGTCAACTCCCAGCTGACCAAGGCCCCCGTAGCGCTTCAACCTGGCGAGTTCAGCACAGTCCAGTCTTGGCCATCGACATCCCCTTAACAATCTGCAAACTTGCTTTGTACACTGTAGGAGCATTCGTAAGCGTCTGTTCACGTATTGGCAATACTTACTGCCGCTGCCATCTGTGCTGAGATAGCTTGAGTGAGGCCATCAATCTGGTGAGGCCGTTTGTCTTTGTTAGAACGCTATCGATTTACTGACGATGGCGCTACTGACCAATTTGTCATTGACTGCCCTGGCTGAGACGTGCCTTCATTTAGATTAGGACTTACGCAAGCATGAGATTTCAACGAGTTAAACGTTCCCTGGACTTTGTCACTGCCCTCATCAAGGGGAGTAAGGGGAGATGCTGGCTCTGCTGATCGCGCTGCCGTCTTCCACTCCGCCAACTCTATTACTTTGAGGGTTGAGTCCCAATCGGAAGCTGCTATGGCAGTTAGGTGCGCTTGAGTCCCGAGTAGCTGACCATATTTTCGTGCATTACCAGTAGACCCTGGGCAGGGTTTTTCAGGAGAGGTTTATGGATAACTCTTATTCGCGTCCCACCCCCCAGCGGATTGTCAAACGGGACGGCGAATTTCCCGATATTATTCGGCTGGGAGACCCCCACTCGCGATGGCGTGACTTATATCATCTGCTTATCACGATTTCTTGGCCTGGCTTTGTCGTCACGCTGCTAATCGCCTACCTGTTGGTCAATGCAGCTTTTGCCGCCGCTTACTGGTTAGGTGATGATGCGATCGCCAATGCTGCCCCCAATTCCTTCTTGGACGCGTTCTTCTTCAGCGTTCAAACCATGGCTTCCATTGGCTACGGAGCGATGTACCCCCAAACGGACTACGCGAACTTCCTCGTCGTCGCAGAATCTTTTGTCGGGCTGTTGTTCATTGCCATGGCCACCGGGATGGTGTTTGCTCGGTTTTCGGTCCCCACCGCCCGCATTATGTTTAGCAACTATGCCCTGATTGCCCCTTTTAACGGGCTCCCCTGCCTGATGTTTCGGACTGCGAATAAACGGCGCAATCGAATTTTAGAGGCCCAGCTTTGGGTCACCCTCGTCCGGGATGAATTCACTAAAGAAGGGGACCTTTTTCGGCGATTTTACGACTTAGAGCTGATTCGCTCTCATACGCCGCTGTTCGCGCTGACTTGGACGGCCCTACACCCCATCAACGAAAACAGTCCTCTCTATGGAGCGACACCAGAATCGCTGCAGCGCGACCACGCCGAGATCATTGTCATCATCACCGGCATTGATGAAAACCTGTCTCAAACTATCCACGCCCGTCATTCTTTTGTCGCTGACGAGGTGCTATTGAATTTTCGGTTTAAAGACGTGCTGGGCTGGACCCGCGATGGCCGTCGGGCAATTAACTTTCACAACTTTGATCGAGTCTATCGAGTTGACCCTCACAATGGCTATGCCCTTACCCAGGAACCGTTCGAGGATACCGCTGCATCAAGGCCTGCACCTGCTCGGCATGATAAGAACTCCGCGTGAGCGGAGAAGACACCACCTGCAAAAAGCCCATGGCTTCGCCGATAATTCGCCAGTGGTCAAACTGCTCTGGCGTAACAAAGTCTTGCAGCTGTAAATGTTTGGCACTGGGCTGTAGGTATTGGCCGATGGTTAAAATATCGCAGCCGACCCGGCGTAAATCTGCCATCACCTGGCGGACTTCGTCATCGGTTTCGCCGAGACCCACCATGATCCCAGATTTGGTATATGCCCAGGGCGCGATTTCCCGAGTCCGGCGCAATAGCTCTAGAGATTGTTCGTAATTGGCTTGGGGGCGCACCCGACGATAGAGCCGGGGAACCGTTTCGGTATTGTGATTGAGCACCTGCGGCCGCGCCTGCAAGATGGCGGCTAGCGCCTCCCAATTGCCACATAAATCTGGAATCAGAACTTCGATGGTGGTAGGGGGAGATGCCTGCTGCACTGATTGAATACAGCGGACAAATTGGGAAGCGCCGCCGTCGGGGAGATCATCTCGGTTGACCGCAGTGATCACCACATGCTTGAGTTGCATCCGTTTGACGGCCTCTGCTAAGCGCCAGGGTTCAGTGGGGTCTAGGGCTTGGGGCTTTTTCTCGAAGTCGATGTCGCAGTAGGGGCAAGCCCGAGTGCAGGCTGGCCCCATGATCAAGAAGGTCGCCGTACCTGCGTTGAAGCATTCCCCGATGTTGGGACAGGAGGCCTCTTCGCAAACGGTGTTGAGCTGCAGATCCCGCAGCAAGGATTTGACATTCCCCACGCGTTCCCACTGGGGAGCTTTGACTCGAAGCCAATCTGGTTTTACAGCCACAACAATAGTTCTTAACGTTTTGATTACCTGTCTCCCATCCTAGCGGTTGTCTGGTTCGTTGTTAGCGGCGATCGCGCAAATTGCGAAAAGCCCCTCAACCAAGGCATTGCTCCTCAACCAGCAGCCTCAATGCGTCCCCGAGAAATGAATCATAGGACCGCGACAAATAAGGCTGCGCCAATTACTGACCAAATAATGGGAAAGCTGACTTCTCCGCCAATATTAATTTCAAAAAACTTTGGCAGCTCCAGTGCTCGCGCCAACCAAATGCCCAAAAGCGTGCCGATGAATCCGAGCACAATCGATCCGAGACAGCCCGTGCGGGAGTACCCCATAATGCCTTGGGCGATGCCGCCGCAGAGTCCCGCTACTAGTAGCAACAGTAACAAGTCAAGCAGTCCTATGTGCTCCCTCTGCAATTCTGACTATCAACAACAACAATAGCCTGGGGGCTGATTTCTAGATAGGAAGAAAATATCATTTGGCCCAGGAGAAACTATCTCCATGAATGGGAACCTCGGTATCCTTTTAGTATCAGGATTGATGGACCTATGCTGACCAATCCCCCCATTCGGCGAAGCGTGATGCTGCTGTGTTTTGGCGCAGCGGGTTTGCTGGTGGCGGCGGAGTGGCGCATGTTGCGACGATCGCAGCCTGAGATTGCCACCCAACTGCGCTCCACCCGGCTGAGTCAGCTTGAGCCCGTTTTGCAACAGTCTCCCCTGTCAGGTATGGCGCGACGGGTGAAGCTAGTCATTCGGCTGGAGTCGCGCCAGCTTGAGTATTACGAAGGGGAAACCCTGCTCAAGCAATATGACATCGCTGTCGGGCAAGCGCAGTGGGAAACACCCGTGGGGCATTTTGCAGTCTTGGATCTACGCCAAAATCCCCTCTGGCAGCATCCTATCACTGGGGAAGCGATCGCCTCAGGCCCCGATAATCCCCTCGGTAGTCGGTGGATCGGGTTTGCCTTTGACGACGGCTATCATATTGGCATCCACGGCACCAACCAAGAAGAGCTGGTAGGGCAAGCTGTCTCCCACGGCTGTGTACGGATGCGCGATCATGAAATCCAAGAAGTCTTCCAAAAAATTGCCATCGGTACCCCGATTACCGTCCGTCCTGATTGAACGGCTAGGTTGCTTTACGGTCAGTCTTTGCGACATGACTCCACATGTCCCCCCCAATTTCAAGACTGCCTGCGCGCTCAGCTAAAGATCCCGGTAGCATTTTAAGCAAAGGCGCAGCAGCCCTTTGGATTAATTGCTGCATTTTCAAGCCGCAGACCCGCAACCGATTATCACTGAGGATAGGCAATGAAATTTTTTGAGAAGCCCGGACCAGAGTTGAGCGATCGCGTACCTCCCGGACAACATCTGGCCAAAGGCTTTCCTGTCTTGACCTATGGTGACACCCCACAAATTCCAACCGCTGACTGGAAGCTCAAAACCTGGGGACTCGCTGAGCGCAAAACCTATAGTTGGAAAGAGATGCTCGCCTTGCCACAGCAGGACTTTACGGCTGATTTTCACTGCGTGACGACTTGGTCAAAGCTCGATGTGAAATGGACAGGTGTGGCCGTCCCTGACTTTCTCGCGACCTTAGAGGTCAAGTCCGAGGCCAAGTTTGTTCTACTCCATTGCTTTGGGGAATACACCACCAACCTAGCCATGGAAGACTTTAACCGACCGGAAAACTTCTTTGCCCATACGCTCTTTGGTGAACCGCTGCCGCCTGAGCATGGTGGGCCTATGCGTCTGGTGGTGCCTCACCTCTATGCCTGGAAGAGTGCGAAATGGATCAGTGGCATCGAGTTTTTGCCCCAGGAGAACTTGGGGTTTTGGGAAAGAAACGGCTATCACAGGCGCGGTGAGCCCTTTGCCGAACAGCGCTATAGCGGTCGATAGGCAGTTTTACATAAACCGGCACTACTGGTGCAAACACACGAAAAGGAGCATAGATAACTATGCTCCTTAACTACACCCTTTACGCAAGTTTGGTCGTTTCCAACCAGTCAAGTTTGAACTTACTGAGACTTATGGCTCAGTTTGCAACGCCTGGGGCTGCAAGAAAGCAATCATTTGATCGATGCCGCGTTGAATGCGGCGGGTCACCGTCATCGGGCTGACGCCGATGCGCTCGGCAACTTCTTTGCGAGACAGACCATTGAAGAAGACATACTCAATTGCTGAACGAGTCTTGTCTTCTAACTGAGCCATCGCCCGCTGCAGTTGCTGACGATCCTCCTCGAGCAACTGCATCCGCTGGTAGTACATGTCAGGCAAGGTGTCTCCTAACGTGATGCTGGAGTCGATTTGGTGACAAACGGTAGCATCCAAGCTGAGGGGCAGACGGTTCTTGTTTGCCATCTTGACTTCACGCCATTCCTCAATGGAAACATTGAGGGCTAACGCCATCTCCGTATCGTTAGGCTGGCGACCCAACTGACGAATCAATTCGCCCTGACACTTTTGACCTTCTTTTTGCAAGTCTTGCCAGCGACGGGGAATCTTAACAGTAGTGCCGCGATCGCGCAAAAAGTGCAGCATTTCACCGCGAATGTAAGGCACTGCAAAAGAGCTGAAAGCGCACCCTTGAACTGGGTTGAAGCGCTCAATTGCCCGGATGAGACCTAAGTAGCCAATTTGCTCGAGGTCTTCATAGGGTTCGGAACACTGATGACTGACCCGGTGGGCAATTTTTCTCACCAGCCCAGCATTCAAACGAACTAGGCGGTTGCGCAGTTCAACGGAAGGCTGATTCTTGTAAGCAATCAGCATTTCCATACCGCGGGAACGAAGAGAAGAAGTCTGGTTAGCCATTTCTGAGGATTTCCTTGCGTTTAAGAGCGACAGATTTAGGAAACTGAACTTATTTTCATCAGCCGAGCCGTTTACAACCATCGTTGTTATACGGGACTCTCAGTAGGCATCCTAAAAACTATCCGTATATCCTCGGAATCCATTTTTCTGGAGGGTTGTTCAAGCCTGATGCAAGGTGATTTCAGGGCAACTCAGTAGGGGGCTGAGACATCCGTAATTACGCATATTCCTAAAAAAGCAGGACGTGAGATCCGGAAAATCCATGAATGATTTCACTTATATTTCAAAGAATTAGTTCATTTCATGTTGTTTCCATAAAAGCTGATGAACAAGCTTGACATTATTTTTTGGGTCTGAATGTGTCAGGAATGAACATTTTTCAAAAAAATAGTCGACTTTACAAACCCTTTATTTGCAAATCCCATTCTTCATAAGCGACATATTTATTAAGCGGCTACGTTTGCCTGCACATGATGAATCTTAAGCGGCTCGATCTCAGTCGGGTTGCTCAAAAGTGACAACGCCACTGACAATATCGGCCGCTTTTGACCGCTGGTCGCCGAGGCAAGACCGCGAGCCCAAGGAGGGCGTCAGTGGATCATGCTGATAGCTTCACGGCTCTAACCGGTCAGCCACCATGTGTACGATCGCGACTAAATAAACACCCGATGCTGGAGAGAAGGCATTTGTTGGCGCACCTGAGCAATCCGCATGGGATTGATTTCGGCGATCGCCAAGCCAGCGTCAATGCCTACGTCGTCCAACACAATGCCCCAAGGGTCGATAATCATTGCGTGTCCATGGGACTGACGACGCTGATTATGAAAGCCCGTTTGTGCCGGAGCCACGACGTAACAAGTGTTTTCAATAGCTCTGGCCTGTAGTAAAACCTGCCAGTGATCTTTGCCGGTGAAAGCCGTAAATGCCGCTGGAATCATCAAAACCTCTGCACCCATTTGCGACAGGTGGCGATATAGCTCGGGGAACCGAACGTCGTAGCAGACAGATAGACCTAGATTCCCAAGCTGTTTCGAAGGATAAACCGACGGCAGCTGCTGCCCTGAAACGACCGTGTTGGACTCCCGGTAGGTGTTCCCATCGGGCAGATTGACGTCAAACAGATGTACTTTCTCGTAGCGCGCTAGCTCACTTCCGTCCGAGGCTACGAGTAGCGCCGTATTGTAAAACTTCCCGTCTTGCCCTGGCACCGGATACCCACCGCCCAGAAGGGTGATTTGATACCGCTGGGCCATCTTTTTTAAGAACTGCTCGCTGGTGTCACAGATTTCTCGGGCGCGGGCGCGTTTGATGTCCTCCTCACCCAAATAAGAAAAGTTTTCTGGCAGGGTGACGAGCTCTGCCCCGCGCCGGACGGCTAAATCAATTAGGTCTTCGGCTTGGGCCAGATTTTTCTCTAAATCTGGCACGCTAGTCATTTGTAAAGCTGCTGCCAAGTAAGACTTCATGCGCGATCGCTACTATCTAAGGTTTGACTTTTAATTTTACGCGGATTTGTGACGCCGCCTGCACTCTGTGGGGGGACGTCATCTTTGTTCAACAAGATGAGAGTAACAACCTGACGGTGGCCATTGACGATGCCGATGGCTGCCTTCAATAACTTCACTCGAGGCGCCACCGTTGGCTTGCTACCTTGGCCACATAATCAGTGTCATTTTAAGGGTGCCCACTCAATGGATATCGCGATCGCCCTATTAATCTCCTTTACAGCCCTATTGATTGCCGTGGGTCATGGCCTTTCACTTTTTTGGCCACTGCTAGCGGTTTTGGGTCTCATGCTTAGCGCCTATCTCCGCCGAGGGGTACCTTGGGCGTGTCTCCGAGATCTTATGCTTCAAGGCGTGCGGCAAGCTTTAGGGGTGCTGAGTATTTTGCTGCTGATTGGCGGCGTGGTGGCGGCGTGGCTATTGGCAGGGACTGTACCGGCACTTGTGTTTTACGGTCTGCAAATCATCCATCCCCAATGGTTTTTAGTCTCAGCCTTTGGATTGACAGCCTTGGTCTCCACCTTACTGGGGACTTCCTTTGGCAGTGCCGGCACAATTGGGCTGGCCTTGATGATTATGGCTCGGGGAGCAGACGTACCAGAAGCTTGGGCTGCCGGAGCGGTGATTGCTGGAGCCTACGTTGGCGATCGCTGCTCGCCGATGTCGTCAAGCGCTCACCTCGTTGCAGTGATCACTGACACATCGCTTTACCGCAATCTCCGGGCAATGGTCTTCACTAGCTGGGGACCGTTATTACTGACAGGGTTGATTTATGGCATGGCGTCGCTGCGATATCCCCTCTCTGTAGTTGACAACCCCTTGGCAGCTAATATCCAAGCCACTTTTGTGATTAATCCAATTGCTTTTTTGCCAGCTATATTGCTGGTGCTGCTAACTGTCTTGCGCTGGCCGGTACGCCGAACATTAGGGATTAGCCTGGCTAGCGCGATCTCCCTAGCCATTTTGCTGCAGGCCCAGTCGCTGCCGACTGTGGTCAAAACACTTCTGTGGGGCTTTCAGCTATCTCCCGATGATAGTCTGAGCCAGATCTTTAAGGGTGGGGGCCTGTGGACTATGGGCCAAGTGTGCAGTATTGTTCTTGCTTCAACCGCATTAGCTGGTCTTTTAGCCGGTATGGGCACCTTTGAGGCCCTGGGCAAAGCCTTGACTCGATGGCCCGGACCTCGGGGACGGTTTCAAGGCACCCTCTTGGCGAGCTTGTTAGCGAGTGCATTTGGCTGCACGCAAACCATCGCAATTTTGCTAACCCAGCAAATCATGCAGCCACATTACCGCACCACTGGCGCCAACCCAGAGCAACTCGCCATTGACATTGAAAATTCTGCCGTTGTGCTTGCCCCACTGATCCCTTGGAATATCGCTGGGCTAGTACCAGCAGCCGTGATTTTGACCGACGCCAGCTTTATTCCCTACGCGGTGTATCTATACTTATTACCGTTGTGGCATTTATTGCGTTATTCTCAGCAGACGTTTCTGTCACAACAAGAAGACTAGGGTATAGAGACCTCCTGCCCCACCGACACCCATGTAACAATCCTGAAAATTGCATGGCTAGGATGACTGTTCGGCCCTCTCAGATTAGGCCGAACAGCATGGTAGAGAGCATTTGCGGAGTATGCCATGGCCTCATTCTACGGAGAAGCGCGGTAGGCGTTAAATGAGGAACCGCAGCTTAGTGCCGGTTTGAGTCTGCATTTTCTGTAGACTCATGCGGTTGCCTAATCTCCCATTCCGGCGGTTTTGTGACAAAGACATCGATCACAGCACTAACATCTGTCCCTCACTCCTAGCGGGATCAGCCTTTGACAGCTCAAACTTTCAGCCCTGGGACAGATTTGGCCCCTTAAATAGGAATATCCGTATCATTTTCTTTTACAGATCTTAAAACTTATTGTTAAGTTATATATAAGCCGCTGATGTTTATCACTCATTCATTTCTATCAACATGCAACTCACTTCCACTGCTGCCAAGCTATTCCGACCCAATGTCTCTGCTAATACGCTCTCTCAGACAACCCTGGCAATTCTGAGAGTGACTTTGGGGGTCATGATGGTACACAACGGTCTTGACAAGCTCGCTGACATTGAGAGTTTTGCCCGAGCTTATGTTGAGTATCTAGGTCTTCCCTTTCCCATCTTTCTAAGCTACATCGCTGCTTACACGGAGCTGCTCGGTGCTCCCTTGGTGGCAATGGGTTTGTTTACTCGCTTTGCGTCCTTAGGCTTGTTTGGCACGATGTGTGTTGCGATGTACCATCACATCTCTGTTGCTGGTCTTAGCTTGCCTTACCTCGAGCTATCTGCTATCTATGCAGCCTCCTTCCTGTATCTGCTGGTCAACGGGGGTGGTCTGTATTCGTTCGATGCTTTGATTGCTAATCTGTTGGACAGTGCATCCTTGACACTAAAGGAGAAGCAGATCATGCGCCTTGAAAAGTCCTATCAGGCTACCGAAGTGGCTAAAGACGAGAGTGCGATCGCCTAAGTCTCGTTTTACCGATTCAATTTAAGTGCAAAACTTCAGGGAGGAGGTACGTGGTACCTTCTCCTTTTTATTTGGATTTAGCGCAGTTTCGACAAACCACCGGCCGTAGCAGTACATTTGAATGCATCAAGGTGATGGGTCAACGGCGATAAAAAAACACGCAGATTTCCTGCAACTAGATGACTCTCTGAGACTGGACGACACAGCGATTTGGCAGCCAGATGTTCTGAATATCACCGGCTGCTGAAGGAAAAGCCGAAAGCATTTCAACAATGAGGCGCAATAGCAGGGGAGCTACAATCTATAGCGCTATTTTGCAGAATTGGAATTAAGTCGTTAGCAACCTGAAAATTGATAGGAGCCAATCTAATGATGGCTCAGGGAGCGCAGCGACTAATAAGAGGCTTTGACCGTGAGGAAAGCCTTGGCAGTATGGTTTAGCTACTTGTTCGCTCAAGCTTGGTGTGAAATTTCACTGACAGTGTAAATTCCAGTTTGATCCGGATCTAGCCCTTGGAGGTATGTGTAATTTATGAAGCAGAGATGAAATTTGGATTTGTCATCAGGAATTGTACGGTTTCCTTGACGCAAACTTTACTTCTGGGTGGGATAGGATCACACAGATTGCGCTGTCGGTCTTACATAATGGTGATGTGCTCTATGCGCTAAAGGCCCGATCAATACGCTGCCAAACTTAACCGTTCTTGGCGATAGATTGGGCTCAGAGGAGCGTATGAAGCTGCCCTTACAGAGATCCCTCTTAGGCCTCTGAGCTGATGATTCAGCTTACTTGTTGATGAGGCTTCGTTAAGTGGCATTGGAGAACATCTCAGTGATTATCGGCAAGGTGTGCGATCACGATTTAAAGGGGGAAAAGAGTTTGGAAAGCACTGTTTTGAATAGCCAGGTTTCGTTCGTTGTACCACTTCATATCCCCATTAAATCAGGCACTTTTTAGAAAATCATGATTTCTACGGTTTTACCCTCATCTTCATCATCTATCTTGTCAGGGGTTCGTCTGTCTATCCGCGACCTGCAGCCTCAAGTCACCCTATGGCGGCGCCAAATTCATCAACAGCCAGAGTTAGCCTTTCAAGAAAATACGACGGCTGATTTTATTTGCCAGAAACTCACCCAGTGGGGGATCGAACATCAGCGAGGGATTGCCCGAACCGGCATTGTGGCAATCATTTCCGGAGCGCAGCCCGGTCCGGTGCTTGCGATTCGAGCTGATATGGACGCTCTGCCTATTCATGAAATGAATGAGGTAGACTATCGCTCGCAGCGAGAGGGCGTTATGCATGCTTGTGGCCACGATGGTCATATCGCGATCGCCCTTGGCACTGCCTACTATCTGTCGCAGCATCGCGATACCTTTTGTGGCACCGTCAAAATTATCTTCCAACCGGCCGAAGAAGGCCCCGGCGGTGCCAAGCCGATGATCGAAGCGGGGGTGCTTGAGCAGCCCAAAGTTGACGCAATTATTGGGCTTCACCTTTGGAATAACCTACCCTTGGGTACCGTCGGCGTCAGAACTGGACCGATGATGGCCGCGACCGAATTCTTTCACTGCACAATCAAAGGCCGCGGGGGGCACGGCGCTATTCCCCATCAAACGGTCGATTCTATTGTGGTGGCAGCGCAGGTGGTGAATGCGATTCAAACTATCGTGGCGCGCAATATCGATCCCCTCAAATCTGCCGTGGTCACGCTGGGGGAGCTGCATGCTGGCTCAGCCGTCAATGTGATTGCTGACCAGGCCCGATTGAGCGGCACAGTCCGCTATTTTGATGGGTGCTATGAGGGCTTCTTTGCTAACCGGTTGGAGCAAATCATCGGTGGCGTCTGCCAGTCCCATGGGGCTTCTCATACCCTTGATTACCATCCCTTGTATCCGCCTGTGGTGAATGATGCCGCGATATCGGAGCTAGTCCGCTCAGTAGCGCTCTCGGTGATTGATACCCCCGCAGGGGTGGTCCCTGACTGTCAAACGATGGGGGGGGAAGATATGTCCTTTTTCTTGCGAGCGGTGCCGGGGTGCTACTTTTTCTTAGGTGCCGCTAACGAGGCCAAGAAATTGACCTATCCCCACCATCATCCCCGGTTCAATTTTGATGAGGCGGCTCTCTCTACCGGTGTGGAAATGTTTGTACGGTGTGTTGAGTCGTTTGGTCAAGGGGCGTAACTGGAGACTAAGTTTTTCAATTGCTGACGCTGCCCTGAATATTTATCGGTAAGCTATTGTCGATGCGCTAACAGAGGAGTACTGTGATGGGTCGTCGCTCACTAGGTTGGATAATGGTCGCCGCGATCGCGCTGTTCACTGTATTGCTCAGCGCTCGAGTACCGCTCCTGCCACCAGCGCAGTCATCCGAGCCGACGTCCCTTCTGGCTCAGGCCCCCCTCACTGAGTCGCCAGAGCTGACGGCTGACTTGACTCTCAGCGGGACTTTTGAAGATCCCCAGGGAAACTTTCAGATCGGCATTTTAGAAGGAGCTGCGACTAGTACGGTCTCTGGCTCCCCCATGTTTGAGCTACCCAATGGCAGCTTGGCCTATAGCGTCGTGACTGTCCCCCTGATGAGTGAGTCGCCTCTGTCTGACATTGCCCTTGCGGAGATTGCTCGTCAGACCCTATCGAATGGAGAAGGATTTCAATCTCAGACGTTTACCTCAGTCCCTAACGGTGGATTGCAAATTGTCTGGTCAGGACGTTTGAGTCAAAGAGGCGCTCCACAACCGGTTAGCGGTAGCATGTTGGTGAGACAACAGGGCATGGCGGCTTACGTTTTAGTTGTTGCGGCTTTAGAGTCAGCGGCTCCGATGGTTCCGAGTGCTTTAGCAACTCTGGTAGAATCCTTCAACATTCTGTGACGACCTAGCCATTTGTGGCTGCTGTTTGCACCATTGCTCGGTAATCTTAGAGATCTCGGTTCGAGGACTCACCTGTGGTCAATATCAACGCTGAAGTCACCCGTCTGAAAGATCTGATGCCGGCCTCGGCCCGCATGAAAACCCGGATCATGATTGACGATCGCCAGTTCACCCTGATTGAAACACCGTTTCCTCGGCCCTGGCATACCAGCCACCCGATTATGGTTAATTTGCGGCTATGGCTTGAGCTCTCTGTTTCTCAGCGAGATCTCCTGTTTTTACATCATGTTTGTTGGTTAACATCTGTGCGCATTATCAAGCCTCAGCTTTATCAAGGCGTTGCAGCGGTCGGGTTGGTCGGCACCCTGTTTGAGCTGTTTCAAACTGATGCTGTGGGAATATTGGCAGCCGGTGGCCTCACGGCGATCGCCGCCAGCCAGGTTTGGCGCTCTAACACTGGCAACCAAGCCAAACTCGATGCGGATGATATGGCCATCCGAGTGGCCCAGCGGCGAGGGTACTCTGAGCGCGATGCCGTGCGCCATCTCATCGAAGCGATTGAAGCAGTGCCTTTAATTGAGGGACGGGGTGGGATGAACTACACTGAGCTGTTGCGTGCCCAGCAGTTGAAATCGCGGCTAGGCACCATTAGCGCACCACCGCCCGAGCGTATTCGCACTCAATAGGGTGTCGCTCAACGTAGCGAAATTGAAGGGTAGATGATCTAATCGATGACTCCCTTGGTCACCCGTTTGTCTGGAAAAATGACTTCTGAATCTGCTGACTCCGATATTTTTGAACTTGACCAGTCCCGACGAAAGGCCCTGCTGGATGCCGTCATCGCGACGTTAGATCAGTATGTGTTTCCCGATGTGGCCCAACAGCTGCAGGCGGAGCTTTGCCAGCGGCGTGATGCTGGCGGCTACGATGACATCACAGACGGCCCCCAATGTGCTGAGCTATTGACGCTGCAGTTACAAGAACTGTCGGGCGATCGCCAGCTCAAGGTTCACTTTAGCCCGCAAGCCCTGCCTCACCTTGACCCAGAGCAGCACCCGACGCCAGCAGAGTTGCTCGCCGAGGAGCAGCAAAGCCGCCTGCGAAATTTTGATATTAATCGTGTGGAGCGGCTGCGGGGTAACATCGGCTACTTAGAACTGTATGGCTTTGAACCTCCCGAGTTTGCGGGGCAGGCGATCGCGGCCGCGATGACTTTGCTCAGCCATACTGAAGCGCTGATTATCGACATCCGCCACAATCGCGGCGGGTCACCGGCCATGGTCACCCTCCTGTGTAGTTATCTATTGCCGACCTACCCAGCCGTGCATCTCAACGACCTTTATTGGCGGCCCGACGATACGACCCGACAGTGGTGGACGGTTGCTCACGTTGAGGCGCCACGGTATCTCGACAAGCCAGTTTATGTGTTGACCAGCCAGGAAACCTTTTCCGCCGCTGAGGAATTTGCCTATAACCTGCAAACGTTGCAGCGGGTAATAGTGGTGGGCGAGCATACCGCTGGCGGTGCGAATCCGGGAAGAGGCTATCGCCTGAGCGATCACTTTTGGCTGTTTGTGCCCACGGGGCAGTCCATTAACCCGATAACTCAAGAAAACTGGGCTCAGACAGGTATCATTCCCGATGTTAAAGTGCCGTCAGAGCTGACCCTGCCCACGGCTCATTTGATGGCATTGAACAAGCTGTTGGAAACGGCTTCTAATGGTGTCGGATTTCGCGAACTACAGCGCACCATGCTGCTTGTGGAACGAGAGCTCAATACCCGTAGAGCTGACTTGATTAGCCAGCTCAAGCAGCCACAATCCAGCCGCTAGGTTAAACCATTCTTTGGTTGGACTGAGGCGGGGAATAGGCTGACAAGCTGAATTTACTTGCCGCCGTAGTAAAATGCGACCTCCTTATCCTTGAGCGGTTTGAACTCGGCGTCTAGCAGCATTTGATTGAGGTCAGTCTGGGAAAAATGCTTGGCACCAATGCGGACAATGCGCGATCGCATGGTGTTTTGTACGCCGCTACGCTGTCGAGCCGCTTCCTTTGCCATCACTTTCTGGTAAAGGGCAAGTTTGTTTTTCGGAATGGGACTGCCATCGAGATCGAGTCCCTGGGCGATCGCGGCGTCAACGGCGTCGGCCCCGGTTATGGCTTGAGTCGAGTCAGACATCGGTGGATTTTCTCCAAAACTGCTCCAGTATCGTATCAAGGGATGCTGTCCCATCGGCACTAGGGAAGCTGGGGGGACAGGACAAGATGCCCGAAAAAATGGCATGGTTTCTGTCTCCGGTTCCGGTTTGCGCAACGTAAAGATTCACCGCAGGAGAGAAAATTGAGCAAAAGTACAGTGCTAACATTCTGGGCATTAGCGAGCATTACATTTTTTTAATGATTGGTCTTTGATAGGCGATACCTCCAAACCTCGATTAGTACGTCATCTACCCATGGGTTACCATGTTTAAGCAATTTTGGATTGTCACCGCGGGCGCGATCGCCGCAAGTACTGTCTTGGTCAAATCGGTAGCTGCACAGTCAGCCCCACCAGTGGTCACTTTGGGCGACACCTCGTATCAGGTTGATTTCAAATTTGGCGTCTTTGAACAAAACCTGGTTGAGCTAAGGGACCAACCTTGGTACGACAGCCGTAGCGCTGACTTAGCGGCTGATGCAACTCGTCAACTCTATGACTGCGCCGAGGGGAGTCCCTTTTCCCAGCCGGCATGTGCGGTCCCCTTCGATGCCTTCGATAATGTTGGCGCTGGTTTTGGGGGCACTTCACCCTGGTTTGTCTTTAACGTGGAGACTGGAGTGGCCGCCACTGCCGTCGGATTTTCTGATGTGACGGGCGGGCAAAACGTGCTGCGTCAAGTCAATACGAGTTTGTCCGCGGCTCAACCCTACGCCGTCGTTGTGACGACTCCAGCCAACTCAGTCCCCGAGCCCGGTACGGCGATCGCCACATTAATATTCGGCATTGGGCTTGGGAGCGTCTACGCTCTGCGACAAGCTTGAGGATAGCGATCGCCATCTGAGCTAAATTGGTCAGGCCCTTTCGACTATCAATGTCGTTCTGATGGGCGAGGTTTGAGCAAGAGTCCCCAAGTGGAATCGTAGGGGTGAATGGCCTGGGTGGGTTCATGGTTCGCGACTAGCGGGCGACCCTGATTGTGCCAGGCAAAAATCGACCCCTCTAAATTGAAAACGTGGTGATAGCCAACCGCTTGGAGCTGTTGGGCTAGCCGGGCTGAGCGGTATCCGATGGAGCAGTAAAGCACTATGGTCGTATCAGTCGCGATGTCCGCCTGCTGAATGGCTTCCACAGTGGGTAGAGGCTCTGCGCCGGGCAAATGACTTACGGCATATTCCTCGGCCTGGCGTACATCCACCAGTCGCAGGGACGAATCATGGGCCAGCCAGTGGGCCAGCTCAGCCGTTGAAACGCTGGTGACACCCGGAAACTGTTGCCGCACCCACGCTCTGATAAGGGGCCAAGCAACCCACCGAAGCGGATTAAGAACGAAAGACATCGACAATACAAAATGCTGACAGGAACTTGCCCACGATGATAGATTTCGCCCCCTGGGATACGCTGTTACGAACCTACGTCGATGACCGAGGCCGCGTCGATTATGAACGCTGGCAACAGGTTTCAAAGCCTAGTTTAGATGACTGGCTAAGGTCAATAAGTGAAACCAGTTTAGAAGCACTCGATCAAACTAGCGCGATCGCCTTTTTGATTAACCTCTACAACGCCCTGACGATTCAGCAGGTACTGCAGCGCTATCCGATTGACTCAATTCGTCCCACGCTTTTGGGCCTTCCAAACTGGTGGACATTTTTTCGCTTTTTTACGAAAGATATTTACATGCTGCGGGGGCGATCACTGAGCCTAAACGCGATTGAACATGACATTTTGAGAGCCCAGTATTCCGAATCACGTATTCACTTTGCGCTGGTTTGTGCCTCTGAGGGGTGTCCTTGGCTGCGGGCCGGCGCTTACTGGCCAGACAAACTCCATCAGCAATTGGACGAAGAAGCCCATCAATTCATCCATAATCCGGAAAAAGTTCGCTATCAGGCCGACAGCAACCTGCTCTACTGCAGCAAAATCTTCAAATGGTATAGTAGCGACTTTTGCGCTGAGGCGGAAACGCTTACTGCGTATATCAATCAATATCAAACGATGGCACCAATTCCCTCAGGAGCCGAAATTGCCTACCTACCCTACAGTTGGCAGCTCAATCAACGCACATCTTCATAAAACTGCTTGAGCCGAGTCGCCGGCACGCCGCAGCCCCACAGCAGCCCGATCGCTAAGTAAATAAAATTAGCTTTGATAGTGCCCCATTTGGCGACCCGACGGTCAGAAGACTGCACCGTTCGGTTAATCTGTACCAACCGCCCCAATGTTGATAACCGTAGGCATAAGTCGGCATCTTCCATGATGGGCAGCGCCGCATCAAAGCCACCGCAGGTCCAAAAGTCAGCGCGTCGACAAAACATGACCTGATCCCCAAATAGCAACCGCAGGCCGTCGCGAAAGTAACGCCAAGGGCGGAATAGTAGCACCGCGTAGTGGGTTTTGAGGGCGTTGTGACCAGAAACTAGCCAGCGGGTTGCTACGGCCCCCGCCATGATAGAGATAAACCCGCCCCCAGCGATCGCTGGGGCAGCCAGGGTTTTATCGATAATGGCCACCAGATCATCCGGTACTAGAGTATCGCCGTGGACAAAGCAAAGAATGTCTCCGGTGGCCTGTTGTGCCCCATAATTCATTTGAGCTGCGCGGCCCCGTTGAGGAGCCGTGAACACAACGACAGGATACGACTGGGCGATCGCCACTGTCTCGTCTGAGCTTTCCCCGTCGACCACAATGATTTCTTGGGCCGCTGGGTGCAAAATCTGTAGGCAGCGCAGGGTACGCTCCAAGGTCTTCGCTTCATTTAAGACAGGGATAATGATCGAAACGTTAGTCAAAACGCCATGCCGCGCAACAACCTCGCATTTTACGATCAGCAAGCCGCCCAATGGTGGCAAGAGACAGCAACCATCTTTCCCCTCAGCCGTCTCAATCCGCTGCGCTTTCAGTACTTTGATCGCTTCGTGCCCGACTGGCAGAGGCTAACAGTGCTGGATGTGGGCTGTGGGGGCGGCTATACCTGTGAGTTTTTGGCGCAGCGGGGGGCGATTGTGACTGGTCTTGATCAGTCTGCCGCTTGTATCTATGCAGCGAAGGCGCATGCTCGGCAAAGCGGCTTGACCGTCGACTACACCGTCGGGCTGAGTGAAAATCTGCCCTTCCCAGACAATACCTTTGATGTGGTGGTCTGTGTCGATGTGCTGGAGCATGTACAAGATGTGGAACGGGCGATCGCTGAAATCAGCCGCGTTATCAAACCCCAGGGTTGGTTTTGTTTTGATACGATCAATCGCACTTGGCAGTCTCGTTTACTAATGATTTGGCTACTGGAAGATCTTTTACGACAGATTCCACCGGGAGTCCATGACTGGCACAAGTTCATCGCACCCTCGGAGCTTGAGTGCTGGCTTGCCCTATCGGGTTTTGCCACACCAACTATTCAGGGATTTGACCTGTTTGGGCGAACGCCTTGGGCCAATGTCGCTCGTCTGCTGCACTATTGGCGCACACAAGCATTTCGCGTCCGGTTTGACGGCAACACAGCCGTGATGTACATCGGCGCAGCGCAGCTATCTTCATCAAATCATTAACGATGTCGTAAATTTTGATTTGGCTATTTCCCAGGCTTGAGGTGGGTAGCGAAGATCCTATTCCTAAGAAACCCGGCGATATGAACTATTGCCGGGTTTCTATTACGCTTTTGCTGAATTTTGCCGCCTTTCTAAGCCATCTACGGGATAGCAAAAATACTTTGGCGTTGCTGAATGGGTAGATGATTTTCTAAGGTGATGAGAGAAGACGCTTTGAGGACTTAGCCATGCAATGTCCCCGATGTCACTCCTCTAATCTCCGTAAAAATGGCCATCAGTCTGGTAATACCAATACTCTGTAACGCTGCGCTTAATAATAGCCTTTTAGAGCTGAGCGCATCCTACCCTAAAGCCCGGTGTATTGGAGGAAAGCAGAGATGGCTCGCCCGTTGACGATCACGATCGCCGAAAGCGGCGAAGAACT
>JBHJHA010000049.1:0-7715 GCA_050331235.1 Leptolyngbyaceae cyanobacterium
GGCCAAGCGCTTGATCCGTGTTCGCAAGGTCAAATGCTTGCGCTCAATCCGCTGCGTGTAGGTTTTACCGACGGTGTGTTGTTCCGGTTCCAGGAACCGCAAGTATGTGCCCCAGGCATCGGTATAAACCGGCTGAATCCCAAAGGGATTCAGCCGGTCCATCAAGGCCTCAAGGGCCTGATCTTCAGGGGGGGCCAGAACATAGGCCAGCACGTCCCCAGTGCGATGATCAATCACGTGCCACAGCCATCGTTGTGGTCGCTTGGACTGCACAAAGCTCCACATTTCATCCATTTCAGCCGCCTCGACTCGAACGATCATTGCTGCAGCGGGCAGCGGTTCCACGGACTCTAGGAGGGGATGATTTACCGCCTCAAGCTGGCAATGGTTTTTTGAGTTCCTCAGTCACTGTGGTTGGGCTGATCTGCGGCACCCGCGCGGTAT
This sequence comes from Leptolyngbyaceae cyanobacterium, assembly GCA_050331235.1. Taxonomy (GTDB): domain Bacteria; phylum Cyanobacteriota; class Cyanobacteriia; order Phormidesmidales; family Phormidesmidaceae; genus Halomicronema. The sequence continues at coordinate 445 of JBHJHA010000049.1, forward strand.
CCCGAATCCCGCTACCATTCATGGCCAGATCGGCAATTTGCTGTTTCACCTCGGACAAGTATCCCCGATAGCTGTAGCTTAGGATAAATGAGGCGCGGGGGCACTCGGCGTTACGGCAGCGATAGCGCTGTTTACCTTCCGCGCTTTGACCATTTTGGACGACATCCGTTGTGTGACAGTGAGGGCAACAGACCGGTTCTAATACCATGGTGAGCAGACCTGATAGACACCACAATCATCTTGACGCATTACAAAGGTCTAGAACATTACCCGATTCAAGCTTTGAGGCGAGGGGGTGAACTAACGGTTAGGGGGCCCGGTCGCTACAATGCCCCAAAGCGGCTTTGTTACCGATTTAATTGTTTTGTCTTCCCCTGATGTTTTGCCATGGCTGACGCTCGTTCTGCATCCACCCCAGCCGATCGCTACGCTGCTCTGATTGAGCAAATCGTCACGATGACCTTAAAGGGTAAAATCCGCACCAAGTCACAGGTATTGCAAATGCTACAGGCGGAAATTGAGCCCGGAGACGGCGATCGCTTTGGGGCAATCTTGACAGCGGAACGGTCAGCGACTCAAACCCTCGTTGCCACTGAGACAGACGAGTTGAAACAGGCAAAAGCCACCCGACGTCAGCGTGCCTTAATAACGATAGAGAGCGAATTTCATCACTGGCAAAAAGCTACTCAAAGTACTGCCGCGTTGTCAGGGGCGATCTCGGCTATCATTCGCAATAGTGACCAAGCCCGATTGACGGCGCTATTACAGGCGCTAGACCACAATCAGTCAGCTCACCTTACTCGCGATGAGATCAAGACCCTAGCCCGGCAGCTCCGCCAGCTCGAAACTGAGGCCACCGCACAACCTAGTTTACAGGAGCTAGCGGCGGGACTACGGCAGGGGCTATCGACCTGGCAACAGCTCGAAGGCCACGTCATCAGCTGGATGTATGAGCAGGGGCAGAGCATTGGCTTTGGCAGTGAAACAACCCAGAGCCCTTGGGCCTACTGGGCTAAGCAGGTGGAAAATACCCGGATTCAACAGATTTTTACCGACCTGAGCCATACCGCTGGCGTGTCTGAAGCGGGCATCCCTGTGCCGCTGGAGGTGCAAACCTGGGTGGAACTGGCGATCGCCCTCCAGCGGCTACAAATTTCCTTGGTGGCCTGGTTTGATCAGCAGCCCTACGATGCCAAGGCTGGCAAGCGGCTCTCGATCGCCACGTTTCTCACCTTTGCCGTGGTGTGGAGTCAGCTTTCACGTCGTCTTCAGACCCTGGGGCAGTCCCTCTTAGTAGAAGGCTGCTTTCAGATGACCTTACAGGTGCTGCGGCAATTTGCCCAACAAGACTACTTTCCCCTCTACGGCGGTCTCTTCACAGCCCTGACGGGAGAGTCATTAAAAACGCTCCTAGAGTATCTCGAGCAACCCTTACAGGAAGTGCCAAATACGGACACCAAGGCCCGCATTTTAACTTTGTTGGGTTACTCACAACGGGCGCTGGGGCAATACGAGCAGGCTCGACAGTTTCATGAGCAGGCGTTAGCAAGTGCTCGAGCGGTGAATGACCGGCGATGTGAGATTGCCAATCTCAATCACCTCAGTCGGACATCGGTCAAGGTGCAAGACTTTGAAGCGGCGATCACCCACAGCCAGCGGGCGCTGATTTTGGCACGACAAGCGGGCGATCGCGTCGGGGAAGCCAATGCTCTGGCTAACTTTGGCTATAGCGAAGTCAATCGGGCTCAAGCTCAGGCGATCGCGCCGGAGGCTATTGAGTCAGTCTTGACTTATTTAGAACAAGGTTTGCAGCTTTCGGAGCAGGTGCAGGACCGGCCGAGCCAAGCCCTCTGTGCCAACAGTCTGGGAATTGCGTTGGTGATGCTGCGTCGCTATGAAGCAGCGATCGCCCCCCTCGAGCAGGGCCTACAAATTGCCCAGGCCATTGGCGATGTGTATTTGCAAGGGGTGAACTATCACTATTTGGCGATCGTTTATCAAAATCTTGAAAATACATCGATGGCCGTTTTTTGCGGTGCCCTAGGCATGTATCTGCTCTGGCAAGTCAACTCAGAGCAGTGGCATCAGCCCGCTGGCACGGTCAGCATTTTGGCGGGGCAACTCGGCGACGCAGCCTTTCAACAAGCGCTAGCGGCCTATCGATCCGCCTTTCTCAAACAGATCGGGGTGGATGGTTACGACCATTTGCCCCAGTTGCTCACTGACTATCGCTCATCATTGGGCTGACGCAGCGCGCATACGGGCTCAAAAGGCGCGTCCCTGGGACTATAGCGGGTACACTGGACTATGGTTAAGATTAGTTAAGTTGCTTCGCCATAATCACTTCCTCAGGAACCGTTTGTCCTCGTGCCCGCTATGCCTCTAGAGCTATCGACCCCGGTTATTGCCTTACTGATTACTGGCGCTAGCTTTGTGGCATGGTTTTTTAGCATGCTAGCAGGGGGCGGCAGTCCATTTATTTTGATTCCGCTACTGTCGATTCTGTTGGGGGGACAGGCGGTCGCTCCGGTGATCACCACTGGGTTGCTCATTGGCAATGCCCAGCGGGGCTGCTTTTTTTGGCGAAAGATTGATTGGCAAGTGACTGCTTGGTACCTGCCGGGATGTTTGGCTGGGGCAATTTTGGGCGCGGTGGTGCTGGCTCAGGTGCAAGCGGCGTGGTTGCAGGTGTTTCTGGGTCTGGCGCTGCTGGTCATGGTGGTGAACTATTGGTTGAGCAAGGCGCTGAACTGGAGCGATCGCCCGGTCGCCATCAAAGCTTGGTACTTTTTACCAGTGGCCTTTTTAAACTCGATTGGCTCGGCTCTCATTGGCAGCACGGGTCCAATCATGAATCCGATGTATTTTTCCTATGGGTTAGAAAAAGAGGCCATGATTGCCACTAAGGCTTCTAATAAAGCTTTTTTACACGTTTTTAAGCTGGCTAGCTATGCGGCCTTAGGCGTTTTGGAACCGGGCCATGTCGGTTATGGGCTGCTCATTGGCTTGGGAGCAGTGCCAGCTAATTTGCTGGGCAAATGGGTCTTAGAGCAAATCAGTGACGACCAGTTCCGGCAGATGGTGTATGCATTTGTAGCCGTGAGTGGCTTAGTCATGCTCTGGGAACAGCGAGGTCTATTAATTGCTTGGTAGATGTGGACGTTGCTCATATTATGAATTACCGAGTGAGGAGCCGGTTGGGTGAAGCTGAGGGAATGGTCGAGACCCCAAGCTGACTCCATATTCCTCCGTTAGAAAACGAATTGTTATCACACTTGCCGTAATCGCCGCATTCGTTGCTATCTATAGAATCCATAGGCTTAAGTAGGTCGCTGAACATGACTGTGGCTCGAAGGATTCTTAGTTTGTGGCGGCGGGGAAGTCGATGGCTGTGTTTGGCCTTGGCCATGGTCATACTCACGGTCAGCTCCCCGGCGCTAGCTCAACTTGAGGCCACGCCTGATGGGGCAGATGCGACGGCAGCCCCCCAGGAAACGGTCATCAGCAACGAGGTAGATGGCTTTCCAGTATTCCTTGACGGAATTTTGCTGTTTCAAGTAAGAGAGGGGATTGCGGGGATTACGTCAGCCCAGGAACGAGCAAACATCATTGAGCAGCGTATTGCGGCGATCGCCAACAATGCTGACATCACCCCAGAGGATATTCGGGCTGACATCAACGAGCAGCAAAGTGTGGTGCTAGCCGGTGAAACCGTCATCCTAACCATCAGTGAGACTGATGCAGCGGCGTATGATGATCCGCATCCACAACTGGCCGAGGTCGCCGTTGAGCGGATTCAACAAGGACTGATCACCTATCGCGAGAAGCGTAGTCTACGGCGGTTGATTACCAGCATCGTTGTTACGGTGGTGAGCACCATCGTGCTGATCTTGTTTTTACGCGGGCTCTTTTTGCTGGCTTCTAAGCTGCTTATCCAGATCCAGCATCGGCGCGAGACAGGAACGTTAGAAGTGCGGTTCCAATCGGTACGGCTGCTGAACTCCGGGGCTAGCAGCTATCTCCTGAGTGGTCTGGTGAGGCTACTGCGAGTAGCGCTTGTATTGCTGGCGTTATATCTATATGTGCCGTTCGTTCTGAGTCAGTTTCCCGCGACTGAGGTATTGGGCGACAGCGTCTTGCAAGATGTGGCCTTCCGCTTAAATTCTTTGGCTCAGGCGTTTGTAGCTTACTTGCCGAGTCTAGTTATGGTGGGCGTCATCGCCGTGATCGCTTATTACACAGTGCAGCTATCGCGACAAATTATTGAGGAGTTGGGGCGTCCTGGGGCTTACCCCTGGTTTTACGAAGAGTGGATTGAGCCGACGATTCGGTTGGTGACGTTGATGATTATAGCGATCGCCTTTGTCATGGCAGGGCCTTACTTACCAGGCTTTGGATCACCGGCATTTCAGGGCATCTCCATCTTTTTTGGTGCTCTGTTGACGCTGGGATCATCTTCGGCTGTGGCCAATGCCTTATCGGGTATCATCCTGATCTACACACGGGCTTTTCAACTGGGCGACTACATTTGCCTTGACGACACGGTGGGCACAGTTGCTGACAAGTCACTGTTTGTAACGCGGCTGCTGACCCCCAAGCAAGAGACCGTCACCATTCCCAATGCCTCAGTGCTCAATAACAACGTGATTAACTACAGCGCCATTTGCCGAGAGGCCAACGGGCATCTACTGCTGTACACCACGGTCACCTTGGGGTACGACGTCCCCTGGCGCAAGGTACATGAGGTATTAATTACCGCAGCCAAAACCACCCCCCATATCGAAGCTGAACCCACGCCGTTTGTTTTGCAGACTGCGCTGAATGATTTCAATGTCAGCTATCAGCTCAATGCCTACACCTCCGACCCTGCGATGATGCCGCGCATCTACTCGGAGCTGCACCAAAACATTCAAGACAAGTGCAACGAAGCAGATATCGAGATTCTATCGCCCCATTTTTCAGCCTTGCGAGACGGCAACCATTCCACGCTACCGGCAGACTATCTGCCCGAGGGTTACACATCACCAGCTTTTTGGGTGCAGAGTCCCCCTCAAAACCCAAACAAATCGGTGGAGTAGCTTCAGCCAAGGCAGCGATCGCGAGCTGCCATCAGGTTTTAGGGACGGGGATCACCGGAGCGGCTATAGCCAATCCTTTCCTACACGTTCAACCTGGCACCTCTGTCCCCTCTGCCAACTTCCTCAGCACTGGTTTAACGGTGGTTTGAAATACTCTTTTGATCCTTGTGGTGACGATCAACCCGTTGAGTGCCTTGCAGGAGTTCTTCTACACACTGGTCACCGTGAAGTACCGATATATCACCAGTCGTTTCTAAGATAACGGCGCGCACTTCAGAAAAATCCAGCACATTTGCTTCACGGAGCTTGGCAATGAGGTCACTTCTTTCAACGCGAGTTTTGACCAGTGCCTCATCAAAGATTTTGCCATCACGCATCAACACCACTGGCTGATTTTGGACGAGTGTTGCAAATGTATTTGAGGCCTTACGCAATCGAGCAGTTAAATATTGCACCAAAAACAGCGAGGTCATGGCCGCAAGTGTCTGTGCAAAAGCGGTCCAGCTTGTGGACTGCCCCGCCCCGGCCAGCAAGGAGCCTACGGCGACTGTCATGACAAAGTCGAAATTGGTCATTTTGGAAAACGATCTGAGCCCGTTAACCCGGACAAGCATCACCACCCAAAACATGGCTAGGGCAGTCAGGATTAGTCCTCGCAAGAGTAAATCCAATATGGGCTCGGCTGTAAACATGGCGCGATCGCCTCCCTTATCCCTAAACTGTCTCTAAACTGCTTCCAAGCTGTCAGTCTGATGTAACCCAGCCTGATATAGCCCCACTGCCCCACTCCCTATGTAAGGTAAACAACGTCGCGTTGTGTTGAAATCTAGCTTTAGACGTAATCAACCGCTTTTTCAGCTGCCCAATCAGGCCCAAGAGCCACTCAAACAATTAGCTGAGTGTCCTAACCTTGATTTGCAGCTCTGCCTTGATCAAGTAAAAGGGTCGATGCTCGCGTCACCCATCCAATAACAATTAAGCTAATGAGTCGCTCATAAGCGCCATTCCAACTGTTTGGAGTCACGAAAAAAATCGGCGACATTACTCCCCAGGTAAAGGCGGTGGCTAGGTTAAAAATTTGCCAGTTTCGGCTCACTTTAGACAAACCATGGGTCGTCAGCAACAGCATTAGCGCGAACAATGTGGCTAATATGATCACGCAGGTTAGGTGTACCGTTGAGCCAAAACCATCGCGATCGGCATATTTATCAAACTCGGAAATCATCAAAATATCAGCAGCTAAAGCGAAAAGCAGAGCTGAGCCGACTCTCCATTTCCAATTGCCTAGATTGAGGAGGATGAATCCAACTCCACACGCGGCAAAGGAAGCTGCAAACAAGTTGAGTCCTACATCTTGAATCCATGCCTTCCTTTCAATGGCGAGAGCACTAATTGTCTGACTAATCGGGTTGTAACTATCAACGACAATTGCGCCGATGATATCGGTGGCCACAACACTAATGCAGCCAACAAGGCCAACAAGGCCGCAGACAATAAGTATGGTCGAGGCAGACAGCCCCAAATACTGACGACTCATAGCTTTGCGCGTTTTTTTGTAAGATCTACGATGGGATGCGGTGATTCTGGCACTATTTAGCCACTGAAATGTACCGTTGACCTGAATTACTCAAGCTGGTAGTCCTTAACGGGTAAGGATACGGAATTAACTCTCCAACGAAGAGACGATGTGACGGTGGCAAAACTTTGAGAACCTCTAACCAGAGTGAGATGGTTCTACGTTCATGTCTTCCCCACGGCCCCCTGTCCAAGGTGTCATTCACCCAATGTAGTCAACAAAGGCCGCATCCACAACGGCAAGCAGAATCTCAAGTGTAAAAACTGCGGACGTCAGTTCGTTCAAGATCCGCAAATCAAAATCATCGATGAGGCCACCCAGCATCTGACTGACAAACTCTTGCTGGAGGAGATTTCGTTAGCGGGAATCGCCCGTATAGCAGAGGTTTCAGATGTTTGGCGAGCCAGAGCCTTAGCCGTAAACCATTCACCCATGCCGGTTTCAGTCCCTGGAAGGGATTCAGCTGTTTGGCGAGTCTGCCATTGGTTTCTCCCAATTTTGGATAATTGCCGTTTCAGTCCCTGGAAGGGATTCAGCTGTTTGGCGAGGAAAAAATCAATCACATGCACAACATCAAAATTAATTATAAATACCATGAAAGAATTACAGCTTTTTGG
>JBHJHA010000050.1:0-58808 GCA_050331235.1 Leptolyngbyaceae cyanobacterium
GCGTCGCCTGTCTCTACCAGGGCGTACTGTTATGAGCCGTGAGGTTGGACGATATATTGGGCTCCTCCTGTCGCTATCGCGTCTCTGGGCGCGGCGGCAGTCTTGAGGTCTTAGAAAAATGGGTCTCAGATTTGCAATTCCACCAGGGACTATGGCACGGATTTTTGAATGGTGAACCTTATGATTTTCTATCGAGCTTACGGGGAATGGGTGGAACCATCGTTGACTTGAAACTGGCACGTCCCACCCTTGAGGGATTCTTCTAAGAACAGGTTGAACAAAGTCAACAGCAAAGGGGCAAGTCTTAACTTGATCGTTGAAAATACTTACTTATTCACGGCCATTCTGTGTAATAAATGTTTTAACTCATACTGATCGTTTTGCCAGATCGGCGGGGTATCTTAGCTTTAACGTTGCCTTACAAAGAGTGGCGTTTTGTAAAATAATCGCTAAAATCTTCAGGGTTTTAAGCTTTGCGGTGTGTTGTTAACCCAACGTGCCGTCAACATCATCTACAGGTCTTCTATTACGCGAGTCAGTCAGGTCGTTTTCTGCAGGGTTAGCTACCATTGTGGCTGCCCTTGTATTGACTGCAAATAGCTTTTGTTGTTGATTTCTGTCTCGGACTTGCTAACTGGGGTGAGCCACTATGCTTCCTAATCGTCGTCATACTCGCAAATCTGGTAAATCACGCCGACCGTTGCGGCGGTTGATGCAGACAGTGTTTCGCTGGCTGCTGTGGATCACAGGGCGGCGATCGCCTCAAGCGGGTTTTGTTTTCCCGACGACGTTGCTGTTGATCTTGATGGTAGTGCTCACCGCTAGCGCGTTAACGTTCCGTTCTTTTACCCGCAGCACTCAGGTAATCAGTCAGCGCGAGCAGCAGGTTATTTACAACGCGGCCACGCCGGCCATTGACCGAGCTAAAGCCAAGCTGGAGTTTCTATTTCGCGAAGATGACCGACTGATTGGGGTACCTTCCAGTGACTATCTGGCCAACATGATGCTGCCAGATACCGACCGCATTCTGAACACAGCCGGCGATGACTTGCGCCTGTTGACCGGCACCACCGACCCATACACCCTGCCGGATGAACCCCGCATCGACATTAATGGCGACGGTCGATTAGACAATGCTTGGTCGTTTGATGCTGACGTCAACGCCAACGGTCAGATTGAGTCGGGAGAAACCGCGGTTTACTCAATTTTGGTTGACCATCAGGCAGACACGCCTGGTGGCACAGCCGTCGATCTCTTTGCTAAAGCCGATGACGACAAGGCCGATGCCTTAGTGACTCGGACTGGCCCCCTAGCTACCACCGAGGCGATCGGTGCTTGCCCCAGTGCGGCAGTGGTTGAGGAAGGCTGGCAAGCAGTCGAAACTAGCACTTCTTCTGATATTCAGAAGAATTTCCAGGTAACTGCTTTTGTTGGTAACAACACTGGTGGCCCTAATCAAACCTTTGAGAGTTTAGAGTTTCAGCAGTCGCGCATCGCCTCGGCCGCCAACAAGTGGGGAGCATGGTTCCGCTACGACCTCGATGTCTTTCCAGGTGCGGCCTTCAAGTGGAATGGGGCTATGCACACAGATGGCAGCCTCATCGTCAACGATGCGCTAGTCTCCTACATGCTGACCTCCCACAAATCTTGCCTGTACAACGACACGTCTTCTGAGATTACCCTGGGTGAGATTGAGTACGACGACGACAATGACGGCACCCCCGATGTCACTTTCCAGGGACAAGCCATCAAGGGCCGCATGAAGGAAAACGATTACGGCGGCCCTGACGTGGAGTTTCACCTCTTTAATGGCGATCGCGTTGTCCCCACGCTGGGTACAGCTCTCACCAACGGCAACGACTCAGTAAACGGGGGTGCGCCGGGCGATGTGGCGATGAACCCGATTAAGCTATACCTGCGGGACCGCTCAGAACACGTCGACGACAGCACCTGGAACCGACCGGCGGCTTGGGAGGCTAGTAACTTTGTCGTCACAGGCCGCATCGTTTATGACCCCACCGCTCGGCCCTATGTTGACGACTTTTATCGGGCTTATAATCGCTGGGGACCTAAGCCGCGCTACGACGCCAACGATGACGATTTGAGTCTAGAACAGGGTCCGGGCCCTGGCGATGATAAAAGCGTTGGCGATGCTATTACGACGTTTACCGACGACTTAATCGAAGATGAGAATGGCTTAGACGGTTACTGGGAACGACAGGCCATCAAAGGGGGATTGCGATTAGTCGTTGGCCAGCGCCTAGAGTTAGGTGATGAAAACGGTTGGGGCTATGACCCTAGCGGCATCACCACGGGCACCTCTGCGGGGGAAGCACTTTATCCCCCTGCTGCTGCACTCACCGGAGATGGCGATGCGGGTAAAGGTATCCATGAGTATCGTCAGCAAACCTCCCTGCGGGATAATTTGGCGGCTGTACAGGGTATGGCCGTCTACCACTACGAAGGGCCGGGTTCAATGGCCTCTAATGGTGAATTTCCGGCGGCTTGCATGGCGTTGACAGCCCATCCTGGCACTGAGCAAACCGTAATTGATAGTCGCACCTTTGAAACCTACCCTAGCGGAGCACTCAAGCTGGATTTCCTGCATGGAAAAGGTACTAACGGCTGGGAATCGAGTTTTCCAACTGATATGACGAGTGGCTTTGATGATGCTGGCAAATTCGCTACAGCAGTTGGCTCGACCAATACTCTTGGTAAAGCTCTTCGTAACTGGGCTTATTTTGCCGGTGATCCAGAAGGCGGCGCTCCTTCGTTTGCCCCAGTACAGGAAATCGGTGGGACAGTTGTTCATCCCTACCCTGAGATGAACATGTGGGGAGATGTTTCAAAGTTGCGCCGTATTTTTGATAGCGGTACTGCTTACAACGCACTCAGCTTTGCTGATCAATCAACGCTGCACAGTGCTGCCTGCACGATGAGCTTGCTAGCCTACAATCTGGATAATATTTATGACGAATACGTTGCGATTACTGCAGCCCAGTGGTTTGAAGACACCACAACGCCAGGAACTCCTCCAGTAGCGTCACCTGACGGTATCAGCGATAGCGGATTGGCCAAGCTATTGTTTGACCGAGTTGGTGCTGCAACTAATGGGATTGCACCAGCAGATGCTGATGGTACATCCATTGATCAATGGATTGAAGCGATTACAGCGGCTGAGCCTTTGACTGAAGCCGATGACGATATTAAGCGACTGCGAATAGCTAATGATTATTGGCAAATCGAGCGAGATCGCCTGTATGGATTTGAATCTGTCCGTGGTCTGCCTGCTGCTGCCACTAATTCGTTTTCTACTTTCGGTACTTATGATCCAATAGCTGGCAACTTCACACTTGCAGCTTCTCCAGCTCCGGCACCTTCCGTTTACGCTGCCAGTGCCACTTATTCAGTCAAATGTGATCCTAACGAGTTTGCTAGCAAGAGTGCTAATCCTGAGGAAGCGCTGACATTAGCTCTAGCGCTATGTCCTAGCCAGCCTAACGCAGCTGACACGAGTACAATTAGGGCCGTCAAGTATCCATCTTTGTACTACCTCTTCCCAACTGTTAATCACGATCATGATGGTCAAGACGAAGGGGCCCCTACTAACTACAACCATACTCAGCCTGCAACTGAGCCTTATGTAGCTAGTACCGATATCAGTAATGCAAACGGTGGAAATACCAACTCTGTAGCGGCCGAAGTTTTCAAAGCCATCACCAACCTTGAGATTGACTCAATGAAGGCAGTTTTAGGGGCGACTAATGCATCGTGGATAATACCGGCTGCGACAAACGCAAGCGGCTTGACTGACCCAGATGATTCAGCACAAGCCTTTCGGATCCAGGTGCCGGCCGGCTCAGGCATTGATGTGCCCTTTTTGGATAAAGGAGTCTTCAATGGTCGAGAGCAGCTCGCTGTTCGGGTGCTTGACATCGATATCGAGGCTATTACTCAAACTAAAACCAGTGGAACTGGTGACTATTGGCTGCCGTCTAAGCCCGATGACCCGGCCATTGACACTGACTTCGCGACGGAAGGTATCCTTTATGCTGCCCGCGAAGATGCCATGCGCGAAGACTCTATCGTGCGTCCCCAGGATGCGAGTAGTCCCACAACGTGTGCTGGTTTAGCCGCTTCGGGGGGAACTTACAACATCGAAACAGTTGCGGCCTGCCGGATGAATGTAGAGCCAGGCACTGAGATGCAGGATCCGCCTTTACAAACTTCCAAGGTCAACATCAAACCGGTCGACTTCGCCCCCGACCCCGATCGCCGTCCCCATGGCTTCCGGTTTAGAACGAGGACTGGGGCTCCGGCTGACTTTAGTGGTGGCAATCCATCCAGCGGTTGACAAAATGGCACGACCTTTGTCTCCCCTGACTCAGCCTACATTTTGGGCAACTTCAACCTGCATAGCTCCACGGGTGACACCGATGGTTTCCTAGAGGAGTTTACCTATACCCTCCAGGACAAAGACTTCACCACCAACGACTTTTACGACAGCCGTACCGAAAACCTGCTCAATTTAGACTCGTTTTCTGATCTGCAGGTTGACCATTGGCGGCCTGTCGAGATTTTGTCCGATGCGTTGACGGTGCTATCAGGTGAGTTTCAAGATGGTGCGATCGAGGATGCCTTCCAGGCGGCTAATGCCACTGATTCGTCCTTTGCCTCGTTTAACCGACCGTTAAGCGATGGCCCCTGGGTCCGAGGAAATGGTGATGTCGCTGACTATAGCAACTCCACTTCGCCCATCTGGGTAGATCGCAACGGCACTTTTTACATGGATGATGGCACCGGCACCATCAATGAGTATTTTGACGTTCTAACCGACGCTGCTGACTATCTCGCAATGGGCGAGCGAGATCCGCGCCGAGCTAACATGCCGGCTCCTAGCACTAACTACTATGTCAACGCGACTTTTGTTTGTGGTATCGTGCCCGAGCGCCCCAATGAGTCCTATGGCGGTTTGCATAACTATCCTCGATTCCTAGAAAACTGGGGGGGGCAAAATGGACAAGCTTTATACATTAGCGGTTCGTTCATTCAGCTCAACTTCTCCACGACAGCGACCGGGCCTTACGACCAAGAGGCCTGGGAACCTGGGACAACACCCGCAGCGGCAGAGTGGCTCTACCACTATCGACCGCCCAACCGTCGTTGGGGTTTTGATGTGGGTCTGCTCTATAACCCGCCGGCCCCGGCAGCTCGCCGATTTACTGAGGTAGGGCGCGATCGCAGTGAATACTATCGCGAGGTTGCCGCCGATGACCCCTATGTGGAAAACCTCAAGTGTGCCACCACCAAGGCCGGTGCCAAGATCTTCCCCAACTACTGTCCTTAATGTCTGCTGTATTCGTATTGCCCAAGTCCTGTATCTGCCCGATAAGGGAAATGACCCATGAGCGCTAACTTGACTCCATCCCACTCCCGATCGCCAGCCGCGCGTCCCCTAGTCAAGGCCGCTGGCCACTCGACCGAAGCCGGACTGACGTTGGTGGAATGCATCATGGCGATCGTGGTGGTGGGCATCACGGGAGCAGCCATTGCCCCAATGATGGTAGCCTCTGTGGCGACTCGGGTGCAGAGTCAGCGGTCAGAGCAGGCCCTAGAGCTGGCCCAAAGCGAGATTGACCGCGTTAGAGTTCAGTTTGAGCAGCAGAACAATTTTGCTAACTTAACGAACCTGCCCGAAATCGTCACGGTTGCCGGCGATCGTGCCCCCAGCGTAGCGGGACCCACTGGCCTGAGTGATACGGCTACCACTTTGCGCGAGGTTGATATTGATCAAGACAGCGATTTCGACTTTGTGGTGCAAAGTTATTTAGTGCAGAAAGGCAACATTAATCGGGCCTACGAAATGGGCGTTCGGGTCTATCAGCATGATGCCGTCGACGGTGCCACCGGCGCGCTCGCAACGGATGAAGCTCAGCTGGGCATGAGCAATAGCACTGGCGAGCGACGCGAAAAACCCCTGGCAGCGCTTTACTCTAATTTGTCGCTGATTGAAAATTCGGAATCTTTGTGTAACCTCATCGATTACACAGACACTAGCGGAACGCCGGTTAAACCGCCGGCTTGCAATTAGGATGGCTCGCTGTTTTTTGTCACTGTCAGTCAATCGGTAGGGTCAAGCCCATGTTTACAGTATTCTCAACCAAACTGGTCCGAAGGTTAAAGCCCCATGGTCAGAGCCAAGGTGGCTTTACCCTGCTTGAGCTACTGGTGGCCATTCTGATCGGTGGCATTATCGTCAGTAGCCTGCTCTTTTTAGTTGTTGAGATGCTGACCGTCAACACTCGGGAAGAAAAGCTCACCCAGACCCAGCAAAGTATGCGGCGGGCGATCGATTACATTACTCGCGATTTAAGCGAGTCAGTCTTTGTTTACAGTGACTTCACCAGTAGCTACAACCTGATGGCTCAGCTTGATGACGAGCCAGCGGGTGCAACGCCAGTACTGGCCTTTTGGCGGTTAGATCCAATTTCCGACGATAATATTGATGATTTAACCACCTACTGCAACAACCAAACAGCTGGCAGTACGGCGAAAGATGAGTGCGAAACTCTGCTGGTGCGGCAAAGCACCTACACATTAGTCGTTTACTTTTTACAGAACAATGCAGCAGGCGATATTTGGGAAGGCCCTTCGCGGATTATCCGGTATGAGCTACCAGCCTATTCATCCATTGCAACCAACGCCTTGACCCCCACTGCTGGATATGCTGATCCAACCGATTTGGTACCAGGGACAACCCCGCCCGAGTTTAATTCTTTTGCGAACTGGCGTAAGGCCGCCGGGGGGGCTTCTACTAGTGGCAACAGCAATGTTCTGACTGATTTTGTAGGGACGGTGACAACCGCAAATACCACAGCCTGTCCAACCTTGGCGGCGACTGGTGTTACCTACGCAAGAACTCCGACGGCGTCCGATAGCTTTTATGTCTGCGTAGCTCAGCCGGATGGTGTCAATAGTGAAGACCTGAACAAATCGGTCATTGTTTATCTACAGGGTGATGCGCTCAGCGACAGTAATGTGATTGATGGATTTAGTAACTCTAGCAACTTGCCCAAGCTAGAGTCTCAGGTTTTGATCCGCGGCGTTATCCAAAACGACCCTACTTAGTCAAGTCACTCAAGTCTCTGGTAAAAGCTACCCTTACTCGTCACTATGATTCCTCCGACCATAGATCAAAAACAGCAGTCAAATGCCGGCTTTACACTCATTGAAGTACTCGCGGTTGTCGTCATCGTAGCGATATTGGCGGCGATCGCAGCACCGAGCTGGCTCTCTTATGTCGCCCGTCAGCGCGTCAGCGCAGTGGAAAATGACCTTGAGCAAGTACTGAAATCGGCTCAACAAGAGGCGATCGCGCAACGGAGTAACGTCACCGTCACCATTGATGAAACGGCTGACCTACCGACAATTGACGTAGACGGTTTTGTGGAGACTTTGGGGCCGAGCGGCCTGAGGGCAGGCATGGTAACGCTCGACGCGATCTCCCCCACCTCAGGCACGCCTAACATCACAAAGATCTCGTTCAACTATCAAGGGATGGTACGCGACGATCAAGACTTGCCAATTGTCGTAAAAATTAGCCCGGAGAATACCCCAGACAACAGTTCCCTACGACAGTGCGTGGTGGTGACAACGCTGTTAGGAAACATCAAAACGTTCAAAGACCCTGAGTGCAGCGGGGATGCTAACTTTTGGAACAATGCACTGTAGGCAAATCGTGACATGGGTTGGCCAGCGCCCTTTACATTTCAGATAAGACAATAACTCTAAGTTGACTCGGATTTGAGCTGTACTAACCCAAACCGCTGCTTCAACAACCGATCAAGTATCGGAGTCGGTAGCCAGCGTTTAAGCCACGGCAACTGAGAGCTTTTATTGCCGAGCCACAGTTCTGGAGGGAGAATCGAGCGATCAACTGCTTTGACCAGTTCCCGAGCGAAGCCCTGGGTCGGCGTGGCATTTTGCTGCGACAGCGTTGCCCGCATTTGCACCTTATCGGCAATGGCGACATACCAGGAGTTCTGGGCAGCCAGTGTAGACTGAGGCAGCTTGGCATTGTGGCCAAAGCCTGAGGCGATCGCCCCTGGATGTACGGTCACTACTCGAATTCCGAAAGGTGCTAGCTCCATTCTCAAGGCATCAGACATCATGCGGAGAGCCGCTTTAGAACCACAGTAAGCCCCCGCAAAGGGTGTAACGAAAATACTGGAAACGCTGGCAATATTGAGGATCAGTCCACTGCCCTGACTTTTCATCAAAGGAGCGATCGCCTGAACCATGGCTACCGGCGCGACGACGTTGGTAGCAAGCTGATGTGAAATTTCGTCGGGCGTCAGATCCATTAGGGGACCAAACAAGCCATAACCGGCATTGTTCACCAGAATATCGATCGCGACCTGCTCCCTTTTTAAGGTGGCAGCCAACGACTGAATGGCGTCAGTCTGCGTCACGTCAAGTTGTTGTGTCTGCATCCCAGCCGCTCTGAGCTCAGCCAGTGACGCTAGCTGACGAGCGGTGGCGATCACCGCATATCCTCGATGATGAAATTCCCAACAGAGCGATCGTCCAATACCCGACGAGCAACCGGTAATTAAGACCGTTGATGTAGCCATGTGCCGTTTACTGACGCTTCACTGCCCTATACTGCCGGGTCTTGAGCGATTTGCCAATCTTTACCCGAAAATCAGCTACGCCTAAGTGGACCGAGGGCGGTAGAGTAAGGAGCACAGTGATCGGTGCTGAGGGGTTGTGGTAATGTCTCAATCGGCTAACCGTAGCGGAGTCGTCGCAGCGGGTCATCCACTAACGGCGGCGGCAGGAGCTGAGATATTGCGCCAGGGGGGAAACGCATTTGACGCGGCGATCGCCGCAGTGATGACTGCCTGGGTCACTGAGTCAGTGCTGACCTCAGCCGGGGGCGGGGGCTTTTTGCTGGCCCATACGCAGTCAGGTAAAAACCGGCTGTTTGACTTTTTCACTCAAACCCCGAAAAATAATCGCCTATCAATTAAGCCAGATTTCTATCCGATTCACGCAAATTTTGGTGACACGGTTCAAGAGTTTCACATTGGCCTCGGCTCAATTGCCGTCCCCGGAATGGTCGCTGGACTACTGCACGTGCATCAACAATTGGGGCGGCTGCCATTGACCACGATCTCTCAACCCGCAATCAAACAGGCGCAGCAGGGGGTTACGGTCAGTCCTTTTTTAGCTTATTTATTTGACTTGCTGACCCCAATTTTGACAGCGACCCCAGCTGCGCAGACCCTTTATACAACGCAAAACGGACGGGTATTGCAGACGGGCGATACATTGCAAATGCCTGAGTTGGCCGACATGTTGCAGTTAATCGCTGAGCAGGGTGCCACGGCCTTCTACCGAGGGGCGATCGCCCACCAAATTGTGCATGATTGTCAGACCTTGGGTGGGTACCTGACTCTAGAAGACTTTCAGCAGTACCAGGTAATTGAACGAGAACCGCTCAGTGTGCAGTACCGCGACACGGTACTGCTGACTAATCCGCCCCCGAGTTCAGGAGGAATGCTGATTGCCTTTGCCCTTGAGCTATTAGAAAGCCTCGACCTATCGCAATTGGCCCACGGCGGTGATGAGCATCTTAGCTGCTTAGCTCAGGTGATGGCGATTACCAACGGCGCGCGCCGGCAAAGGTTGGATCACGCGATAATGGACGACAGGATCACCCAAAAGTTTTTGTCGTCGGAGTGTCTGTCAACCTATCGTCAGTTGCTGGCTGACCGGATCAACCGTTTGGGCAGCACGACACATGTCAGCGTGATTGATGCGGAAGGGAATGCTGCTAGTGTCACCACCTCCAATGGCGAAGGGTCCTCCTACGTGGTGCCTCAAACCGGCATCATGATGAACAATATGCTGGGCGAGGAAGATTTGCATCCCCAGGGCTTTCATCAGTGGCAGCCTGACCAACGCATTTCATCGATGATGGCACCAACCATGATCCTTAGAGAAGGCAAGCCATATATTGTGCTGGGTTCAGGTGGGTCTAATCGCATCCGGACGGCCATATTGCAGGTCATCTCTAACGTCGTCGACTTTCATCTACCGTTGGCGGCGGCGATTGAGGCACCCCGGATTCACTGGGAACGAGGCACTTTACAGGGTGAGCCACAGGAGACAGGATCCGTGGAAACGCTTTTACCCCTACCAGATACAAAGGCAGCCATTGCTTGGGGACAGCCCAATCTCTATTTTGGCGGCGTCCACGCTGTGGGTATAGGTGGATATGGCACTTTCCAGGGAGCGGGTGATCCGCGTCGTGGTGGGGCTGTGGCGATCGCCTGAGGACATTTTTGTTGAGCACCGTAGATGCTGTTCGCGGCGAGGAACCGGCATAGTTCAAGTTAGCCGATGGCTGCGGGTGATTTCCGCAACATCTACATCTGGGCTTCACAGTCAACGCGGAATTTTCTGATAAGCCACAGCCCTAACTGGGCACGATTTGGCAGGGCAGTTATCTTGAGGAACTGTATCTTCACTGGTATTGATGCAGACGCTTAAGTCGAAGATTGTGAACCAAGGGTTAGAAACGACTCGGCCACACCTTACTTGAGGGCAACGGAGTGGGCTGTGCATCGGTTACTTATGGCGATTGCAATACCTTTGTGACCCTGGTACGTGCCCAATCCACAGGTCAAACAAACGATGAACAGCACTCACAAAGGCGTGACATACGATTAGAGTTGATGTCGTAGACGAGTAAATTTATGCAGCTAGAACGGGTAGTTGGACAACAGTGGACTCGGCGACGACAGCGTCAAGCTCTGGCAGTGTTGCTAGGGGGAATGTTTTTAGGGAGTATGGCGATCGCGCCTAATCTGCTACCGGCAATTAACTGGCCCTTATCGTCATTAGCTTGGCAAGGCTGGCTGACATTGGCAGTCACTGTGATGGCATTTGTGCTCAATGCAGTCACTACCTTGCCAGCAGAAATTGTGTTTTTGGGGGCGCTGGCTGTTCTATATGTCACTGGGGTGCTCTCCACGGCTGAAGCTCTAAAAGGATTTAGCAATGATGGCATGGTGACCGTTGGAGTCCTCTACTTTGTGGTAACAGGGCTCCAGCAGACTGGGGCACTGGATTGGATCTCGCAGCAGGTATTGGGGTTGCCCAAGCGGCGCTCAACCACCTTCGCGCGACTGACGATCCCGGTGATGGTGCTGAGTGCCTTTCTCAACAACACGCCAGTGGTAGCGATGTTTATCCCGGTGGTAGGGGACTGGTGCCGCAAGCTCCGGATTAGCCCGTCTAAATTAATGATCCCTCTGAGTTACGCTTCAATCTTTGGGGGACTGTGTACGCTTATTGGCACCAGCACCAACCTCGTGGTGAGTGGCCTTTTGGTCGAGGCCATAGATAACCCGGGCTTGAGGCTGTTTGACATTACCCCGGTAGGTTTACCCTGCGCGATCGCGGGATTGATATTTCTGTTTTTAGGTCAGCGATGGCTACTGCCCAATCGCAAACCGGTGATGGGCAACCCGGAAGACATGCGCCAATACACGGTCGAAATGTTCATCGAGCCGCGTAGCCCCTTGGCGGGTAAGACAGTAGAACAAGCGGGCCTCCGACACCTACCAGGTCTTTATCTGGCAGAAATTGCGCGGGGGCGACAGATTATTCCAGCGGTAAGCCCCCAGGAAACCTTACGGGAGAATGATCAGTTGGTGTTTGTAGGGATTGTTGATTCAATCATCGATTTGAACCGTATTCGCGGATTGTCTCCGGCAACGGATCAAGTGTTTAAGTTGGATACCCCTCGTACCGAGCGACGACTTATTGAGGCGGTCGTTTCCAACACGTTTTCATTGGTGGGTAAAACCATTCGGGAAGGCCAATTTCGTTCTCGGTATAATGCCGTAGTGTTGGCCGTGGCGAGGAACGGTGAACGTTTGCAGGGAAAAATTGGTGACATCCGCTTACGGCCTGGCGATACCTTGCTATTAGAAACCCACCCACAATTTTTGGAACGGCAGCGCGTTTCCAGTGATTTTTACCTGGTCAGTGATTTGCCCGACTCAGAACCGCTACGCCATAACAAAGCACCCGTCGCAATCGCCGCCCTCATCCTGATGGTAGTGCTGGCAGGCTTAGGATGGCTCAGCATGCTCAAAGCGGCAGTGCTGGCCGCTATTCTGATGTTGGTAACGGGCTGCTGTGCACCGGCCCGCGCCTTGCAAAGTATTGAATGGTCTGTCCTATTGGTGATTGCAGCGGCCCTTGGCATTAGCGAAGCCATGCAGGTGACCGGAGCGGCGGGAGCGATCGCCAGCACGTTTTTGAATATTGCGGGTAGCAATCCTTTTATTGCCTTAGCGGTGGTGTATGGTGTAACCACTCTCCTCACAGAAACTATCACTAACAATGCCGCAGCGGCTCTAATGTTTCCTATTGCGCTCTCAGTTTCTGAGGCCTTAGAGGTCAGTTACATGCCGTTTATTATCGCGATTATGATTGGGGCGTCTGCTAGCTTTTCCACCCCGATTGGCTATCAAACTAATCTAATGGTGTATGGCCCTGGCGGTTATAAATTCACAGATTTTATGCGCATTGGCATTCCCCTCAATCTGCTGTTTTGGGCACTGACGGTGTGTTTAGCCCCACGCATTTACGCCTTTTGAAAAAGCCTTACAGTTAGAGAATCAGTCGTAAGTCGCATACTGCCTGCGTCCATCACTATGACCGTAATTGCTTATCCCCTTTCCCCAGCCTAAAGCGCTAGCAACACGAGAGAATAGCAGACGGCCCCAACCAAAAATAGACCAAAATGGCTTTCTTCTTCTGCGGGGAGTTCCTCTTTCAGTACATTCAGAAAGAGGCTGCCCGATACCAATGCCCAAACAGCTAAAATACTCGCTTCTTCTAAATGAAAAACTTCTCCTAAAGCCCAACCTAATACGATGAAACCGGCCAACATCCAGCGGCCCACTCGGTCATACATTTGCTTGTGATGTTCTCTCAGACCGCCATCATTGACCGCAAAATGAAGTGCCAGGGCAACGAAGAGAGTAACGCAGGCGATGAAGCCATGGTCTTCTGACTCTCGGAGCAGATAGCCCAATATCAGGTTATAGCTGGCAAAAAAGAGAATGTGCACCCAAAATACGCCAGGGTGCGTCGTATCTTCACCTTGAGAGGTCTCCCGTTGGGAGCGCGATCGCCGGGCTAGTTTCTCAAGACCATAAAAAATTGCGAGCCCTAACAACGCTAAGAGGTATACATGGTGCTCTAAATAGACAATCATACCTACTCGACTATGCTCGATCTCGTCTTGGGCGCGACTGAGTTCGGGCAAGATGTCGAGGAAGATGTAGGCGATTGAAACGCCACCAGCAACGGAAATCCACCACTGCTGAGGAATGCTACTCAGCCATTGAGTACGGCTGGCAAAGATGTGAACCCATGCTAAACAGATGGCCAATACAAGGCCGACAATGTTGATGCCAATTTCCATCAGTTCTCTCGTTCAAAGGGCGCCGGTTTCCAATTCGCAAACAAGTGTCATCTCATATTGCGGCTGTCTATAAACAGCCTGAGAAAATCAGGTTTCTACACTGGGATCAAACTTTAAAAGCGATATAAATTCTGCCGATTTTGCCTCATCTGCCAGACTCCTGCGACCTAAAAACATCAGTTTAAGCTCAGTTTTGAGGGTTACAGTATGAGAGCAGTGGTCGGCAGATTATGGGCGATCGCCCCCTAATGATTGGCTGCCGCATCAACCCAAGGGGGGGCAGGGCCATTGCTTACAACAAACAGTTGAACTTTAGCATGGTGGCAAAAATAACTGGCATGGGTCGTCTTGGAGCGCCCACCCTATTGTGGCTGCACAGGTATTTGCACCTCGCTGCGCTTGAAGGGGGTCGGTACAAACGGCCCATCGTAAAACAACCTTCGGGGGGTACCAGCCACACGATAGTCAGGATGAGCGAGCAACCAATCCTGAAGCTTTTGTAGACTTTCGGTGTACATCTCATAGCGGTAGCTGCCTCGCATCACCAAACTCACAACTAAAGTGGGTGGCATATCTTCGATTTGAATATTGGGGGTCACCGACTCTGGGACAACATCGAGACTCTGGTATAGAAAGGAGACTACAGCTTTGCCTTCCGAAAAGTCAGCATCTAAAGTGGTTGTCGGATATCGGGTCTCAACGGGAGCCGTCATAGAAATTTGATTGCTGCTGATGTGCTCATAAAGCGGAGAAAATGCCTGCGCTGGTGCACTATCAAGATCACCACTAATGGCAATCGTGGCGGCCCGGTACGCCGGATATTGTTTCAGTTCAATTACGTGCTGAGCAGTTGGTGGCGGAAAGCCATCCGGCACTGGGGCGGAGGCTGCACTATAAGCACCTAAAAACAGCCCTCCCGCCAAAATCGCGCCAATCCCGAATAGAACGACTCCTGGTCTCCACCTCATAAAGAAGTTCCTAAAAGCTCACGGGTCTAGTGTAGCGATGGAGGCACACACCTCAGCTCAGCAGGGGGAGAGGCCAATCGCTCATTCAAATCGCTTTGAAAGCCGTATGAAACTGAGACAGTTCATGGCGTAGGCGCTCGCCCTCAGTTGAGCTGATTGGGGATTGATCGCGACCAGCTTTTTCTAACGCTACACAGAGCTGAGAAACTCTGGCGGCACCAAAAACAGCGCTACTGGACTTGAGGGAATGGGCGGCGATTTCCAGCTGTTGAAAATCGTGAGTTGCGATCGCCTGTTGCACTTTGTCAACTAAGGATTCAGATTCGGTCAGGAAGATACTTCTGAGGGTTTCCATTGCTTCCGAATGAATGCCACCTAATGGATCCAAATAATCGGCCAGAACAGCCTGATCGAGCACTTGTGCCTCGGTAGCGATGACAAATTCATCAGAAGTATTGAGGGGACTCGATTGCGACAAAGACTGTTCTGCTGGAGTTTCGGATGGAGAAGGGGAGGAAGGCATTGAATGGGTCATTTTGGGTTGCACTTTTTCTAAAACACTAATCAGTTTTTCTAAGTTGATCGGCTTGCTGACATAGTCATCCATGCCAACCGACAAAAATCGTTCGCGATCGCCCTCCATCACACTGGCAGTCAGCGCCACAATATAAGGACGCTGCAAGGCTCCCCACTGTTCACAGATTCTGGCTGTGGCGGTCAGACCATCCATCTCAGGCATATGCACATCCATTAAGACGACATCGTAAGGTTGTCTTTCGAGGGCATCTAGTACCTCACATCCGTTGCCCACAATGTCCGGGCGATATCCCATCTTTTCTAACCAGGTGGCGATAAGCTTTTGATTAACCAGATTATCCTCAGCGACCAAAATACTCAACGGATAAATTTGGGCAAAAGTGGCTTCTAACTCGAAGACTTTTTTGATGGGTGAATCACCTATTTTGACTGGCTGGTTAGTCAAGATTATGGTCAGAGCTTCTAATAGTTGGTGATATCTGATCGGTTTGGTAAGCACTGCCTCAAAACCAAGCTGCTGAAAAGTATCGGATGATAACTCCGCCTGATTAACTGATGTCAGCATGATTAGTGGTAGCGACTGCCCCTTCGGATGCTGTCGAATTTTCTGCGCCAGCCTAAGGCCATCAACGTCAGGCATTTGCATATCCAAGATGGCCGCATCGAATTCATCCATCTCCGCCAGCTGCATTAGGGCTGCCGCGGCCGACTCAACGGCGACTGCCTGAATTCCCCAAGTTTGAGCTTGGAGGCTCAAAATTCTGCGGTTAGTAGCATTGTCATCCACGATTAAAACGCGCTTGTCTGATAGGTTGCCATCTGAAATTTCAGTGGCATGACTAGATGTAGGAACCGTCTTGATTGCCTCAGCAATAATAGAAAATGAGAAGCATGACCCTTTACCAACCTCACTTGTGACCGATAAATCACCCCCCATCAACTGACTCAGTTGCTTGCTAATCGTCAGGCCAAGGCCAGTACCACCATATTTGCGGGTAATCGATGAATCAACCTGACTAAAGGCCTTAAAAAGACGATTGTGCTTATCTGCAGGTATGCCAATCCCGGTATCTTGCACATCGATATTTATTTTGATTTTCGAGCGATCGCCTGTTCGAGACGACAGCTCCTGGCTGCTAACTCGAACAGAAACCTCCCCTTCATGGGTAAATTTGATGGCATTGCCAACCAGATTCACCAATATTTGCCGTAGTCGGGTGACATCTCCTAATAGGTAGTTGGGAACTGTAGGCTCGACATAATAAGTGAGTTCTAATCTTTTATCGGTTGCGCTCTTAGCAAATAATTCCAATGTTTGTTCTAAGCATTGCCGCAGCTCAAAGGGATACTCTTCCAGCTCAAATTGACCAGCCTCAATCTTTGAAAAATCCAAGATATCGTTAATGATAGTAAGCAATGAATTTCCACAATTGCGAATCGTTTCCGTATAGTCTTTTTGAGTTGCTGTAAGACTAGTATTTAACAATAGACTAGTCATACCAATCACGCCATTCATCGGAGTTCTTATTTCATGGCTCATGGTGGCTAGAAAATCACTTTTCGCTTGTGCTGCTGCCAAAGCTTCATCCCTTGCATGAGCAAGCTCTTGCTCTCGCTCCTCTAATAGCTGAATTTCGTTATCTTTAAGACGAGTAATATTTTGAGAGACTTGGCCGAGCATAATATTGAAAGCCGCCATCACCTCTCCAAGTTCATCCTTTCGCTGCACTGAGAGAGAGTAGAATTCAGCTGTTTTAGGTGCATCTTCAGCAACTTTGCTAGCTGCCAGTAATAAATCATCGCGTAGCCGTAATATTGGCTTGATCACCGCTGGTCCTAAGGCCAACATTGTCGCGCTAGTCACAAATATACAGATAACAAAGATAAAAAACATCATGCGCCAAAAGTAGTCGATGATCTCCGCATTGACGCTAGAGTCATCTAATCTGACGATAAGCGTATAGTCCTGTTGCAGAGTGTCGCCCGACCAGCCAATATCGTAGCGCTGCAACTTCCGAGTCCGTTTACGCACAATTTGCCCGTCTTGAGTTTGGGTAAACGTAATTGCGGGCAGCTCACCAAATTGGGTAATGATTTCGCCACTAGGGCGATATAGTCGCGCCCCCTTGATGTTTGCAGGCAGCGTCACATTGTCTTGGACAGACTGTAGGTTTAGGGACTCATCTTCGGCTGCGGCAAGACTAGCCCAGGGCAGAAGTGACGCAAAGCTAATTTCCTCTAAGTCCTGCAACAAATCATGTTCTCTTTTTTGCCAAGAGGGAATCACGATCACCGCTTCAATCAATAGAATGCTGCCAAATACCCACAGAGCAATATGTCTCGAGAGACGAGCCTTAAAAGGGCTTACAACAGACTTTAACCAGGTAGACATGAGAGCCAACCAGAGCAATCTCTGGACAGTGTAGGGAAGGGAATTGCCGTGTTGATATTTTGCTCAGGCCATGGCAGCCGCTATCAAAACAATCTTTGACAACTATGCTGATAGATCGACCAGGATGAAAGTCCAAAGCTCTGCAACCACACTGAAGGAAAAAAGCGATCGCATTAAAGTGGGCCTTTGAACCTGAAGAGCAGTGCGATTTTATATTGCCCATTTGTTAAAACCGGCTATCAGGTCAAACGGTTTAGCCCGTGCAATAACTGTGGAGATTGCACCACTTCAGCCAATGATCAAAATATAAAGAAATCATATTTTTATTTTCTATGGACTCAGTGATCTTTGCAGGGCAATCTGCCAGTTCCGCTTGTAAAGCGCTGCCTTTGCCGAAAGATCAGAGGTTTTGTAGACATTAAGGGCGTACAGGTGCTTGGATGAGAAGCGGATGCCAACCGATACAATGGGTTCCTGATGGAAGCGATCGCACCTTACTTTATGGAAGTCATTCCTGCTATTGATTTGCTAGAAGGCCGTTGTGTCCGTCTGTATCAGGGCGACTATAACCAATCTCAGGTATTTAATGAAAATCCAGTCGATGTTGCTCGGCGCTGGGCCGATGAGGGTGCGACCCGGCTACACCTTGTCGATCTAGATGGGGCCAAAGCAGGTAAACCAGAAAACGTCCAGGCCATCGAGGCGATCGCCGCGGCAGTTGACATTCCCATCGAGGTCGGCGGCGGTTTGCGCAATCGAGATCGTGTGGCGGTGCTCTTTAATATCGGTGTGCGATATGCCATTCTCGGCACCGCCGCGGTTGAAAATCCAAACCTTGTGAGCACCTTAAGTGTTGAGTTTCCAGGGCAAATCATCGTCGGGATCGATGCCCGTGACAGCAAAGTCGCCACTCGCGGCTGGCTAGAAACGTCTGAATTAGATGCGATCGCCCTGGCGCAAGACATGGCTCAGCGGGGTGCGGCCGCAGTCATCTACACTGACATCAAACGCGATGGTACCCTCAAAGGCCCAAATCTAGAAGCGTTACGAGCGATCGCCGAAGCGACATCGGTCCCAATCATTGCCTCTGGGGGAGTAAGCTCAGTAACCGACTTGCTAAGCTTGCTAACACTCGAAAGACTGGGTGTGAGCGGCGTCATTATCGGGAAAGCACTTTACACCGGTGACGTCAACCTCACAGAAGCCTTACGAGCGATCGGGCCCGGGCGCTGGCAAGACGTTCCCCCCGATTTGGGTTCCTCCTTTGCGTAGGCGACCAAATACCTAGCTTAAATATGTAAATTTAAACAGCCAGGATTGAGAGAATATCTCAATCCTGGCTGGCCTGATACTTTAATTTGGCGAATCGGGGTCAATCCGGCTGCGCCTTGAGCGACTCTAGCTCTTGACGTAGAGTTGACAACTCCGCCGTGAGCAACTCCAGCTCAGACTGTACAGACGCATCTGCTACTGGGCTGGCGTAGGTGTCTACGGTTGCCTCCGAAGCGGGGGGTTGAGCAAATGGATTGGGCATCTGACCCACTTGACTCATCATCGAATCCATGACAGCACGGGCTTCCCGTTCCGTATCGGTGCCCTTGGCTTCGAGTTCGCGCGCGAGCACCTCAAAATCAGAGATGTTGCCAAACTTTTCTTGGGAAGCCTCTGGATCTCGGAGCGCATCCACTAACGAGGCGGTGGCCCCCAGCGTGACGCGAAACCCTTTTTGAATTGTTTCAGTGATCGTGTCTGGGTTCATAGAAACCGTTAAACCTCCTTAAGAATCTAACCGCCTTTGATCGGGCCTGTCTACTGACACGCATAGATTCTAACGCGGACTGGTCTAACGAAATGCAGCGATCGCAGGCATCGCCGAGAAGGCAACATGGTTCCACAATTGCAGTGAAGCCTCCAACCATGGCAAATGCAGACACAGCCAACCGCTGAACGCTGGGCATGCACGGCATGAACTTCTTTGACTTGCTGCGCAAGAGTAAAACTGCAAAAAAGCCGTCAACCCACCTTACGAATAACAATTATTGATACGTAAATATTTTAATTATAAGTTCTTTGTAATTCGACATCTTCCCCCTCGATCAAGACAAAAGCAGGGCCAAGCCTACAAATTCAAGCTTTCGGTAGATGCAAGAAAACAGCAAAACCGGACTTTTTAGTACAGAACAACTATATAAAATCAGCGTGTTCGCATGAACTTCTTCAGGATTTTGTGGAAAAGGAGTGGTAGTCAGCTTGTTAGTGCGGCTACAATCGTGTGAGGCAGGTCACAAAACCAAAACTGCATGGCTGACTTGCTGTACATCCAAAGGTCTTAACTACTTAACAGAAGAATGAACACTCGTTTTTAAGGGCTCAAGCCTTTCCGAAATTTCGGTACGGGCGTCAAAACGTATTTTTTTGACAATCCCACCCTGAGGTAGCGGCAAAAATGAGGTGTTAAGCTGAACAGACCTTTGATTTAGAAGCATCACGCACAAAGGAGCACGAGGAACGCAGCATGACTCAAGCGAAAGAATTGCTCGGAGCAATCAAACCACAGAACGAGTTGGAAGTTTTAATTGACGGCGACAGCAACTCGTCTAAGTTTGATGATTCTGGTGACACTGCTGCAGAAAAGACTCCAGCAAAGGCCGCTAAAGGTAAGACAACTCGTCGTAGCCAGACTAAGAAAAAGCACTATACCGAGGACTCCATTCGCCTTTATCTGCAAGAGATTGGCCG
This sequence comes from Leptolyngbyaceae cyanobacterium, assembly GCA_050331235.1. Taxonomy (GTDB): domain Bacteria; phylum Cyanobacteriota; class Cyanobacteriia; order Phormidesmidales; family Phormidesmidaceae; genus Halomicronema. The sequence continues at coordinate 20,147 of JBHJHA010000050.1, forward strand.
GATCCGACTTCTGCGTGCAGAAGAAGAGATTGAATTGGCCCGTAAGATTGCTGATTTGCTGGAGCTAGAGCGAATTCGTGATGAGCTGATGGACGGCATTGACAACGAACCCACCGACGCTGAGTGGGCAGAAGCAGTTGATATGCCCTTACCGGCTTTCCAAAAGCGCTTACATCTAGGGCGTCGGGCCAAAGACAAGATGGTGCAGTCCAATCTCCGGTTGGTTGTCTCCATTGCCAAGAAATATATGAACCGTGGCCTGTCTTTCCAAGATCTCATCCAAGAAGGCAGCTTGGGACTTATTCGTGCCGCCGAGAAATTTGACCATGAGAAAGGCTACAAATTTTCAACTTATGCTACTTGGTGGATTCGTCAGGCAATTACCCGGGCGATCGCTGACCAGTCCCGGACGATTCGCCTACCCGTTCACTTATATGAAACCATCTCTCGGATCAAGAAGACTACGAAGCTGCTGTCTCAAGAGTTGGGTCGTAAGCCCACTGAGGAAGAAATTGCGACCAGTATGGAGATGACCATTGAAAAGCTGCGGTTCATCGCTAAGTCAGCCCAGCTCCCCATCTCTTTAGAGACGCCCATTGGTAAAGAAGAAGATTCTCGCTTGGGTGACTTTATTGAATCCGATGGTGAAACCCCAGAAGATGAAGTATCCAAGAGCCTACTTCGTGAAGACCTCGAAGGTGTGCTGGGTACCCTGAGCCCCCGTGAGCGGGATGTCCTGCGATTGCGCTACGGCCTCGATGACGGACGCATGAAGACTCTCGAAGAAATTGGTCAGACCTTTAATGTGACTCGCGAGCGCATCCGCCAAATCGAAGCAAAAGCTCTCCGGAAGTTGCGTCACCCCAATCGCAACAGTGTTCTCAAAGAATACATCCGCTAAACTATCAGCGAATTAATTGAACAAGAAAGCTCCGAATTTAAGATTCGGGGCTTTTTTTGGTGGTTATGGCAGATGCGCTTAAGGAGCAGGCAACAGTCTTTGTTATTGCATGTGAACAGGTAGTTCGGACAATATAGTGGCAGCCGAGTTGGTTGAGAATGATGGGAGCCGCCTATCCAGTGGAGATGCATCAAAAAGCCCTAGCTGCCATTGATCGGGGTGCAAGGAAACTGCATGTCTGGCATCAGCCGTAACACATTAGACGAATGGTTAAAACGCTGAGCTATCACAGGTCACGTCGCCGCAACAGCGTATTGCCGTCGCAGGCCAATCCCAAAGATTGCCGATTTGGATGAATTTCAACGTTTTGCCGAAACTCGCGGTCATCTCAGCCAACAGCAAATGGCGGATGAATGGTCTGAACCCGTGAGCAACCGTACGATCAGCAAAGACTTGAAAGCGATTGGGTACACGAGGAAAAGGGGTGCGACCCCGCGTCGGCTTCCGGCGCTAGGGAACGCGCACCAAGACCAAGACCTATGGGTACCGCGAACGCGATGAAGGCAAGCGCCAAGCGTTTCTCAAAGAACTGGCTCGGTTTGACCCCTCACAGGTGGTGTATCTCGATGAAGCTGGAGTTGATGATACCGAAGATTACCCTCACGGCTATTGCCATCATTCAGAGCGCTTTTATGCTCTCAAACTCGGGCATCGCACGGAGCGCATCAGGATGGTGGCAGCTTGGCGTGAGGGTCAAGTGCTCGCGCCGATGACGTTTAAGGGACACTACAACACCGCTTTATTCGAGGCCTGGGTCGAACAGTTTTTGGTTCCGGAACTGCAACCCGGGCAGGTCGTCGTATTAGACAATGCGAGCTTTCACCAATCAGCTCGGACCCAGCGGTTGATTGAGCAAGCCGGATGCCGAGTCCTCTTCCTCGCGCCCTACTCTCCAGACCTGAACCAGATTGAGAAGTTCTGGGCGCGTTTGAAGCACCACTTGCGAAAGACGCTCTATCTATTCGCAACCTTGTGGGATGCTGTTGATAATGTCTTCAGAAAACTGTCCTAACTAATTCTTTAGATGCAATAGATTCATGGCGGATGATGCATAGACCAACCACGATAAAGCTCCGCGTTTCTCCATTTTAGCCTCCTCTACGCGAACGACCATAGCCGCACAGCTCTGGAGCTAAAGCATCACTCGCCCCAGCGATCGCCCTTAGATTGAACAGGTCAGGGCTTGGGTTTGCTGGCTAAACATGAGATTTTCACGGTAGTCAACGGGGCAGTCGATGACCGTGGGTACGGACTGATCTAAGGCTTCTTTAAGGGTGGGCAAGAGGTCTTCGGCTGACTCGACTCGATAGCCTTTTAACCCCATGGCCTCGGCGAATTTCACAAAGTCGGGGTTGGTGAAATGCACAAAGTTGGACTCGCCATATTGGCTTTGCTGCTTCCACTCAATTAGGCCGTAACCGCCGTCATTAAAAATCAGTGTAACAAAGGCAACACCCAATCGCAGTGCTGTCTCCAGCTCTTGACAATTCATCATGAAGCCGCCATCGCCCGTGGCTGCAATTACCCGTCGTGACGGATAGACCAGCTTAGCCGCCAGCCCCCCGGGAATGGCAATACCCATGGAGGCAAAGCCGTTCGAAATGAGACAAGTATTGGGGCGATCGCAGTGGTAATTGCGGGCAATCCACATCTTGTGGGCTCCTACGTCGGAAATCAAGATATCCTCGGGGGCTAGCACCTGACGCAGGTCATAGATCAACTTTTGGGGCTTGATCGGAAAACCAAAATCATCGCCGTAACGCTCGTAGTCGGCGCGAATTTCGTCGCGGAGCTGAACATTGATGGGCTCCGGACGACCATCCCGGTTAATACGCTTCAGGATTTCTTTCAAAGAGTCGGCAATGTCGCCTACCACCTCGGCCCGGGGGATGTAGCTGCTGTCGATTTCCGCTGGGGTGGCGTTGATGTGCAGAATGGGCAGCTCACCGTCGGGATTCCACTTTTTGGGAGAATATTCCACCAGGTCATACCCTACGGCGATAATCAAGTCAGCCCGTTCAATGCCGCAGGTGATAAAGTCGCGCTGCTGGAGCCCAAAGGTCCATAACGCGAGGGGATGAGTGTAAGGAATCACGCCCTTACCCATGAAGGTGTTGACCACAGGAATGTTGAGCTCTGTGGCGAACTGAATTAGAGACTCGCTGGCCTGGGCTCGGATGGCCCCATTACCGACCAAGATCAGTGGGTTTGTGGATTGAGAAATGGCGATCGCCGCCTGCTGAATGCTTTGAAAAGAAGCGTAGGATTTTTCGCGACTGTCGCGCTGTAGTGGCTTACCCTCAACGTTCATATCGGCAATGTTTTCGGGCAAATCGATGTGGACTGCACCGGGCTTTTCGGTTTGGGCCAGTTTGAACGCTTTGCGCACAATTTCCGGGGTGATACTGGGGCGTACGATTTGGGCGTTCCATTTCGTCACAGGGGAGAACATGGCGACTAAGTCGAGATATTGATGCGACTCGATGTGCATGCGATCAGTGCCGACTTGGCCGGTAATGGCGACCAGCGGCGCGCGATCAAGGTTGGCGTCGGCTACCCCCGTCATGAGATTAGTCGCGCCTGGCCCCAGGGTGGATAAACAGACGCCCGCTTTGCCAGTTAGGCGACCGTAAACGTCGGCCATAAATGCAGCTCCCTGCTCATGGCGCGTCGTCACAAACTGAATCGAGGATTTCTTGAGCGCCTGCAAAACCGCCAGGTTTTCTTCTCCCGGTACACCAAAAATGTATTCGACGCCCTCATTTTCCAAGCAGTGCACCAGTAGCTCAGCTGTGTTCATATCCTGTGATTCCTTGCGTGATTGCGTCATTTAATCCAGACGGTTTTTTTATTAACGAAGGCTAAGATGCCTTCGCGACCCAGTTCTCGCCCATAGCCAGAGTGCTTGATGCCGCCAAAGGGCAATCGAGGGTCCGATTTCACCAGGCCGTTGATAAAGACCGCACCCGCTGCTAGCTCATTAATACAGCGATCGCACTCGTCGGCATTTTGGGTCCAGGCGCTGGCTCCGAGGCCCAGGGTCGTACCGTTGGCTAGGGCGATCGCCGCGTTCAAATCGGGGACCCGAAAGGTCAGCGCCACCGGGCCAAAAAACTCCTCTTGATCGGCGGGCGTGCCGGGGGGAATGTCGGTCAAAATCGTCGGCGGGTAAAAAGTGCCCTGCTGGAGCTCCGGGGGCAGCGTTGCCATGAGGGCGTCGATATCGCCCCCAGCCAGGATCGTCGCCCCCTGCTGTCGGCAGGTTTCCACCTGCTCGATCAGTTCGTCGCGGATGCTGGGGGTCGCCAAGGGGCCGATATCGACCTCGATATCGTAGGGATCGCCTACCTTGAGTGTCTGAAATTTAGCTTGTAAGGCTTGGAGAAAATCATCGGCGATCGTCTCATGGAGGATAAATCGCTTAGCTGCAATGCAAGATTGACCACTATTGAGCATCCGGGCGGTGACGGCGGTGGTGACGGCTTCCTCGAGATCGGCACTGGGCATCACGATAAACGGATCGGTCCCCCCCAGTTCCAGGACCGTTGGCTTGATGTACTGACCAGCTGTGGAGGCGAGCGCTGACCCAGCGGCCTCACTGCCAGTCAGTGTCGCGGCCTGAATACGATTGTCAGCCAAGAGATCGGCGATCGCCTCAGCGCCAATCAACAACGCTTGAAACGCATATTGAGGAAAGCCCGCCAGGCGCAGGATCTCCTCAATCAGCAGGGCGCACTGAGGCACATTGGAGGCATGTTTAAGTAGGCAGACATTGCCTGCCATGAGAGTCGGGGCAGCAAAACGGAACACTTGCCAAAAGGGAAAGTTCCACGGCATGACGGCGAGCACCGTGCCCACCGGCTGATATCGCACAAAGCTTTGACTGGCGTCAGTTAGGGCAGTCGCATCTTGCAAAAAATCAGCCCCATGGTCGGCGTAGTAGCGGCAGACCCAGGCACATTTAGAAACTTCCGAAATCGCGCTTTTGAGTGGTTTGCCCATTTCCAGGGTCATAACCCGGCCGTAGTTTTCTTTATTGCCTTCAAGCAGGTCAGCTGTCGCCCGTAGCCAGCCAGCGCGCTGTTGCAAGGTGGTCTGACGATAACTCTGAAAAGCAACCTGGGACTGACCAAGACAGCTATCGAGGGCGGCTTTGCTCAAAGCGGGAAAGGTTTTGAGTTGTTGCCCATTGGTAGGGTTAATCGTTGCGATCGCCATGGGACTGCCCATTACCGGTAAGACTTCACCTTTCTACTCTGGCAAGGGAAGCCGACAGCCCGGTCTAATCGTATTGATTGTTTATCGATGACGATGTTTGTTTGCGAAGCTGAGACCGCTGCGGAGTGTTGACCCCAGCCTTGCAAACATATTCTGTGATGAAGAAATTTTCCTGCACTGCATTGAGTGCGAGCGGTGCAGGAGCATTGCCGGGCATCCCTGCCGCTGGGGTGATACCCATATTTTTGCGTGAATGGGGAATTGCTCCTCGGTTAGATCCGCAAAAGCTTCACCCAGCCCGACGTTTCAATGAAGTTGACGATCGCGATTATGAATATTTGCAACCGTTTATTTGACCAGTTCTTAAATTGGTCTTAAATAGTTGCCACAGATTCTCATCTTGCCTCTATCTTTGAAGCCAAGATACCTCCTAACTGCGTCTCCAGCCCTGTCAGCGATGGTGGGGCTGCTTTTTGTGGCTAGGGTGTGGTGACGGCTCAGAACTCAGTCCTTAGGCTAGCGCTAGCTCATGTCCCCGCTCCTGAATGAACCGGAGCAGCAGCGTCCGGTGAGGTTGACCCAGGGGGCGTGCTTGATTAGCCTTGGCCGAAAACTTTTCGCCCTTCTCGATGTCCTCTACTGTCCAGAGTCCCAGGTCCCATCCTTCGTTGAGCTCTAGCTGCTCAGGGGGGACCCCCAAGGGACCATAAAAGACATGGCGCACAATGTTGTCATGCTCCCACCGGACAAAGTGATGAAGCTTCGGCGGCTGGTAATTAATTTCTTCCTTTAGTTCCCGCCACACGCCCTGCTCCGGCGTTTCGCCCGGTTCAATGTGGCCTCCAAAGAAGGCCCAATGACCGGGATATACAATTGTCGGGATATCGTCTCGCAGCTGTAGCAGGAACTGCCCTTCGCGAATGAGCAGGGCGATCGCAACATGAATGGTTGGCTTTATCGTCATCGCGGCACCTCGATGGTCACGCCTCCGACTATAAAGCCTGGGAAGAAAATCCGTCTGTGGTCTGCCACTGAACTTAAGTGCTACCGAGGTCATCGCGCTACTGCAAGTCCGAGCCGATGACCGCGTGCCAGCTACTCTAGAGGCCTCTCCCACTGAGTCTAACTGTGAATGCCGCATTCTGTTTTGGCTGAGCCGCGCCAGCGCCCAGCCCGCTCGTGCTCACCTGCCTGGACAGGGGTCGTCAGGGGCTCATCCCCGATGCTGCCATAGCCTTGGTCATGTAGCGGATTGTAGATGACAGCTTGCTTAAAGACATAGCGCCAGACATCCTTACGAGTCCAGTTAGCCAGCGGATTAATCTTAAGGCGACCGTCAGTATCACGCTCTAAAATGGGCATGGCGCGGCGGCTGTCTGACTGATCCCGACGGCGACCTGTAACCCAAACCTGAACGTCGATAGCTTGCAGAGCTCTCTGTAGCGGCTCTACCTTTGTCAAATAGTGGTATTGCTCAATATCGCGTTCCCACAAGCGATCGCCATAGCGAGCAGCAAACCCCTCGCGGCTGTCCACGCCTGCAGCTCGATAAACGTGGAGATCCAAATCATAGCGAGCGTGGGCTCGCTGCACGGTTTGCAGCGTCTCAGGAAAGTGATGTAGCGTATCCAAAAAGATCACCGGCACCGCCCGAGTCGGCTTGAGCTCTTCGTAGAGCAAGTGAATAGTAATCGGAATGCTAAATGCGTTAGTTTGGGCGAGGCCTTGAGGAAAAGCTGCAATCGCCCAGCCGAGAATCTCTTGGGGGGTGGCTAGCTCAAACTGCTGATTGAGCGCGGTTAGATCGAGCTCAGCTGAGAGAGGGGCAACACCTCGGGTCATGCACTGAACCATCGGTTTTCACCTGCTGTTTTGACTACGGTGCTTCACCTACTTATACACCCTCAGGCCCCAACAATCACGCGTAATCCGGTCGGGATTCCGGTGTTTATTGGTTCGGTTATGGAGAAAGCGCTCTGTATGAAAGGCTTTGGGAATATTCTGAAGAATGCTTATGAAAGGTATCGCTGGGCGTTAAGTCGTTGGCCCCCGATGACATAACCTGCCATAGTAAAACAGTGCTCGGCAGTAGCATGGCCGAGCAACTGAGGAGGGCAGTGTGAAACTTGTGCTGTATAGCAAACCTGGCTGTCACCTGTGTGAGGGACTAGAAGAGAAGCTGGCGGCCCTTGCCCATTTAGACTTTGTCCTAGAGATTCGCGATATTACGACCCAGGATGATTGGTTTCAGCGATATCGGTATGAGATTCCCGTTTTGTGTCGAGTGCTAGAAACCCCCGACGGTCCCCGTGAGCAGCCGTTGCCCCGGTTATCGCCACGGGCTCCGATCGCCCGAGTGGAGCAAATGTTACAGACATATTTGGCACCCAATACGGCAAAATAAGCCCAATCAGCTTTTGTGAGAGGTTGCTGACATGGATTTGCAGACGTTGTTAGCACAATTAGCCCTGGCGGGCATTACCCCCACGCTGCCGCTGCCGTCCGAGCATCCGGCGTTAAATCAGCCAATCAAGCGATTGTGCACCAACTCCCAAGCCTGTCAGCCGGGCGATTTATTCATTGGGATGCCGGGCACTCGGGTAGATGGCGGCGACTTTTGGCCTGGGGCGATCGCCGCTGGGGCGATCGCGGCCTTGGTGTCTCCCGCCGCATATGAGCAGCGATCGCCAGCCTCACAACAATCCTCAGCCCTTGTACTCCCCTTTGCCGATATGGCTACGGTGTGTGCCCAAGCCGCAGTGACGTTCTATGGTTCACCGGGACAGGCCATGCAGCTAGTGGGCGTTACGGGCACTAATGGGAAGACGACCACAACGCATCTGATCGAGGCCCTCCTGCAACAGGCCAATCAGCCCACAGGGCTACTCGGGACGCTCTATGCGCGCTGGCCAGGTCACGATGCCGTAGCCACCTATACTACCCCCTTTGCCGTAGATCTTCAGGCAGATCTAGCGGCCGCCCAGGCCGCTGGCTGTGAGGCGGTCGTCATGGAGGTCAGCTCCCATGCGCTAGAGCAAAAGCGCGTCTTGGGTTGCCCGTTTGAGGTGGCGGTGTTTACTAACCTCACCCAAGATCATTTGGATTATCACCAGACTATGGCGGCCTACTTTGAGGCCAAGGCGCTGTTGTTCAGCGAGGAATATTTGCGCGGTCGGGCGATTGTCAATCGCGATGACGCCTATGGTCAGCAGCTTCTACAGCGGCTGGGCAACCAGGCCTGGAGCTACAGCGTGGAAAATCCCGACGCTGATTTATACACCGCTGATTTGACCTACCAGTCCAATGGTGTGACCGGACAGCTGCATACCCCCCATGGCCAAGTGGCGTTTCAGCTACCACTGGTAGGGCAGTTTAACCTGGCTAACATGTTGGCGGCGGTGGGGGCGGCACTCCATCTCGGAGTCACGCTCGAGCAGGTGCGAACCTGTCTGGCTCAGTTTGGCGGCGTGCCCGGTCGCATGGAACGCGTGGTCGTGAGCTCCAATCAGGCAATCAGTGTCATCGTCGATTACGCCCACACCCCTGATAGCTTACAAAACGCCCTGACCGCAGCGCGTCCCTTTGTTGAGGGCCGACTGATTTGTGTTTTTGGCTGCGGAGGCGATCGCGATCGCACCAAACGCCCTCGAATGGGCAAGATTGCCTACGATTTAGCTGATTACGCCATCGTGACTTCTGACAATCCACGGACTGAAGACCCCCAGCGAATTTTGGCTGATATCTTAGAGGGGATTCCCGCTCAACTGCCGGATGGGCAAGTTGTTTGCGATCGAGCTGAGGCTATCCGGGCGGCAATCGATCAAGCGCAACCCGGCGATTGTGTTCTCATTGCGGGTAAAGGCCACGAGGATTACCAAATCCTTGGGACAGAAAAAATCCACTTCGACGATCGCGAACAAGCCCGCGACGCCCTATCCACTAAAATCGGTTGAGTCCTTAGCTCCTTCAAACTCATGTAGCTAGCGTGGCGGCGATCGCGACTAACTTAGCTGGCTCGTCAATTAGCCAGTCTGGGACAGCAGTGGCGAGCACGGCTCGACTGTTAAAGCCCCAAGCGACGGCGACCGATCTCACTCCAGCTGCTCGCGCTGCTTCGACATCGCGTACCTCATCACCGACATAAACTGTCTGCGTCGGAGAGAGCCGATGCTCATTGAGATAGTGAGTGATGAGCCGGCCTTTGCGAAATAAGGTTCCCTTGCCGGTAACGCTGCTAAAGCATGCTTCCAACTGGTGGGCTTGCAAAAAGGCCTGCACTGTCTCTGCCGTATTTGAGGTAATGATGCCTAACTGATGCTGTTGGCCATGCAGCTCTCGAATCACCTCCGGCACTCCCAGGCAAGGAGGAATCTCCGCCCCTTGTAGGCGCAGTTCCATCCGTACTCGCCGCAACAAAGCCGGCACCTTGAGTACCGGAATGCCAGAGTAACGAATAAGCTGTCGTGCGGTCATCCCCTTCAACCCCTCGACCTCGCTTAATGGGGTCGGGCGATAGCCAAACTCTGGAGATAAACGATTGGTAATTGTCACGATCGCCGATAGGCTATCTGCCAGCGTACCGTCAAAGTCAAACAACAGCGTGGTCAAAGTGCCTTACCAGGGACGCCATTCCTCCCAGTCTTCGTTAAAGATTGAGGTTTCAGGAAACTGGGTGGGATTGCCACTCAGCTCCAGTTCACGCCTCAGCTCATACATCAGCGGATCAAGGGTGGGGAGGTTATCCACCAAATCATACGGCAGAATGCCTTTGCGTAGGGCAAAATCTGCCGTGGCGGCGGCCCCTACCCCTACCGACCATTCGTAGGAGTGCACTCGATAGGCAGCCGCAGCGATCGTGCTAAAGGCAGGCCCCTTACCCGTGACCAGCAGATTGTCAATTTTTTGGGGAATGAGCGCTCGCAGCGGAATTTGGGTGGGATATGCCTGGCCGTGGGCCTGTCGTACGCCCGGCCGCTCGATATTACCGGGTTTCTCAGGGGGACTTTCTAACATGCAGGGATGAAAATCGATCGCGTATTGAGCAATGCCTACCGAGTCAGGGTAAATTCGTGCCCGCTGTCGCTGGGGAATGTCATCCGGGGCCGTTTCATTCACCAGTGCATCAATCGCGCCTTGACCAGCGACCTCTACCCGGAGGCGCTCGTAGGTCGCTGGGTCTAAATTTTCCCGATAAAAGGGATCGTTGAAATCAATCCAAGTAAAGTCAACCTCATTGATTTCAAACCCGTCCTCATAGCCGTAAGATGGCCGGCCAATAATGCGTCTAGCTTCGCGGATGTAGGGATATTTGGAGAGGCCATGGGCAGTTCCCATGGGGGAGTCATACCCTGTCAACAAGCGGCTGTTGGGGATTGGCTCTTTCAAGCTGTCGTCCAGTTGCGAGTCGCTATCACCAATCAAAAACCAATAGTAAAAACTCAGGGCGTTTTCTTCGCCACGGCGCAGCGTTTCCTGACGCAGGCCGCCCATCCAGCCGCCAGGGAGCAACTGCCCCATTGACTCCAACTGATCGTGGGAATAAATCAGGTTGTCGACAGCGTTACCGGGGCGGTAGTCATTGCCCCACGTCCAGTTCTGCATGGAGATATCGCCAGGGCGAGGCCGGGGTACGCCGGCGATCGTTTCATCACGTTCGGGTTCTGCCGCCCAGATCCGCCGGTAGGTAAAGACATAGTCGTAGTAGTCCTGAGCATTGTAATCACGCACCTGCTCCCAGCTAAAGTAGGGCTCGTACTCTAGGTAGTAGCTAGGAATAAATTGGGCCTGCGGCGACTCGGTTTTCTCCATCGCAAAGGTGTAGGTAAATCCCTGAGTGCAGTAGGGATCTTGGGTAATGACTGGAGAAGATGGGTTGAGGTAGGATTTGGGGTCAAGACCGAGACGATAGGGTACATCAGCCATGGCAATGAGTTCGCCTGTTTCCGTAGCCTCAATCACGTACCAGTCTGCAGGGCCCTCGGGAGCCGTTTCTGGCGGCACAAACTGAATAATGGTTTTCTCAAACCGGGCCGAGTCTTCGTAGGTGTAAAAATCTTCAATGACTACTGAGAGCGGTTCCGTGTTCAAAGGCGGCGTATTGGGCTGAGGATTGTGCTGAATGCCGATCAGGCTAACGATTTGACGACCGTCTGCGCTGAATTCTAAATCTTTAGGGACGGTAGTAGGAAACCATTTCAAGTCGCCATCGCCTTCGTCAGCGGCGTCTTCTAACATATCGAACAGGATCCCGTGGGCATCATAGGGCAAAAAGCAGGTAGCGCTGACCCAGCAGCGACCCGGGTCAAGCTCGTCATACTGATCGGCCACCCGTTCCCGGAGCTCGTTGTAGCCCTCAGAGTAAAACAGGAGTTCCCGCTGGCGTCTAGATTCATCAAGGGCGGTGGTACCTTGGGAGGAAATTTGGCCGCCGACCCAGTCGGTGAGTTCGGTAAGGCAAACGGTATGGCCCGCCTTCAGCGCGTGGTAAGCCGCCGCCGTACCTGAGAGACCGCCGCCGACAATCAATAGATCACACTGAACGACTATATCGGGAGTGCGGGGCACCGCCGCGATCGCCGGGCTATCAGCTCGCACCGGAGCGGCGATCGCCAGCAAGGGGGGAACGATGACCGCGATCGCCGCTCCAGAAGTGACTCCAACGCGACTGAGACGACCGAACTGACGCATATGAGCTTCCTTTTGGCAAAATCTGACTCTTATTTTTCAAAGCTTAGAAGAAATCTTTGACCTTTTGTGCAGATTTTAAGGCCAGTCTTGGAAATAGGCTCCACAGACCCCTTGAGTTCGTCGCCATCACTCAGATGATGACGGCGATAGGGCTCACGATGGTGATGCTAAAACCGGTTGGGCTGGCGGACGGGATTTAATCTCCAACAGGGCCAGACTCCACGACTAGCCGCAGGCGATCGCTCCAGCGAGTGGCCATGTCAGTGCCTACAGCGTCGGCTATGTCTGCGAGATCGAGCAACAAATCGCGACGGAGCCGTTGCTCACCGGCGGTTTCTCCCGCGTATACCTGAGCGATCGCATCGTACCAATATCCGGCCTGGGCCAGCCGGATGCCCTTTTGTTCCGGCGTTGGCGCGACCTCATCTAGCAGTGCTATTCCCCGTGGCGGCTCAACCACGCTGATTTCGGCTGCTATCCAGCGGCCCTTGATATTAGTATTGCCGTCACAGTAGATAATGGCTTCCCAGCGATAGGTTTCGCCCGGCTGCAGGGCCTCAGCGGCAGCGGGCAGCGCCACGGCTTGATAGCCCGAGGCAGTGGGCGTCAGCTCTTGGCGATAGATCACCTCATCAGCGGCGGCTGGATGGTAAAGCTCAAAGACAATTTGCTCTGGGCTATCGCCCCGGAGATACCAGACAAACGTGGGGCGAGTGGCATAGGTTTGTCCCGGAGTGTCGAACAGGGGCGCAATGGCAATGAGCTCCTCATCACCACAACCGCGAACCCCCCCACCGGTACTGGCCCCACCTGACCCATGGGAGCCTGCAGGGGGATTGTATGCTCGGGAGCTGATGAGCCGGTGGTCAGCCGTTGGCTGTACGGCAATGGGCCCTTGGGCAATGGCGGGCAAGCTCAAGACCAGTAACCAGCTAAGGCTCCTGCCTAACTGCCGAATTCCCTGACGGAGAGAGGGATACTGGTGCAATCGGATAGGCATAGCGATATCCTGAGGAGCTAAATAAGGGCAACAAAAGTTAGATGCATTAAACCTGAAACCGAGTCGTAAAGAAAGCGGCCTCAGAGGCCCAAATCCATGAAGAATGTGGGTGTCGGCTCAAGCCGCTTGCCCCGAGCGTTGGAGACACTAGCGGCGATACCAAAATCGCCATAGCCGACAAAGCCAAAACAAGATCGTGCAAGTGAGTAGGGCAGTGCTCAACCATGACAGTCCCGGTACGGGGATGCCGAGCTTACCGAGTGCGAAGATTACGACATCATCAAGGCAGCTCAACATCAGAACGGCACTCTTTTGCATCAGGGTGGAGAGACTGGCAGCAAGGGGGCTTTGCATTGCTTTGGCGATCGCTTGAGTTCTTCTTCACAGTAAGTAGTACCGTTTCGGGAAACACCTAAGGTTTCGGACAGGCGCTTGGCGATTTGGCGACAGCTCCATTGCACTTTTCGGCAATGGCCAGTGCATGGTCTACGGTTTGCTAGGTAGAGGTCGGGCAGCTGGCCAAAGCTGCCACCAGGGTCGCTGCCGTTGTCGGGGCCACCGCAACTGGCAGCGAGCCCCTTTTGGGGTAATTTCCCGCTCGTAATGGCCGCCGAGGCGATGGGCCAGATCATGGGCCTGTTGCGTGCCCCGCCCGCTATCGGCGAGGGGTTGAGTCTCAGCAGGTGCCATAGTTTCAGGGTTGCCCTGACCGTTGTCTTCAACCCGAATAATATTTTCGACCTCGTTGGCAAAACAGGTGACTGTGAGCCGTTTGGCATTCACCGCATGTTTCCCCACATTGCACAGCATTTCCTCAAGGAGGCGGCAAAGGGACTGGCGATCGCCAGTATTGAGGCCGGTTTCCTCCATGGGTTCAAACTTCACCACCTGAAACTTAATCGAGGCAAAGCCGGGAAAGTCGCGTTTGAGAGTGGACGTATAGACCTCGTACAGGATTTCATGCAGTTCACTCCGCAGGTCGACGACATGACCACTCCCCAGATGGAGCTGCTCGTCAATGGGCAAAGATTCCTGCTGGAGGCGATTGTAAACCGCGCGCAGTTCCTGGTTGAGGTGAGTGAGCTGAGTTTGTACGGCAGGAGACAGGGCGTCCTGCTGTTTCAGCAGGAGAGCTAGTGACTGCAACGGTCCGTTGTGAATGGCATCGTAGGTTTCTTCGATGACGCGCTGGCGAGCGGCAATGCGCGATCGCAAGGTTTGATCGTAGAGATAAAAACCCGGTAAAACGAGGCCATTGAGCGTTAGGGCGATCAAGGTCGGCATCACTGGGAGCCACCAACCTCCGAGCCACAGGGCAACGAAACTCCCCACAAACAGCCCCGCACTGATCCCGCCAATAGCGAGCAAATACCAAACGGGACGAGTGACGTAACTGACGAGCAGCATGCCCACTGCCCCCCAGATCGCAATCCAGGTATATTCCCACGGATCTGGCCAAGTATTAATCAGCGGGCGATCGCTGAGCACGGCGTTGATTACTTGACTCGTGAGGTGGGCGTGCATCTCCACCCCATAGACTAAGCCCGGATTGAGCGTGTTGACTGCGCCAGAGTTAACCAAATCCTTTTGGCTCAGGGACATGATGCCGATTAATACTACCCGGTCGCGAATTAAGGCCGGATCAACGTCCCCTGCCAATACCGCTGATAGGGAAACGATGTCGAAGGGTGAGTGGCCGCTGCGAACGTTGATGAGCATTTGCACGCCAGAGGCATCGGCATTAACATAGCCCCCCATGTTAGGGAGAAACCGACTAAGCTCGGTCTCTCCTAACCGCATGTTGCCGGGGTTGCGCCGCCCGTTTTCAATAAAAATCCCTTCTTCAGACAGGTAAGCCTCAGCCAGCAGCAGCGCAAAAGCCAGCCGAAATCGCTCGGCCTCTGGGTGGGTCGGCGGGGGGAACGCGCCCAAAAAAGTGCGACGGACAAAGCCATCGGCATCTAACGGAAAGTCATTGAATCCGACTCGCTCGGGGGGGAGGGCCGCTGGGGGAAAAATCGGTGAGGTCGACATGGCTTGCTCAATGCCATAGAGCTGTGACGACTGGGCAAAGAGCTGAGCGAGCACCTCGGCTCCGGGCGCAACGGGCAAATCTCGGAAAACATCGAGCCCGATTACCCGTGGCCTATGTTGCTGGAGCTCACGGATGAGCTGGGCTAGCACGGCATCAGGGATCGGGTAGGTGCCTACCTGCTGAATGTCGGCCTCGTTAATCCCCACAATGAGCAAGCGACTGTCGGTTGCCTCCGCCGGTCGCCACCGCAAAAAATTGTCTAACGCCTGCCACTCTAATTCCTGAAGGACGCCGAGCAGCCTCAATATCCCTATCACAACGATGACTGTCAGCCCGGGGACTACACGCCGTTGCCAACTAGTCCGGGATAATCGCTGCCAAATTTCAGAAGAAGCGGGGGATAAGGTCACAGCAGGCGCGATCACAAAACGGGTCGTCTCAAATCTACAACCAGTTCGCCCAAAACTGCCCGCGACAACTTAGCCGCCTCTTGCTGGCGGCTGCGCCTCAGTCGATCAAGCCTTCTTCCCGCGCCCGAATTTCGGTTTGAATACGAATGTTTTTTCCGGCCTCAGGGTAAACCTCTAAAGCATCCTGCACCTTGGTCCAGTAGTGACGAACGGTGCGCTCTGCGACGTTGATTTCCTCGGCGATCGCTTTATCTTGCAGACCTTCCTTAAAGGCGAGGCGCAGCACTTCTAGCCACTCAGGTTTGACTTCGATGCCGGTGCGCATATCTCGTGGGGTGTAGATCAACCCTTTCAAGGACCAATCCACTTTGGTTAACATTTCCTGCATCGGCAAATTTTTATCGGCAATGGTAAATCCGGCCTGGTGGGCATCGATGGCGGGTTTGAGCCGTACCAGTGACTTGACGTGGGCACTTTGGACCACAATATTTAGCTCGGCATGGGTCGCCAGCAGCGATCGCAAAAACTCAATACCGGTATCGATTTCTGACGGCTGACCGGGGGCCGCGGGAATCGACAAATCCGTCATGAGTAAGTCTGGTAAGCCGTAACCGAGCTCTTCCCAAGCCGCTTGGGCACAGTTCGCTGTGCGAATACGGGCGGCGGAATATGTCTTTTCAAGGGCCGCGACGGTACCCCCCAAGACGGCTTCATGGTCATCGACAACAAGGAGCTTGAGGGAGTCGGAGGTCATAGCGATAGATCAGAAGAGGGCGAAAGGGCTGCGGCGGATGTCTGCCACTCCAATTTTAAGGAAAACTTATCGGTCTGAAACTGAAGTTGAGAGTTGGTTTCAGAGAGCAAGCGCAAGGTTTCGCAAAATGGCCGCAAGGTTGTTTCAATCTGCTCTGTCAGCGATCGCTCAGGCACTAGGGCGTAGTAAGCCTCAAACCCCAAAGATTTACCGAGATTATTTTCTGCGATCGCTAGTTTGGCCTGAGTCGGGAGATGTTTGGTTTCTGCCAATAGAGGCAGCAGTGATTTGAAGAGCAGCACTAATAGTTGAGATTGCTCCAATGACTCAAAACTCCAGCTAGAAGGTAGCTGGAGTGCCAGATTAAGACGGGTTTGCCAAGGCCGAACGACTTGCTGCAGCGCCAGCGGCATTGAGTCTCGCATAAAGGGCGAATGCAGGCGATCGCAAACTCCCTCCAGCAGGCTGTACAGGCGGGAGAGGTCAGCGACCTGAGGGGCACCAGCTGACTCGTCTGAGTGAGGGCTAAGGGGACAAGCCAGCTCCAGTCGGCGACGCATCGCGATAATTTCTTGCAGTAATCCATTGCGGATAAAGTCGGTTTCCCGCAGCAGCATCTGTGCTTGATATTGATGCCACCAGCGCAAAAGTTCCGTCTGATCTATGCATTTGGGTGCCAAGCCGCTACGAGCTCCTCAATTGCTGAAATTTAATGTATCCCCTCTTGCGGCCACGGCGGTGGCTAATTCCTGTGATAAAAGTTGCTGTTTTCGGCCACTCAATCGAGACGGCAAGCTTCCCACGAGCTATAGGAATTTCCAAACTTCGCGATATGCTACCTACGCAGGTTCCCAAACGACATATGGATAAAGCCGACCTCGCATTCACCCCCGCCCTTGAACAAGCCCAGTTGATCCGCCACAAGGTGGTTTCTCCTCTGGAGTTGACCGAGCTATACATAGAGCGAATTGAGCGCCTGAACCCATTACTGGGGAGCTATTTTACGGTGATGCAAGAAGCGGCGATCGCCGATGCCCAAGCCAAAACGGAGCAGCTCGCCACAGCTGATCCGGCAGCGCTGCCGCCGTTTTTTGGCGTACCACTCTCCGTCAAAGATCTCAATCCGATCGCCGGAGTACCTTGTTCCTACGGGGTCGCAGCGGCTAAAACTCGCCTGGCTGAACAGGACGATAGGTTAGTGTCGCGCCTCCGGGCCGCCGGGTTTGTCATGCTCGGTAAGACGGCTACCTCGCAACTGGGGTCGTTTCCCTATACGGAGCCGCCGGGCTTTTTGCCCACTCGCAATCCGTGGAATTTGGCCCACACAGCGGGTGGTTCAACCGGGGGCGGAGCGGCGGCTTTAGCCGCTGGACTCTGCGCGATCGCCCAAGGGTCTGATGGCGGCGGTTCGCTCCGCGGACCGGCCTTTTGCTGTGGCCTTGTGGGCATGAAGCCCTCCCGTGGGCGGGTGAGCTTTGCGCCGGTAGGCGAGCGGTTACATGGATTGGCTACCAATGGTCCCCTAGGGCGCACGGTAGCTGACACTGCTGCTTTTTTAGACGTGATGGCGGGGTATGTCGTCGGCGATCCCTATTGGTTGCCGCCGCCGCCAACGAGCTTCCTGTCGGTGACGCAAAGCGATCCAGCGCCATTGAGAGTGGGGCTAATGACCGAAGTGTTGCCCATCGGGGAACCGACCGCTGAGTGCAAACAGGCCGTTGTGCAAACGGCACAGCATCTGGCAGCTTTGGGCCATGAAGTTGAGCCACTCCCCCCCCCCGACCTGACAGAACTGATCGAGCCATTTACGGTGGTGTGGCAGTGTGTCATTGCTGAAGCTAACATCCCCTTCTTTGTCCTAGAGCGGATGAATCGCTGGCTACTGTGGCGAGCTTGGCAAATCCGCAGCGGGGCTTACCTGCGGGCAGTGACCAAACTGCAGCGGGTGGCACGCCAGATTGTGGCTCAGTTTTACGATTACGATTTAGTCTTAGCCCCGGTATATATGCAGCCAGCAATTCGAGTAGGAGAGTGGCAGTCACTCCGATGCCAACAAATTTTAGACAACATCATTAATTGGATTGCGCCTTGTCCGCCATTCAACGCGAGCGGTCAGCCGGCGATCGCCCTGCCAACGGGGTTTACCACTACGGGGTTGCCCATCGGCGTGCAATTAATTGGGCGTCCGGGGGCTGATGATCTGGTATTGGCTGCCGCTGCCCAACTCGAGCGCACATACTTTAAAAATCGAGAACGTCCAGCCCTTACCCGATAAAGAGCTTAGCTGAGTTCCGTCGCTGTCGTTGCAGATGATTGCCGCCGCTGGGCAAACCACTCCTGGAGTTGCGTTTGGCAAGGCCCCGCCAAAATTCCTGTCAACACCGTCAACCGATGATTAGACGCCGCACTATCTGGCAGGTTGAGAACGGTGCGGATGGCACCGGCCTTGGAATCATCCGTTCCATAAACGAGGCGACTCACGCGACTGAGAATGATGGCCCCTGCACACATGGGACAGGGTTCTAACGTGACATAGAGTGTGCAGCCTGATAAATTCCAGTTTTGACGTACCTGCCCTGCCCGTCTAAGGGCGATCGCCTCAGCATGACCCGTTGGGTCATGTTGGCGTTCCCGACAGTTGCCAGCCTCTGCAATCAAGCCATTGTGCTCATCGACGACCACGGCCCCCACCGGAACGTCACCTGCCCCTCCGGCGATCGCTGCCAATTCCAAAGCGCGAAGCATCCACTGGCAATGTCGCTCATAACTTGTATCAACGGGGGTAGGCATCGGCTGTACTGAAAGTAAAGGAAATATAGTGAACCGAGTGGCTGGCCCCCAAATATTGTGGGCTCCTGGCATTCGTGATAGATATCATTAGGCGCTAGTCCGGCCAATCAAGAGGCTGTTCCGCAGCTTTGGGCGCTGGGGCGGTTTGCGATGGGTAGGACTGCGGTGGCGATAGGAGCTGCAACTGGCCCGAGGCAGTGGGGCGAGCGCGACGGCGACGGGAAATACCCTCTTCTGCGGTTTCTTCTGCGATCACCTCATAGAGGATGGCCCGTTTTCCGCCAGCACCCTTACGAAGAATTCGCCCCAAGCGCTGAATATATTCACGGGTTGAGCCTGTACCGGATAGCATGATCGCGATGCGCGCATCGGGTACATCAACCCCCTCATTCAGAACTTGAGAGACCACTAGCGTTGGATAGGCCCCGCTGCGGAATTTTTCCAAAATCGCCTGGCGCTCTTTGACCGCAGTTTGATGGGTAATAGCGGGAATCAAGAGGTCTTCAGAAATGCGGTACACCGTGGCATTGTCGGCTGTGAAAATCAAACATCGATCCGGAAAATGACGCTCCAAAAGGTCTCCTAAAACCTTTAATTTACCTTCGGTGCCTAAGGCGATCGCCCGTGACTCTCGGTGGGCCAGCATTGCTCGCCGACCAGCGGGGGATTTGGCGCTAGCCTGCACAAATCGCTGCCAGCCATCTAAGCTGCCAAGCCAAAGGTTGGCCCCCTGCAAGAAGTCGTTGCGTTGCTGAATGAGACTTTGATAGCGCTCTTGCTCGGCAGCACTTAAAGTCACTTTGATTTGGACCACTTCGTAGTCAGCCAAAGTGCTGCCGGCGAGCTCTTCGGGGTGTTTTTGATAAACAACCGGGCCGAGCAGCTGTACCAGATCTTCGTGGCGGCCGTCAGCCCGCTCAGGGGTCGCGGTTAGCCCCAGCCGGTAGGGAGCAATGGAATACTCAGCAATGACTCGATTAAAATCGCTGGGTAAATGATGACATTCGTCACAGATTAACAGGCCGTACTGGTTGCCCAAGGTCTCTGCCTGGATTGCGGCGCTGTCGTAGGTGGCGACCAGAATAGGTGTGAGATCGCGCGAGCCCCCGCCAAGTAGGCCAATTTCAACCGTAGGAAACGTCCGTAAAAGTTGGTCGTACCATTGGTGCATCAAATCCAACGTTGGCACTGTAATCAGAGTGCTGCGGGGCGTTGCCTGCATGGCGAGATAAGCGAGGTAAGTTTTGCCCGCCGCGGTTGGTAAAACGACTACCCCCTGGCGATCGTGGCTTTTCCATGCACTAAGCGCCTCTTGCTGATGCAAGTAAGGAGAAAATGGGGTTTTAAGCGTGAGGGATAAAGTCTCAAACTTGGCGACGTGGTCGGTAAAGTTGACCTGTTCCTGGCGCAGCGCCTCGACTAAAGGGCGATACCGGTGGGCGGGAATCCGAAAGCGCTCGATGCGATCGTCCCAAACGACAAAGTCGACCCAGGCTTTGCCCCGCGGGGGGGGATGCAAAATCAGGGTGCCACGATCAAAAGTCAAGTGAGGAGTGCGGGCCATCTACCGGCAAAGGATACTCCCGATATTCTAAAGAATCATGGGTGAGGTTTTCCGGTTTGCTGCCGTGGCGGAGCACCGTCTGAATTTCTGGGCTGTCGAGGACAACGCTGAAGTTGGAGTCGGTTTTGACCATGATCCGATACAAATTGGGATTGACCGCGATCGCATTGCGTAACCATCGGGCTGCAGCCTCAGACTTACCCTGGAGTGCAAAGGTCGAAGCCTTGCCATACCAAGCATTAGGATTGGGAACTCGGCATCCTAACGACCGATCGAAGCTGATCAGAGCATCCCGAAACCGGTGAAGCTTGTTAAGAATCACTCCCCGATATGTCCAGGCATAATGGCAGTCAGGCTTGATGGCAACGGTTGTATCCACACAACTCAACGCATCATGCAATCGCCGCATTGCCCCCAAAGCAATGGCCCGGTCATACCAGGCGTAATAATTATCCGGCTGCTTTTGGATTAACTCATTAAAACAATCAGCCGCTTCGGGATAGCGGTGTAGCCTTAGCAGCGCATTGCCTCGATTGTGCCAAGCTTTGAGGTCGTCTGGGTTAAGGCTAATCGTCTGCTCAAAGCTCTTGAGGGCCGCGATAAAATCTTGCAACTTGGCTTGCGCTATTCCTAGGCCGTGCCAAGCACGAGGCTGTTGGGGATTTAAGCGGACGGCCTCTTCAAAACTGTGTAGAGCTAATTCATGCTGACCTAGCTCATACAGCGCCGAGCCCTTGTCTATCCATGCGATGCAGTCTGCCGGGTTGTCGCTGAGCGCCCGCTCGCATCGCGCTAGGGCTGAGCGATATCGACCCGCATCGAATAGCGCGATCGCCTGGCTATGCCAGATTTGAGTAGCCTGTTGATGGGAGACAGTCACAGTATTAACCGAGTTGCACCGTAGTTGAGTGAAATCTTTAGACCTGATCAAATTCAACAACCTTCATCTATCCAGGTTGGGCAGGCTGTAGTAGATATACGGACTAAAAGATTGGGGTGAAGGTTATTAATTAACCCTGACAACTTAAGTTATCCCAACGGGTAGAGATTGTGAGCGTTGAGATCGAGTCTTCTTGAAGAATTTATATGGATAAGCGGATATTTAAGAAGCTTGAAATGAGTCTGAAAAGGCTATGGGATAGCGGTCAAAGTATTTCTGCTCGATAACCGCTAGAACATCACTCATGGCAGCATGCCAGTCGATGCAGCCGAGATTTTGGAGTCGCGTTTCAAGGGGGCAAATTCTGGGGGCAGGCGGCCTTCAACAATCTGCAAGATGCTATATCAAGGCTAACTCAGTAAAAATGATGAGGCGAGTCAAAGGGGGTAAGAAGCTAAGTAAAGCTTTGGTTTTCATGAATTGCTAGACTTGAAGCTAGTTTTCTCAGTTATGAAACCCTCTACAGGGAGTTTTTTCCAAGGGCGGATATGACTATAAAAACTATTCTGCTCTATGTAGATAGTGTGAATAAATATCCTGTTTGCGTTAAATATTCAATCTAATAAGTGTGAAGAAAGTCAGAAAAGATTCTGGTCTGGATAATACGGATCTCTCAAGAAACTGAGTTGAAAAGTTTGCTATTAGGACGAAATTGAGGCGTTATGGTTTTTGACTTCAGTTTCGCTAGCTTCTCGCAACGATAGTGGTTTGGCTGATAGAGAAATTCTGAGCCAACCGCCGCCCGTTTCAGGATGATTGAGCGCCTGCATAGTTCCCCCATGGGCTTCGGTGATTTGCTGGGCGATCGCCAGGCCTAAACCAGTGCCGTTATTGCTGGTTCCTGTTAAGTGTCCGTGGACATTACGCGATTTTGTCTGGGCTTTGCTATCGGCAAGTCGTGAACGAGAGGGGTCAGCTCGATAAAACCGATTGAAAATATAGGGCAAGTCACTTTCCCTAAAGCCACTGCCCTCATCGATGAAATCAATATGGAGTTTTTGAGGAAGAGCGGACGTGACTTCTGGGGCAATGGGCTCAAATCCCGCGCGGATGAATATGGTGCCTTCGCGTGGGCTGTACTTAATCGCATTGTCAATGAGGTTAATAAAGACTCGATGCATCAAGGCTTCGTCAAGTTGCACAATCAAATCTGAGGTCCCTTCATAGGCAATTTGCACCTGCTTGATGTCAGCCAATGGCTCCAAGCTTTGCCAAGCCGCCAAAATCAAGTGAGGTAATTCCACTGGTTTTAAGGTTAACCCAGTGCCGCCACTGCGCTCTAGACGGCTCAGGTTAAGAAGATCTTCTACCAAGTTACCTAACCGCAAAATTTCATTGAGCAGTCGATCAAGCCATTTTTGAGAAGTCGGATCGACTTTCTCCCTGAGTGTTTCAGCGACTAGGCGAATCGAAGTTAGCGGTGTTTTCAGCTCATGGGCTACATCTGAAGTCCAGCGATCGCGCTGCCGCATTAGCATTTCTGCCTCTTGGCGGTTCTCCAAAAAAATCCCAACGTGGTTGTTTTCTAAAGGGATGCCATATCCCCTGAGAGGATAGGCAACGCCCCCATCTGGATTGATCGGATCAGGTGTGACAAGGTTTAATTCCCAATCGCGCTCACAAGGTTGACGGGCTGCACGGGTATTCTCAATTAGCTGGTCCAGCTCAAACGAACGCACAAGCTCTAACAGCAGTCGCGGTGTCGATAAAGTTGGGTTTTGAGTCTGGGCTGCTTCCGGAATGCCCAGCATGCCACCAGCTAAGGGATTGATCCAAGTGAGTTGGTTCTCGTCATCAACTTCTAAATAGCCGATGGGTGCCCTTTGCAGCAGCGAGTAATCAGTCGTTATCAGGCCGCGGCTCTGCTGTTTGCCGGGCAGTTCCCATTTCAGGGCCTCAGCAGGCCCAAAATCATTTGAGTTCGATGGCTGATGGGCAGGGGTTGCACCAGTTTTGAAAACCGTTCCTTTTGCGAGCCAACCTAGCCCAAAGCCTGCGATCGCACTAGAAAAAAGGAATAGCCCTGTCATCGTAGTCATGGCTTTCGGGTGCTCCCCGTTACAGAGCCGCTGCCGGCCATAAGCAGCAGAACTGCAAGCTGATAAACAACACCACTCACCTTAGCAATAAATGGTTAAGAAAAAAGGCACCCGTAGGTGCCTCTTCATTTCCAGTAATTGCGCTTAAAACAGTTTGCGCTAAAGCTTTAAAGGTAATTGCTTACTTAACTTTTGCGCCACGATAAACCAAGCCATCAACCCGATTTGCGGTCTGGTCTTGGGCCACGCGTCGAGTTAGAGTCGCCCCGCGATACTGACCGATGACCTCTTCGACAAACTGAATCTGAGTATTAGGTGCGCTGTATTCTGCACCGCGATAACGTAAAGTCATTGGATCCGCCTCCAGTAGTGAATAGTAGAGATATAGAGGCGCGTTCCTTCGGAGCATCAGCCCCTACTTCCGTTCAGACGGCATGACCAATCTGAATGAACGATTGACAGACAAAAACGGTCAAATTAACGGACCTTTGCGCCACGGTAGGTTAAACCTTCAATGTGCTGGTCAGGGGCATTAGTTGCAACTCGACGAGTTACCGCTGCTCCGCGATATTGACCGATTACTTCTTCAAAGTAGTTGAAGTTTTTCTTGCGGGTTTCGTATTCCGCACCACGATAACGTAAGCTCATATTTCGCCTCCAATTGACAACAAGGATGTTGATCGTGTAGTGAAAGAGGCGCGTTCCTTCAGAGCAATAACTCTTACTTCCGTCCTTTCCAGATTGTCTGGTCGGATGAACGATTTGCTTTCTGTATTCAATAATACGGTTTTCTCCTGGGATTGTCAAGTGCCGTCCAGCTTTTCTGGACGGGATGGCTCGACCGCTAGTGGTGAGTTCTTCGCTATAGCTGAACTGCTCGGGTCTGCCACTCGTGTTGTGATCGCTCCTGTGAGAGGCTGAGCAAAGCTGACCGGGCCACAGATCTAGCGCTTGCCACAGAGAAAGTGGATATATAGATAGCCTCCTTTATTGCCCTGGGGCATATTATCGGCCAGCTTACAAGTATTTGGCTTTGCCGTGATCAACGGATCGGCTGGGTCAATTTCCGAGCGAATCACCCAGAGGTCGACCGATGTCTCAAGTTGCTTCACCATCTGGGCAAAGCTTTCGGCGACCGGCTTCTCAACATCGTATCCCTGTTGAATAGCGAAAAATTTAGGCGGCGTTTGCCAGCTACTAGCGGCATCAGCGGGATGAAAATTGCGATCGATTTCCCACCCGAGACTGAGAAATTTGGCCCCAATGACCGTTGGCTGGGCAAAGATTCTTTCCGTTGAAGCGATGACGATGGGCTGGGTCGAATGGGTCTGGATGAAAGGAACAAAGCGGTCTGGCGCGTAATATTTGGGAAAGGCTAAATTATGCACAATCATCAGGGCACTCAGCAGCCCTACGAACCAGGTGAGCTGTACAAACCGACGGCCAGATAGTCGCCATTGCCGGATTGGTAGGCGGATGCTGGCTGGGCTTTGGGGCGAGTTGCCGCGCCAGTAATGGGCGAAAACACCGCCTGCTAGAACCATGACAGCTGGATAATAGCTAAACATGTAGCGTAATCCGCGGGTGATATCGGACCCTTGGACATAGCATATCAGGGCAAAAAGAGCCAGCATCGCGACCCAGAAGCCGCCGACAATGATGATGCCGGTATGGCCTTCTGGTTCTTGATTGAGGCGTTTTGCCCCACGCCACATTGCCGGCACAAAAACTGTGATGAACAGTAGCGTCGATAGGATGGTGAAGCCGATCAGAATAAAATGGATTGGCTTTTGGGCAAAAAAGTTGGCCGGTGTGATGAAACTCGTGATGACCGCTGCAAAAGACTGAGCAACGGGATTGATCCACTTCATCAAAGAGGCGTTTTCTTCCCTGAGGAATGTAGTTTGAGGGCTGCCATAAAAGTTCAGCAGTACTGGCAGCCATACGAGAATACTGAGGGCAGTGGCGATCGCTACTCCGTAGATCGGCCACCAGTAGGTTCGTCTCAGGATGGCAAGACCTTGCTGCCTAGCCTGGCGAGCGGCGATCGCGGCCAAGACAATTCCCTGGGCTATGAAGGTAAGGGCTGAAAAATAGTGATTGGCAAATGCCAATGCGTTAATCGTTGCCCAAGCGAGACTGACTAACCAATTTGACTGCTGACCCACTAGCACCGCTCGGGTCACCGTAGCAAAGCAGGCGAGCGATAAGCTGACCATAGTAATGGCTAGCCCGTAATGCCGTGCCTCCTGGGAGAGAAAAATGCTAAAGGGCGATACGGCTAAAAAAGCAGCGCTCAGGACCCCGGCCAAGGGAGAGCGAAACGTACTTTTAGCTGCCCAAAAAATTGCTGGAATTGAGAGCGATCCCCAAAAGGCAGAAAAGGCTCTAGATTTAGCCAAAGAGGCCGTTGCCCCACTGCTGGAAAACAAATCCATCCAGGGGTGGGCCAGCATGAAGTAAAGCGGCGGATGATTGTTTTCCTGGAGCAGGTATCGGGCTGAGTCCCAAGGTGTGTTAGCGGCGTTTGTCGTGATGGGTGCGAGTAGTGCCTCTAGATCCACAATTTGATTGACCGGCAACAAATAGCTGCTGTTGCCCAAACTAAAAATGACGGTACTGACCTCATCCATCCATGCAGTTTTGAGATCCAGTCGGGTCATTCTCAAAGCTAAGCCCAGCAGCCAAAATATAAGGACCCAAACCCCTGCATTTTGCAGTTTTTGGGATGAAATGGACTGCAACTGTTTAGGGAGACGCAACACTGAGCTCAAAGCCGATGTCCTCTCTGGAAAACTAAATGAATTGTTAAATCATCATAGTAACTGCAAAGAGACGTAGGTTTTTTGTCAGGGCGCTGGGGCCGCTGACATCAATGTTGTCGCTGATTTAGAAGTCCAGACTTAGTGACGTGGCTGCCATCGGCAGAATTCTGCTTGGTCGAAATTAATTAGATTAAGCTAGGGTTAAGCCTGGAAGATGATTTGACGAGAAACTGCGTTTGTCTTATGGGCAAGCCGTTCTCTTTTTAGGAGAAGTTTGACAATGAAAACAGCGGCAAAGGAAACGGTTGGCGGATTAGTAGCAGAAACTTTTGAGGACTGTCTGCGCCAGGTGGCGAAGTACGAAAAGACGGTGCGTAAGCGGCAAGATCCTGTGAGCTTGCACCAGATGCGAGTACAGCTGCGGCGATTGAGAACGGCGATGCAGGTGTTTGCGCCTAACGTGCAGCTGCCCCAGGGGGGAAGCGAGCGGCAGGTTGCCAAAGTTGCTCGGCAGTTGGGTAAGCTGCGTGATTTAGATGTGATTAAGACTACTCTAAGAGACCAATACGCGCCTGATTTGCCCGATGAAGAGCGCCTCAAGCTAGAGATGGCGGTGGAAAAGCTGGGGAAGCGACAGAGAAAGGTGCATAAAGGGGTCAAACAAGAACTGAAAGGTGATCGCTACCGCCAGCTCAAATCGAGACTAGCGCAATGGACTACGACACCTGATTGCAATGCTACGGCGCAGCTGAGTCTCGAGATGGTGCTACCCGATTTGCTATTGCCGCTGCTCAGTCGACTCTGGCTACATCCGGGATGGCTGCTTGGGACAAAGGTGACGCGGGGGGCCTTTAAACCCGACTCGCAGATTAAGGCTGAGGCCATAGATGCCACTGTGCTTGAAAATGACGAAACTTTGCATAGCTTAAGAAAGCAAATCAAACGGGTACGCTATCAGCTCAAGCTGGTTTCCGGCTATTACGGCGATCGCCTGACGGCGGATTTAACTCGATTTGTAGAGCTGCAAGATATTCTCGGTGCTTTGCAAGATGGTCTCCTAATAGAGGAGTTTTTGGCCACTAATGTGCCCAACTGGCAAACGACCATGCCAACGATGAAATCACTGCTGTGCGATCGTCGATATCGAGCTTGGCAGCAGTGGCAAACGCATCAGCAATACTTTCTCAACCCTAAGAACCGCACATCCCTGCATGAGACCTTGCTGTACCCAACCGGGGCGTCAACACCCAAGCAATCTACTAAAACTGCTAAAGCCAACAGCAAATCCAAAGCGTCTACTAAAGCGACCTCGACTCAAAGAAAATCTCGCTCAGCAGCTAAATCTAAGGACGCTGAACCACCCAGGGATCGCGGTTAATATGGGCTGCAAAGTCGCAACCCTTGGCTGGGAAGTCGCGATCTGCGACTACAGCAGGAGGCAATATATCTCGAAGGGTAGGGGGTTTGTGAGTCGAAATTTCATAGCTTGAAGTGAGAACGTTACCGGCTGGCCTCCTGAAATCTCTTGAGATTGTAGAAACGCGAGCGCAGCTGTTTGCCGGAGGAACCGGAAGAGCTGCGCTCGACGGCGAACTCGCTTCGGCATATTGTCTGGATAGGGAGCTGAGGAAGCCAACGCAACGGATTGTAGACGAACCACCCTTTACCCACCATGACAAATCAGCAGATTCCTGGCCATCCTTATCAAAATCGCGACCAATACGATCAGGACCTGAATCCTAATCCTACCGCTGGCTTTAATGTGGGCCAAGAAGGGGAAAAGCCGGGTCGGTTTGAACGAACGGCTGCTGATATTGAGCAATTGCGATCGCAGCTCACTGGCTGGTCTGAGGCAGATTTGCAACGCATTCCGGTGTTAAAGTCGGGTGCGCGGCTGGAGCAAGGGGCGACGTATGTCAATCTCCAAGATGCTACCCGGCAGGCATACACTGGCATGGCCAATGACTCGGTCGCAGCAGATGACTACATCGTGCCCAAAGCAGAAGTTGCCTATGACCTGTGGAACCGCTTGGTTGATACGAGTGAGACTAGTCGCTCAACTAGTCATTAGCACCTTGATGGGGTGTTGGAGCAGACCTAGCTCTAGACACCGGAGAGTTGACTTTTTTCCTTATGCCCATTGACCGCACTCAGCTAACTCAAGCCCAAAGCAAACTGATTCCAGTTTCGCTAATGATTATGGCCGTGATTTTGATGGTTCGGGCGTTACAACTTACTCGTCCGTTCACCATGCCCTTAGCTTTTGCTTTCTTTATTGCGGTACTGGTTAACCCCTTGCAGCGCTGGCTAGATCAACGGTTACCGCGCTGGCTGAGTTTGATCATTGTGCTGCTCTTGCTAGGGAGCATCTTGGCACTTTTTGCTGGGGTCATTGAGCTGAGTCTCGAACTGATTGAACCGCAAGTGCCGCAATATATAGAGCAGGCTCAACAGCTAGCGCAGACGGTGCAGACTTGGCTCCGCAATCACGGTTTACCCACCGGACAAAATGGGGAAAGCAACGGTGCTCTTTCGCAAGTGTTTCAGCAGGCACTTGGCAGTGCCAGGATGGCCTTAGGGGTTGTTAGCGCATTCGTCATGATTGCCTCCTTCTTATCTCTGCTGCTGCTAGAGGTCGCTCAATATCGAGATCGCACCTTGCAGGCATTTCCTGGCGACACCGGCGAGCGAATTATCAATGCCGTGTCTCAGATGGGTACGAAGTTACGACGTTACTTTTTGGTCGTGGCTTTTACCAGTCTATTGACGGGGATTTTCACCGGGGCTTGGTGCTTGATGGTGGGTGTTGAGCTGGCATTTGTCTGGGCTTTGCTGGCGTTTATTTTGAACTTTATTCCAACCCTCGGGTCTTTGGTCGCAGCGGTTGTACCTGCCATCGTGGCAACGCTGTTCCAAGGTCCGGTGACAGGTATCATTACTCTGCTCGGGCTTGGGGTCATCCAAACGATTCTCGGAAATTTTGTTGATCCCAAGCTTCAGGGTAAGTATTTGCAGCTCTCGCCCTTCATATCGCTGTTGTCGATTGTGTTTTGGGGGTGGGTCTGGGGGATCCCTGGCGCGTTTATCGGGGTGCCCATGACTGCCGCGATCGCCCTCCTGGCTAACGAATTCAAGGCCGGGCGACCCATCGCCATTATGCTGGGATATGTGGATGTTTCTTGATCGACCATAGACGGCTGTATTTCCAAAAGCCTAAGAGCCTAGAGCAGGCTACAGCAGCGTTCAAAATAGTTGCGAGCAACTTTGTCACCGGGACAAATTTCTAGACAGAGCTGAAACCGCTGCCGTGATTCCTCAAACCGCTCTTGGTAGAAAAAGGCCAACCCCGTTTCAAACAAGGTACGGCTTTTGAGTTTGCCCTCGCGAATTTCTGTGGGATCTGGATCAAAGACTTCATAAACGCTCACATGGGCAACTTTCCCCTTGACCTGTACCCGATCAATCACTCGCATTGCATAGGCGTTGGAATCGCTCAGTTCCAAAAAGGTATGGTTGGAAATCAGCAGATTGGCACTGTAAATGCGGGTCATGCGCTCGATACGAGAAGCTACATTCACTGTGTCGCTGATAGCGGTGCTATCCATCCGATTTTGGCCACCGACGGTTCCTAGCATGACGGCACCGGTATTGATGCCAATGCCAAATTCGATGATAGATTTTCCATACTGAATGCGCTGCCGGTTATAGACGGCTAATCGCTTGAGCATGTCGATACTTGCCTGTAGCGCATCATCAGCCCCCCGGCTAAAGAGGGCCATAATGGCATCGCCAATATACTTGTCTACAAAGCCATTATTTTCGGCGATTGCGGGCTCCATCCTGGATAAAAAGGCATTGAGGAATTTGAAGTTTTCCTCTGGGGTCATCTGCTCTGAGAGACTAGTGAAATCACGAATGTCGCCAAATAACACCGACATTTGCCGTTTTACCTGGTGGCCCAGCTCGACCTCGACGATACTTTCCTTGTTGAGAAACTGAAGAAACTGACGAGGGACAAAACGACCATAGGCTTGGTTGATTTTTGAGAGATAGAGATGGGTTTTTAGCCTGGCTAGTAATTCACTCTTGGAAATAGGTTTAGTGAAGTAGTCATTAGCCCCGGCAGACAGGCCCATCACCAAGTCGCCTACCTGATTTTTGGCCGTTAACATCATGATGGGCAACGCATGGGCTGGATATTGCTCACGGAGTTTGCGGCAGACTTCAAAGCCGGTCATCTGCGGCATCATAATGTCGAGCAAAACGGCATCGGGGCGCAGCCCTTCCTCCAGTAGCGATAGGGCTTCGGGACCACTGGCTGCGGAGACGACCCGATAGTTTTTGACTGCCAAATGATTCCGAATGACTTGCCGATTAATCGGTTCATCATCGACCACTAAAATGAGGAACTGACTGCGAGCTAAAACTGCATCTGCCCGGTCATAGCTGGAAAAATTACTGTCAAGGTCAGATTCTGCCGACGATTCTCCGGCGGGTGCTTCAGTCGAGAGGACTCGATTGATAGGGTCAGCAAAGTTACTGATTTTGTTGAGGGGCGCTGCTGTAGGCGGCGACTCGCTGCGCCAGACTGCTTGGGTGGTAATGGGCAACGTAAAGGTGAATTGGGAGCCGACACCCACCGCAGACAGCACTTGAAAGGTGCCTCCGTGCAGCTCAACCAATTTTTTTGAGACGGCTAACCCAATGCCCATACCACCGTAGACTCGAGCGGTGGAACCATCGGCTTGCTCAAAGGGCTCAAAGATCCGTTCTAGCTTGTCTTCAGGGATGCCGATGCCAGTATCTGACACCGTTACAGCCAGATAGTACGTGGCTGTGGTCGAAGGGGGCGGCGTTCCCTCGATCGCTAGTGGCTGAATGGTAGGGCCAGGCGCGACTGCGATCGCCCCACCCGGGTCTGCTGAATTTTGAGAAATTTTCTGCACAGTCTCAGTGACTGGTGCTTGCTTTCGCCGTTCCTTGCCGGCAGCGGATGCCCGTTGTGATTGAAATATCAGAGGTAATGAAGGCTGCAGACTCTCAGCCTCCCCTGCCGGTTGTCGAATGATTTGTGCTGAGATGCCCACCATCCCGTACTGGGTAAACTTCACTGCATTGCCGACAAGGTTGTGCAGTATTTGCTGCAAGCGATTTTCATCGGCTAGCACTGGGGGCAGCTTGGGAGAGACGGCGTTGATCAGCTGCACCTTTTTCTCCCGGGCTAAGGGCCGACTCAGGGTCAGGACGACTTCAGCTGCCTCGCGCACCCCGACCGGACGGAGGTTAATATCAACTCGATTTTGCTGTAGCTGAGAAAAATCGAGAATATCGTCTACCAGAGAAGACAATCGTCGGCCGCTAGCTGCAATCATGGCGAGGTTGCCCTTGGTCTGTCGAGTTTGTGGACCGCTGGCCCCGTCAATCAAAGATTCCGCTAGCCCGATAATTCCATTGAGGGGAGTTCTCAGCTCATGGGACGTGTTAGCCAAAAATTCATCTTTGAGCTTAGCGAGCCGCTGGAGCTCTTGGTTATGCCCCTCGAGCTGCTCAAAGGACTGTTGGAGCTGTTTGGCCATGCGCTCAAACGAGTTAGACAGCTCAGCTAATTCGCTAAATCGACCGTCGGGCAATGGATGATCCCAGGTGCCCACCGCTAACCTTTTGGACGCTTCGCTAAGGCGATGGATAGGCTGAGCAATCCAACGGGCAGTAATGCCAGCAATCAAGCTAGCCACGATTAAAGACAGCAGACAAAGAAGCAGGGTGTTGCGAGTATTTTTGACAATTTGTCCTTTGAAATCGGCATCTGGAATCACGGTCACGATTAGCCAATCCAGTCCTCGCCCATCTCGGAAAGGCACGATTTGTACCAGCTGGGCTTTACCCTCTAGTTTGTAAGTGAACTGCTCAGCGGTGCTGATCTGTTCCAGACTGCCGAATTTTTCAATCAAATATTGAGCCGTCTCGCGAATCACGGGCTGACGACTGGCGGTGGCGCGTAAGCGGGTCTGCTCGCCACTGGCGAGCGTCATGAAAGGCAATTCCTCAGCTGAGGTGGCGACGATATCACCAGTGCGCTCAATAATGAAGGCTTGGCCATTAGGGCTAATATTAAGCGTCCGGAGATAGCTGCTGATTTGTTCTAGGGTCAGATCAAGGGCTAAGACTCCGCGCAGCTTGCCGCGATCGCTGTGAATCGGAGCCGCCAGGGTAATGCCTAAAACGGGATAGTCGTCCGAGGCAAACTCGTAAATCGGGCTCCAGCTAGCGTGACGACTATCAAGGACAGCTTGATACCATGGTCGCCCTCGAGGGTCGTAATACTGCGAGCTCAACTGTTCCCGACGCTGCCCAGCTTCATTCAGACGATAAGTAAGCCTTTCGGGGGCTGTCTCAGGGGTGACTTCCCAAAGAACAGTTTGACCATTGGCGCGCTCCTGAATACCGAGAAAAGACCCATCAGGGTAGCCCAGATAGATGCTGGTGATACCGTCAGAGGCACGAATTTGATGCCAAAAGTGACGGGCCAGAATTTGGTTGTCCGACAGGGGTAAGTCGCCATAGAACAAGTTGCTGCGGCTATCGCGCTGCAATAGATTGGGCTGCAGTAAATAGGTTTGTAGATGCTCTCGGATACGGCTGGTGGCTTCTTCACTTAGCTGTGCTGCCAGGTCATCCACAGCTTGTTGACCGTTTTGCCATGACAAGGCCGTGGTGAGCCCAACTGCCGTCGCGATTTGCAACACAAAAGAGACCACCAAAACTGAACGTAATGGCAGCTTTCGGCCCGGAGGCAGCACGATCCGTGAGCGAGATTTGGAAGGGGACATCGAGTGCTGTAGTCGCGTGCGAGCTTGAGGAAGCAATCTAGCTAGGAGCTAGACCACTTGGCAAAGATCACAGATTGCCGGAATGGTGAACATCGGTCGTGGTTGTAGTTGATGCACCTGCACTAAAAACAAGAGGTTTGAGAAAACGCTTAGTTCCAACAGGGGAGAACACCATGGTTTCATCGGTGGTTGATAGGCGGGGATAGCGGCCCATAAACTGATTTCGCGGGTTAGCTTCAGTGGCAAAAAAGGGAAACCCTGGCCTATCCAAAAGGATCACTAGCCAATCCCGAATCCAAGGGGCTATTCAGACATGTTAGACCTACCTATGGGTGCGGGGGGACATTCTATTCTTCGTTTAGTTATTCCCAGATTCATGGTGATTTCACTGAAATTCTGATTAAGTTTCTGTGGTTTTCCGGTAGCGGTGCAGAGATTCTATACTGTCTAAAGAGTGAATGTTCGTCATCGCTTCATCGTTATTCCTTTCCTTCGTTTGCCTTGATTCAATCTGAAGCGCTTTCTCTGCTGGAGTGGTCCCGTCTTTGTCAGCATTTATCGACCTTTGCTGCCACTAAATTAGGCGCGATCGCCGCCCGCCAGTTGACCTTGCCATCAACCCAGGCAGACAGTGAGCGGTTGTTGGCCGAAACCACCGAAGTACTCCTACTAGAGCAGCATCCACCGGGGCTTGCGTTTGCCGGTATTCAAGACATTAGCGAACCGCTAGAGCGAGCACAGCGTCAAGGTCTCTTACAGCCTGATGAGTTGCTTGACATCGCCACTACCTTGGCGGGAGCTCGACAACTCAGACGAGCCATCGATGGCTTCGAAGCCGAAGAATTGCCAACCTTAACCCGGCTAGTATCATCGCTCCGCACCTATCCCGATCTCGAAAAAGAGATTCATTACTGCGTCGATGATCGCGGTAAAATCACTGATCGGGCAACCCCTAAGCTCGGCGGCATTCGGGAACAACTAAAATCCCAGCGCAGCGAAATTTATCAAAAACTTAACAACATTATCCAGCAACACAGTGGGGCTGTTCAAGAGGCGGTCATCACCCAGCGAGGGGATCGCTTTGTCATCCCGGTCAAAGCGCCCCAGAAAGATACCATTTCGGGAATTGTGCACGATGCTTCAACGAGTGGGGCGACGCTTTACATCGAGCCCAACAGCATCGTGCAGATGGGCAACCGACTACGACAACTCCAGCGTCAAGAGCAGGTCGAAGAAGAAGCCATTTGTCGCGCGCTAACGGCCAAAGTAGCTGACGTACATGATGACCTAGCCGACCTGCTGTATGTTGTCACCGTATTGGATCTAGCTGCCGCTCGGGCTCGCTACAGC
Source organism: Leptolyngbyaceae cyanobacterium (assembly GCA_050331235.1). Lineage (GTDB taxonomy): Bacteria > Cyanobacteriota > Cyanobacteriia > Phormidesmidales > Phormidesmidaceae > Halomicronema. The sequence goes on from JBHJHA010000050.1 coordinate 54,490, forward strand.
GACTGGCTGGGCGCTAACGCTCCTCGTTTTGTCACTGAGGGTGAACAGACAACGTTACGTAAACTCCGCCATCCGCTGCTGGTCTGGCAACAGCACCACGAAGCTGGGCAAGCCGTTGTTCCCATCGATGTCATTGTCAATCCTCGAACGCGGGTAGTAGCGATCACTGGTCCTAACACCGGCGGTAAAACTGTGACGCTTAAAACCCTTGGCTTAGCAGCGCTGATGGCCAAAGCGGGGCTATATGTCCCCGCCAAGGAACCGGTGGAACTGCCTTGGTTTGAGCAGATTTTGGCTGACATTGGCGACGAACAGTCTATTGAGCAGAGCCTATCCACTTTTTCGGGACATATTAAACGGATCAGCCGGATTCTAGCCGCCATTCGGTCTCCGATCGCGACAACGGCTGAGGACATAACCCGGAGGGGGTTGGATAACCAGCCCGACGGCGAACTGTCCGACACTTTGGTAGCTCCGCAAGCAAACAACGATATCGATATTGACCACTCGCCAACGGTCGGGCCTCTAGACGCAGCAAGTGCCGTTGAGTCATTGACTAATGCTCTGGTTTTACTAGATGAGATCGGTGCTGGCACCGATCCTTCTGAAGGTAGCGCCTTAGCGATCGCCCTGCTGTGGTTTTTAGCCGGGCAGGTGCGGTTTACGATGGCAACGACTCACTACGGAGAGCTCAAGGCACTCAAGTATGAAGACGAGCGGTTTGAAAATGCGTCGGTAGAATTCGACGATGTCAGCCTGTCGCCCACCTATCGTTTACTCTGGGGCATCCCTGGGCGCTCCAACGCGCTCACCATTGCCCAGCGTCTGGGGCTTGACTCCGATATCGTCGGCGAAGCCCGAAACCTGATTGGGGTAACTCATCAGCAAGATGTCAATCAGGTCATTGCGGGGTTAGAGGCTCAGCGTAAACAGCAGGAACAAAAAGCCGATGAGGCGGCAAAGCTCTTAACCGAAACGGAAAAGCTTCATCGAGAGGTATCTCGCAAAGCGGCATTTCTCGCTGACCGAGAACGCGATCTTAAGCAGCAACAGGAACAGGTGGTTCAGGCGGCGATCGCCGATGCCCGCAAAGAAATTGCCCATGTGATTCGTCGTCTGCAGCAGGGGGAACCCACCGCCCAAGCGGCTCAAAAAGCGACCGAAACCGTTAATAAAATCGCGGCTGACCACCGCCCGGCTCCCCCACCCCAAAAATCAAAGCCTGGATACAAACCCCAAGCAGGCGATCGCGTCCGCATTCCTAGCTTGGGGCAAACGGCTGAGGTGTTGGCTGATCCCGACGCTGATGGCAAACTGATGGTGCGCTTTGGGCTGATGAAAATGGCTGTGGGACTTGAAGACATTGAGTCACTACAGGGCGAAAAAGCCGAGGTGCCGCCGCCCAAGGTTTCCGTGTCCGTTTCGGCCCCTGCTCCCGCTGTCCCGGCTGCTCCTGCCGTGAGAACATCTAAAAACACGTTTGACCTGCGCGGTTTGCGAGTGACTGAGGCTGAGGACAAGTTAGAAAATGCGATTGCGATCGCCAACGGTCCGATTTGGATTATTCACGGTCACGGGACGGGTAAACTAAAGCGCGGCGTCCAAGAGTATCTAAAGCGACACCCGCAGGTGCAAAAATTTGAAGCCGCCGCCCAGTCTGATGGCGGGACCGGCGTCACCATTGCCTACCTGTAAACTTCCCGCCAGGCTGCCTACGCTCCCTCTGCACTTCATTAAGATTTGGCAGAGAGTGACTGTACGCCGAGGTAATTTATTGGCGATCGCACTAAGGTCAGAAAGAGACGACTGATACCCTGATAAATGGGGTGAGCCAGCCCAGCGGTCATGTCGTTTATCAGTAAAGGTGCCCCCGATCAGGTTGGAAATTTAATCGAATATGGCCTGCCAAAGTAATAACGATAGGCATTGCGGTGAGCCCTAAAAAAACTTATTGTCTATAGCAAAGTTCGTGAATATGTTTTTGTGCAGTCGCCCTTTCATATTATGAAAATTCTATTTAATCGATATTCATCAGCCTCCTCAACAATTGATTTGATAGTGAGAAATTGTTTAACTAGCCGCATTTACATCAGCGTTTGCGAATGAGCCCATCTTCCCCTAAAAATTCTTCTGCAGCGATGTCCCGTGGGACTAGGCGCACTAGTGGCCTTAGCTTAAAGACCAAGATTACGGGGGCCATGCTCCTGACCGTGAGCGCCATTGCTGCGATTGTGCACTTTCCGTGGGCTTACACTTCGCGGCAAAACGTTAACGATATGGTGCGACAGCTCAATAATGAGTTGATGAACAGCACTAAAAATGAAGTAGATAACCTTTTTGAAAATGTCTTGTCATCTAAGCAACTGATTGAAAGTAGTTTAGATGAAAATCTTTTTCAGCTCGATGATGCGGAAACCCAAGGCCGTTTCTATCTCAATCTATTGAGAGCAAACGAAAATTTTACTTGGGTTCAATTTGCTTTTGAAAATGGTGACTACTTGGGAGTCAAACGACGCTCTGACGGTTTTTATGACCTTATCAAACGACAGTGGGATGATACCCTAGGTGCTCAAGCTGACGCAGGTTCGGAACTGGCAATGATACAGGCTGAACGCGCTCAAATTGCCGAAGCCTACGCCCAAGGTCGACCGCTATCTGAAGATTCAATAACGGCGGAAAAAACCGTTGAAACCTACGAATTTGATGCTGGTGGAGATTGGGAAAAGGTAGAGGAAGTCACTGGTCGCGAATTCTACTATGCACCAATTCGGCCATTTTATCGAGCTGCCTTTGATAATCCAGGCCAAAACGTCTGGACAGACTTATACGTGTTCCGGACGGATAATGCAGTGGGGATTGATGCGGCAAATACTTATCGAGTGGCAGATGATGCCCCTATCAGAGGTGTCATTAGTATTTCCTTTGAGCTTCAGCAGATTTCACAGTACTTAGATGATCTCAAAGACGAAGGTGAGGGAGTTGTCTTTATTGTTGACCCAGAAGGGTTTCTCATTGCCTCGAGTGAGCCGCAATTTCTGATGGAAACCTTTACCGGTGAGGCATCCAATGCAGCAGCTGAACTCATGCCCATAGCAAAGGTTGAGGACCCTTGGATACAGGTTGCCGAACGAGCGCTGAAATCGAATAATGTAGAGCTCAGCAAGGTGATTGGCTTGCAAGAGATTCCCTTCTACGACCCGGAGACTCGTAAGCGATATTACGTTGCCCTCAAACCCCTCGGACAACTCAACTGGGTAGTCGGCACGGTAACGCCAGAGTCCTTTTTTTTGACGGGCATCAATCGCAACAAAAATCGCATGCTTATTGTAATTGCCCTGTTTTTAGGTATTGGGGCGGTCACCGTGGTTTGGCTCAGCGATCGCGCCATTGCTCGCCCCATTTTGAACATTAGCGATGCGGCAGAAGCCGTTGAAACCGGCTCATTTTCAGAGGCTAAGCTAGATGCCACGACTCAGCGTAATGACGAGTTGGGCAAATTGGCTCGTGTATTTGAAAAGATGGCTAAAGAAGTATACGCGCGCGAGCAGCAGCTCAAGCGCCAATTACAGGCCCTCAAAATTGAAATTGATGAGTCTCGAAAAAGTCGAGAAGTTCGTGACATCGTTGAAACCGATTTCTTTAAAGACCTAAAAATGAAAGCACAAAACCTTCGAGAACTTCGTCACCGGAGTCGCGCTGAACAGCCGGATTCTAATGAAGATGTGACCTAATTTTAGGTCCGATTCGTTTAGGCTAATAAGCTTGACTGTTCGGTTGATTTTGCCATTCTTCAAAGGCTTTAACTGCTGACTCAGTCATGTAAGAAACCATTTGAATGGTGCGATCGCCGATAGGTTTGGCAATTTCCGTATAAAAGATTTGACTGTTGAAACCAAACTGGGCTGCAACTTCTTTGGTGTTGCCAAAATAAACCGTATCTAACCGGGCCCAATAGATGGCACCTAGACACATCGGGCAAGGCTCACAACTGGTAAAGAGTTCACACCCGACTAGGCTCCAACTACCTAAGTGTTGACAGGCTTGACGAATGGCAATCATTTCAGCGTGGGCTGTGGGATCCTTTGTTGAAGTGACTTCATTCATCCCTTGACCAATAATCTCATTATCTTTGACAACAACGGCACCATAAGGGCCGCCACGATTGGTCCGGATGGCCTCAAAGGAGAGCGCGATCGCCGCTTCCATATGCTGTTGATTTCTAGTGTTTGTCATAAATTTGTAGCGACCAATATTGCCGCTATTCTATCGGGAATTCTCGATGGCGGTGAGGTTCTACACCTGTGGTGGTAGTCCTAAGA
>JBHJHA010000051.1:0-21265 GCA_050331235.1 Leptolyngbyaceae cyanobacterium
CGTTATCTTGATCTGAAAAGTAGACAACTGCCTGCTGAAGCGTTTTGATGTTGGCTAATGCGTCCGACATTTCTTAATACCATTCCAACCGATAACACTATTGTAGTTCTAATGTTTTGGTTAGTCAAGTATATAAATGCCAATACTTTGGGGATGTCAAACGAGGGTAGCGACAGCGATTGGAGATGACTGAGTAGCGTACTGCCGCAACTCCAGTAGCCTAACTGGAGCCCCAGGCGAGCACCGGCAGCACCGCCGAGCGCCAAGCCAATGGCCTGCAAATGCTGCACTAAGCGAGCCGTTTTACGCGCCCAAGGGGCCGCCACTTCTGGAAGACGTTCGGTGAAAATGCGGCGGTGACACGCGGGATTCGAGCAAAAGAATTTACTCACCGTCACGAGTAAGGTCAGCGTGAAATGAACACACGGAAGGTCGGCGTCACGAGTAAGGTCAGCGTGAAATGAACACACGGAAGGTCGGCGAGCGTGCGCTCATAACGACTGTGAACACGCTGCGTGAAGCTCCCACACAAGGGGCATTGAGCCGTTGTTTGGGTTGAGAAAACGCTGAAGGTGAGATGGCCAGCTTCGGTATCCATTTCATGCCTCTCCATGCGGAGAAGGGAATCAGGTAGAAGTGATTGGAAAAATTCCACGATTAGGGCACCCAGACGGAACTAAACCAACTAGTTTCGCGAATTCTGCCGACTTCACCAAAAGCTGGGAAGAGCCCTAAATAGAGGGATGCGTGTTAAGGCTTCTATTATCTAAGCTTAGTCAAAAAAACCTGAATGCGTTCTCCTGAAGAGTAGGCAAGCTTCCAACACCCAAACAAAGGTTCATCTGTACTGGCCTACTGGGAAATAATCATATTTTCAACCTCAGTTCGAGTTAAGGTGCCGTGGATATATTCTGCTCTAAGTCCAGAGACGGCTTCTGGGCTGATGGCAGTAAGCAATGAGGCCACAGAGAATGTGGGCAAAGTAATTGACCGGACTTCGATGCCTGGAATGCTCAATCTGAGAAATGTTCTTGAGCTGGTCGATGATGGAGCGCTTGCGGGCCAGCAGCTTATCGCTAAGGCGCATTAGGTGGTTCGGTATCAGATTTTCAGTTCAGAGGGACTTCATCGCAGACTCAGAATTTACCATGAATCGGTCTGGACTCGTCGCGGCCATAATCTGATCCGCCTGTCCCGTCGATGCCCACTGGGCAAAGTGAACAGCGGCAGCGGGCACCAGACCAAACGGACTTGTAAAGCCCGAAAATACATAACCATTTTTAACGCCAGGAATTGCGCCCGCTAGCGGCAAGCCATCCTGACTAAAGGCGACGCGACAGCTGTGCCAAGCTCCTGGCACAGCTTTGAGCGCTGGCAGCAATTTTGTAATCCCGTCCCGAATGCGACGCTCCCCTCGTTCAGCATCGAAATCAGGTTCCAGGGAAGTGTTAATGCGGCTGATTTGACCGATGCGCAGGCGGCGGTCGATAAGCTGTACGCACCCCGCATCTAAAAATGGCGGGCGAATTTCACGGTCTGGTTCGTCCCAAATTTGATTGCCGTCTTCGCTGGTTGACTCTGCCTCAATAGCAGAACGACTCAAATCAGCCGGCATGACCAATGAGTGTAGTGAGATTTCCAGGGGGGAGGTTTCGACCAGCTCGGCATGGCTGAAATATACCGGCACTTTAATACCAACCGTTTTAATCAGTCCACGGGTGAGGCCGCCAGCGGCGATCGCAACTTGGCCCGCTGCGTAGGCTTGAGCCGGGGTTGTCACCCCGGTGATGCGATCACCCACTCGCACCAGCCCCGTCACCTGAGCAATGATGATTTGGCCGCCTCGCAATTGCAATCCCTGGTTGTAAGCGTTGACTAACGCAGTTGAGTCAACATGGCCGTGGCGCACTGTTAGGGCTCCCGCGATCGCAGTCGGATTCAGAAGGGGTTCTATCGCGATCGCCTCATCCACCGAAATCGGGGTGGGCGGCGCTTCCACTTGGGCATAGCGCTCAGCTAGCTGCAAGGGGTCTTGATCTGGCTCAACGGTCAGGAGCAGGTCAAGCTCTCGATAGTGGCTGTCAACCCCAGTTTCTTCGGGCAGTGCAGCATATCGAGCTACAGATGCGCGATAGAGCTGACGGAGTAACTCGCTGTCACCCGACCAGTGGGGGACACCGCCATAGCTGTAGCGGGTAGCATTTTTGGGAGCTACCGCTTTGTCAATTAACAGCACCGATAGCCCGAGGCGGCTCAGTTCGTAGCTCAGGGCGGCCCCAGTGAGGCCGTTGCCCACCACAATCCAGTCAAAGGTCGGCATAGCTCAAGGATGAATCTGGGCAAGAATAATTCGCAGGCGATCGTAGTCGTCTTTGAGCTGCACGTTGAGCACCCGCCCCGCCTGCACCAGCCAATCACGGTCAAGCTGCCGCAGCTGATATACCCCGCGAATCACCGCCGCGATAAGGCCATCGACAGGAGCCCCCCGCATATCCATCAGCGTCCGCAAAAAGTCGAGCTGTTCGGTAAACGTCATGACTTCATCAGCGGCACAGCAAAAAACTGCCTGATGGACTTGGGGCGGACATGGTGGTAGGTGCTGGTAAATCGTCTCACTCTGAACGGGACAAAACCCGACAATCGCCACGCGAAACTCTGTCTTGAGCATGGCAAAAATTTGAGGTTGCTGTTCCCGCAGTTCTGCTAGGGAAAGGCCCAACGCCGTTGCCCGATGAACGGAATCCAACGGGCTAGTTGTTGCATGGTAAACCACCCCATAGATGCAGTTACCAGAGTCCTCATCCTGCGCCTTGACCCAACTGCCAAAGGCCGGCATCTGAGCAAAGTTGAGGGAGTCGGGTTCCAGACACTGAGCTAAAAATTCCGTTGTGGAGGTTTCTACCACCTCAGCAATATGGCCAGGTTGAGGAGCAGACGACCGAAGTTGCGGTAAGGGCAATCGCATGGCGTAAGACCGTTAGAGGAGGCAGCGATAAACTATTTTTTGCCTCGGCGCTTATCGAGGGGTTCTAGTTCTGAGGCATTAAACGTCACGAGTTTGTCCCAGTTGCCCCCTTCAAACAAAACGGCTACTTTGCCATCAGAGACACGCTGCACCTGTCCCTGAAACCCATAGTAGGTGTCGTCGACGTTAACGACGCGAACAGCAGCACCGGGAAAAAGCATAACCGTGATTTCCTGCAAAGATAGCTACCCCATTCTTCTAACACATAATTGGGGATTTCTCGCTGGGGGGCTTTGCCACAATGCCTCTCTCATATCACCGGCATTAATCGGCCCCGTTCGCTCGGGGGGCACTGCTTCAGGTTAGTAGGCGCGACGGCGATCGCCAAACTTTTCTTGGTAGGCGACATAGATTGCCTCTAAAAAGTATTCAGCCGGCAGTTCAGCCTGGGGCAGTTCTGCCAATTCAATGATTGTTTGGAGCTGCTGGGCTAGTTGCAGACTGAGTTCTTTGCGGGCTTTGTCGGTGAGGATTTGGCGCCGCAGCAAGTACGCCCGCAGGGTAGCAAAGTCATCGGGCAGCAAGTTACCAATTTCTGCCTGAGTCATCAGTTCCGTGGCGAGGTCCTGGGCCGTGGATGACACCTTGACTTGGGTATCACCGACCACTGTTTCTGATTGCACGACTAACGTCCCCGCGAGCCAATCACCAATTCGCTTTTCTTGCCGGCTGAAGAGAATGCAAAAAAAGCCAACAAACAAAATGTCGTCGACGGGCCGCAGTAGCGATCGCAGCGTAGCCTGAAAAATGCCCTCGGGTTTGCCGCTATCGTTGATCACCCGAATCTGGGTAAGGCGCTTACCCGGGGTTTGGCCCTGCCACCAAGTCTCAAATCCAACAAAATAGCCCCAGTAAATCGTCATCGTAAGCAGTAGGGCGATCGCGATCAACCACAGTTCGACATCCTCTGATCCCCCCCCCAGCAGCACGATTAGCAAGGCTAACAGAACACCTAAAAAAGACGTAAAGACAGAAATCAGGGATAGCGACAGCGATATCAGCACATAGTCGATCAACAACGCTAAGGCCCGATTGCCGATACCCGCCAACGTAAACTCCAGCGCTACGCTCTCTGGAGTGTGAATTTGGATCGTCTTGAACAAAGTCATAGGTCTCGCGGGTATTGGGGGCGATCGCGCAATTGAATATCCAGGCCCTCACGCCGACTGCGCAGGTCATAATACAGCACCGACTTAATGGTCTGGAAAAAAGGAGACGCCAACACAATCACACCAAAAGCCAAGACTAAAAAGACCAACAGCGCCAGCAATATTCCCAAAACCGCTGCCTCATTGCCGCCCCCCTCTAGGAACCCACTGCCCAAAAACGGCAGGGCAACTAAAAGTGGAATCACAATCATTAAGGCATACAGCGGCAAAATTACCAGGTATGACACTAGCAGGGTCAACAGTATTCGGACCCCTGATCCTTTGGTCAACTCCCAGCTGCGGGTAATCGCTGCCGTCGATTCCAGTTCAGGCTCCAACGCCAAAATTAGATCCCAGAGAAACAGCCGCGCCTGCACCCACATCTGTGCTCCCAAGACCACTAACTGCGCGACAAAGGCTAGCAATGCCGACAACACCGCCATCGCTTCTCCGGCCGATCCAACTAGGGAGATAGGCAAAATCACGATGCCTACAGCAAAGGATAGGGCATAACTCACTGCCATCTGAATCAGAAACACCAGTAAAGCAATGCCCAAAAACGGCCATAAACGAGGCTCTACTGCCCGTAAAGACTGGGTTGCCGTCTCTGGCTGGCGCCGCATCTCCTGAAAACCCATGCGCCCAATTTGGGCATAAATCATGATGCCTCGAGCCCACCCATACACTGGTACCAAAAACCAGAGGGCAGCTTTGATACTGAGCCCCGAAAACGTCTTAAAGTTTGAGCGCAGTAGACTAATGCCGGCGCTTACAACGTCACCAACATTGAGCGGTCGCATCGGGCGAGCAGATTTAGAAGTCATAGGTTGCCTCAGATGAACGAAAAAACGCAAAGTATAGCGTCTACTGGCAGCCAGAATAGGTCTATGATTCCTGCCTGGCACCTCAACTGGCGAGAGGCTATAACGGTTGCGTCAGTCCTGCTTCATTAACTTGCCCATATCCTAGGCTAGGAATGGTCTAGCCCTTTTTATTGTTATGAACATTCAACGTTGGATTGCCAGACGGGAAGTTAGCTGGCGCCAACTCGATGATTTACTCAGTCGGGCCGAAAAGGGAGGGCTCGATTCTCTGCGAACCGACGAAATCAAAACACTGGCCAGCCTGTATCGGTCAGTGTCAGCCGATTTGGCTAGGGCCCGCACTCACGACGTTGGCGACGCCTTAATTCGTGATTTGCAAAGACTCACATCCCGTAGCTACAGTCAGATTTATCAAGGTTCCAGACGTCAAGACTGGCGTGCGATCGCTGATTTCTATCGCTATCGCTTTCCTGCTGCGGTGCGGCGGACTTGGATCTATATTGCGATTGCCACCGCGCTATTCATCGTCAGCGGCTTCATTGCCTGGTGGTACGCCTGGCAAGATCCTTCCTTCATGTCTCTGGTGCTGGGCCCAGGCTTTGTCGCCGAAGTGCAAGAAAGCGAAGAACTCTGGACCGTCTCCATCTTGGGTCAGGAGCCGATCGCCTCCAGCACCATCATGGTCAACAATATTGCGGTCTGCTTCAACGCCATCATCGGGGGGGTGACCTTTTTATTGCCCCAAATTCCCCTCCTTACGCCGCCCGGAGCCTTTACCGTCTTCCTTCTCGTTTTTAACGGGTTGATGTTGGGTTCGGTTGCCACTTTGGTAGCTCAAACTAATCTCGCCTATGACCTTTGGGCTTTTGTTTTCCCCCACGGTGCCCTAGAGCTGCCAGCCATCTTTTTTGCTGGCGGAGCAGGGCTCTTATTGGCAAGGGCCATTTTGTTGCCCGGCAAGTATCGCCGCATTGACGCCCTCCAAGTGTATGGTCGTCAAGCCGCCGAGTTGGTCTATGGCATCGTGCCCATGCTAATTATCGCGGGGATTATCGAGGGCTTCTACTCCCCCAGCCCTTATATTCCAAATCCTATTAAGTACGCCACTGGAGCCATCCTGTTTGCCCTGTTGGTCACCTATTGTCTCCAGCGACCCCAGAGCCGCTAGGCCCTGCCCCCGCCCGCCGGCGGGACCCACAAGAGGACAGTCAGGCCGAGTTGAAAAAAGTCTGCATAAGTAATGAATAGTCCCAGGCTTCCCCTGATAGAAATCACATATCAGCGTGAGCTTTGTCCCATGGAAACGATGTCAAGCTCACAAAGGTGGACTCGGAAACATGGCGAACAAGTTTGTTTTTACGACTGACACGACCTCAATGGAGCCCCACCGCCATGACTCCCGAACAAGCACAAGGCTGCTGGATATGCCTCACCATCACTGTTTCCATGATTGTCATCTGCCCCGCTGTCGCCTGGGTCTTGCTGCCTCGACCGATGACCTAACCGGACCGATGACCTAACCGGATTGCCGACTCATCCTTCGAGATCGCGACCTTGCCGGTCTAGCAGAGCTGCTAGCCTAAAGCCCCCATCTTTACCAGCCGCAAATTCAGCAGCAATGGATAATCGCAACTGGCATCGCTGCGGTGCGGCATCGCGGGCGTCGTTATCTTTCCCACGGCAAAATCCATACCTTCCGCCTACTCCATGTAGAATTTTCGAATCGTTGAAAACATGAGCAACATTCTCAACAGCAGCACTCAATGACTCCGTCTCGTAGTCGAGGCAATAGACACTGGGGGCGAATAGTACAATCCCCCAAACTCTAGAACCGGTGGAGCAGTAAAAAATATCGTTTGACCGTGGGCATCCCCACGATATTAGAGATGGGGCAGTTTGCTTTCTATGAGACGGCAACTGCTCCCAGGCATCTAGCAGACTAACCGCGATTAACCCATGAGCCCCAGCGATCGCCCTGGACTTGCCACTGTAGGCACTTTAAAAGGAAAAAAGGAGAGCTGAATTCAGCTCTCCCTACCATCAGGGTGCATCTACATAACACAGTATGGCATACAAAGAGTGAGGGGTGGAACCCCTACCCCTTGCTTTTACGAAACTTAAGGATTGAGTTTTTTGCTGAGGATCTGATTGGTGAGCTTTGGGTCAACCCGACCACTCGTTCGTTTCATCACCTGTCCCACAAAGAAGCCCTGTAGCTTTTTCTTACCGGCTCGATATTTTTCCAACTCATCAGGATGGGCCGCGATCACTTCGTCAATGATGGCAGCGATCTGATCGGGGTCAGAGATCTGGCTGAGCCCTCTCTCTTCCACAATGGCTTGGGGCGACCCCCCTGCAGTCAAGAGATCGGGCAAAATATCTTTGGCAATCTTGGTGCTGATGCTTCCTGATTCAATCATTTGAATCATTTCCGCCAGCATCGTTGGTTTGAGGGCAATGTCATCAATTGAGCGTTTCTCGGAGTTTAGATAGGCAGCAATGTCTTGGGTGATCCAGTTGGCCGCCAGCTTGGCGTCTGCCCCTGACTGGACAACCGTTTCAAAGTATTCGGTCACGGCTCGCTCATCTGTGAGGACGCGGGCATCATAGGGGGATAGGCCCAATGTCTCTTCATAGCGAGTGCGGCGTTGAGCTGGGAGTTCTGGCAGCTCTGATTGCCAACTCTTTAATTGCTCTGGCGTCACTTCAATGGGGGGCAGGTCAGGTTCAGGAAAATAGCGATAGTCGCTAGAGCCTTCTTTAGAACGCATACTGATGGTGCGCTGGCTTCCCTCTTCCCAGAGGCGTGTTTCCTGAAAGATTTTTTCGCCCGCTTCGATCGCCGCGATCTGTCGATCAATCTCATACTCAATCGCTTTTTGAATCGCGCTGAAGGAGTTCATGTTCTTGATTTCGACTTTGGTGCCGAACTTTTCTTGGCCGACTGGTCGCACTGAGATATTGACGTCGCAGCGCAGGGAGCCCTCCTGCATGTTTCCATCACTGACTCCCAGGTAGCGCATAATGCGGCGCAACTCTTGGGCATACTCTGCCGCCTCTTGCCCACTCCGCAAATCTGGTTCTGACACAATCTCAACCAAAGGCACACCGGCTCGATTGAAATCCACCAGAGAATAAGCCGAGCCCGAGAGGCGATCGCTACCGGCATGGACCAACTTACCCGCATCTTCTTCCATATGAAGGCGAGTGATGCCGATTCGCTTGCGAGTGGCCTCCTTAGTTTTGGGATCGACTATCTCGATCTCCAGCGAGCCATGCTCAGCAATGGGTAAGTCGAACTGCGAAATTTGATAGTTTTTCGGCAAGTCAGGATAAAAGTACTGCTTGCGATCAAACTTACTGTAGGGAGCAATTTGACAGTTCAACGCGAGTCCCGCCTTGACCGCATATTCCAGCACCTTTTGATTGAGCACTGGCAGCACCCCTGGCATCCCCAGCACAATGGGGTCAATGTGAGTGTTGGGGTCCGCTCCAAATGTCGTGGAGCTCGGCGAAAAAATCTTGGTTTCGGTACTCAGTTGACAGTGAGTTTCCAGGCCAATAACCGCTTCATACTGAGTTTTGGCAGGGGCAGCAGACGTCATAACAAACCGCGATCGCTAATTGACTTAGCCATTCTAGCGCTCACAGCGGCACGATAAGTTGAATCAAGCGCCGTGAGACGACATTTGCCATTGTCTTTCCATCAGCCGCCGTGCCCGCTGCTCCGAGCTTTTTCCTGACCTACACCGTCAGCCGATTACGGTACCGGGCGGCTAACTTTCAAGGCACAAATTTTGACAAATTTTCCATTCAAGGAAAAATTAAAACTGTTGCGTAGAAGACATATTTTCCAACAGTTACTCGTTCAGTAATAGCGATTTTTATGCCCTAAAAGAGTTGCCAAAAGAGCCATTTGCCACACTGCGATCGCAACTCACATAGCAGGAAAACTAGCATATCACTTAAGTCGAGAAAGCATTCCGGTAGTAAGGCCATTTTGCATTGTGTCCTGAAAATCACATCAGTTCACGAAAAGTCCGTAAAGTGAAGACGTGGTAATATCTTGTTGGATTTTGTTACTTGTCGGGTCTGATAAGCGCCACGAGCCAGAATCTCAGGGACAGACGTTAAAGGCTGACACATGAATTTATCGACCAACGGTGCAGATACTGAAATTCAGACTCCGGCTCACCCTATTCGAGTAGGTGTGATCGGGGTCGGCAATATGGGACAGCATCACACTCGAGTTCTGAGTCGGCTCAAAAATGTTGAACTCGTCGGAGTCTCTGATATCAATGTAGAGCTCGGACTCGATACCGCCAGTAAATACCGTGTCCGATTTTTTGAAGACTATCATTCACTCGTCGATCATGTTGATGCCGTTTGTGTGGCTGTCCCAACTCGGCTACACCACACTGTTGGCATGCACTGCCTCAAAGCCGGCACCCATGTTTTGATAGAAAAACCTATTGCCGCCAGCATTTCCGAAGCAGAGTCCTTAGTCAATGCTGCTGCTGAGTCCAACTGCATCTTGCAGGTTGGCCACATCGAGCGATTCAACCCTGCCTTTAAAGAGTTGCATAACGTTCTTCGCACCGAAGAAGTGCTGGCGTTAGAAGCACGGCGCATGAGTCCCTATTCTGATCGAGCTAACGACGTTTCGGTGGTGCTCGATCTGATGATTCACGATATTGATCTGCTGCTAGAGCTAGCCGGTTCTCCCGTTGTCAAGCTGTCTGCTAGTGGTAGCCGCTCGTCAGCCCATTCTGGCTATCTCGATTACGTGACTGCTACCCTTGGATTCGCCAATGGCATTGTCGCAACTTTGACGGCTAGCAAAGTCACTCACCGCAAGATTCGCACTATCTCAGCCCACTGCCAAAACTCCTTAACCGAAGCTGATTTTCTCAACAACGAAATTCTCATCAACCGTCAAACAACGGCCAATACGATGACCAACTATGGTCAGGTGCTATACCGTCAAGATGGTCTGATTGAGAAGGTTTACACCAGCAACACCGAACCGCTTCACGCTGAGTTAGAGCACTTTGTCAATTGTGTTCGCGGCGGCGAAAAGCCCTCCGTAGGCGGCGAACAAGCTCTGAAAGCGCTGCGTCTTGCTAGTTTAATTGAACAGATGGCCTTAGATGGTAAAGCCTGGAATGGAGAAGATTTGGCCGCATCAGGCATAGAAGCTAACGCCGTCGTCGTCCAGTGATCCATGTGCTGAGTACAGAGCAACCTTCCGGATCTTGTTGGCTTAGCTGAATTTCGCCCATGAAATCGTTTCTGCATTTTGCCGGGGATGTGACGTGGTGCTGAGGGCAAATTATGCTGGCACAGTAATCCTCACAGCACTTAGATTCCATCGTTTGAGAAAGCTTAGTCGTAGGTTACAGCTTTTCCTATCCATACATCCTCTAAAAATCGCCATTGTGGAAACATCGTCTAGATGTAAATCTCTTTAATCAAGGGCGACATCTTTAATGAAGACAATCTATGCTTTGAGCGGATCGGTTTTGCGCGATCGCATCCCCAGTTATCTCTAAGAGAGTTGACTGTTGCTTGTCTCAGGATGAGAAACCATGGCAATAAATCATAGATTGATCGCTGGCACTGCTCTAGCCCTCGTTGTGACCGTAGTTGCGAGTCGGGCCCTGTCCCAAGGTTTAGACAGCGACTTTGAGGCATTAGCAGCCTGCGATAAGTTAGACGCGATCGCCGGGACTGGCAAATCAGTCTCTGACTACATAGTGGGTTCCGGTTTTGAGCAGTTCGCCGCCGCTGTTGTCGCCGACTGTCCCAAACATTTGGTGGGCCTAGGTCAAGCGTGGGAAGCCATGGCGGCCGACCCCAGCTTTGATATGTTTGCACGGCTCTCTCCGTGCGCCCAGCTCAACTCTATTGAGAGCGATGGCAAATCAGTCTCTGAGTTTATCGTCGAGTCGGGCTATGACGCGTTTACTCAGCCGGTGCTGGCAAACTGTCCTCGCCATTTGGAATCCCTTGGCATAGCTTGGCAGCGGTTGAACCCTAGCGATGAGCCTCAGGGAGAGGGACCTCGCGCTTTTGCCGACCTATCCCCTTGCGAACAACTTGATGTCATCGACGGTACCCCCGGCAAAGCCGTCACCGACCATATATTTCTATCTGGGATTGAGGATTACGCTTTCGCTGTGAGGAATCAGTGCCGACGACATATCGAAGCTTTAGCAGCTGCAGAACAGCGATCGCGTACGTCAAGCAGCACTATGGATGCCGATTTTGAAAGCCTTGCCCCCTGCCAAAAACTCGACGTCATTGACGGTACTGGCAAATCCGTACCTGAATACATCGCCACATCCGGGGTCGATGAATTTACTGCAGACGTTTATGCCATGTGTCGCCGCCACATCGGCAATCTAATCGAAGCTCAACGCATGGTTGAGAATGGCAACTGAGCTCCCAAGTCAACCTTTTCGACCCTCAGAGTTGAGGCTGACAGGCAAGCTTTTATTAGTTCGCACGAACTTGTTTTTTACTATTGAAACGAAAACTTTCAACCATAGTTGCAGTCTCCATTACAGTTTTCTACAGCCCAATGCAAAGCTTGGTTGATTGACTTAACCAACAAAATATCCTGCAAAACCTAAAGCATTTTTTGCTCGTACAATCCTGAAAATATATGAGTTTCAAAACTCAGGTCAAATGAGTATATCTGAATTTATCCCCATGGACTAATCAAAAAAAATCAGGCATTTTTTAGTCATCGGGTTAAACATCAGCTACCACTTCATTGCACCTTGCTTATTTAAGCATAAGTCAGAGGAGTGTGACATTTAGCTCGGCAGAAAGCCCCTTCCTTTGAAGGTCAACTAATTGTCATTGTCGGAATCAAAGGGTAAATGCAATGCATCAATGTCTTCTAGCTAGCGTGCTCGCTCTTATCAGCTTCGCTATCGGCTACAACACTTTGCCTATAAGTCAAATATTGGCTTATAGGACTAATGGAGTACGTTGCCAAGAACTCAACCGGGTATCAAAATTAGGAGAGAAAGAAGTCGTCCGCTTTATTGCTCAGCATAACGTTCAGGAATTTGAAGAGCCTATTCGAGACTTGTGTCAAGAATACATCGATGAATTTGAATCAGCTTGGTCAGAATTTGCCAGTGATCCAGATTCCTTTGAGGACCTATCAACTTGTGAGAAACTTCAATCTGCTAGTGGTGGCTCGCAAAGCATAGTCAAAAGAATGGAGCAGTATGCGGCTGAATATGTCAAAGATCAGCCTAGTAGATCCATATTTATTGAAGAAGTTTTCGACAGCTGCCGCCATCATCTTGATTCGGCAATTGTCTATTTGTATCCTGAAGCTCCTTCTCCAGATAGCCAGTCTGTATCAAATCGTAAAACAGCATTTTGCCAGGAACTAGACGAATCTAGAGCGCAGGGGAAATCAATTGCGCACGTCATTTTTGATGCCGGAGTTCTAGATCGAACAGCTGAAATCATGTCTCATTGCGAAGACTATCGCAATGAATTAATTTCTGCTTGGTCTATGCAAGCATTTGAAGAGCTTCCAGCCTGCGAACAATTGAGAGTCGTTGCTGAAGTTTCAGAAGAGCAGCAAGAAGTTCTCAGGTTCATGCTTGGATCTGGCTTAGACAAGTATGCAGATTGTCAATATACAGACATTCAAAAATTAATCGAGGAGGAGGAAATTCCGGCCACTCAAGAGGAGCTGCTCACAAGAAGGCGTTGATAAAACCAGGCATAGCTCATTGGGGTGAGTGCCCCAATGAGCATTCCTCTCAACCATGAGGTTCGTGTTATAACAGGCGTGCCGTCAGGTCGCCGCATCGCAATGGACCCTACTTTTCTCCGCAGTTTTTTTAAAGCATCTAATCCCGGTAATCCTGTCGCTGACCCGCGCTACTACATCAACTTTGCTGATGTGCGAGGGGGCGACATTGTGCGCGAGTTGGCACGCACCATTGTAGATTTATCACCCGATGAAGCAACTACTCAACTGCTCACAGGGCATGTGGGATCTGGCAAATCCACTGAACTTTTGCAGTTACGCGGGCAGCTCCAAGAGGCCGGATTCCACGTTGTTTATTTTGACTCGGGTCTCGATTTAGAGATGGCCGATGTCGAAGTGACCGACATCTTGCTAGTAATGGCCCGCCAGATCAGCGCTAGTTTAGAGGGAGAGGGTATTAATTTAAAGCCAACTTACTTTCAGCGGCTGTTTCGCAGCATTGTCGATACGTTGCAGATGCCAATAGAAATTACTGACGTATCGTTATCAGTCGGCATCGCTGAAATTACCGCCCAGTCTAAGGAAAGCACCAATCTACGCAACCAGCTCCATCAATACCTAGAACCACGCACGCGAAATATCTTAGACGCGATCAATTCAGAGTTACTGACACCAGGTATTGCCCAACTAAAGGAGCAAGGCAAACAAGGGCTAGTGGCGATCGCCGATAACCTCGAAAAAATGTTGCCTAACCCGAAGCCAACGGGACGATCGCAGCCAGAATATTTGTTTGTCGATCGTGGTGAGCAGCTCAAGCGGTTAGACTGCCACGTCATTTATACGATTCCCCTAGAGCTGGTATTTTCCAACGACCTACCAATTTTGATGAACCGCTTTGGCATGCGCCCGCGGGTGCTCACCATGGTGCCCGTGAAGACCATCAGTGGAAACATCAATCCCGAGAGCATGACCAAGCTCCAGCAGATGGTGATGGCGCGTGCCTATCCCGATTTGTCGACAAGCGATCGCCTGCGTCACATTCCTGATATTTTTGATGCTGCCCCCACGTTAGATCGCCTCTGCATCGCTAGCGGAGGCCACATTCGCAACGTGCTGCGTTACGTATCAGGCTGTTTGCGCAAACAGGGACTCCCCATTACCCATGACACCCTTGAGCAAGAGCTACGCGATGAGCGGAATGAGCTACTTGGCATCATCGATGAAGCGGAATGGCAATTGCTCCTGCAGGCTGTCAAAGCCCGCACCTTCCAGGGCAATGATGAGTACAATAGTTTGTTACGGAAGCTATTTTTGTATGAATATCGGGACAACCACGGGCGTTGGGTTGACATCAATCCTGTATTAACCGAAACCGAGGTCTATCAACAGTGGATGGGGACGTAGAAAACACCATCGGTCGCTCCCACTCGGATGCTGAGCTACTCCACTACAACCAAGCTAAGCTGGCGGAGTTACGGAATACGCTGGAGATTTCCAGGGGTGAGTTTTGGCTTGTCGCCGTCGCCTGCGATTACCACCGGCTGCGCAACCTCATCAATCAAAATGTGGTTGATGCTGGACTAGCGGCGGTAATGCAGAACCCACGTCAGTACACCAACCTGCGTGAAACCAACCAGCAGTCCATGACAGTCCCAGACCCACCGGCGCTCTCGATAGTCGGGCTCGACTACCTCACGGTAGCTGATTTACAGGCTGTGCTGCGTGCCACCAATATGGGGCGTGACGACTTTCGCCAGCAGTTTCCATTTCCCATCGTGCTGTGGATGAATCGCCGCGTTCAGCAGCAGTTTGTGCAGTACGCCACCGATTTTCGTAGCTTTTCCTCGGCTGCTATCAGCTTTGAGTTGCCCCCTGGAGAGCTCATCTACTCCCTCAGGGCGGGCACCCAACAGCTTTTTCTAACCATTTTGGCGCGAGGGGGCGATCGCGAACCATCTACCACCTCTATTCGTCTGATTGGCAGCGACGCCCTCCGCAGCGAGCTCGAATTTGCCATTCAAGATTTAGCGGCGCAACACCTGGAGCCCGACCCTAGCCTGCAGGCTGGTTTAGACTTTTTGCAGGGACGCGAGGCCCACAGCCGCCTCGAAATGGAAAGGGCCCGCGCCCAATATGAAAGCAGCTTGGCGTTTTGGCAGGCTCAGATAGCTGCTTACGATGTTTCCGATCTTGAGAACAATCATGAGCTCACTAACTTTGACCGTCGAGCCGTGCTGTGGCTCCACCTTGGGCTCTGGTGGCGCAGCTATGCTGTCATTCAACGGGTCACCTACAATAATTCGCTCCGGCAGGCGAGACAATATTTTGAGCAGCTGATTGGGTATTTTCGCGACCAGGAGCAAACCGTTCATTTAGCTCGGTTCATCCATGTTTTGGCTGAGGTTATACAAAAGCAGCACGATTGGTCAGCTTTAGAGTCCCTGGCAAACGAAGGGATCCGGCTCCATCAGGAAACCCATGACCCCATAAGGCTAGCGCGCGATCGCGGTTTTTTGGCTGAAGTTGCCCTGATTCGCGAAGACTGGTTGACGGCCCTCAACGAAGCTGAACAGGCCCTCACTATTCTCCAAACTGCTGAGCATATTGATGATGAGGGCCTCGCATCAGATATCGAACTCACCAACGCGTTAGAAATTGCTAAGAGCTTTCAGCGCGGCTGGTATCGCTTTCTCAAGGGTGAGGCGCAGATGCATCTCACCAATCCCCAGGCTGCCATTCAATATTTAGAAGCCGCCCGCGAAGAAACCGACCCCGACGTTGACCTTACCCTACATCTGCGGGTCTTAGAAGAGTTGATTCATCATTACTTCGAGCTGGGCGATTACGGAAAAGCCTTCAAAATCAAGCAAGAGCGCCGCCGCGTCGAATATCGCTACAGCCTGCGGGCATTTATCGGAGCTGGTGCGGTGCAGCCCCACCACCGCATTGGTAGCAATGCTAAAAAGTTTGATGAGATTACGCAAAATGCCGTCGCGGCTGAGATTCGCGCCTCTGGTCGGCTTCACGATGTTGAAACCCTCGCCCAGCGATTACAGAGCAATCCCCATTCCATCATCATTATTCATGGCCCTTCTGGTGTAGGCAAAAGCTCCATTCTCACCGCGGGGCTGCTGCCCACCTTAAGAAATCGAGCGAGTGCAATCGGGGGCAATCCCACCATTCCTATCTTGGTGCAAACCTATGGCAACTGGCAGCAAATCCTGAATAGCGAACTCGATGAGGCCCTTGCACCTTGGTTGGAGGTCCCTTCCGTCGCCGATCCTGAGGCCTCCATTACCATCAGTGACCTGATTGCTAAACTGCGATTCGGCATTAGCAAAAACCGCTCGTTCATTCTCATCTTTGACCAGTTTGAAGAGTTCTTTTTCGACAAGGATGAGTTGAGCGATCGCCGTCGGTTCTATAAGTTTCTCGGTCACTGCATCGACCAGCCGTTTGTCAAGGTTTTGCTGGCTCTGCGCGAAGACTATCTACACCACCTTCTCGAAACCGAACGCATTATCAACCAAACTAGCAGCCTACAAGATCAAGATTTGCTCAGTCGTGAGCAGCGCTATGCTCTGGCCAATTTCCCCCCCACTGCCGCCGCTGAGGTGATCCGTCAGCTCACCAACGCTGCCCAATATCCCTTGCCCGACGATTTAGTCCAGCGGCTAGTCACCGACCTCGCGGCCGAAACCGGTGACGTGCGACCCATTGAGCTCCAGGTAGTAGGGGCCCAGCTCCAGCGGGACGATATCAATACGCTGGCCCAATACGAAGCGATCGGAATTGCTCCCAAAGAACAGCTCGTGCAAAAGTATTTGGCTTACGTAGTCAAAGACTGTGGCCCCCCCAACGAACGCCTCGCCTGGATTGTGCTTTACCTCCTCACCGATGAAGATCGTGAGCAGCGGTTTTATCGACCGCTTAAAACACGAGAAGAGCTGGAATATGAGCTTGCCTTATTAGAA
Source organism: Leptolyngbyaceae cyanobacterium (assembly GCA_050331235.1). Lineage (GTDB taxonomy): Bacteria > Cyanobacteriota > Cyanobacteriia > Phormidesmidales > Phormidesmidaceae > Halomicronema. The sequence goes on from JBHJHA010000051.1 coordinate 16,716, forward strand.
ATGCCCTTCCTGTACCACCAACTCACCTTGGTGATATCGATTCTGGTTGGTTCGGGTTTAGTATTTCAAATTCCTGAAGAACCTGAAGACCGCTATCAACTCGTCCATGATTACCTAGTACGTTACGTACGTGATGTGCAAACACCAGGGCTAATGGTAGAGCTAGAAGCAGCCCGAGAAGCCGCAAAAGCGGCCGCCGCCGCCCAGGAGATAGCAGAGATTGAGCGGGATAGATTGGCGGAAGCAAATGCCGTGTTAGCGGCTGCAAATGAAGAAGCAGATGCAGTTGTGGGCAAAGCGCGACGGCGAGCCAGCATTTTTACCGCATTAGCCGTTGCCAGTGTAATTTTGGCAGTGGCAGCTTCTATCATTGTCGCCAACACTAATCGACTGGCCTAAAGAGCGCGCGAGCGCGCAGCTATTGCAAGTGCTGAAGTTTACCAAGGACAAACTATTGCAGCCTATTTGCAAGTAAACCCGGGGGTCGCTAAAGTGACCTCAAAAGATGCCTAGAATTCTGACCGACAGAAATCCAGTTAACCAAAACCGTCAAAGCAGTCTTGGGTTAGTGGCAGATAGGGGGCCATGGTTGGTCTCACCTAGTTTCAGGCTTCTGCAGGAGCGGCCCCATCTGCACCTTTTTGACATATACAGTGGAACTGCGGCAATGCTCAAATCCAATCGACTCGTAGAGCTGCACCGCCCCCAATGGATTTTGAGCATCCACCCCAATCGTGACCGTAGTCATCCCCAATAATTGCAGTCGACGCAGACTTTCCGCCAGCAGCGCTTTAGCCAACCCCAGTCGCCGATAGCCGCGGCGAGTCCCCAACAGACAGATATGCCCTTCTTGGATACTCAGCCTAGCATTGCGCTCAAAATCGATTTCACTATAGGCAAAGGCTACTGTCTGCCCCTCTGGAGTTTCCACCACCAAATCCAAATTGACATCATAGTCATTGCGCGTAATCCAGTGTCTAAATTCCTTAAGAGTGACTGGCGTATGGTTCCAGTGGTCCACAAACGTCTGGTTAAACATCTCAACCCATCCCTCAGCATCACTGGCAGTCACTGTACGGAGATTCCAACCGGATGGTAGATCCCGCTTAGGAATGGGTGCTGTCAGCGTTCTTGTGAGACGCCAAAAAGACCGCTCCGGCTGGAATCCTAAGTTTTGTAGCAAGACTTTACGGCTTTCAAGACCGTCTCGACAGCCTGAGTGCAGTAGTACCGGCACCGCTAGATCTTTGGCCAAGCCGAGCAGCCGCTGCTCCGCCCAAGCCAAGATTTCCTCCGCTAGCGTTGCCGCTTCCAAGTGAGTCGCAATGGAAAAATTCAGGTGACTTACAAAAATATCCTCTGGGGTCTGTCGCCAAAGTTGAGCAACGGCAACAAGTTTTCCGCTGTCTTCACGCCATAGCCTGAGGTCGTGAGTCACATCAAATGTCGGATCAGCAAAGTCTTCGCGTAGTTCAGTTACAGTGACTCGACTGTCAGCATCATCTGCAACCCGACAATCATTCATCAACTTAACAATCTCGAGTAGATCCCGTTCTCCAGCAAAGCCGCAAGGGTCAAAGTGTTGTGTAGTCGACATTGTGCCCCATTCTTTGTAGTACGCCAAATCAAGAGCAAAACTCTCAGGTAGAAATACAGCGAGCTAGCGAGTAATTCCAGAAGAATCACTCAACTATACTACATATACTACACAGCAAAGCAGACAATAACCTTAGCAGCGATTAAAAAATCGGTACAGTCAAGGAGCTCGCCGAGATTTATTCGGCCAGTTGAGGGAGACTGTTAGCTCAGCAAATTGAAGCCCAAGCAGTCCCTTGCACCCTCATGATCAGACGGCTCAAGCGGTCTCTAGATGATCTACAAAAATATCAAGCTGCATTTCCGGTGACCAATATGTCCCATCTGGTAATCGAGTTTTGGTACTGAAGCGGGCTGCACTGAGGTCAGCATCCTTGAGATTAGCTTTATATAAATCGGCTCCAGCCAGATCGGCTTCAACCAGATCGGCACCTTCGAGCTTAGCCGAAACCAAGTTGGTTTGGCTTAGGTTGGCCCGCCGCAGCGTTGCATTTGTAAGGTCAGCCTTTGCCAAAGAGGCAACTGAGAGATCGGACTCATACAAATCGGCTTCGGCAAGATTATAGTTGTCTAGCTCTAGCTGCCTGAGATCAATGTCATATAACCAAGCCCCGGTGAGTAGCCCTTGTTCGGCGATGCGATCGATAATTTTTTGCTTCAGAGATAAGCTCCGGGCTCGCTTGAGCTGCTCAGTCAAGTGCTCACGGCGACGAGATCGGGTTTGACTGATACGACTAGCTTCATTGCGTTTTTGATAAATCACCAATTCTACTAGCAGGATAGTGACCGCAGCTCCTAACATTTCGGTTCCAACATCCTGCAACCAGTTGCCCCACCAAGCTAGTGGATTGCTTGTGGCGCTAACGGTAAAAGACCAATATCCAGATAAACCACCGATAATGGCTAGACCAATGGCAATACGAAACCCTAGAGCCCGCAAGTTGTTTCGTACTTGTTGCTGATTTCTCACCATTCAAACGATTGATAAATCGGGGTAAGGATCTTGATTATTCGGAAATACTTAATCGCTGCAAGCAGATCCGCTTACAGATACTTTCGACGGCCAAAGTCAAAGACTGCATGAGTTCTGAGTTTTGGGTATAACAGGCAGGAGCCAAATTGTTCACCCGCTGGCTACGGCTCGGTCGATAATGTTTTGCCCATTCGTCTGGCGAACCTTCTGGATAAACCCCGATCGCGGTGCCACCCTCATGATTGAGCATAGCAAAGCACGGAATATCTGAGGTGCCATCCCCAACATAGACAACCTGTGGAAGCGGAATAGCGAGATCTTCCTGGGGGACATCTTCATAAACAAACAGCAAGTCTTCACCATCTTGCTTATCGATGCCTTTTGACAGGTAGTATAGATAGCGCGGTTTTTCGGGATGGCTGAGAGCGCGCTTGAGAAACTCAATCTCTCCCGAATCGCTATAGCTAAATTCGCAGCCCCACATCGCCTTGAAGTTGTGGGCAATGCTAGTATTGCGGGCGATTTCCACAAATCCGCTGGTAATCAGATAATACTCAACTTCGACTTGCGGAGCGATCGCGGCGACCGCCTGCCGGAGTTGGTCAAACATCTCAACGACACCACCAAAGGGCTGCAAAGATTGGCCAAATTGGGCCAAGGTATCTTGAGTAATCCGCTTATCGGCCTGGGTTTGGCTGATTGAGTACTCAATCAGACTATAGAATCGCGCGGGGATTGCATCCCATCCAGCAGCCTTACGAGATTCGTATTTTTGCGCTCGAAAGTCAGCGGCATTCAATCCCAAATACTCAACTAGTCCATCAAACGTGTCGGGGACTAGCGTATCGTCAAAGTCAAAAACCACAGCTATCTTTTCTGATGTTGGATGGGTCGCTTTGACCATCGGAAGTTGCCTCAGTATCAACTTAGTTCAACCGAAGTTCAGGAATAAGCATGGGACTAAAATTTTTGCCCCGGAGATTAGTCCGGTGTCGAGCAGGGCGATCGCCCAAACCCGCTAGCGACATTAGATCAGTTTCCGCAAGTCACCCAGCGTTTGACCACCACGTCATCTCCCAGGCCCTTATCCTGAACTTACGCTATTAAAGATTAGCTATAAATATCAGCCCAAGAAACACCCCTTAGATAGAGGAAAAAAGCCATTTCTTAAGTGAAATTACAGACAGTATACAACTCAAGCTTATGTTGGAAGTTTTAAAGTCTTCAGTTGCTCCTTTGCTGCTCGATGAAAAAGTTTTGGAAGCTGCCTACGGGCTGTATATGGCTGCTCCGCCCAATTCCTGCCCAGCCATTAGCCTCATGCAGCTATCAAAAGCAACTGGCAAGTCTCCGCTGCGCTGTCGAAACGCCATCGTAGAAGCCAACAGCGTAGGGCGATTTCCCGACTGTGAACAACATCCTTAACCAGGTTTCACGAGAGTGTTTTGGACCTAATCTACCCATCAATCCGGCAGCCAGATCTGGCTAAATCTCCCTGTAATTTACGGAAAGCAGGGAGAACCCCTTTTTGCCAAACTATCTATTGGCTGAAACTTTGATGAAGCTAGTAGCGGCAAAGCTGCTGATCTTCGCTGACCAAAGGCGTCAGGCAATATTAAGTAATATCAAGAAGACTTTTTCATTCTAAAAACGCGCTTGAGCGTGTCTAGGCCATGTTTACAGTGTCGTTCCGCCTGAGCCATGTTATCGAATTCATTCGAGCGGTACAGGTTCAGGGCAAAGTTACGGGCGATGGCAAAGATTGGTGGTAACTGGTGCATGCGAATGCGGGAGGCATCTTCTCCCTGAGTGACATCGCGGACATGATGAACTGTATTTTCAACGCCCCAATACCCTCGAATGCCCTGGGCAAACGCTTCTGCAGACTCGCAAAATGAGGCGATGTAGTAGCGAGTTTCCGTTTCGATACGAGGATGACCGCCCTTCTTGAATTGGCGTTGGCTCTCGACTCGGATCAAGG
>JBHJHA010000052.1:0-34037 GCA_050331235.1 Leptolyngbyaceae cyanobacterium
TTCCGGTTTTTGTCGCTGGCAATCAGTTATTGGGGTTAGGGGTTGGTTTTTACTGGCCGTCTACGGAGTCCGTGGTCGCTGATATCACCTCCCCAGACAATCGCAACGAGGCCTACGCACTCGTGCGCCTCGCCGACAGCATGGGGTTGGGGCTCGGCGTCATTTTGGGCGGCATCCTGATTTCCACCACGGAACGTTATCGTCTGCTGTTTGCCATTGACGGGGTCTCGTTTCTGCTATTTTTTGCGGTGATCTATTGGGCGATCGCCGAAACGCAACCGGAGCAGAGCCGCGATCGCGATTTTTGGCAAGGTTGGGGAACCGTCTTGCAAGATCAGCTGTTACTCATCTTTGCGGCTGTCAACGTTTTGTTCACGGGCTACGTATCACAACTACAAAGCACGCTGCCAGTTTACCTCAACTCGTTTGTTCCCACGGCCGCCACCCAAGGACTGACCGAAGCCGTCCTCAGTGTCCTATTTACTGGCCATGTCATTCTCACTGCAGTCCTCCAGTTGCCCGTTGCGCGGGGACTCAAAGGCTGGTCGCCGCCGCGGGCGCTGATGGTCTCAGCCTGCTTGTGGGGAACCGGTTTCACCCTAGTTTGGGCTACGGGAATTGGCCTCTTTACCCGGGCTAGCTGGGGGGCTGCGTTGGCCCTGGGAATCATGGCGATCGCCGTGACCGCCTACACGCCTATTGCCTCATCTTTCGTCGTAATGCTGGCACCTGAGGCGCTGCGAGGCGTCTATTTATCTGTCAACTCTATGTGCTGGGCCATTGGCTACTTTGTGGGGCCGCCCATCGGGGGGTGGGCCTTGGATCAAACAAGACCCATTACTGACGGGTTTTGGCTCGTGGCAGCCGCCAGCGTGGTACCCCTGCTCGGCATTTTGTCCGCTTTAGATCGACAATTGACCCGTCAGCAAGATCGTTTTTCGTAATCGCTACCTATGATTTCAGTGCTCAAAACCGCTTCCCATAAACTTTTCGGCATCGCCACCGGCATCGGAGTGGCGATCGCGATCGCGGGCTGTGGCGAAGTTGTCACCAATGACTTCGAAGCGATGGCCGTCACCACCTACACCTGGCGGGCAGAATATACGCCAGACGGTGTCACCCCAGACCGACCGAGGGAAGGCCGTATCGAAGAATTTGAGACCAATTCCCTCGTGAATATGAACGGCGAACCCACCGTTGACCCCACTGGCGAGGAAGACTCCAACGGGATCTGGTGGCCCGCCCTGCCGCCTCGACCTAGCCCCAGAGAACTCGAAGCCCGCCTCAAAGATGGCGAAAAAGTCACCAGACCACTAATTGATAAATCAGTGGAGTACACCCTCACGTTTGAACAGGGGAGCGAAGAAGTCACTCTGCCCACCAATTACACGGTTTATCGCCGGGCAGTACAGGCACATCAAGACGACCGGCCAATCAGAATTTTGCTCGGACCACAGGATGATTATGTGCAAAAGGCCGAAATTCAGTAGGGTGGAGGAGCATAGAATATGTCATTCCCTCACTGAAGTTACTGCTACCGAGCCCCCATGGAAGATCGCGATCGCACACCCCCCGGCATGAGCCCTGAAAAATACAAGCGGCTGATGGCTGAGGCCAAAGCGCCCTACAAAGGACTGCGGAAATTTGTCTACGGGACTTTTGCGGCTTCAGGGGCGATTGGTGCCTTTATATTTTTGAGCCAGGTCCTGGCTGGGCGTGAGGTTGGCACAGCCTTACCGAATTTAGCACTACAAATCGGTGTCGTCGCCCTCATGGTATTCCTGTTTCGCCTTGAGAGCCGCCAGCCTAAAAAATAAATCTGACTGCGACCCATCACCTTTAGCGGCAACCCATGGGAGATGTCTCTGAACGGTAAGGATACGACTGCAGCACGACTGCGCAGTTCTCTCAATCGCCCCAGCTCGGTGCTGTCAGTCTAAAAACCCACAGGTCAGCTACCTCCCTTCAGCTGACCATCGGTAAGTGCATACATCGGCAAAGGCCACCCTTGCAGCCAGGACCTCATCCCCTGAACCTGCCTCCTGACAACTGTCCGGAGTTGATTGACCGATTACACAAAAATCAACACTGTGGATTGCAAGATTTATGCAAAGGAAACTCCGATCTCTTTAAAGAAATCGTATAAATCTACACTTCAGTATTCCTCTGTAAAAACTAGTTAACTTAGGGTTAATACATCAGCATTTACCACACCGTCGAAACACGGAGATATCAAGGGAATTTGTTGGTCTCGGCTTGATACCTGCTTATCGATAGTTACTCTGTCATACCCCGTGATGGATGATTAGCCCGGTCGGCAGTCATCGATGCGATCGCACCATTCCGTCGATAGGTCGTCTACCCTTGCCCCCTTCGCTTGACCTGAATTTGACCTTCAGTTCAGGAATTAGCTGATTCATCAACTGATAGTTTGCCCTCAAGATGATGTCCCTCCTTGGGGCAATTTTTCGACTGCTCCAAGAGCACGGCGACCCCGGTCATTGATCCGGAGTTCCTAGCTGGTGCACTCAACTTTTCCACGTCAATCAACGCTGGTTTTCATTTAACCAAATCGCTTTATCAACAGTTGCGCCGTCAAGGATTCCACCATGTTTATCAACGAAATTTTATTTGATGTTCCTGGTAACAATAATGACTTTACCTCGCAATATGTAGAGTTACGGGGAGAAGCCAATACCGAGATCGCGGATGACATCTATTTACTAGAAATTGATGGCGATGCCGTAGACGAATCCAATAACGATCACCGAGGCAAGATCGAACACGTTTTCTCCCTCGGTGGACTCAAGTTTGGGGCCAATGGTTTCTTAGTTTTGCGGCAAGAAAGTAGCCCCTACACCCCTGATCCTAATGCCAGTGTCGAGACGGCCAATATCGCCGGTTGGGGCACAACTTTTTCCAACGAACTGCAGCCCTTTGAGTTTGGCTCCAACAGCTTCTTGCTCGTTAAAAGTGCGGTTGCCCCAATTCCAGATGAAGATGTCGACAGCGATAACGACGGCACCCTAGACGGAGGGACTTCTCCAAATTGGCAAATTTTAGATGCGATCGGTAGCTTAGACGGCGATGACAACGATACCGCCTACGGCAAAATCAACTTCAGCAACAATGGCAAGGGGCAATCCAACGGTGAGATTGTCAACTTAAGCGACTCGGGCGAAGGCTTCAACCCTGACTATATTGGGCGCAACGGTAACTCCACAGGGGCCACTGCGACTGACTGGGTCGCGGCCCAACTAGAAGGCACCCCTCCCAACCTCAGCCTGACCTCAGCCAAAACCAGCCTCTCGGGCCTAGCTGGCCAAGCCCTAAATCACATTGGCCAAGCTAATGCTGCTAGAGACACTGAAGCTCCTCAGTTCACTAGCATCACTCGTCAGACACCAACGACAAACCCGACCGATGCGGATGAGCTAGTTTTTCGGGCCGTATTTAGCGAAGCAGTGCAAAATGTCACCGCTGCCGACTTTGAGGTCACGGGCGTCACGGGCACAACGTTGACCGTTCGAACGGTTAGCGGTTCCACCTACGAGCTCTTGGTATCGGGGGGCAACTTGGCTAACTACAGTGGCTCTGTGGGTATCAATCTTGCTCCCAATCAAGACATCACCGATTTACTGAACAATGCCCTGGTGGGGAGTGAGCCGGCGATCGATCAAACCTACAGCATCCGTAATGAGACCGCGTCTGCAACGCCGGCGGCGTTGAAGACGCTGCCCAACAGCTTTATGTTCAGCTTTGAACAGTACATTGAATTTCAAGCCATTAGCCAAGGACAATCCTATCAAAGCTCACTGTTTCCCTTGGATTTAGAAATTGGTGGCTTAAAAATCGCTTCTCTCTTTGATGAGATGCACTACCTCAACAAAAATCCGGATGTCGCCAGTGCTGTGGAACAAGGCATTTTCAACTACGGGTTCGAGCACTTTTTAATCTACGGCATCCATGAAGGCCGTAACCCTGCCAGTTGGTTTGATGAAAGTCAATATGTCACAGACAATCCGGATGTTTTAGCCGCTATCTATCGCGGTGAAATCTCCAGCGGGATCCTGCATTTTCTCCAGTCTGGCCACTTCGAAAATCGCCAAACGGGCACCTTTTTTGACGGTCAAGACTACCTACTCAACAACCCAGATGTCAAGGGCGCCATTGAAAATCAGCAAGGTTTTACTAGTGCCTTTCATCATTACATCGAGGCTGGCGCTAAAGAGGGAAGGCTTCCTTATTTCCTCTTTGAAGAAGCTTATTATCTATTGCAAAATCCAGATGTCGCCGCCGCGCTCCAGACCGGCCAATATGACTCTGGGTTGGACCACTTTGTCCGTCAGGGGCAGTCAGAGGGTCGTCGTCCTTCCTCCTGGTTTGATGAGAGTGTCTACTTGGCCAATTACCGTGATGTAGCCGCAGCCATTAGTCAGCAGATCTTTGCGAGTGCCTTTGAGCATTTTGTCACCTACGGGCAAGCTGAGGGGCGGTTCAGCATCTAAATCTGACATCTGCTGGGCGGTTCATCAGGCGATCGCACCTTTCCAATCGCGATCGCCCAACGCTATTTCATTCTGCATGGCATCACGTTAGTACCGGTACTCTCCTTGACGACGATTGATACACATATTCTCACCTGGCGAAAAACCGTGTATTTATGTAAAGACTTCCGCAATGCAACGGCAGTATATTCTCTGAAGCGGTGTTTTTTCAGACGTCAGCGTTAGGAACGAATCATCAAAATATGGACGAGGGTAGCAGATTAAGACACTCTGTTCGACCAGGGACTGCTGCTACCTCAGCCCCTAAAATCGGCAACCATACCAGTTCTGAAAAGTAGTCTTACGGAGCGGGGAACCCCGCTGTTACTGTCCTTTGGTCTTTGATGTTGAGCCCAAGCTTGGCGGATTGGTATTCAATCCTTGCTGATTGAAACTGTGCTCAAAATTTTATTGGGTCACCCCTCAACTTCGAGGCCGGTTATTGGTTCTGTACAAGTTTGTCACCCCTTAGGTCAATGGGCTCTCAGCCCCACGAGAGCTTATGTCCTCGGGGCAACCCAGTTGTACCTATTTATTCGCATCTACCAAAAATATCCTCTATGTCATTAACGATCGGTGATATCGGCTTTGTTCAGTACAACGCTGACGGAACAGACAATTTTGCTTTTGTGGCCCTAGTTGACATCGCTACCGGCGAAACGATCAAGTTTACTGACAATGGCTGGTTGGGCAACGACTCTGGCTTTCGCACAGGTGAAGGCGTAATCACTTGGACTGCGCCAGCAGGCGGTGTCACAGCAGGTACCGTGGTCACTATCGATGTGACCCCTACGACTTCTTCTGGGTCTGTCGTCGAAACCGGCAGCTTAAATTTCAGCGGTAGCGGCGATCAAATCATCGCCTATCAGGAAATTGGGGGCAACCTCACGCCAATTGCGGCCCTCAACAATGAGGAGAGCGCCACCTTTCAAGCGGATGCCACAAGCTCTAATACTTCAGCTTTACCCGCAGGCTTGGTCGAGGGTGCCAGCGCTGTGGCGTTATCTGAACAAGACAATGCAGTCTACAGCGGACCCACCTCAGGCGATCGCGCCACGCTGCTAACGGCGTTAAACAGTGCCGCTAATTGGACTGGGAGTGACTCAACCAATCAGACCTTTTCTGCCACGTTTAACGTTTTATCAACGGACATAACTGTCCCAACTTTGGTCAGTATTACTCGACAGGCCCCCGCCGCCAACCCCACAGGTGACGATACGCTGGTTTTCTTAGCAACCTTCAGTGAAGATGTGCAAAACGTTGATGCTAGCGATTTTCAGGCGGTGGGTACCAGCGCCAATGTCAGCAGTGTCACGTCGGTGACGGCCTCCACTTACAGCATCACCCTGTCAGGGGGCAATCTGGCTACCCTCAACGGGAGTGTCGGCCTGAATCTAGCCGTTGGTCAAACCATTCAAGACCTGGTCGGCAATGCCTTGCCGAGTGTGGAGCCAACCACTGACGAAAGCTTCAACCTGGTGAATATCCCAGACTCGATAGGCAATATGACCCCGTTGGCTGTGGGTTTAACCGACGTCGTGTTTACCTTGGCGCAGACGATCCAATTTCAGCAATTCAACTCAGATCGAACTTTTCCCGGTTTAGCGATCGCCCTCGAAACCGAAATTGGGGGATTAAATATCGCCTCACTCTTTGACGAAAGTTACTATCTTAACCATAACCCAGACGTTGCTAACGCAGTTCGGCAGGGCATCTTCGCCTATGGATTTCAGCATTTCCTTGCCTACGGCATCCGCGAAGGTCGCAACCCAGCTAGTTGGTTCGACGAGGCCGATTATTTAGCCAGCTATGCCGACGTCAACGCAGCCATCGAACAAGGCCAGGTTGCCAGCGGCATTGAGCATTACTTGACCATTGGCCACCGAGAAAACCGGAACCCGAGTCGCTGGTTCGATGCTCGGGACTATCTCCTCAAGAATCCTGACGTCAATGCCTCAGTCACCGGCGGCTCAGGGTTTGTCAGTGCCTTTGAGCACTACCTTGAGGCTGGCAGTCGAGAAGGTAGACTATCGCGACTGCTGTTTGAGGAAGCATTCTATCTGTTCAGGAATCCTGACGTGGCAGCCGCAGTAAATGACGGCGTTTTTGAGAATGGACTGGAGCATTTTGCCCGTTATGGTCAGTCCGAAGGTCGCGATCCGTCTCCCTTCTTTAATCAAAGCACCTACTTGACCCGCTACAGTGATGTAGCAGCCGCAGTTACGGCAGGTGCTTTTGCCAGCGCCTTTGAGCACTTCGTGACCTATGGGCGAGCGGAGGGGCGATTGGCCATTTAAGCTGGCTAGGTCACAGATAAATTTCAACGACTGACAGCGGGCTCTACCTCCAGTCGCTAGGCAAGCACTTCATCGTCGGTCAACCGGCGTTCGACCGCGAGCCCCCAAATAGCTGTCAGTTCCGTCACCTGACAGGTGATTAATGGGGTTCCGTCCTGGGCTAACACATTGAAGGGAACATCTGACTGGCCAACCGTTCCGAGGGCTTGCCAGTGTCCCTTTAGCTGTTGCTCCAGGTAAGCCTCCCAGTCAGCGATCGCCTCCGGCGCCACTGACACCACGATGCGAGCCCCACCTTCACCAAATAAAATTCGATCCCAACGGGTGGCAGCTTCAGCCTGATCAGAAATTTCAAACATGCCCCCCCGTTGGCCGCTGATGCAGGCTTCGGCCAAGGCTACAGCCAGGCCGCCCTCAGCACAATCATGGGCAGACTGAATCCAGCCCTGATGAATGCCAAACCGACAAACGGCCTGCACCATTTTTTCGAGCTCGACTTGCACCTGCGGGGGCCGACCAGCCACCGTTTGGTGTACCACAGCTAGATATTCCGTCGCGCCAAGGGTAACACCATCGGCAGTCGCAGCGGTTTCTTCGACCCTGACACCCAGCAGATAAACGCCATCTCCCGCTTGCCGCCAGCCTTGGCCGCGCGCCTGGGTCACGTCCTCAAGCAGCCCGACCATGCCAACTACGGGCGTTGGATAGATGGGGGTCGGCTTCCCTTCACTGTCGAGCGTTTCGTTGTAGAGCGAGACGTTGCCACCGGTCACCGGAGTCCCAAACTCGCGACAGCCATCGGCTAAGCCACGGGTCGCTTCGGCGAGTTGCCAATAGCCCACCGGTTTTTCGGGGCTACCAAAATTGAGGTTGTCGGTGACTGCCACAGGGACAGCCCCCACACAGCTGAGATTGCGGGCGGCTTCGGCGATCGCGCCCTTAGCTCCCTCATAGGGATCGAGATAGACATAGCGGCCATTACAGTCGACCGTAGCCGCCAAACCCTTACGGGTGTTAACAAATTCAGCGGCCTGAGCGCCCGTTTGTGGCCGCAGGCGAATCACCGCCGCATCGGCACCGCCGGGGAGCATGACCGTATTATTCTGCACCTGATGATCATATTGCCGATAGACCCAGCGCTTTGACGCAATCGTGGGGCTATCAAGCAACTGTTCCAGGACACGATTCCAGGAGCGCACCCCGTCCGCCAACTGCAAGCCGGCGCGATCGCACGCTGGTAGCTCCGACTCTGACCATTGGCGCGCCTGCTGCACATAGTCAGGCAAATCACTCATCAGCTCACGATGATACAGTGGCGTATCGTCCGCCAGCGCCTTAGCAGGAATTTCCGCAGCAATTTCTCCTTGGAAACGAATCCGGACGATAGGCTCAGCGATCACACGGCCCACCACCACTGCATGGAGTCCCCACCGCTCAAAAATATTGATCAGTTCCTGTTCTCGCCCCTGCTCAGCCACAAACAACATGCGCTCTTGGGACTCCGACAGCAAATACTCATAGGGCACCATACCCGTTTCGCGGCTGGGTACCCGGTCTAAATCAACGTCTACCCCCACGCCGCCATTGGCCGCCATCTCTGAGGTAGAGCAGGTGATGCCCGCTGCTCCCATATCTTGTGCCGCGACCACGGCCCCAGTTTTAAATGCTTCTAAACAGGCTTCGACCAGCGATTTTTCCAGAAAAGGATCACCCACCTGCACCGCGGGGCGATCATCCTGCGACTCGTTGGTGAGTTCTGCACTGGCAAAGCTGGCTCCCCCCATGCCGTCGCGACCGGTGGTAGAGCCCACATACAGTACTGGGTTATCGATACCCGAGGCCCCCGATTTGACAATATCTGGGGTTTCCATCAAACCGATCGCCATGGCGTTGACCAGAGGATTGCCGGCATAGGCCGCATCAAAGGCCACCTCGCCCCCCACAGTGGGCACCCCAAAGCAATTACCATAATGGGCAATCCCCGAAACCACCCCACTTAAAATGCGCCGCGTCCGCGCGTTATCCAACGGACCAAAGCGCAGTGCATTCAAGACGGCAATAGGGCGCGCCCCCATGGTGAAGATATCCCGCAAAATGCCCCCTACGCCAGTGGCCGCTCCTTGAAACGGTTCCACCGCCGAAGGATGATTGTGCGACTCAATTTTGAAGGCGACCCGTAAACCATCACCAGCATCAATGACGCCGGCATTTTCTCCGGGGCCCACCAAGATGCGATCGCCCTCGGTCGGAAACTGCTTAAGCAATGGCCGTGAGTTTTTGTAGCAGCAATGCTCCGACCACATCACGCCAAACATGCCTAGCTCAGCTCGATTGGGATGCCGCCCCAACCGGCGCACAATCTCTTCATACTCATCGGGCTTGATGCCCTCCGAGACAATCTCTTCGGCAGAAAACGGCGCTACCATGGGAGGCCAACCTAAATGAATGATGGAAACCGCCCCATTTTACCTCCGAACTCACGAGTTCCTGATGTGGTCTGGCACCGATGGCGACGAATCTTCCGCTGATCTCACCGTTGGTGCCGTCGGTATCCGATTTCCAGCAAACCTACGTGTGATCCCTATCACCCTATCAAGTGATAGAGATCCTTTGCGGAATTCACTTAGTTGAAGATACTGATAAGGACTCAACTCTAGCCGAGTCATCTACAGGGAACACACATAGACCGACAGGCACACGGGAGTCCTGTCGGTTTTTTATTGATCGACAAGGTTTTTCCATCAGTAGTGCCACATCTGGCTAGCGATAGGTACTCACAACTGCTCACCCTTATCAGCGCATTGCTCCCATCGTGTTTTTCCACGACAGCTCTTTACACAAGACTGATAGTGCCCGCTGATCGGCCCCCTCAAATAGCTGGCTATCGATGAGTTCTGCGAGCACTTGCTGAGTGAGCTGAGCAGCAAACAGCCCCCCTGATCTCAGCAAATGACTGTAATAGCAAAACTGTGGCTGGCCCTTAGCCGTGCAGTGAAACCGATGCACCGTATCGGCATCTAAACTGTAGACATTTGTGTTGACAGGCACCACTTCTCTAGGAATGCCGTGCTCACCGTACAGCGTCTCACGGTGTTGTTCTAAGGTGCCGACAAGGACAACCCCCAAAAGCGTGCGAGTTTCACTGATGAGATCGGGGGTAAAAATCGGATCGGGTTCGCTCGACAGACGCGGGCCATTGTTGAGAAACATGGGATTGACGAGCTGGGAGTTGTAAATTATCCCCACAGCCCAGTGGCGATCGCCATCTTCTAGCGCCACAAATCGTCCAAATCCGTAGTCTTCTGGCGCTGGTGGGGTCACCACATCGTGGCCATCGTCGACCTGGATCACGTAATCACAGTGGGAGTTGGACTTCACCACTTTGCCAATACGCTGAGACGTCTCCACCCGTTCTAAAAAGTCCATGCATGCCCTTCATTAACAAAGGGGGCATGGTCATCACAACCGCTGCCCCCAAATCCTGATGCAAATGTTAGCGTGTCCCCTGCCGGAATGGCGAGCCCTAGGACATCGCTTGAATGATGTAGTCAAAGTAAGGTTCAGCTTCCTTTGCCTCATTGTCAGATAGTAGCCCCAGGGAAGCCTCCTTGAGACAGCGAATGGCGTCCGCCATACCAGGCACGGGTACATCCAGAGCGTTGTACATTTCCCGCACCCCGATCAATCCAATTCGCTCAATGGGGTCTTTGTCACCAGCAATGATGCCGTAGGTTACCAAGCGCAAGTACCAGCCGTAATCCCGCAAACAGAGGGCGCGCTGCTTTTGACCAAAGGCATTCCCCCCTGGGGCAATGTAGTCTGGGTGTAGGTTCCAGAGCTCTTTGCTCGCTTTGTCGACGATTTTCTTCTCATTTTCAGAGAGCTTTTGAGCAACTTGCATGCGACGTACTCCGGTCGTGAGATACGTTTCGATGCTTCTGAGCTCACCGATAGTGGGATAACGCAGCTCATCGTCGGCATTCAAAATGACTTGACTAACTACAGACATATTTTTAAAAACTGGGATGGATGACTGCTCAACACTGATCAGTGTACCGATTTCAGTCTTCTCAGGAAAGGAATTCGTAGTCTGTGTAACGGCTTTGAGAGATTTCTACGGCATTTCAGGGTGGAAATATTTACAATTCTTAGTAGCATTCATATTTCACAGCGCTATGGGCAAACGTACACCACAAGCAGGGTTGTCCTCCTGGGATGAAGCTCAAGAATTGGACCATCTTGTTATCGACAAACGTACGGGCAAACGAGCCGGACGAGCGAAAGGCCGCCGCCGCGATCGCCGCTACGAAAATCGGCTCCTCCGGACCACGCTAGATGATCTGGATTCAGCCGAAACCGCCGCTCAGGAAGTGTGAAAAGCGGCGACCATAACAGCACTGAAGGACCCAGTACGCCGATTGAAAATATCCGCAACAGGCTGCAGCGCGCTGTCGTTCTTAATCAGGCCCGCAGGTTGTGTTGCCCCCTGAGACTGATGTGATGCGATCGCCAGATCGGCTCGCTCAGTGTGGCTGTAAAACCCGCAAAGTTTGCCAGGTAGGGTCAGCGATGCCAGTGACTACCCCCCCCATCCGGCGCACTTGTAATAAATAGTCAAGGTGCTCGGCAGTGATGCGTTCTCCTGGCAGCAGTATGGGAATCCCTGGCGGATAGGGACAGAGGGAGGCCTGACAGAGTTGTCCGACAGCTGCATCCAGCGGCACCACGTGAGACGATGTCCAGAAAGCCTCACGGGGAGTCATCACGGGCTGTGTTACTACTGGCAGCATCAGTCTGGGACATTCAAGTATCGCCGCCGGCGCTAACTGCGTTGAGTGTTCTATCAGAGCATGAAACGCCGCTACTAAGCGATCGCCCTCTTCCCGTCGGTTGCCCAAGCTAATAATAAAAGCCAACTGTCGCAGTGTCGGTAGCTCTGCCGTCACTTGCTGCACTTCATGCAAAAAAGTATCCGCCGCAAAGCCGGATAAGCCCAGCCCTGACACGTCGATGGTGAGGCGAGTGCAGTCCAGGCAAAAACTGACCTCTATCGACTGAAGTGCCTGCGGCGTCAACAGCCGCAGCGGCAGCAGTTCGGCCAGCTGAGTTCGCATTTGCTCGGCAATCACGAGGGTCTCCGCCATTAACTCAGTCCCCGCGATCGCCATTTGCTGACGCGCCGCATCCAAAGAGGCAAGGAGTAGATAATTGGGGCTACTCGATTGGGTCATTTGCAAAGCCTGAGTCAATCGGTCACGGTCAACTCGCGGCCCCTGTACATGTAGCATCGAGGCTTGGGTCATGGCCCCTAAGACCTTGTGCGTCGACTGTACTACTACATCAGCCCCAGCCATCAGGGCGCTCGGTGGCAAGCGAGGATGAAACCCAAAGTGCGGACCGTGGGCTTCATCTACTATCAAGACCGCTCCGTGGCGATGCGCCGCTTGGGCGATCGCCGCGACATCAGCACACACCCCTTGATAGTTAGGCGACACCAGCAACACTGCTCGAATTTCCGGGTGTCGCGTCAGCGCCTGCTCTACTTGAGCAGCAGTTATCCCCAGCGCCAAGTCCCAATCGGGATGGTGTATCGGAGCCAAGTAAAACGGCTGCGCTCCCGAGAGCACTAAACCAGAAAGCACGGACTGATGAACATTACGGGGCACCAGCAGGGCGCTCTTAGGTCCACTCACCGCCAGCATCGCCGCCTCTATGCCACTGGTAGAACCATTAGCCAGAAAATAAGTCGCCTCTGCCCCAAAGGTTGCTGCAGCCAGTTGCTGGGCCTGGGCAATGGGCCCCTCGGGAGCAAATAAATTATCTAGCCCAGGCAACTCGGGGAGGTCGCCCCGAAGCGCGGTCGGCCCCACCAATTTCTGGAGAGCCGCGGACGCGCCTTGTCCCCGCTTGTGACCAGGAGTATAAAAGGCAGCATGAGGCTGGGCCGCCGCGATCGTCAAAGCTGTGACTAAGGGAGTCTGGTGAGTATTTTCCATGCTCCATAGCCTATCGCCAGCCTCAATGGAAGGAAAGCACCGCTATTTTTCCACAGCTTGTCCTTTCTATAGCTTGTCCAAAGAACTACTGCCGCGAAAATTCATCGACTGCAATCCATCCACACGCTGTATGCAATCGCTGTCGAGCTTTCGACTTAGAGACTCGTCGAAAACATCGGCTCACTCACCCGCTTCGACTGAGGCACACGCGCTTTCATATAGCTCACCCACAAATCAGCGAGCTCCTCTGCCTGCAACCGCCAATCAGGATTCAACCGATACATCCGCCGGGGACGACCGCGACCTTCTACTTTTTTCCAATAGCCATCGATCGCCATCTGGTCTTCTAAAAATTTCAGCGCGCTATAGAGAACCGTATCGGACAAACGATAGTCGGCATAGTCTTTGGTGAGTTTTTGAATCAGCTCTGTACCGTAGGAATCTTGCTGCAATAGCACCGCTAAAACGTAGCAGACGGCCAGCTCTTTGTTCAGGTAAATAGGCGGTGGATCCTCAAAAAACTGATAAATATCTTCAAATTTCATCGGATTTCTCCTTATAGGCATGGGCTAGCTTGGGGCCAGCATTTCACTGAAACATCAGAGCGATGGCACAGGTTAAACAGTAATCTCAATGACCAAAATCAGATATATACCAGGTCAAAAGCGACTAGAAAAACCAGTCAAAACCTAGCACTGACGGTGAATTACTCCTTAAAAAAAACGCACAAGAGCGCGCAGCTTTTATTTTGTCTTTAGGCGTTTTAAAAGCCGTAGACCAATTTTAAGCACTGAATTTCATAGAAACCGAAAATTGCACCGAGATAGTTACTATACGCAAATCTTGTAGACATTCTTAAATTTCCCTGGCTAGAAAATATTCATCTTGCCGCCTTTCTAGGCTTGACAGCCTGCCAGCGATGCCCTGAGTCGGTCTAGCTCAGAGTAAGCTCCATATGATTTGTCCCGGGAGGAGATTCTCTTAAATAGTTAAGGTGATTCTGGCGGATCAGGGTCTGACAGTGCTGGGCGCGGCAAGTCATCCGTCCGCAGGAGAACACGCCCCTCGCTTACCGCCAAGAGTTCTACTTGCAGGGGGCCAATAGTGGGAATTGGCGCTGCGGCGATCGCTTGAATGTCAATTGGCGTATTCAGATTTCGCATTTCTTGCAAAAAGGCCAACACCGCCTCTGTACGCCCCCCGGCCACCTGGAGCGAATCACCCACTAAGCCATCTTGACGAGCTCGAAATTGCAGGGATTCCACCAGCAAGTTGAGTTTTTCCACCAGCTCCTGATTGGTCAGACTGCGGGGGTCTACAGACACCGTCGCGAGCCGCTCGCCAGGCTCGTAAATGATTTCATTGACCGCCGCATCGATAAAAACCTGCACACAAGGATCGCCATCGGCCACCACACAAGGTTCGCCAATAATATAGTTAGCCGAAGACAGTACACGCACGACATAGGATTGTCCATCGGTGATTCGCTCCACCAAGCGGTTCACGTCTTCTGTCGGAATCAGCAGCACTGGGCGATCGCGACTAATCCCCGGGGCAATTTGCTCGATCGCTGACCGGTTCGCTTCTCCTAGCAGTTGGTCAATGGCCCGCCGGGCATCCTCCGGCTCACTTACCCGCAGCAGTACCGAGACCAGTGGTTCATTTCGTCCAACCGCGACACTCCCGCGAAAAAGGCCTTGGTATTGCCGCTCTAGGGCCGCAATGTCAGCCTGTAAGGATGTTTGCTGCTGCTGCAGTTCCCCTAGCCGTTGCTCCCGTTGGGCAATATCGCGATCGCGCTCTGCAATGACCTGATCGCGCTCCGCAATGCGCTCTTGCACGGTAGCCTGCTGCTGCAGGAGCTCAGCCCGTTCCGTTTCTAAGCGTTGAATCTCCTCCTGGAGCTGAGCAGATTGTTGTGAAACGCGGCTCAACTGAGTCTGCAAACTGCTGAGCTGAGAGCGGGACCCTTCGAGCTCGCTCTCCGTAACCCGCCGCTGCTCAATCGCTTCTTGCAAAAACTCATTAATCTCCTGCAGTTGCGCTTCCGCCGCCGCCTGTTCGCGACGAGAGTCTGACAGTGCCGTCTCAATGCCCGTCTTTTCATCTCGGGCGTCGCTGAGATCAGCCTCAGCCTGCGACAGATCATCTTGGATCTGCTCCAGCTCAAAAACACCGGTACGCAGCTGTTGACTAATGCCAAACAAGAGCGCCAGGGTTGATGCCGAAATTACGCTGCCGGTCAAAATGCTGACTACAGTCGCCGTTTGGCGAGGGCGTAGATTGAACAAACTGAGGCGAGCTTTGCCCACGCGCATACCAATGCGATCACCGAGGGTCGCAATCACGCCGCCCAAAATTAATACTGCTAAAACCAGGACGTATCCTGTGGCCATGCCCCGTTACCTTCGGTTCATGACCACTCTACTGCACAGTTTCAAAATCACGTGAACTGCTGACTGAGATTGACCGGGTCATGCACGGTAATCTTTTTCTTATTGATCGCGATCATGCCCTCCTGGCGTAAATCGCCTAACAGACGCGTCACAGTCACCCGGGTAGAACCAATCGCCTCAGCGATCGCCTGATGGGACAACTTGAGATCAATCGTGATGCCATCGGGGCTTGGTAAGCCAAAGTCGCGACAAAGAATTAGCAGGAAGCTCACCAACCGGGACCCCATATCACGGTGGGCCAACGTCTCAATCATCATTTCGGTTTGCAAAATCCGTGAGGACAAGCCCTTCAGCATAACCATGGCAAGTTCTGGGTTTTCAGTCAGAGCGGGCTGCACCTGGTCAATGGGGAGCGACAGCAGCTCCACCGGGGTAAACGCCACCGCATGGTAAAAGCGATCGGAGCGCTCCCCAGTAATTAACGACAGGACGCCAAATACGCTATTCTCCCGTAGCAGCGCCACAGTGATCTCTTCACCAACTTCGTAGACCCGCGACAGCTTGACAGCCCCCTTCATCAGAAAGTAGACGCGCTCTGCTGGATCTCCCGGAAAGAAGATTGTTTTGCCACGTTCATAGGTTTCCACCATAGGCGGAAAGGCTCCACCGGCAAGTTGTCGAAACGCATTTGCTAAAGGCTTGTCCTGCGCTACTACCATCTTGTGTTCACTCTTGTCTGTTGGAACCGAGCATCACGATAATCACATTCTACAGAAGGTGAATTAAACGCCTACACCATCGAACGCTGACCCACCACCGGCGCTGTTTAAGAAATGCAAACCGCAACACATTAATCGTCTATTAACTCGATATCCGTCGAGCCGGTTTGTATTCAAAGATACGCAGAGGCCACATCCCCCTAAAAATTCTCGCTGATCGTCATTCCCCGACTACCGCTTAGCGCGATCGCGCTGACTAGATGGCCAAGCTGAGTCCTACTCACTTGGATCATCCATGCCCTCGACTTAGTTAGGACTCTGACTATTGCGCCCAATTCCTCGCAAAACGGCTGAATCAGTCGCGTCTTTTCAATCCCGACTTTTTTAGTCGGGATTGTTTGCGGTGGGCTGGGCCTCCATGCTACTATCCGCCACAGTTGCCCAGTGGGGCTACTGAGCCCGGTTGTCCACAGCGAGAGATTGAGAGAGCACTATGACCCAGGCCATCGAACAGCCGAAAACCTTATCCACCGCTCCTGCTTTAGGAGCGACCTTTTCTGCTTTACGCTGCCGAGAGTGCGGCGAAACCTATGAACTAGGAGCCAAGCATGTCTGTGAAGATGTCTGCTTTGGTCCTCTGGAAGTGATGTACGACTATGACGCCATTCGGCAACGTGTCAGCCGCGCTAGTATCGAGGCCGGGCCCAAGTCCATTTGGCGATACAAAGAATTTTTACCCGTTGCCTCCGAACATCCTATTGATGTCGGTACCGGCATGACTCCTCTGCTCAAAGCCAACCGCCTGGCTCGGCGCCTCGGGCTCAAGTCGCTCCATATTAAAAATGACGCCGTTAACATGCCGACTCTGAGCTTCAAAGATCGAGTGGTGTCGGTAGCCCTTACCCGGGCGCGTGAACTGGGTTTCACCACGGTTTCCTGTGCGAGCACCGGCAATTTGGCGAACTCTACGGCAGCGATCGCCGCCCACGCCGGCCTAGACTGCTGTGTGTTTATCCCCGCTGACCTTGAAGCCGGTAAGGTACTGGGCACGCTGATTTATAACCCCACCCTGATGGCGGTCAAAGGCAACTATGACCAGGTCAACCGGCTTTGCTCTGAGGTGGCCAACGCTCAGGGCTGGGGCTTTGTCAATATCAACCTGCGTCCCTACTACTCCGAAGGGTCCAAAACATTGGGTTACGAAGTAATTGAGCAGCTGGGCTGGCAACTCCCTGACCACATCGTGGCTCCCTTAGCCTCGGGCTCACTGTTCACCAAAATTTACAAGGGTTTCCAGGAGTTCATCAAAACCGGTCTGGTCGATGAGAAAGCCGTGCGCTTTAGCGGTGCCCAAGCAGAAGGGTGTTCTCCCATCTCCCAAGCCTTTAAGGAAGGGCGTGACTTTGTGACGCCGGTGAAGCCTAACACCATTGCCAAGTCCATTGCGATCGGCAACCCGGCAGATGGCATTTACGCCCTAGACGTCGCCCGTAAAACTAACGGCAACATCGAAGACGTCACCGACGCCGAAATTATCGACGGCATCAAGCTCCTGGCAGAAACAGAGGGCATCTTTACGGAAACGGCCGGGGGAACCACCATCGCCGTTTTGAAGAAGCTGGTGGAAGCCGGCAAAATCAACCCCGATGAAACGACCGTCGCCTATATCACCGGTAACGGGCTCAAGACTCAGGAAGCCGTGCAAGGTTACATCGGTGAGCCGTTGACCATTGAGCCCAAGCTCGAAAGCTTTGAGCGGGCCTTAGAGCGGGCTCGTACCCTCGAGCGTTTGGACTGGCAGCAAACCTCGGTATAACAGCGTTTTCTTTGGATTTTCTGAGAACCCTCTCGTGAAAATTCACTCTCGCGTAGTCGCAGCCTGCCTCCGTTATGTAAACAGAGGTAGGCTGTTTTATCGATACCCTTGGGTAACTTGCCCGAGGCTGACCACTTGTGATCTTTCTGTTTTGGATTGAGTTATGGCTGTAAAAGTTCTTATCCCGACTCCGCTGCAAAAATTTACCAACAACGAAGCCACCGTTGAATGTGACGCCGATAGCGTGGCTGGACTAATGGATACGTTAGAGTCCCACTTTCCAGGGATCAAAGCCCGGCTATGCGATGATCAGGGCGAACTGCGCCGCTTTGTCAACTTCTACGTCAACAGCGAAGATATTCGATTTTTGGAAGGCAAGGAAACGCAGCTCAGTGATGGTGACGAAGTGAGCATTGTGCCGGCAGTCGCGGGTGGCTGAGGCCAAGCAGCTGTGAGGCCATGCTGATATGGGCATGCATGCGAACAGATTCAAATGCGGCTTCCTCGATTGAGGAGGCCGTTTGCGCTTTTAGCTAGCTATCCAACGGACCAAAAATCGGTAATGTCGTAACCCAGCTCGCTAATCAACTCTCGTAATAGCGGCATGCTGAGCCCGATTACATTGGTGTGGCAACCATCCAGCTTTTCAATAAAGCAACTGCCCTTGCCATCGATCGCAAATGCTCCGGCACAGCCCAAAGGCTCGCCAGTGGCAACATAGTCTGCGATTTGGCGATCGCTCACCGCTGCAAAGTACACCCGAGTGGCTCGAGTACGCATCACCGATTGCCCTCGGGCCGTATCGATGAGTGCGTGCCCGGTATATAGATCACCCACCTGACCTCTCATGTTTTGCCAGCGATCAATAGCATCGGCGGGGTCCACCGGTTTACCGTAAATTTTGCCGTTGAAAGATAGTACTGAATCGCACCCTAGCACCAAGGCTTTGTCAAATTGCGGTGCGACCATTGCCGCTTTACCCTGGGCTAGGGTGCTTACCAACGCCGCTGGATCGCTCAGCTGCACCTGATCTTCATCAAAATTGCTAGGGCACACATACACTGAGATGCCAGCATCCGTTAGCAGTTGTCGCCGGGCGGGTGAGGCTGAAGCCAAAACAAACTGCAAATCTTCCATAAACCTTAGAGAAGCCGCAACTCAGGCTTAAACAAAACGGCATTAGCACATTGATCTCGCAATCCCTGCCATCCACAGCTAGTCAACATAGAAGGAAGCCACCGACTGCTTCATCAAGTCAGAGACCTTCTCCCAGCGGCTCTCGATAGTGGACGCATTGAAGGTGAAAAGCTTGTCGCGGCGGACCACAACGCTAGCAAGGTTATGACGCACACCGGAGGGCAAGTCGGCGATGTATTCCAAAATGTAGTAGGGCTGACCGTCACGATCAATTTCTACCGCGTTGGCGAGTTCCACATCGCGGTCGTCTCCGGCGATGGCATTGATACTTTTTGAGAGCTTGTAGCCAACTTCAGTGGGGGTGCCTAGATCCTGGAGACTTTGGCCTTCGGGAACATCGCTGATCACCACGCTAATATTTTCGGTCTCGTTGACGATGTCATGAAAGACAACATCGGCTCCGCCTGAAACTTTGACTTCTGTCCATCCAGTGGGATAAAGAAATCGATAGCCGTCATAGGTATCGGTGTAGGACTGTAACCCTACCCCTGCTCCGACACAGCCTTGCAAGGCCAGAGCAGTCACAATAAAAAATACAGCTATGAGTCGTTTCAGCATCTGTTCATCTCAAATACGCGCGATCGCCAAGTCTATCTTCTCATTTCCTGGAAGGAATACTCACCCGAAACATCAATTTATAGCTTTTGATAGAAAAACTGAGAGGCCTCGTACGCTACTGATTTCAGCCAGTAGCAGGTGCTGCCGATCTTGTTCCAGCTTGAGAGCCGGGTTTCTCAAAAAACAGAAGATGTTGCTGTGGCAACGACTCATCGGTCTTTAGCCACTGCAAACCAACCGCTGACAGTTCTCGCTTGACCTGTCGCTCACTCATTTTGTGTAGGCGTTTGATTAAGACTAGCGGATTCTCCGCGCGATACTCCGCTAGGACAACCCGCCCGCCTGGTTTCAGCGCTTGACTGAGCTGCCTCATCATTTCGTAGGGAAACTCAAACTCGTGGTAAGCATCCACCATGAGCGCCAGATCAATGCTGGCCGTTGGCAAATGAGGATTAGCCGCGTCGCCCAAGACCAGATCCACCGCCGCGGCAACCGGCTCCTCTTGCAGTCGTTGGTCCAGCAAATCCAACATTTCCGGCTGTACATCCACCGCATATACCTGACCCTGGGGCACCGCCGCCGCGAGGCGTACGGTCATGTAGCCAGTACCCGCCCCTAGGTCAGCGACCACCGCATCGGGCGAGAGGTCCAGCCGATCAACCACGATTTGCGGATGCTCTTGGAGCACGCGGCTCGGGCGCTCTAACCAGTAAGCACCCTGATGCCCCATCACTTGGGCAATTTCTCGGCCCATGTAAACCTTGCCGATGCCGTCTTGACTGGGTTGCTGAAAGTGGTAACCCTGATCGTGCTCGAACATCGCCCTGCCCTGGCAGGCCATCAAACTCAGGCACAGTATGCCGACCAATAGGCTGCGCCAGCCTCTCCCAAAACTACATGACATAGGCATTTCCCAAAGCTCACACTCCCAGCTTAAAGGCTTGCCAAGATTTGCGAGAGGCCACTGCACAACGTATGGATTAGTCGCCCTCCGGAGAAGGACTTGAGGGAGCAGCGCTGGCTATTTGACTAACAAACTCATAAATATTGAGCTGGGTTCTTTTGCCCCGAGGGGTGACCAGATCTAGCCAGCGAAACTGAAAATCATGGTCTGTAGGTAAGCGATCCATGACCGTTTCGCTAACAATGACCGATCGCTGATAAACCTTAGTGAGATTTTCTAACCGGCAGGCCGTATTGACCACATCTCCCACAACGGTGGTATCCATACGCTGATTGGCCCCGACGGTACCAATGAGACCGATGCCTGCATGTAACCCGATGCCTATACGAATGGGATCTACCAGGTCAAACCGATGACGATCGCCATTGAACCGCGTTAGGGAGCGGCAAATGTCGTCCGTTGCAGTTACCGCATCCAAAGCATGGGTAGCCTCGCGGTCAAACACGGCCATGACCGCATCTCCCATGTACTTATCGATAAAGCCATGATTTTTCATCACCGCCTGGTTGATATTTTCAAAAAATACATTGAGCCAGGCAAAGGTATCACGGGCTTTTTGCATTTCCGCGATCGCCGTAAATTCGCGAATATCGCAGAATAAAACGGTCATCTCTGACTCGTAAGCATTACCCACCTTTAGAGACTCGACCCCGCGGGGAGCCACCCGAGCCAAAAACTGCGGCGGCACAAAGGAATAGAACTTTTCTGATAGCGCTTCGCTGATTCTCCAAGCGGCAGCGATTTGCCGCTGGTGTTGAGCTTCAATGCGAGCCATTTGGTGGGTCTGCGCAGTCAATTCACTCTGTAGCCTGCGATCGCGGATTTCCTTGAGCTTGAGGGTGCGATGAATCTTTTTCAACACCAGATCAATTTGAATCGGCTTAGTCAGGTAATCATCACCCATGACCTCTAAGCCTTTGATCTGAGAGATGTCATCGTCGAGGGCGGTGAGAAAGATGATAGGAATTGTCGCAGTTCGCGGATTTTGTCGAATCTGCTCACATACCTCGAAGCCAGTCATGTCAGGCATCATTACGTCGAGCAAAATTAGCTGAGGGGGCGTCTGAGTCGCGATCGCCAGTGCCTCAGTTCCCGAAAGCGTTTGTTGAACGGCGTATCCCTCTGCCTCCAACAGCTCTGTCATCAAATATAAATTCTCTGGTTCATCATCAACCAAGAGAATTGAAGGCATGGGTGAGGTCATGGAAACACATTTGCAAGCGGTAATGGATGGGTAGATGTCGGCCCTCAGTGGACGGGCAGTCCGGACGGGATTAATCACAGCCCTTAGAGATGTGGTACCCGGACTAAACTTCGAGCTTTTTGCAGCAGCAAATCAAAATCAATGGGCTTAGTCACGTAATCATTCGCTCCTGCAGTTAGACAGCGATCGCGATCGCCTGGCATCGCCATCGCTGTCACCGCAATAATGGGAATTGGCTGCCAGATCGGGTGTTGCCGCAGCGCTCGAAGGAGCTGTAGGCCATCGATACCAGGCAGCTGAATATCGAGCAAAATCAGCCCGGGGCGAGACTTTTCGGTGATCAAGCCCGAATGGATGGCGTCCATCATCACTTGACCATCCTCGATCAAATCCACGCTAAAGCCTTCGATCTCTAGCATTTCCGTAATCAGCGCTTGGTTATAGGGCTGATCTTCGACCACTAAGACGCGTAGTTCAGAGGGGGTATCTGCTGCGTGACTATCGGCAAGATTAGTCGCGTCATTGGCGGTAGCAGCCGTTGCGGCAATCGCATCGTATGTCTGTCGAAGTTCCTGGCTGTTGCGCAGTTCATTCAGCGGCAACCAGATACAAAATGTACTGCCAACGGCCGTATCTCGTTTCAAAGACACGGTGCCACCGTGCATCTCCGCTAAACGCTTAGTCAGGGCCAGGCCTAAACCAGTGCCCTCATGGCGGCGGGTCAACGAGGCATCGATTTGCTGAAACGGCCGAAAGAGCAGATGGCGTTTTTCTTCAGGAATGCCGATGCCGGTATCTTCAACCGCGATCCGCAGATAGGGAGTACTGATATTGACCGTGCTGCCATCGGGTCGAAAATCTTCGAGCAACTGGCCGCCATAGGCCAGCATCACCGATAAGCGCACCTTTCCCTGTTCCGGCGTGAACTTGATGGCATTGGACAACAAATTAATCATCATTTGCTGCACTCGACGGGCGTCAACATTGACCCGATCCACGCGATAGTCGAGCTCGAGGGACAGCAACAGGCGCTTGCGATCGGCGCGGGGCTGCACCATACTCAGGCACTCGCGACACAAATCCTGAACGGAGACATTCTGCAGATTGAGATCAAACTTACCGGACTCAATTTTGGATAAATCGAGGATGTCGTTGATGAGATTCAGCAAATGCTCACCGCTGCGGTGAATCGCCTTAATATGTCCGACTTTACGTTCTTCACCTTCGCCTAGCTGCTTGAGCATGAGCTCCGAAAACCCAAGCACGCTATTGAGGGGCGTTCGCAACTCGTGGGACATCGACGCCAAAAACTCAGACTTCATCCGAGACGCCTGCTCTAAGTCTTGGTTGATGCGCTGGAGACGAGCCTGGGACTGAGCTCGCTCGATCGCTGCTCCCAGAGTCCGGCAGGCGGCCAGCAACATATCTTGCTGAGGAGCTTCCTGGAGCTTTTGCAGCGATCGCGACTCCAGAGTTACCACGCCAATAATATTGCCCTTAGCAGCAGGAATGGGGAAGATTCCCAACTGACCAATGCCGGGATGTCGAAACCCTGGCACAGCGTGGGGATGGTTCATATAGTCTTCGACAAAAACAGGCTTACCAGTGTCGACGACTTCCCATAGCAGCCCTTGACCATGGCTTACTCCCTGGCCCAATACGGTTTCCATTTCCGCGACGACCGGCTTACCGTAGGTCGCAATGAATTCGCCAGAAATTTGGTTCGTCAGGGGGCTAGCAGTGCGGTTTTGCCCCTGACCGCTAATCACCTTGACATCGCCAAACGCCGCCCCCATCGCCTCAACCAGGTAGCTGAGAGCAAACTCACCAATTTCCTTGAGGTTGTCTGAGGTTTGCAGCTTTTCGGTCAGCCCCAATAAAAATCGGAGACGACGCACTTCATCTGCCAGCTGATTTTGGACCTGCCGCTCGTTGGTCAAATCACGCAAAATCAACAGCTGACCATGGTTGGAAGTCGGCGTGATGTAGAGCTCGAGGTAAGTCTGATTAGCCTGCTGTAGTGGAATTGCCTGCCCCCGTGGCTCTGTCATGTTGCACTGGGCTAGCACTTCGTCGCGCTGGTGGGCTGACCAAAAGGACTTAGCAACCAATTGGTCCAAAATCTCAATCAGCTTCGGGCGCTGACCCAGCCAATCGGCTGGGAGTCCGCACAAATCTTTGAATTTCTCATTAAACAGCGTTAAGCGGCGCTCAGTATTGAAAAGCGCGATCGCATCATCGACTCGATTAAGAATCAGTGCCTGCTCATCCGACTCGAGTTCAAAAGTAAACGGATGAGTATCCCGTGCGTCCATATCTGCCCAGTTATCAATTAACTCTCAAAGAACCGTGTGTTTTTAAGTTGCCCATCGCCATGCGCCCCCTCTGCCATGACAACTCATCAGACAATCTCGATGTACTCCACCATGCGATACCCCTTTCTCCGCAGAAGATCGCCTACTCTCAGGAAATCCGCTGTAAACCCGTGGCTTTTCTTGGAACTTATAGATCTCTTGCCGGATCTCTGGAAATACCTATATTCTCAGCGGACCTTGACAGAATTTGCTCATCCGTCACCTCCGAGGCATCTGTCAGAGGGCGCCATACGGGGCTTGCATCATCCATATACTAAGTTCAGGGCAATTCGGCTCAAAAGCATCCCTCTAAGGTCACATTGATTGCCCGTAAAAACACGGTTTCTAAGTATGTGTCCAAAACCAGACGATACCCGTAATTTCTATAGCCCGCCGAGCGATCGCCGGTCCTCAACAGTATTCTACTAGGACATTTATCACCATCCCGAAAGATCCGTAGGCATCTTTTCTGCCTAGCGAGACGTGGCCATCGTTGCCGCTAGCCAACCCCGGCAATTAAGCTTTCATAAACGCTTTACTTGCTACGATTGAGCGGTTTTGTCGTATTCAGCTACTAGCCCTGCAGTTGAGGAATGTGCTGTGAGCTTTGCAACCCGAGTCCGAAATTCTATCAAGGCGCTGGCGTCACCCACGGTTGATGATCAGGTATTTGACGTTGCTACCTTCGATAGCTCCGTCATGAAAACCTATGGTCGGTTTCCCATTGCGCTCACTCGCGGGCGAGGCTGTCACGTTTGGGATACCGATGGCCGCGAATATTTAGATTTTGTCGCGGGGATTGCCACCTGTACATTGGGCCACGGGCATCCCAGTCTCATCGAAGCAGTCAACCATCACATCCAAAAACTGCACCATGTTTCTAACCTTTATTACATTCCAGAGCAGGGCAAGCTTGCCCATTGGCTGACCCAGCATTCCTGCGCAGACAAGGTTTTTTTCTGTAACTCTGGGGCGGAAGCCAACGAAGCCGCTATCAAGCTGGCGAGGAAATATGCCCACGTGAAGCGCGGCATCGAGCAACCTGTCGTGCTGACGGCGAATGCAAGCTTTCACGGGCGCACATTGGCCACGATTACCGCCACAGGGCAACCCAAGTATCAAAAGAATTTTGCGCCGCTCGTACCCGGTTTCCATTACGTTCCCTACAACGATGTTGATGGGCTCAAGGCAGCGATCGCCGAACTCGACCGCGACCAGCCACAAGTGGGGGCCATTTTGTTAGAACCTCTGCAAGGGGAGGGGGGCGTCAATCCTGGCGATCAGGCTTACTTTCAAGCGGTGCGTCAGCTCTGCTATGAGACAGGCATCTTACTCATCTTGGATGAAGTGCAGGTCGGAGTCGGGCGCACAGGTAAATTATGGGGCTACGAAAATCTGGGCATTGAACCAGATGTTTTCACCTTGGCCAAGGGACTCGGGGGAGGAATTCCCATCGGGGCGATGCTCTGCAAGTCTAGCTGCGACATTTTTGAACCCGGCGACCATGCCAGTACCTTCGGCGGCAATCCATTTGTGTGCGGCGTCGCACTTTCGGTGTGTCAAACCCTGATGCGCGATCGCCTGATTGACAACGCCCAAACCCGAGGAGCAGAACTGCGGACTGGGCTGGACCAAATCGCCCAGCAGTCGCCTCAGCTATTTTCAGGAGTGCGCGGCTGGGGTTTGATCAATGGTCTCATCGTCAACCCTGAGGCAACCATCAAATCTATTGATGTGGTTAAAGCGGCTATGGAAAACGGCCTCTTAGTCGTCCCTGCAGGTCCTGGCGTAGTCCGCTTTGTGCCGCCGCTGACTGTTACCGCCGCCGAAATCGAACAGGCTCTGAAGCGGTTGCAAGCCGCGATCGCCTCCCTCAAATCCTAGATTTCCTGAATTTCTCAATCACCTGCAAAGAGCCGCTGATGCATGAACATCAGCGGCTCTCTCAACCTGACCATCGGCGAAGCTGACAACGCTTTACGCCAGCGCTCTGGCTTCGAGGTAGCCGTAAAGGGTGAAATGCTCGATACCACTACCGAGGATGCCACTTTTTACGGCGGCGGCCACATCGGCGTTAGCTGCGAGATAAGCGCCCTCATCCCACTCGCTGTTGGGCGATCGCCCCTCTTTGATACCGAAGTGATTAAAGTGGTCCAACCCGCTTTCAAAGATGCCAGCATCGACGGCGGCCTTTACATCGGTATAAATAGATAGGTAATACCCCTCTTGGAAGAAGGCCTTTTTACCAGACAGGCGACCTTCGGCAGCCCCGGCTTTGACAAAATGCTCAAAGGCACTCTTGAATCCCCCAGCTTTAATAGCAGCAAACACATCGGGATTATTGAGCAAATAATCTTGAGAATCGAACTCAGTGCTCGGGCTGCGGTTTTCGATGTGACCGTAAAGCAAGAAATGCTCCAGGCCGCTTTTGAAAATACCGGCTTGCACCGCACTTCTCACGTCAGAATGTTGCGCCAAATAGAAAGACTCATTGTAAAAAACGCTGGGAATGCGGCCTTCGTCTAAGCCAAAGGTGACAAAGTGATCGTAGCCGGTGGCAAATTCACCACGTTTGACGGCTGCCGCCACGTCCGAATACTGCTGCAAGTAGTAGTACTCATCAAAAAAGCCTCCCAGCGGAATGCTGTTGATCTCAAAGGTCGGCGAAGCCACTGGCTGATTGATGACAATGGTTTGCGAGACGATTTGAGTGACCTGGGTAAAGCTAAAAACGAAGGGATAATTGAAGCTAACGCTGACCACATCGGGGGTCGTAATGCTGATGTCGCCCAGGGTGAACTCAGCATGGGCCTGGTCGGTGTTATCGCCCAAAAACAGTAAGTTCTTGAGGTCATAGGGCGAGGCCGGCAGTGGCGGGTTGCTCGTGGCCGGATTGAAGTTATAGTCCCGTAGGTCGCCCGAAAGAATATTAGTGCCATCGACGGAGAGGACATACTTACTGTCCTGAACCGCTAGGGAATAGGTCTTTTGGGTACTAAAGTCGAGGGTCGTACCGGCGGTGTCTTCCGCTTCGGTGAAGTTAGTAGACTGGGCAAAGACGCGATCGCCCCCGCGCTTGGTAAAGCCTAGCTCGATCTCTTTGGTAGGGTCATTGGTGACCAACACCAAGCTAAAACCAGCTCGGTTAGTGTTGCTGTCTTCCTCTGAAATCGCCAAATCAAACGAAAGGGTGAACCCTAAGGTCGGATCGAGCACCGGGAAATTTGCGGTCGTAGTTTCAAAGGTGGGTGCATTGAGAATTGAGTTGACATCGACCGTATTGTTCTGAATGCTCGCGAGGTCAATCCCCTCCAGCCCCTTGGCCGTGTAGTTGGTAAAACCAGCATAGCCAGTCTTATCGTCTGCTGTCGTTTGCGTGGGTGGCTCTATTTCCAGAACAAAAGGAGACAGCGTCGCGATATCGGCCTGAGTCAGATTGTTGAACCCGGTCCCCTCAGTGTCTAGCTTCGTGCCACTAGCGTTTTGGACAGCATTGCTCAGGAGGTTCGGCACACCGCTGACAATGGCAAATCCGCTTGCCGCAGTTGCCGAGGGCACCACATAAACGGGAGCTGTGGGTAATTGCTGATAGTCAAGAAAATTAAACGCTTCAATATCGACGTTGATGGATGGATCGTAGAGCGTCGTTAAAGGCATAATCCAGCGACTCCAGGTATAAAATTTACAATGACCAAGATCAGGTTAATCAGGGCTTGGCATCGATATGGGCCTGCCATACCAGTTAAATAAGTGCTCACTCGCGGGAACTTTGGCAGTAGCAATACGCATCAAGCGTCAGTCTAGAAAAATACCCTAGTGATTACCCGCAGACAAAAAGTTCCCAAAATTGCTCTAATGATCGCGATCGCCCCTCAGTGATCAGCCGGAGAGCTGTCATCCCCTCGGCAACAAATACTCCGGGCCCTTCGTCCCAGCTGCGCATACTTCAGTCTTCAATCTAGGGCTGCCTACTTGTTTCAGTCATTCTGGCCAGAGATCGCGACCCCCCTCCCTTAACCGCTTACACCACATCAAAGGTGATGGATAGGGCAGCTAGCTCTGAGACCCCAATTGCCCGCACATTGGCACGGGTGCCTTCGGGGGGACCTGCGCTAACGTCGCTCAGCAGACTGTCAATCACCTCATTGGGGTCAGCCACCCCCACTGGGCCCCGGGAAATGCCAGCGTCATCGGCGATCGCCTGCAAGCCCTGAAGGGCGGCATCTAAAGGACTGCTACTCGCCACAATGAGAATTTCGGTGGTGCCCAATGGTGGCTGTGTCACTAGCTCAAAGCGATCCTTAGCCGGGTCTGGGAGCAACAGTGTCTGCTGGGCCGGTAGCAATGCCGATTCTGCCGCCGCCGTCCACTGATTGGGAAACAAAACCGCCATTACACCCGTTGCATCAATGGCTAATACGCTGAGATACAAATCGCGGTTCTCGTTATTTTGCACCTGAAAGCGGAGTGAGGTGCCAACTGAAATCTGCGGAACGCCGGGTCTCACCGGCGATGTCGCACTGCCTCCCCGTACGGTGAAGGCCTCACCTAGAAACTGATTGCCAGTCTGGTCCAGCATCGTCACGGCGAGGTTAAGGCGTGAGGTACCAGGATTCAGCGTGAGCTTGACAGTCCGCGCCGCTAGGAGCGATCGCAACTTGGATTTCAACCGAGTCACCGCATCCGCGACGGACTCCTCAGGATTGCCATAGGAGTCTGGCACCAGATCTAGCCCTTGGGAAAAGAGCCCAACGCTCCCCTCTGCGGGTAAATCAGGCTGTCCGGCCAATTCCTGACGATAGGCCGCAGTCATCCTGCCTAAAATGTAGTGCACCTCTGCTCCCCCCAACGCCATCGGCTCAAGGTTGGGAATCGCAGCTAGGGCCGTGCGTGCAGTAGCCGTCTCAGTCCCCAGTGACTCATCCAGGCCAATGTGCAACGTCACATTGACGGGCACTCCTCGCACCTGCTCTTGCAACAGCGCTCCCTGGGGCAGCCCCTCAGCCTCTAGCATCCGACCGCGCCCGGTGAGGCCATCGCGGGTAGTCAAACGTACCAGTCCCCGCGATTCCCCAGACTCATCGACCCCCGAGAGCACTGCACCCTCGCTAAAAACTTCCAAGCTTGCTGGATCGACGCCCCCGAGCCAAACTTCGACCTCGTCTCCGGCAATACTAGTCACCACGGCCTCCGCCGGAGAGGCGGTCTTTTGGGTGAAATAAAGCGGCTCATTACCAAAGCTGCTGCCCGGCTGCGCTTCAAATTGGGGCTCTTGCTGGCTAAACGACAGCTCAGTCGTGGTACGGGCTACATTGGGAATCACGCTTCGAAAGGGGGTGCCGCCAGTTTGCTGCCACAGATACTGTGTCAACACAAATGTAAACGCCCCAGCATAAAAGTCGGTAAAGGGCGCATCCGCCGCATATTGATCTCGCTGAGCCGAAGCGATGGCCACCCCTTTGGCAATGCCCTGGCGCCGTTGCTGAACAAAATCGTCAGGCCTCAGGTCCAACCGCGACAGCCATTCCGCCTGATAGGCTAGCTCAGCATCGCTCATGGTGAGACCGCTGCCGCCAGCCCGCGATCGAATCACCAAGTTGCCACGTTTCGCGCCGCCGGAGTGGCAGCTGTCGAGCACGACAGTGTAGTTTTCCGTGGGCATCGCTCGGCCCAGCAAAAACATAGTGTGGCCTGTAATATCATCGACGGGGCCGCCCTCTCGGGGAAACCCCTCCGGCAAAGTGCTGTCAACTGGCACCAGTGTGCTGTTGAACCCATCTGCAAAATCTTGGTCAGGGTCCAACACCCGTGAGCCATGCCCCGAAAAGTGAAACACCACGACATCACCGGGTTGGGCTTGCTTGAGCAAATGTTCTTCAAAGGCGGTGAGAATACCGTCGCGGCTCGCTTGGGCATCCGTCAGTTTGACAATATCCGCTGGATTAAAGCCAAATCGATGAACTAATAGCTGATATTGGAGCTCTACGTCATTAACGCAGCCGTTCAAAGGCGCAAAGTTGCTGTTGATGGGGTAGTCATTGATGCCAACGAGCAGCGCCAGTTTACGGTTGGTTGACTGAGCCCAAACTTGACCGTAGCGATCGCCCCGGCGCATGACCTCGTTCTGTGACCAACCGAGCACCGCCAAAGTCGCTCCAGCAGTCTGCAAAAAGTGACGGCGCGAAAAGCCTCGTGACATCGCTCATTCTCCTGTAGTAAGACGCAGTAATAGCGATCAAACTGACCCATTTCAGCCTACAGTCGTTCCCCCCAGGATTCCTGAGGGCAGGCATGATGCTTAACAGTTCACACCGCATCGGCTCTTCGCAAACCCGAAATATCTCGCCTGGCCAACACGGTACGCATGGCGATCGCCAAGGCAGCCCAGCCTGACTCTAATCAGCCTAACCCCAAGATATATAGAAGCGTTGGATGGAAGGATTGGTCGCTACATTAAGGTTCAAAGCGTACCCGCTCTGCAAAACAGAGCATATAAATGTTGCAGCGCGCGGGGGACAAGGGCAGCGCGATCGCTCAGCTAGAGAACCCGCCCTTCCATCCGCAGTTCATGAAAATGCCCCGACACCATCAGTGGTGTCGGGGCGCTGGGGAAAAGGGGATGTGAATCGTAGACAGTCTCCTACGCTTTGCTAGGCCAGCGTCTCTGGACAGTAGCCCAAACCCCTGACAAACTGATTGCGAAACGCTTCGATTTCATCGCGCTCGGGGCGACCATGGGAAACCACAGCAACCTGATAACGGCGCATCACATCGACGGGTGACTGCCCAGTCTCTAAGGCCCATAGTGCCATCCGTAACCGAATATTGGGTTCGTGGGAAATGCCTAGTTCAGTCAGATAAGCCCGAAAATCTTCAGCCGCCTGTTCTTCGATCGTGTCGTGCATTCTGACTTTGATGACCCAACCGTCAATCTGATGGATAACGGTAATCCAAATCAAGGGTAGATCGGGCGTTCTCAGCAGGTGTTCGACAACTCGAAGGGTTAAGCTTGCGTTGGCGAGGTGATAGATGTAATCCATCTTGTGACCCTCCGGTGGGTACATACACTTATTATTGTCAGAAATTTGCTCCAGTTTAGACATGGAGAAACTCCGCGTATTAGCATGGGGGTTCTACCCAATTACGCGACGGCCCATGGGTAATATCGACAATCCCGACCTGCAGCTTTCTGCATATGCCTATGATTTACCTCCAGAACAGATTGCCCAAAATCCTATAGAACCGCGCGATCGCGCCCGCTTACTCGCCGTCACCTCGTCGACTGAGCACGAGCATCGCTGCGTCTACGATTTGCCCAGTCTGCTGCAACCCGGCGATTTACTCGTTCTCAACGATACCAAAGTCCTCCCGGCGAGGCTGTTTGGCCATAAACCGGGCGGTGCAGCCGTCGAAATTCTTTTGTTAGAGGAGCGATCGCCCCTCCAGTGGCTGGCCTTGGTCAAACCCGGTAAGCGTCTAAAACCAGGCACCCAGATTCACTTTGGCGAAACTCGCGATCAGCCACTTCTCATCGCCGACGTGGTAAGCACAGATCCAGAGACAAAGGGACGGCTCTTGCAGTTCACCCTACCCCAAGGCGGATCATTTTTTGACATCTGCGATCGCCTGGGTAAAATGCCGTTGCCCCCCTACATCACCACATCGACGGCTCCGCCAGATCGCTACCAAACGATCTACGCCGAAAAACTGGGCGCTGTGGCGGCCCCGACCGCAGGCCTACACTTCACGCCGGACTTATTCACCCGCCTCGAGCATCACGGCATAGCCCACACCTTTATCACCCTGCATGTCGGGGTCGGCACCTTTCGCCCCGTCGAGGCAAAAACCATCACCGACCATGCCATGCATGCGGAATGGCTAGAGGTATCTGCGGCAACGGTCGATAAAATTCACCAAACCAAAGCCAATGGGGGACGCGTTATTGCCGTGGGGACCACCGTCACCCGCGCCCTAGAGGGAGCGGCGCAGTCGGGAAAACTTCGGGCCTTTCAGGGCAAGACCAATCTCTTTATCTATCCAGGTTATCAGTGGCGTGTGCTCGATGGATTGATGACGAACTTTCACCTTCCTGGCTCTAGTTTGATGATGTTGGTCAGCGCCCTGATTGGCCGGCAACGCCTATTACAGCTTTATACCGACGCGATCCACGGGGGGTATCGGTTTTACTCATTTGGCGATGCCATGTTGATTTTGCCAGAGGCTATGACAAACCCGCCTCAGTGCTCTAGTTGACGGCGATCGCTTCGCGACCAGACATGCCCCCGATCAATTCTCAGCAGATTGCTCGGGCGGATCGCCAATTTCTTCACTGTGGCCACGCACCGGGGGCAGCTTTTCCACGAGCCCCATTTCAAAGGCGATGTCGGGCAGTTCCCCAGCAATATATTTGCCTGGCTCAAACATGCGGCCCGGGGTGAGGCACATTTGGCGCAGTTCGACGACTTCGGTTTCCAAAAACATAGCGCGCGAGAGGCGGCGTTCTAGTGGCATGAGGAGAGATAGGTATAGGGAACTGAGGCAGGTAGCCGGTAGTGGGAACCACGGAGTCGGGACCGAGAGAGATACCGTGAAAGGGCTATTCCTCGAACTGCATGAGCTCGCGGGTATAGTTTTCGTCCAAGATGCGCTTGGGCCGCATGACGACCAAAAGTCTGCCCAGCAGCTTGCGGTTAGGCGTCTCTGGCAGCCATTCGATTGCGACTGAATCTCCTTGGTCAGTCAAAAAGTAGCTGTCGGCATCCCACTCTCGCTGGGCTCGATCCACGATCAATAACACCGTTTCCGGGTTATCAGGGTTTTGGACATTGGGCAGCTGCTTAGGCTGAGCCAAAATCCCTACAGGATCTTCGGCCTGCAGTAGCACTTGCCAACCGGGCACCGGCACCCAAGCGGCCGTCCCGTGGCTTTTGACCACACCAAAGGGCTCTTCGGGCACAATCACCGGGACAGCCTGAAAAGCTTCCAGACTCAGGGGCAGTTGACCCGCTAAGGGCAAAGTCAGGGGCAGTTCGGAGTCGGTTTCTAAGCGGTAGGTCGGTAGGGTGGGCGCAGGGCGCGATTTCACCACGGTCAGGTCGGTCAACAACGCTTCGATCTGCTGACGGGCGCTGTCACTGGTGGCAAACCGCAATGCCTGGGCAATGAGACGGGATCGCGAGGCTAAGTCAGATTGCTGACGGGCAAATTTCCAGTAGGTGTAGGCCACCGCGTCCCCAGCAGTCTCGGTAAAGCCCTGGGGCGGTTCCTTTAGGTAGGAGTATTCCTTCAGCGCCTTAGCCACATCTTTAATCATGTCGGCATCGAGCCCCTGCTGGAGGGCGAGTTCGGCTGCTCGAGCGCGATCGCGCTGGGTGAGAATGCGCAGCTCATATAAAACATCACTGCCTCGCTGTGCAAAGTGAGTCTGAACAGCCTCCGGTGCCTGGGCGGCCACTATCGAGTCATACACCTGAGCCGCAACAATCACTTGATTTTGCTGCGTCGGCTCAAAGCCAGTATTTTCAAACAGAGTTTGGGGATTCATCCCTGATTTTTGCAACGCCTGACAAGCTTTGCCCCAGGCCACCCAAGAACCCTCTTTGCGGCGCAGTTGAGTAACCAATTTTTCAATGTCTATGGGCGGATTGGCGGCGGAATCGGGTGTAGCCATTGGCAAAAAATGGATGCGATCGAACTGCCCTGACTCTAGCGTGTTTCTTTCTCTGAGCATCATTAATTTCTCTGTAGTGCTTGACGCTAAGGGTACAGACAGGGCATGATCATATTCGCGTTGTCTGGGGCTATAGCTCAGTTGGTAGAGCACTTGAATGGCATTCAAGGGGTCAGCGGTTCGAATCCGCTTAGCTCCATCACAAACCAATTCAGCGTTGTCTGAAAGAGTCTAGGAACTCCTCTCTGTAGCTGAGTTTCTCTTGATTCTTTGTCCAAGTTTGTCTGACAAAATCCATTGTCATCTGGGGGCACTTGGG
>JBHJHA010000053.1:0-71120 GCA_050331235.1 Leptolyngbyaceae cyanobacterium
TCGCTTCACCAACTGCTCGAGTTCATGGCGTTCGGTTTCGCTCACAATGAGGGCGGGCAGGGCGCGACCAGGCATCAGACTCAGGCCTCTAAAACTGACTCCTTAAGGGTATCTGCATTTCCGCCATGCGGTACTAGTCTAGACGGCATGCGAATCTCCGGATGCTGCATCACAACATGGGCACTAGCCGTTAGCGTGGCCTCGTAAGCTTTGGAGCTCATGATTTGCATTAGGGATATGGATGTTGTCTGCTGCCTACTAAAAAAAAGGAAACCCATGAACATGAGCTTCCTTCACCAATGAACAAACTTAGCAGCACCAGCCTACTGACGCTGAATCTTATCTTTCTGGCTAATGAAAATTAAAAAGATAGTCGCAGGAATCACGACAATCAAAGTACCGGCCAACAGGCTCAACAGAAAATTCGTAAGAGAGGGTGTCATGGTTTGCAGATCTTAAATGAACCAACTGCCAAGATTGTAACCTAACCCCTTGACCAGTCTGACAAAAACGTCGACTTACCAGGCCGTGAACAAGCCATATTTCAGTGCCCAACAAAAATCTATCCATTCAGCAGGACCGGCCTAATCAGTTTGGCGGAAGCGCTGTATTGATCGGAAACATGATTGGTATGACTTTACTGGGCCCTCAACCCTTACACAGCTCCTTTTTAGACGGTGGTTGGACTCAAGATCAGGGTGATTACTCAATGGTTTGCCTATGATCCTGAGAGCAGACCCTATACTCGTATGAGTAATTACGGAAGGTGCGGGCTACTAAGACGCAAAAAGTAGTTCCAAAGTAAGGGGAGTTTGGTGCAATGGAACTGTTGCGCTAGCCGCTGATTCAAACCGATCTACGATTAAAATGTTGGGCCTTAGTAGAGGTTGACTGACTGGTGATGATACGAATGAGGATGCGCAAGTCTTGATCGATCAGGGTGAGTCTTTTGAGATTGAAGGGAGTGTTTGTAGCGTCGGGCAAGAAAGCCTGCTGCTGCTACATGGCGATGCCCATATCATTGAATCACTGTCAACCATCCTGAGCCGCCATCATTACGCAGTCAACGCGATCGCCGATTACACCATCTCCCCTCAATTTCTTAAAGACAATGGGATCGATTTAGTGATTCTGGCGATGGACTTGTTAGCTGCTTCAGACTATCGTTTTTGCCATCGACTCCAAGCCCAACGCTTTAGCCGTGATATTCCCGTTATCGTGGTGGGCGATCGCCATCCCGAGCACATTGCCAAAGCCTTTGAGTCCGGCGGGCAGGATTACATCAGTGCGCCCTTCTTTCCAGAAGAGATTATTGCGCGGGTCCAAGCTAGGCTGAGTGGTTATCGGCGGCGGCAACAACTAAGCCAGCAAAACCGTTTACTGCTAGAAGAGGTGCGAGAACGCAAACTTACTGAGGCGGCCCTGCAAACAGCCGAAAAAAAATATCGCCGTATCTTTGAAAACGCCACTGAAGGCATTTTTCAAACCAGTGTCGCCGGACGGTACATCAGCGTCAATCCAGCCCTCGCCAAAATCTATGGTTATGAGTCCCCCGAAGAGCTGATTGAGTGCGTTCCCGACATTAATCATGGTCTCTATGTCCAGCCCCAACGACGAGCTGAGTTAGAAGTTTATCTCAAGCAGTTTGACCAAATTGAAGGGTGTGAGTCTGAGATCTATCGCAAAGACGGCAGCACCATTTGGATCAGCGAAAACATTCGCAAAATCTACGACGAGGTCGGTCAGTTTCAATATTACGAAGGCATCGTTCACGACATTACAGAACAGCGCCGCATGGAGATGGAACTGCGGCAGCAGCGGCAACAAGCAGAGCGGCTACTGGGCAATATCTTGCCGTATCAAATTGCCAATCGACTGAAAAGTAGCCCCCGCACGATCGCTGAAAACTTTGACGAAGTGACGGTCTTGTTTGCCGATT
Organism: Leptolyngbyaceae cyanobacterium; assembly: GCA_050331235.1. GTDB lineage: Bacteria > Cyanobacteriota > Cyanobacteriia > Phormidesmidales > Phormidesmidaceae > Halomicronema. The sequence continues at coordinate 1,940 of JBHJHA010000053.1, forward strand.
TAGTCCAGTTCACAGCGGCATCCGGCCAGATGGAGGCTAAAGAACTGGTCAAGCTACTCAATCAAGTGTTTTCCCATTTTGACCGGCTCGCTGAAAAATATGGTTTAGAAAAAATCAAAACCATTGGTGATGCCTACATGGCCGCAGCTGGCCTCCCCGTACCGCGACCTGACCATGCTGATGCCGTCGCCTCGATGGCTCTAGAGATGCAAACCGCCATTACGCAATAAAAGCGCCCTGATGGTCAACCCTTTCAACTGCGTATTGGCATTAGCTGTGGGCCCGTGATTGCGGGCGTTATTGGTGTACGCAAATTCGCCTATGACCTGTGGGGCGACACCGTTAACCTCGCCAGTCGCATGGAGAGTACAGGGATTCCTGAACGTATTCAGGTGACGCCGGAAGTGTATGAACGACTCAAGCATCATTACAACTTTGACCCGCGCGGCGCGGTGTTTATTAAAGGGCGTGGCAACGTGGAAACCTACTGGTTGGTCAACCGCAAGGGCCCAGTCTAGCGGCTCGACTGGCATACTGAAAAAGCCTGCCTTTCCATCAGACCATGTTGTCACTTTCTCCTGCTTTGCAGCAGCGCCTTCAAACGCCGCTTCACATTGGGACCGTTGAGATCCATAGCCGAGTGTTTCAGTCTCCTCTGTCAGGCGTCACTGACAAAGTTTTTCGGCGGTTAGTGAGGCGATATGCGCCCACTTCCATGATGTATACCGAAATGGTACATGCCTCGGGGGTTTGCCATGTCGATACGCTGCCGCAAATGATGGAGGTGGACCCGGATGAACATCCAATCAGCATTCAGCTTTTTGACAGTCGACCGGATTTTTTGGCGGAAGCGGCTCGGCGGGCCGTGGCCGAAGGGGCTGACACCATTGACTTGAATATGGGCTGTCCGGTCAACAAAATTACGCGCAAAGGGGGAGGCTCATCTTTGCTCAAAGATCCCTGCATGGCGGTAGCGATCGCCCAAACGGTAGTGGATGCCGTTGAGGTTCCCGTTTCAGTTAAGACCCGCATCGGATGGGATGATGAGCAGATCAATGCAGTGGATTTTGCGCGGCGGCTAGAAGACACCGGTATCCAGTTGCTGACGCTGCACGGTCGGACCCGCGCCCAAGGCTACACTGGCACTGCCCGCTGGGAGTGGATCGGTCGCGTGAAAGAGGCGTTATCGATTCCCGTTATTGCCAACGGCGATATTAACTCGGTGGAAGCGGCTATCCGCTGCTTAGAGCTGACCCAGGCCGATGGCGTTATGTGCTCTCGGGGGACCCTGGGTTACCCCTTTCTCGTGGGAGAAATTGACTACTTTCTGAAAACGGGCGATCGCTTGCCTACGCCAACGACCATTGATCGGCTGCTCTGTGCCCAAGAACATCTGCGCCTGATTGCTAACTACAAAGGCTATCGGGGCATTTGTCAGGCCCGTAAGCACATGACGTGGTACGTCAAAGGCTTTCCGGGGGCGGCCGACCTGCGCGAGGACCTCTGTCGCATCGAGTCGGTGGCGGAGGGCACTGCGCTACTCCAGCAGGCGATCGCTACCTTGACTGCAGCCGGTGAGCGTAACCGTTTGTGGCCCTCCGCAGAGGCGCTTGAAACGTTGGCCCCAACCCCGGCTACTCAGCCGGTTTTGAGATAATTCACGAAGATCGCCAAAGGATTTCCGTTTTTTGGCTAGGATAGGAAGCAGTCCCGCCTCCAACGGAAGCTCGCCCTGGCGTAACTTCACACGAGGTGATTTCTGTTCTTTTTGAATTTTCATGACGTCCTACGCAACATCCACCGCTAGAGCCGATATGGGAGAGTTACGCCGCCTACGGAGTTTGCTACCGCCTGAACTGCAAAGCTGGGTCACGGTAGAGGCCGCAACTGACGTGACACCGCCCCTGATTACCAGTGAAGAGCTCGGTAAAGATCAAGTTGAGATCCAGATTGATCTGGCCAAATGGGAGAGTTTTGCGTTAGACCAGCGCAATCTGCTGTTCTGGCATGAGGTCGGACGAGTCCAAAATGACACCATTCCGAGGGATGGGTGGGAAATGGCTGCCCTGGCTATTGGTTTGGGGGGCGCCATCGGCGAGCTATGGGTGCAAGATGGCTTGCTGCTTATGCTAGCCTTGGCCTTATGCGGCTTCTCGGGCTGGCGACTATATAAGCGCAATAATCCAATCAAGGCGGTGGAAGAGGCAATTGATGCTGACGAACGGGCGATCGCGATCGCGACGCGCTTCGGCTACACCTTGCCCAACGCGTATAAGAGTCTGGGCAGCGCCCTGAAAACTCTGATCGAACAAACGCCCAAAAAGCGTAAACGTGATCAGTACATTAAACGGCTAGACGCGCTGAAAAAGAGTGCAACTAAAGCTAAAGAGCGCGCTCGCGGGGCTAACAACCCAGGTGCCCGACCAGTTTACTAATCGGTCTTTTGCAATCTTCGCGAATACTCATCTTGTAAACAGACGTTCTGATACAGAGCGTCTGTTTTTGTGTATGGGTATGTGTCACTTTGGTGGCCAGTAAAAGATCCGGCAGTTTGCGGCCGTCAACTCTCATCGCCTAAGCCAACATGAATGAAAGCTTCGCCCTCACTTAACGCTTGCGCGATCGCAGGCAATTTGGTCTTAACCCCGACCGACCGCCATCGAGGAAACGGCTTAGCCCCAAAACCCATCGGCTAAAAATTGCGATGGTTGCCGTCTCATTGATCGGATTCACACCAGCCGCTCGATAACTGATCGAGCGATGGATGCGACATTATTTAGAAGGTTTAACCATGCTTGTCAATGAAGTTCGATTTGGCCGACTGATCCTGCTGTTTAGCACTGTTTTAATGGTTACCGCTTACCTGCCTCACCCCAATCTAGACCGATCTCTACCCCAGTCCATCAATAGCTGGTTTCAAACTGCAGAGGCCGAAGAGCGTTCTGAGTTGCGAATTCACCGTATGGCCAATGGCAGAAATATTACAGGCCGGCTCGATTAGGATAGCGGCGTAAGAGGGTAAAGAAGCGACCAGAATCAAATGAGCGAGGGTCTTGCCGACTGCCGGAGCGATCGACCGCTTTATGGGTGGTTAGCCGATTGTCTGGGATACTGCTTTGGGCAATGAGCCAAGCCAGAGATTCATATTGCGCTTGAGTATAACCGCTGTGGTTGGGGCCATTGCCCCGACCATCACTCGGGGTTTCGAGCGATACATGGTAAGCAAAATTATTCACTGACGAGGGAAATGCTGGATTAGTGGTGACAGTTTCTGGTCCGTTGGGGCCATTGAAGACAGAGTTACCAGCGCCATAGGCGCGCTTTTCGGGGGGCACGATGTAATAGATGGTGCCGTCGCGACCAATGAGGGTGTGATAACTTACCTGATCGTTATCGTTCGGATGATAGGTCTGAAAAAGATTAAGGGCGCTCTGAGCCGATCCAACGGTTTCATGCATCACTGCGATGAACTGATTGCTGATGGGTTGGCCATAGGCATCAGTACTGTAGCGATCGCCATAGTTTGACGGATCGGCCAATTGGATTACCTGTCGTGGTTGATAGTTAGGTGCAGTCTGGGCAATGACGGCTTCATCTGAAGTGAAATCGAGCGCACTGGACTCGTCTGTCAGAGCCGTTGGCACCATCGTCAACACGGCCGTTTCAGCCAAATTAGGCAACCCAGCAACGGTTTCGACAGCTTTGAGGGATTGGGGCCGAGGAAATACCAAGACCAACGTCGCGAGTAACGCCACCACACTCAATCCTTTCCACCAATACCCACGACTCTGCATCGGCATGGCTGCCACTCCTTCCAATCTGTTTACGCCACAACGACGACTATTTGCCACCTTCCGCTAATTGTGCCGAAGACTCTGGGGGCGATCACACTTTTAACAATTATTTTTCTGCAAAATTTACCAAGATGACCATCGATCCAAGGCTCGTTTGCCGCCCCACCGGGCTACGATTTCATCATCATAGTTGTCGGCAAGGCGTACTACTGTAGTCACTGAATACTTGAGCTCGATTTGATCACAGGTTGACCCGACTAAACTGTGTTCAAAGACGATGTCGTCTTCAGAGTCAAAGGCAAATCGACCAAATCGAATGCCGTTATTTTCCCGCAATAGGTAGTAGGAGAGCTCTGGCGTTACCGTGATGTCAGTGACCACATAAGACCGCGTGGTGATCAGCGCGTCGTTTTCTTCCCAGGGCATGACTCGAGTGGAGGCTACCGCCGAGCCAAAGTTAACCACGAACAAAGGCTCGTCATCAAATACGACAACACTGCCACCGAACAAATTATGCATCCAGGGGTCAATCCGCTTGTAGCAGGCCTCTTGAGCAGTCGTCTGAAATTCCATTCCACCCGATAATTCGTAAATCAGTCCTAGTTTGCCTATTTTGGCATTGATAGGGGACACTCTGATAGACGCTTGTGGTTTGCCTAGGTTGCTGTCGTCTTTCAGTATCGTAGAAAAAAAGGTCTTGAGCCGAAGATGTCCTTGCCTGAGCCCGCTGCTGATAATACAGAGTTTGACTTGGCTACCGAGTTAGACATGGTGATTGCCGAGTTTGAAGATTTGCAATCAGAATTTACTTATGGTCAGGCAAAAGGTGCTCTGCAGGCGATTTGGGAACGGCTCAACTTGACCCCGCGGGAGGCGGCTGAACTCGAGTCAGAGGTCACCCAGTTGACTCAACTGCGGCAAAAGCTTGATCAGGCAGTGGTCCAAATTGCGGTTTTTGGGTTGGTTGGACGGGGTAAGTCTTCGCTGTTGAATGCCCTGGCCGGGGCACCAATTTTTGCCACTGGGCCTACCCATGGGGTTACTCAAACAGTTGAATCAACCCAGTGGCAGGTTGAGCCAGCCGCCCTGGGCGATCGCGTCAGCCTGCAGCAGGCTGTGGTTCCTGGTGTGGGCCAGTCTCGCATTGAGCTTATTGATACGCCGGGCTTGGATGAGGTCAATGGCGAACTGAGATCGCAGCTGGCTCAACAGGTGGCAACCACCGCTGACCTGATTTTGTTTGTGATTGCGGGCGATATTACCCGGGTTGAATATGAAGCGCTGGTGCAGCTCAGAGCCGCCAGCAAGCCGATGTTGCTGGTCTTTAACAAAATTGATCAATATCCAGAGGCCGATCGCCAATCGATTTATACCGCCTTGGTCGATCAGCGGTTGCGCGACCTGATCTCGGCCGATGAAATTATCATGGTGTCGGCGGCCCCTTTGGTTGCCGTCGCGTCACCTCCAGAGGGTGGTCGCCGCCGCCCCACACTACAGCGTGGCGCGCCCCAGATAGAACTCCTCAAACTTAAAATTTTGGAGGTTTTGCAGCGGGAGGGCTTGGCGCTGATTGCGCTGAATAGCTTGCTCTATGCTGATGAGCTAAATGAAACTATCGTGCAAAAGAAGCTCGAGATTCGCGGTCGGGCGGCCGACGATGTGATTTGGCGGAGCGTCATGGCTAAGGCGATCGCCGTAGCCGTGAATCCGGTCACTGTTTTAGATGTGCTGACTGGGGCCATCATCGACGTGGCGATGATTGTCACTTTGTCACGGCTGTATGGTCTGCCCATGACCCAGGGCGGGGCAATACAACTCCTCAGAAGCATCGCGTTAGAACTGGGGGGACTCTCCGCTAGTGAACTGCTTGTCACGTTGGGGCTCAGTTCCCTGAAAAGCTTGTTGGGAGCCAGCGCCTCCGTGACCGGAGGTCTCTCCCTCGCACCGTATACCTCGGTAGCGATAACCCAAGCAGCCGTCGTCGGGGTCGCCACCTATGGAATTGGGCTGGTGACCAAGCAATATTTGGCGAATGGGGCGACTTGGGGCGACGCTGGCCCTAAACCCGTGGTCGATAGAATTCTGAATAATTTAGACGAGGCCTCAATTCTCAATCGGATCAAGGCCGAACTCGTTCAGAAATTAGACCCTAAGGTCAAGCTGTGAGCTCTGCCCCAATTAACTAGCCAGGTACTCTCTGACGTCGCTCCGACGCTTGCGTAACGAGGTCAAAGCTTCTCGTTCAATTTGACGAACCCGCTCCCGCGACACACTGAGGATTTCGCCAATCTTTGCCAGCGTCATGGTTTTGCCGTCAGTGAGACCAAATCGTAAAGTTAATACCTGACGCTGTTGGGGAGTCAGGTCAACCATTAACCGGTCTAAATCACTCTTGAGGGAGGATTGTGTGGCGAACTCTTCTGGAGACATGCCGTCATCCTCCAGCAGCTCACTCAGCTCAGTATCTTGATTGTCTCCCACCCGCAGATCGAGGGAGAGCGGCTGACGGGATTTTTCTAAATAGTCTCGCACCTGCTGGGGCGTCAACTCTAAGGTCTGGGCGATTTCTTCAATCGAGGCGGCTCGGCCATGCTGCTGCGATAGCTGCCGCTGAACCTTTTTGATTTTGTTGAGCTTCTCCGTAATGTGAATGGGCAGACGAATCGTCCGACTCTTTTCCGCGATCGCCCGGGTAATGGCTTGACGAATCCACCAATAGGCATAGGTGGAGAAGCGATAGCCCTTGGTCGGGTCAAACTTCTCAACTCCGCGCTGCATGCCAATCGTGCCTTCTTGAATCAAATCTAATAGGTCAACGTTGCGCTTGATATACTTCTTGGCCACGGATACAACCAAACGCAGATTGGCTTCGACCATCTTCCGCTTAGCCTGCTTGCCCAAATGCACCAGAGTCTTTAACTCATCTATGGAGATCTCAGCAGCGTCAGCCCATTCAGCTAACGTCGGCTCTCGCTCAAGCTCATCGGCTAAAGCCTCTCGATGTTTTTCCAGCGCTGTCAACTGCTGCACCTGCTTACCCAGCAGAATCTCTTCCTCGTGAGTCAACAGGGGCACCCGACCAATCTCCTTGAGATAAGTACGCACAAGATCTGTACTTTGGGTTGTCTTCATGGGAACAAAACTACTAGTAACGCTGATATCAAGCCGCTTAGGCCTAATCCACTACTGCATCACGCCTGCTGAAAATGAGAAGGGCAAGGCTCGGACTTAGGCTGTGTAAACTACTGTAACATTTATGAGAGTGTTTCTGCCGTCCCCAAACGTGCGCCTTTAATGAAGATTTTAGAGTTTGAATGTCGCCTATGACTTGGCATCATAGCGTTCTGCTGTTCAGGGAAACTGCATCCTAGGTGACAGAAACTAAAACTTAGGATTGGTCAGCTATTTAGTGAACGTCTAATCTTCTGCGGCATTTTGTAACGTAGTGTAAACCCGAGCGGCGGTTTCTCGGGCTCTTGATAAGTCCTGGCTATAGAGAGTATAGGCGATTCGGATGATAGGAGGCGATGGTGGGCAGGCGAGAGTGCGGGCACTTGCGGGCGGACGTTGATGGACCTATCTCAGGTGAGCAAATAGATATAAGCCAGTGCTTTAGCGCAGCGACAAAAGTCTCTACAATGCTCTGAGGTGTTTTGATGATTAATATTCGGGCAGGAGATTTCCTATGCGCCTCTCACAGATGCTGTTTGTCACCCTGCGAGAAGACCCCGCAGAAGCGGAAATTCCCAGTCATAAACTGCTGTTGAGAGCAGGTTACATGCGTCGCATTGCTAGTGGCGTTTATGCCTATCTACCACTCCTGTGGCGCGTACTGAACAAAATCTCTGCCATCGTGCGCGAAGAGCTAAATGCGACCGGGGCTCAAGAATGCCTGCTGCCTCAGCTCCAGCCTTCGGACCTGTGGAAAGAGTCGGGAAGGTGGGATACCTACACTAAGGCGGAAGGCATCATGTTTTCCCTGGTCGATCGCCGCGAACAGGAAATGGGGTTAGGCCCTACCCATGAGGAGGTCATCACGGCGATCGCCCGCGACATGATTCGTTCCTATCGACAGCTGCCGCTCAATCTTTACCAAATTCAAACGAAGTTTCGCGATGAGATTCGTTCCCGCTTTGGCCTGATGCGCGGTCGCGAATTCATTATGAAAGATGCCTATTCCTTCCATGCGGATGAAGCCAGCCTGAAAGCAACCTATCAAGATATGTACGGCGCTTACACCCAGATTTTGCAGCGTTGCGGTCTCCAGTTTCGAGCGGTGGATGCCGACTCTGGGGCGATCGGCGGCTCGGGCTCCACCGAATTTATGGTGCTGGCTGACGCGGGTGAAGATGAGGTGCTGTATACCGAAGACGGTCAGTATGCGGCCAATGTGGAAAAGGCCGTTTCCTTACCTGTGGAGGCGGTGCCGTCCAACTTTGCGCAGTATGAGAAGCTCGATACGCCCAATACTCCCACAATTGACAGCTTGACAAAGTTTCTCAAGTGTTCCCCCACCCAGGTGGTCAAAAATGTGCTTTATCAGGTGGTGTATGACACTGGGCGAACGGTTTTGGTCCTGATTAGCATTCGCGGGGACCAAGACGTTAATGACACCAAGTTGCAAAATGAGTTGTCGAAGCTAGCAGGGCAATTCGGAGCGACTAGCGTGATTGCGTTAGATGTGCCGGATGAAGCGGCTCAGCAAAAGTGGGCAGCGCAGCCGCTGCCATTGGGCTATATTGCTCCCAATCTGTCGGACGATTACATTCGAGCGGAAGGTCAGACTATAGAGCCCAAATTTTTGCGCTTGGTAGATCATACGGCCATTGATCTGTCCAACTTTGTAACAGGCTCGAATGAATCGGGCTTCCATACTGTCGGGGGCAACTGGGGCCAGGAATTTGAGCTGCCATCGTTGCAAGTAGACGTACGAGAGGCTAAGGCAGGCGATCGCGCCGTCCACGACCCCACCCAGGTATTACAGACTGCCCGGGGGATTGAGATTGGCCACATCTTTCAACTGGGGCAAAAATATTCCCGGGCCATGGGGGCAACCTACACCGCTGAGTCTGGGGAGGAGGTGCCGTTGTGGATGGGCTGCTATGGCGTGGGGGTCTCCCGCTTAGCGCAATCAGCCGTGGAGCAATCCCACGATAAAAATGGGATTATCTGGCCGATCGCGATCGCGCCTTACCATGCCATTGTGTTGGTGCCTAATGTCAGCGATGAGACGCAAATGGCCATGGCCGAAAAGCTTTACAGCGAGCTCAATACGGCGGGGATAGAAACCCTGCTAGACGATCGCAATGAGCGGGCGGGGGTCAAGTTCAAAGATTCGGAACTCGTCGGCATTCCGTTCCGGATTGTGACTGGGAGGTCGCTGAAAGATGGCAAAGTCGAAGTGGTACAGCGGGCTACCGGTACCTCCCAAGAGCTGGCCATTGCCGACGTAGTCCCAACGCTGCAAGCGTGGATTGCTGAAGCGATCGGTTCCCACTAAGTTATCGAGACCGTTGCCCATCGGTTTATTGGGAAGAGCAGATTGATGGAATGGATCACAATTATCCTGTCAAGTTTATTTACGCTGTTTTCTCCCGTCGGGTTGGTGGCAGACCAAGTCGCGGAGGGGGTGATCCGCGATCGCATCTACCAGGCAGATCTCATTGATGTGCGAATCGACAACACGCCCAATTTTCAACTGGTGGGGGGCCGGGTTGACCGAGTGCGCCTCGCAGGGCGGGGGGTGTATCCGGTGCCAGAGCTGCGCATTGACACCCTCGATTTGGAAACGGACCCGATTGACATCGATTTGCCGGCGCTGCAAGCGGGCAAGTTTGCCCTGGATGAGCCGATTCAAGCGGCTAGTCACTTGATTTTAAAGACCGAGGATCTGAATGTCCTCTTGCGGTCGGAGCGGGTGCAGAGGTTGCTCAATACGCTCCGCTTTGAGCTGCCGGGGGCCTCCGAGCGGGAGAAAAATCGCTATGGCTTTAGTAACCCGCAGATTGAATTTTTGCCAGGCAATCGGGTGCGGGTCTCTGTTGACATTAACGACCTTGTGCAGCAGGAACAGGTGGCCGCGATCGTCGAAACCGGATTGCAGTTCGTCGATGGACACCAACTGCAACTAGTTGAGCCCACCGTGATGATTGACAATCAGCCCGTACCTCGCCAGCTTGTTGAGTCGTTTGTAGTGGGCATCAACTCGGAACTAACGCTCAAGCAGTTTGACGACTTGCAGGTTGTCGCTCGAGTCCTCAATTTTGAGTTGCAGCCAGAAGCGCTAGATTTGGTTTTTTATGTGCGGGTCGATCCGAGCTCGCCGCTACTACAATTTGAAAATTAGGATGACAACGATCGCTTTGACGGCTGCGTGAGCTCCGCAAAGTGTCATAGTCAAGGTCAGGTAGGCCAGCGAAAAATGTCAGGCTATGGATAGCATTGAGGGCTTGAGTGATGGAAGACAAAACGCCTCGACAGCGACCACCCTTGGGGGTTGTGATTGCGCTAGTGGCGATTGCCCTGAGTGCTGGTAGCGCTACCGCCTGGTTTACTTGGCGAGCGATTTCCCCCCCCGAGCCGCTGGCCGATTTTCCAGAAATTGAGATCGAAGGCGAGACCGTTCCAGAAGGCTTTGATCCGCCAGTTTCTGAGTCGATTGAAGTTCCCGATCCTCCGGAGCCGGATAGCTCAGGGGTTCCGCCCCAACCAGGTACTCTCTATTGGCTCTCAACCGACGGCGACGCGATCGCCCTTAACCCGAGCACGGTAGAGGTTCCGGCCGATGCGTCCTCTGCCGATATCCTTGAGCTTGCCTTTGCTGATCTGATGGGCGGTCCAGAGAGTGCTGGGGCGGCTACGGGCATCCCTGAATCAACTGAGCTGCTGGCACTCGAGGTTGAGTCGGATGGCGTACATGTCAATTTGTCGGAAGATTTCACCGATGGCGGCGGCAGTGCCTCAATGATTGGTCGCCTCGCTCAAGTGATTTATACGGCCACGGCGTTAGACCCGACGGCTGCTGTTTGGATTGACGTTGCTGGTCAACCTTTGACTCTGCTAGGGGGGGAAGGACTAGAAGTCCGGCAACCTATGACGCGGACCGATCTCGAAGCTGACTTTGGGGTGACGGCCCCGGCAGACTAAACGGTTCCTACCAGGGAATTGCTTGCCCGATGACGTCATCCAGATGTCAAAGCGTCCGATTATCCGCGATGGCGATAGCTATCAGTCGCTGTTGGGGCTAGGCTAAACGCGCGCATACTTTGAGCCTGTTGCTCAATCCGTGAGGCAAGGCGATCGCCCACGAGCTGACACAGCTCATAGGTTAGGGTGTCTGTCACCCGATAATAGGCCGCTGTTCCTTCAGTGCGTCGAGATAGCATGCCCGCTTGGAGCATCACCTTGAGATGCTTTGAGACGTTTGCTTGGCTTGTAGCGGTAGCTGCAACCAGATCTTGAACGCACTGTTCACCATCCCGGAGCAGATTTAAGATCCGCAACCGCATGGGCTCGCTCAGGATACTGAAGTAGGCCGCCACCTGCTGAACTACATCGGTGGGTACCGGCTCCATGGGCTTAACTCCGACTGTGTGTGAAACGATCCCCGCTATTCTAGCAACCCTTTCTCAGCGATTTGCGGGGCGACCTTCTATCACCAGACAGATTCCTGTCGGGATTCCACCGCGGCTTCGGCTGCATGGGCGACCTGTCGCAACTGCTCTAAGGTATCACTGGTCGCCGATTGCCAAAGGCGGCGTTGATGGGCTTCTAGAAGGCGCTCAGCGATGTCCCGGAGGGCCCATGGGTTGACCTCCTGCATAAAGGCTTGGGTTTTGCTATCCAGAGCGTAGGCGGCGGCGAGCCCGTCATACATGTGATCGGGAACACAGCGGGTGGTGGCATCGTAGGCAAACAAATAATCAACGGTGGCGGCCATTTCAAAGGCCCCTTTGTAGCCGTGTCGTTGAACACCAGCAATCCATTTAGGGTTGATCACCCGGGAACGGTAGACGCGAGCGATTTCTTGGGAGAGCGATCGCACCTTAGGATTTTCTGCCACCGCGTGGTCGCCAAAGTACACTGTTGGCGATCGCCCAGAGGCGACTTTCACCGCTGCGGTCAGCCCCCCTTGAAACTGGTAGTAATCATCCGAGTCCAGGAGGTCATGTTCACGATTGTCTTGGTTATGTAGCACTACCTGCATGGTTTGCAGCCGCGCCTGAAAGGCCTCTGGGGCTGATCGCCCCTGGGCCTGACGACCGTAGGCATAGCTACTCCAGTTGACATATGCCCGGGCCAGATCGGCCTCATCGGTCCAGTTTTGAGCTTCAATTAAGCCTTGGAGCCCAGCACCATAGGCCCCCGGCTTAGAGCCGAAAATCCGGTAGCGAGACCGGGCGATCGCCACAGCAGGGGGAAGCCCCCGCTGTATCCATTCGTGGGCCTCGGTTTGGGTGCTGGCCGCTAGGGGATTGTCGGTGGAGGGTTCGGGCAGCTGGGCAACTGCTTCGACCGCCTGGTCAAACAGATCAATTAGGTTGGGAAAAGCATCCCGAAAGAAGCCAGACACCCTGAGGGTGACATCGATGCGGGGGCGACCTAACGCTTGAATAGGCAAGATTTCAAAATCGACCACTCGACGGGAGGGGCCATCCCAAATCGGCTGAACGCCCATGAGGGCAAGGGCCTCAGCAATATCATCGCCGCCAGTTCGCATGGTGGAGGTGCCCCATACCGACAGCCCTAAGCTCTGGGGATACTCCCCGTGTTCCTGGGTGTAACGCTCAACTAAAACCTCTGCGGCCTTGCGCCCCACATCCCAGGCACTCTCAGTTGGAATTGCCCGAATATCAACGGAATAGAAATTGCGCCCGGTGGGCAACACCTCAGGACGATTGCGCGTAGGGGCTCCGGCGGGACCGCTGGAGACATAGCGTCCATCTAATCCAGCCAGCAAATTGTGAATCTCTTGGGAGGTCTGCCGCAGGGCTGGCAGTAGCGTTTGTTGAATCCAGACGAGCTCGCGGTGCAGCGCTGGAGTAGGGGCGATCGCGACTCCCAGGTCGGGACTGGGGGCCGCTATGATTTGTGCTACCCATTGTTGAGTCTGCTCCTCCATCACCGCTACAGCATCTCCCTTAGTGCGGCAAGCTGAAAGCAGTGATGCGACGGGGGGAGCGATAGCGGTTGGTGGCTGCCACGGCTCGCCCAGCTCGTCGGTCAACGGATCGAAGTCGAGCTGCCACGCTTGGGCGATAGCCCGGGAGAGTCCTAGGCGATCGCGGCTCGGATGGCGGGCGATAGCCACCACCAGGTCCCGCAGTTGCCGGCCTTGGGGGCAGCGCCCAAAGATATGCAACCCATCGCGAATCTGAGCTTCTTTAAGCTCACACAAGTAGCCATCCACCAGCGGCAGCCACGTTGTAAAGGTGGTATCGCTAGGCGGACTCGATAAGTCCGTTGCGGTCATGGAGGACTGGATCTGAGGGATTGCTGGGGCTAGGTCTTGCCAGAGATGGGTGGTTTGTAATAGCGTCAAAATGCGATCGCGAAGTGGCACCAGCCGAGTGGGATCAAGGCTCTGCGCTTCGTAATATTCGTCCACCCAGCCTTCGAGCTGTTGTAGAGGGCCATAGAGCTCGGCTCGGGTCAGTGGCGGCGTCAGATGATCAATAATCACTGCCTGCGCCCGACGTTTGGCCTGGGCTCCCTCCCCCGGATCATTCACGATGAAGGGGTATAAATGGGGCATCGGTCCCAGGGCCACCTCGGGGTAGCAGTCAGCGGAGAGGCCCACGCCTTTACCAGGCAGCCACTCTAAGTTGCCGTGCTTGCCCATATGGACGACTGCTTGCACCTGGAAAGTCTGCCGGAGCCAACCGTAAAAAGCCAAGTATGCATGGGTGGGCACTAGGTCGGGGGCGTGGTAGTTCAGCGATGGATCGCGATCATATCCCCGGCTTGGTTGAATGCCCACGAACACATTCCCAAACTGCAGGCCAGCGATAGGCCAGCTAGCGGTGGTCAGTGCCGGATAGCGCGATCGCTCTGCCGCTGGGGTGCCCCACTGCTGCTGCACAGCCTGTTGGACCTCATCCGACAGGGTTTGCCAAAACGCCTCGTAGGCCGATGGACTGAGGCATTGTGCTGTTGGTCGCATAGCCCAGCTCTCAGGATCATTGGTCATTTGCTGAGTCAACCGCTGCATCAGGTCATGACCATCGGTCGGCAGGTCGGTGACGGTGTAACCGGCGGTTTGCAAGGCCCGCAACAGCTCAACGCAGCTTTGAGGCGTATCTAGCCCGACGCCATTGGCGAGGCGACCATCTCGATTGGGATAGTTGGCCAGGACTAGCGCCAAGCGACGTTGGGCCGGTGGCGTCTGCTGCAAAGCCAGCCAATTGGCCGCCAAGTCAGCCACAAACTTAAGGCGATCGCCCACTGGCTCATAGGCCACTACATCAGTTTCTAACCGAGTGTCATGGGTAGCGGCTGATTTGAAGGAAATAGCCCGCGTAATGATCCGGCCATCGACCTCAGGCAGGGCTACGTTCATGGCAATATCCCTGGGCTTAAGCCCCATCGAATTTTGCTGCCACTGGGTTTGGGTGCTGCCGCTGAGGATGGCCTGCAACACGGGCACATTGAACCGCCGCCAGAGATCGAGTTGGGGCGTCGCGGTATTGAGCTTGGCGACGGCAAAACTCGTGGTATTGAGTAATAGCCCGACGCCCTCTGGGGTATCAGGCGGCAGTGCGGACATCAGCTCCGCTTGCACGTCGGGGTCCTGTAGCGAAGAGACGAACATCGGCACGGGCTCAATTTGCCGCTGGCGTAAGGCCTTGCACAGGGCATCGATGGGGGCGGTGTTGCCGGCTAGGTAATGGGCTCGATAAAACAGCACGCCCGCTCGAAACTGAGGCGTGGGGAATTGCGACTCGGTGGTGGCGCAGGGATAGCGCCCGACTCGGGGAATCGGAGTCGGGGCAGGGGGCGAAAATTGAGTTTGCAGACAGCGATCGCAGATCAACATCAGCCCATGCTGAAAGTTCTCAACTCCTCCCTCGATTAAGTAGCGCCAAAGCTGATGAACCACCGTTAATGGCACGGTGGAATGGCTCATCAAGTCTGGATCTGGGCGATCGTCCCCTGGCAGCACCACTAAAGCAGTGGCCTGGCTAACGGCAATTTCCTTGGCCACTTCGAGCCCGTAAGACCAGTAAGCGCGCCCGCCTAACAGCCTCAAAATGATGACACGAGCGGCACTCAATACGCTGTCGGCATAGGTATCAATCGCCAGCTGTTGCTGGAGCTGGAGCAAATTGACTACACGCATGGCTGGGGCCTTGGTTGGCCACTGACTAGCAACGCGGGACCAGCACTGGATATCCGTATCGGCAGCGGTCATAATCACCAGCGGTGCCGGGGACTGCTCGACAAAGATGACGCCGTCTGTGTCCGGAGTCCAGCCGCCGGGGGTTGCTGCCAATCTATGCATAGGGTATGGGTGAAAAATACGAAATCTGAAGGAACTCTAGCGTCTTGGGGGACAGCTCGATGTCGAAAGTTAACATGTTTTCCATGTTGTTTGACGCTAAGCAACCGGGCATAAAGTAGGAACTCAAGACTGCTGCGGAGGCCGCTAGCGCGATCGCCTCCCGGGTCTGTGGTCTATGTGCTCGTAGTTCTTCAAATCCAATGATTTCTGCCCTAATGATTTCTGCCCTTTTGATAAATTCCTGTTGAGCGCTTGTTTTCGATTTTTGTCTCCGTCTTCGCCTAGCACTCTGACCACTGATACTCGACTCAGGGCACAAGCTGAGTTAGGGACTGCTGTTCCTAGCCGTATGATTCTATGACTCAATTTCCTCACAATTCAGAGTTTGCTGTATGGAATCTCCCACGCCCAGCCTACGAGCGCTTGCGGCAGTCACTCTGGCAGATTGCCGAGCCCCCCGCCGCGATGCGGATTGCGGCCACCGATGCTGTGTCCGACACCCGGGTTATGGCGGATTGGCAAGACTGGCTCTTGGTCATTACGCCGGTTAGCCAAGGCTTATTGGTGCAGTATTCGCCCCCGTTGATCGAGAGCCCAGGGCCAAATACTCGCGATCGCCTTTATCAAGTGGGACTCATGACCCATCCCCGGAGTATTGCCGAGGCCATCACAAGTTTGCGATCGCAGACGACATCTGCCTCAATGCAACAGCAGCTCCAACGGGCCCTCCAGCATTGTCACAATCGTCCGGTCGAATCTGGTAATGGCTTAGCGATGGCCCTGTTGCCGATGTTGGCCGGGGCACCACCGGAGCCGTCACTGGCGGCGGTTACGACTAGCGTCATGGAGGCCAAAGCTGCTGGGACTGTGCAGCAGGCACTTGACCGCCAGCTAGAGCAAAGCGAACTGCTGAATCAAGTCATCAACAAAATCCGTAACAGTTTAGATCTGCATGCCATCCTCTCGAATACAGTAGAGGTAGTGCGGCGTTATTTAGGGGCTGATCGCTTGTTGATCTATCAATTTCAGCCGGTTGCCCAGCTTGCTCAGGACCCCTCCGCAACAGAGACGACTGTACTCGAACCGACTGATACCGCGGGCTACATTACATACGAGTCCCTAGCGACCAAGAATATCGAGTCGGTGAAGCATTTTGCCGAAAAATACTGCTTTTCAGACTACGAGCACTGTCATATTAAGTACAGCGGTGGCCAGCCCATCGCGGTCAACAACGTTAGGGAAAAATATCAAGACATTCCCTGCTTGCAAAACTTTTTACAAAAGGCCAGAGTTCAGGCCAAGGTGATTGCGCCGATCTTAGTCGGCGGCGAGCTTTGGGGGTTGTTGATTGCCCATCACTGTCATTCTCCCCATGCTTGGACTGAGCCAGAGCTGACGTTTTTGCAATACATTGCTGAGCATCTTGCCCTCGCCATTCAGCAGGCCGAGCTCTACACTCAGCTGCGTCAACAAACGCAATCCCTTGAGACGTGTGTCGTTGATCGCACCCGCGATCTCAAAGATGCTCTCGCCGCCGCCGAGTCGGCTAACCTTGCCAAGAGTGAATTTTTGGCAACCATGAGCCACGAGTTGCGTACGCCGTTGACCTGCATTATTGGTATGTCAGCTACGCTTTTGCGCTGGTCTTTGGGAGAACTGAGCGATCGCCAGCGCGCTTATTTACAAACTATCTACGACAGCGGTGAGCGCTTGCTCGCGGTAATCAACGATATTTTGGAGATGGCTAAGATCGAGTCTGGGCGAGCCGTTTTAGAAGTTCGTAGGTTTTCGTTGACGCGGCTAGCACAGCAGACCATTGATCCTTTTCGTAAACTAGGTCGCGATCGCCACATCTCCATTCATTTTGAATCCACGCTTTTAGCTGATCAAGATACCTTTGTCGGCGACCCCAGCCGGATTGCGCAAATTCTCGACAACCTGCTGAGCAATGCCCTCAAGTTTTCCCATGACGATAGTGAGGTACGTCTGCGCCTCTGGCGAGAGCAACAAACCGCTGTTTTTCAGGTCGAAGACAGCGGTATCGGTATCCCTACGGAGAAAATTCCCCATTTATTTCGGACTTTTCATCAATTAGAAGCTAGTCGTGAAAGACAATATTCTGGCACGGGGCTCGGACTGGCGCTGACGAAGCAGCTAGTAGAGCTACATGGTGGCAATATCACGGTCAACTCTCGGGTTGGCGTGGGGTCTGTCTTTACCGCTCGAATCCCCCTACAGCGACTGAACAGTCAGACTAAGCCTCATCATCAGACGGATCGCCCGGATTGTCCCGAGGCAAATGTATCACTGCCGATTGTCGGCAGGATTGTTTTGATCGAAGACGAGGAAGACCGCGCTAGTCTCATCTGCGATTTGCTGACGGCAGCCGACTATCAGGTGATTTGGATGATTGAGGGGTCGCAGGTGATCGAGCAAGTATCGCTCCTGCACCCGGCGGTCATCATTATCAATATGAGTTTGAGCGGTCTCAATGGCGAAGGCTTAGTGACGACTTTACGGGAGACCTTGACAACTTCACATGTGAATATCCTGGCTCTTGGCAACCCCCCGGCCTCGTCAGTAGAGATGGAAAAAGTTGATGCAGTTGAGCCTTTGCCGCTGAATCCTGAGTCGCTGCTGGAAAAAGTGAATGCGTTGATTGCGACCACTGAGCCTTACTAACGCTGGACGGGTGGTCATCAGGGGGCGATCGCCCGACTTTCAGCAGGAATGCGACGGTATATTAACTGTCATTTTTTCCGCAGGCTGGGCTATTCTTAGTCGTCAGGGATTTCAGTCTTAGAAGTCAATTCACATCATCAATATCAGCTCGACTCTGAACTATGAAGCGTTGGATTCATTTGTGGCAGCTTAAACGAACTCGATCAGCCGGTAGGCAAAACCGCTCTCCCTGGTTGCCAAGGATTGCCGGGTGCTTACTGACAGCTACGACGGTGATGCTGACCGCCAGCGGCCAGGTAAGCCCGGTCAAGGCAGTTGACAGCGGTGGCATGTCTGCTATGATGTGGCACCAAGCCTCCTTTCCCGTCGAAAATTTTCAAGCCTACACCTCGCCCTTTGGCTATCGCTCCGACCCTTACGGCGGTGGGCAGCGCTTTCACTACGGGTTGGATATGGCCGCGCCTTCGGGGAGCTACATTCGGAGCTGGTGGGGCGGCCAGGTAGTTGAAGTTTCAGATGATAGCTCCTGTGGCACCTCGGTGGTGGTGCAGTCGGGCAACTGGCTACATATCTACTGTCATATGCAGGGCTATGTGGTGCAGGAGGGCAGCGATCGCTACATGGTTGACGGCGATGGCGGCCTGCGTATTCGAGAGGGCCAAATCGTGGACACAGGGACTCGTATTGGACGCATTGGCATGACAGGCCGCACTACAGGGCCGCATCTGCACTGGGGTTTAAAGTACGATGAAAACTGGGTGGATCCAGCTTTGGTCTTGCACGCCATGTACATTAGCCAGCAAGCCCAGGCCCCAAGCCAATAGGGGCTGCTGCTGACGACTACGGGGCTTCTCAGATCCGAGGGTCGCTAGTCTAGTAGACGCGTCACCGCTGATGGCGTTTGAGCGCTAGGGTCAAACCATCTCCCACTGGCAGCAGGCTCAAATCAACTCGTGTATCGGCCACAATTTTTTGATTGAGGGCGCGGATCCGCTGAGTACGGTTATCGGTCACAGTGGTATCCGCTACCCGACCCGACCATAGGACATTGTCGATCGCGATCAGTCCCCCCGGTTTAACCAGTTGCAGCGCCTGCTCATAGTAGGTGTCATAGTTACTCTTATCGGCGTCGATAAAGACAAAGTCAAAGGTCTCGGTTTTGCCGGCCTCAATTAGCTGCTGCAGGGTTTCGATCGCCGGGGCAAGGCGCAAGTCAATCTTGTGAGTAACCCCGGCCAGCTGCCAGTATTTGCGCGCGATCGCGGTGTACTCTGCATTCACATCGCAAGCCACCAGTCGGCCCTCTGGGGGCAGGGCTAGCGCCACAGCTAGGGCGCTATAGCCAGTGAAAACGCCAATTTCCAAAGCATTTTGCACATTTGCCAGCTTTATCAGCAGCGCCATAAACTGTCCTTGCTCAGGGGAGATTTGCATTTGACCCATCACGTGGGTGGCCGTTTCAGCGCGCAGTTTTGCTAACGTAGAGTGCTCCCGCAGCGAAACGGAGAGCAAATAGTGATACAGATCGGTGCCTAGCCCAATACTTTGATTAGACATGGTGTGGGTTTACTCCTGGGCCAACGATGTTGATTCTTTAGGAGATCGGTCATTGGGGAATCTCGACGCCCTCAGGTGATTGCGGTTAGGGCCGCTGGTCACCCATGCCAAAATGGGATGGATGGGCGATCGCCTAACGGTAATTGCCCAAACTTGGGCACGCCGCAAGGTCTCCCTCAGAACTGCCTGACCGCAAGCTACCACAAATCCTGTTGCCCTCTTGAGCGCGCCGACTGCAGACTACCCGGTCGCATTAGGTCAGTGGGGTGATGATGTTCAGGTTTAAACCAGTTCGGCAGCAATCCTGATATTGATAGCAGTCGCAAACGCGGCATCTTACTTTAAGATTAGATTAACTATTGACTGAGATCATGGAAAATACCCACTTTGTTCAATTGTCTGCACTGCCGGGCTGGATTATTGGGATTAGCCACACGTATCAGCAAGGCTATCGATGTTGGATCATTAACTCAGCCTTAGATGTCCTGAGTGATGGTTATCAATATTCCACCAGTAGTGCGGCTCTGACGGCAGGCCGCACCTATATTGAGCGACAGCATGAAGCGTAAACTCTGAAGCTTTGAAGTACTGGTCGCTGTTTCTCGGTAGGGATGGCTACTGGCTGCAGTTTCAGAGATCGTTGTTTCGCTTTGTGCCAAAAGGGTGGGTGCGTCATTGAGGCGATTTTTAGGGCGGCCAGTCGTAGCACTTGGTAGGCATACCTGATAATGTGAAAAGTTGTAAAGCTTGGGAATAACAATGCCCTTACCAACAAATCTCGCAACTCTTGATGGTGCTCCCCTACCCGCTGAGGAACTTCAAGGCAAAGCCATTTTGTTTGTCAATGTTGCTAGTAAGTGCGGTCTGACACCTCAATACGAGGGTCTGGTGAAACTTGATAAGGAATATGGCGATCGCGATTTGATGATTGTCGGCGTCCCTTGCAACCAATTTGGTCAGCAGGAGCCGGGCAGCCCTGATGAAATTAAGGAATTCACCCAGTCTAAGTACGACGTTGATTTTACGCTCTTAGAAAAGCAAGACGTCAATGGTCCTAACCGCAGTCCTCTCTATCAATTCTTGGTGGGTGACGGCGAAGACATCGCCTGGAATTTTGGTAAGTTCGTCGTCGACCGCGAAGGTCATGTTGTTGCTCGCTTTGAGCCTCAGACCCCCCCAGACGACGCTGCACTCAAAGCCGCGATTGAAAAAGCTCTGGGCTAGTTCCTAGCGCTCAATTGCACCTGAGGGAATAAAAGAAAGAATGACGTCCCGGCCGGGGCGTCATTCTTGTTAAAACTGCCAAATTTGCCCAACGTTTGCCCTTCGCTAGCCGCTGAGTAACGCCTCGACAAACTCATAGCTGGAGAACGGTCGCAAATCTTCAATGCCTTCGCCAGCGCCGATAAATCGAATGGGCAGTCCGAGCTGCTGCACCACTGCCAAGGCTACGCCGCCGCGGGCAGTGCCATCTAGCTTTGTCAGGACAACGCCGCTCAAGTTCGCTGCTTCAGCAAATACTTTGGCTTGCTGGAGGCCGTTTTGACCGAGGGTAGCATCGAGGACTAACAGAGACTCTATCTGGGCCTCCGGTGCCTTTTTGTCGATAATCCGGCGAATTTTTGACAACTCTTCCATCAAATTTTTCTTGTTTTGCAGGCGGCCGGCAGTGTCAACCAGGAGGAGTTCGCACTGGCGCGATTGTGCAGCAGCGATCGCATCGAAAACTACCGCTGCTGGGTCGGTGTTCTTACCAGGATTAGCAATCACATCGACATCGCTGCGGGCTCCCCAGGCTTTGACTTGCTCCACCGCTGCCGCACGAAAAGTATCAGCAGCCCCAATCAAACAGTTATAGCCGGACTTTTTAGCAATGTGGGCTAGCTTCCCAATGGTGGTGGTTTTGCCCGCGCCATTGACGCCGGTCATCAGCCAAATGTTGAAAGTGCCCTTGTCCGGGACGAACTCCAAATTATGGGAATCGCCCAGCGGGGCATCGAGCATGTCGCGTAAAAGCTGCTTCAAGTAGGCGATCGCCTGCTCCGGAGGTAGAGCTTCTTCTCGGAGTCGTGCCTGTAGGGACTCAATAATCGTGTCAGTGGCTTCTACGCCGACGTCTGCCTGCAGCAATAGGGCTTCGATCTCAAAGACAGCATCCTCGTTGAGGGGGCCTTGGCCCACGATCGCCTTGAGCTGATTGACCAATCCTCGGCGGGTTTTGTCCAATCCCTGACGCAGTTTGTTGAGCCAGGTAATTTCCTCAATCGAGATATCCGCTGCTTGTCGGCCTTGGCCGGCCAAGACTTCCGCTGACCATAGGAACGCTTCATCGAAGTTGATATCGGGGAGTAACTGCTCTGGTTCAGTTGTGGCGGTGACGGTTGGTTCCGGTTCCGGCTCAGGTTCGGCGATCGCGGTTTCTTGCAGGCGCTCCAGTCGAGCCTGACGCTCCGTCGCTGACTGCATCCAAGCAGGACCAGCGACGGACGGCTCTGGAGTTGCCGGTGCTTCGACAGGGATGACTTCAGAAGTCTCAACGGCCGCAGAGGTCGTGGTCTTGGGCTCAGTGGCAGCTGGTGTAACTGCCGTCTCTTCCACTTCCGGGATCGGTTTTGTCTCTACAACCTCGTCAGTGGTTTCAGGAGAAGCTGTCGCTGGGGAAGCACCCGCCTCGATTTCAGGCGATGCTGCCGTTGCTGGCTCAGCAATAGTCGTCTCTGAGACCAACGTAGCGGGGGGCCCCTCCCCATCGACCGGTGGCGTCGGCGTGTCAGTTGCGAAATCTACAGAATCTGCCGACGTTTCAGCCGGTGGGTCAGCGGTTTCGCTAGCCTGTTGCTTTTGGATGTTTTGATAGGCGGCTTTCGCCCAGGCCAAGTAGTCTTCAGAACTCATGGCCGGCGTCTTGGGCTCGTCAGCCGGTGGCTGCTCCGATTGATGCGCCGAGGGCGCCGGCGACTTTGGCGTCTCAGACTTGTCAGCGTCTGATGATTTGTTGAAACTACGGCTAAACCAGTTGAAATTGGCCATGGGTCGCGGTAAACAGCAATGACAGCAAGGAACAGCGGTTGACTTTCACCTTATACCAGCGACGACGAATCTGAGTCAGTAGAGGGAGTCGCCGGAGCTGAAACGCCTGGCTCAGGAGTGGTCTTGTCTGCAATCGGATTTAAAAATCGATTGACCCAGCGTCGGAGTACGCCGTTAATAAACCGGAAACCATCTTCATCGCTGTAGCGTTTAGCAATTTCGATCGCTTCATTGATAGCGACTCGATCCGGAACGCCCAGATGCTTCATTTCAGTAACGGCAATGCGCAAAACGTCGCGGTCTAATTGAGGTAGTCGCTTGATTTGCCAAGAAACCATCGCTTCGTTGAGTTCTTGGTCCACTTCCGAGCGATGTTGGGTCGTCACCGATATCAGCTGAATCGCATAGCTGCGCACTTCTTTACGGTTGGAAAGCTGAATCATCTCGGGGAGTTGGAGCGCTCCCCCTAGGCGATTAATCGCCGTTTGAGTCTTGTCCAAGGCCGCCTTGAGCGAGGTCCGGGCCTTGTCAATGCTGTCAGCCCGGGTTTCACTCTCTAGTAAATGATCTTGGCTCTGCTGGACTTCCCCGGCAGCCACTTCCAAGGCATCCTGCACCTCATTGGCCAGCGATCGCACGGCGGCGGTGACTAGGGCGTCCAGTTCTTGGCTGGATAATGCCTCTGGTTTGTTGACATTGATCTGGCTCAAGCCTAAGAGTGCAAGTTCTCTGGCAAAACGACGAGGCTGCATGGAAGAAGAGTTCCGAAAATAATCGCTTAGTGATCTTAGCAGGCTTATTTGTTGTCCTTATGGCGACATTTAAGTTGAGCCTGTGCAGATTATCCAGAAAAGGGGCGAAGGACTTGGTAGCCAGGTTCCGGGGTGCCTTACCAATCCGTACAGCGCTATAAATCATGGAAAAGTAATCAAGGATTTTAATTGTCACCGTTTCTCGCCAGCTCTCAGGGAGAACTCAGGTTGTCTATTTAAAGTCAGTTGTCATTGGCGATTCACAAGTCTAGGAGAATCATCATGCAACTGATCGTGACCACCGCTTTGTTCATAGGCACCCTTTTGTCCGTCGGCTGCAGCTTCAAATCGGCCACCTCAGGGGTTTCTGAGACTGCCACTGAGTCAATAGCTGCCGAATCAGCAACTCCCACTACCGCTGAAGTTGTGACATCTGAAGCAAAGGCAGAAGTCCCGGCTGAGCCAGAGCCAACGTTAGCGGCTGTATTTGTCGCTGATGATGCCGCGATCGCTGGGGCTGACCCCGTTGCTTACTTTACCGAATCGGCCTATGTGCCTGGTCAGCCTGAGTTTGCCTACGAATGGAGCGGCGCGACATGGCATTTTGCCAGTGCAGAAAATCGTGATGCGTTTGCTAACGATCCGACCGCTTATGCCCCTGCCTATGGCGGTTTTTGCGCTTGGGCCGTGAGTCAGGGATATACTGCCCCCATCGACCCCGAGGCTTGGAAAATCGTTGATAACAAGCTGTATTTAAACTATGACCAACGGATCCAGGCTCGGTGGGCCCAGGACATTCCTAAGCACATCGCCCAAGCGGATAGCAATTGGCCTGCGGTCCTGGAAAATTAGGCCCCTTATTTTGCTGCGCCCTACGTTATGCATCGATGATCCTACGGTGCTTAACGATGTGAAATGTCGCCGCGATCGCAAACGTCATGCGGTACCCTTGGTAAGCAATTGATGGCGGTTGAGGGCCTTGAGCCGACGTCATCGATGCATAAATGCTTTTGCATGGGACCTTTTAGGCGATTGCGACTACACACCAGCGATATCTATGGCGCTTATTGTTCAAAAGTTTGGGGGCACCTCAGTCGGGTCAGTTGAGCGAATTCAGGCGGTTGCCCAGCGCGTTCGGCAAACTGTTCTCGCTGGGAACCAAGTCGCGGTTGTTGTCTCAGCCATGGGCAAAACCACCGATGGTTTAGTCAAGCTGGCCAATGACATTGCAACTAATCCGAGCCGCCGCGAAATGGACATGCTGCTGTCCACGGGGGAGCAGGTTTCGATCGCCCTGCTGACCATGGCCCTACACAGCCTTGAGCAAGAAGCGATTTCGCTGACGGGGGCGCAGGTGGGCATTGTCACTGAGGCTGACCACAGTCGGGCCCGCATTCTCAACATTCGCACTGAGCGCTTACAGCGTCATTTGACGGATGGCAAAGTTGTGGTAATTGCCGGATTTCAAGGCATTAGCTCAAGCACTGATTTTGAAATTACAACTTTGGGACGAGGGGGGTCTGACACCTCGGCAGTAGCCCTAGCGGCGGCCCTCGGAGCCGACAAGTGTGAGATTTACACCGATGTTCCCGGTATTTTGACGACGGATCCGCGGCTGGTACCAGCCGCACAGCTGATGTCAACCATTACCTGTGACGAGATGCTGGAACTTGCCAGTTTGGGGGCAAAAGTGCTGCATCCCCGTGCGGTGGAAATTGCCAGGAACTATGGCGTCCCTTTGGTGGTGCGCTCTAGCTGGACAGAGGCGCCCGGGACCTTAGTGGAGGCACCAGCGCGCCAGCCGCGCTCCTTAGAAGGATTGGAACTGGCCCACCCGGTCGATGCCATTGAGTTTGATCTGGATCAGGCTAAGGTGGCCCTGCTGCGGGTGCCTGACTGTCCGGGGGTGGCTGCTCGGCTATTTGGCGAAATTGCTGACCAGCACTTGAATGTTGATTTGATTATTCAGTCGATCCATGACGGCAACACCAATGACATTGCGTTTACAGTAGTGCGCTCAAATTTGGCTAAAGCCGAAGCGGTAGCAGCCGCGATCGCCCCCATCCTCCGGGAAAACGCAGCGGATGTCACCCAGGCTGAAATTCTAGTTGACCAACGCGTCGCCAAGGTCAGTATTGCGGGTGCAGGCATGATTGGCCGTCCGGGAGTGGCCGCCACGATGTTTTCGACCTTGGCTGAGGCCGGTGTCAATATTCAAATGATTTCCACTTCCGAGGTCAAGGTGAGCTGCACGGTCAAAGTCGAGGACTGCGATCGCGCGCTTAAGGCTCTGTGCCAAGCCTTTCAAGTCACCTCATCCCCGCTCAACCAGACAGCTGATCGATTGGTCTCTAAGCAGGCTCCCGAGGTGCGGGGCGCGGCTTTAGATACTAAACAGGCTCAAATTGCCATTCGCCAAGTGCCGGATCAGCCGGGAATGGCGGCAAAAATCTTTGCCCTTCTCGCGACTGCTGGGGTCAGTGTTGACATGATTATCCAGTCCCAGCGCTGTCGCTCAATCAATGGTCAAACTACTCGCGATATCGCCTTTACCGTCACTGAAGCAGAGGCCGCCCAAGCCCAAGCCGTGGTCGAAAATGCTGCTGCCGAGTGGGGCTGTGGAGCTGTGGTGGTCACCTCGGCAATTGCTAAAGTGAGCGTTGTCGGTCTTGGCATGATCAACACTCCCGGCGTCGCAGCGCGGATGTTCTCTGCTCTGGCCCAACAGCGCATCAATATTCAAATGATTGCCACATCGGAGATTAAGATCAGCTGTCTCGTGGCGGAAGACGATGGAGTAAAAGCGCTCCAGGCCGTGCACGAGGCGTTTCAGCTAGACGGCCTCGAAAAAGTCGTTGTACCAGCCTAAACGACGTTCAGCATCCGGGTCTCGAATCTTTAGCCAAGCGGGTCGTCTTTCGGGTTTGGAGGCGATCGCTGACCAATTTCAGCCCGAATCGAACCATTAGCCTGGCGAGTAGCTTCTATTAAAAAAGAAATTAGACGTTTTCTCAGAGTCTCTTGACGGAATCTCGGAAGATTGTGATATCGTAGTTAACCGTGCT
This sequence comes from Leptolyngbyaceae cyanobacterium, assembly GCA_050331235.1. Taxonomy (GTDB): domain Bacteria; phylum Cyanobacteriota; class Cyanobacteriia; order Phormidesmidales; family Phormidesmidaceae; genus Halomicronema. The sequence continues at coordinate 28,320 of JBHJHA010000053.1, forward strand.
TGGAAAAGCATTACCACCTTGAGGGTCGCTAGCTCAGCGGTAGAGCACTCGGCTTTTAACCGATTGGTCCTGGGTTCGAATCCCAGGCGACCCATTTTTAAGGTTTAACAAGCTTTGATTCAGCGCTAGTGCTTTAGCGTTACGTGAGGAGCTCGTTCGCCATTATTTCGGCATTTGGTTTATTGAGTGCAGTTACTACATGCTCAACCATGAGTTGGACTGAGATAGCGCTTTTCAAGCTCTCTTTCGCTTCTCTGACGACGGCTCATTGGCACCGGGAGACCCATTGCCTAATAGCTTCCTCCTGATGCCAATTCGATAATTAGGTCTGTGTTCATCAGGGGCTCTTAAGAGGCTAGGTGGGTACTTCAGCTTTTGTTGTTTGAGTCTTGGCAGCGATCTACAGAAAGCTATTTACTCTTAACAGAGGTTAAAGCTTTCCCTCACATAACGTTATAAAGGGGGAGATTCTGCCTTAGTATGAGTAGGTAAGTGCACCTATTGGTGTTGAGTTACGATTGCCGAAGGCAAGAAAAAGACTAGGAGGATTTTTATGGCGCTCGTCCCTATGCGGCTCATGCTGGACCACGCGGCTGAAAACGGTTACGGTATTCCAGCTTATAACGTCAACAACCTGGAGCAAATCCTGGCAATTATGGCGGCAGCTGATGAAACTGACAGCCCCGTGATTCTGCAAGCATCTCGCGGTGCTCGTAAGTATGCAGGTGAAAACTTCCTGCGTCACTTGGTTACTGCAGCCGTTGAAACTTATCCCCACATTCCCGTGGTGATGCATCAGGACCACGGCAACAGCCCTGCAACTTGCTACTCTGCTATCCGCAATGGCTTTACCAGTGTGATGATGGATGGGTCTTTGGAAGCAGACGCAAAGACTCCTGCTAGCTTTGAGTACAACGTCAGCGTTACTGCTGAAGTGGTAAAAGTAGCTCACGCGATCGGCGCTAGCGTCGAAGGTGAACTCGGTTGCTTGGGTTCCCTCGAAACCGGTGCCGGTGAAGCTGAAGACGGTCACGGGTTTGAAGGTACCCTAAGCCATGACCAATTGCTGACTGACCCCGATGAGGCGGTGCAGTTCGTCGAAGCGACTCAGGTCGACGCTTTGGCTGTCGCGATCGGTACTAGCCACGGTGCTTACAAGTTCACCCGCAAGCCGACTGGTGAGATTCTCGCGATTAGCCGGATCGAAGAGATTCATAACCGCTTGCCCAACACTCACCTAGTGATGCACGGATCTTCTTCCGTACCTCAGGAATGGTTGGACATGATCAACAAGTACGGCGGTGAGATCCCTGAGACCTACGGTGTACCGGTGGAAGAAATCCAAAAGGGTATCAAGAGCGGCGTGCGTAAGGTCAATATTGACACTGACAACCGTTTGGCTATCACGGCTGCGATTCGGGAAGCGGCTGCAAGCGATCCTTCTAACTTTGATCCTCGCCACTTCATGAAGCCCGCTATCAAGTACATGAAGCAGGTTTGCCGCGATCGCTACGAGGCTTTTGGGACTGCTGGCAACGCTAGCAAGATCAAGCAGGCTGGTGTTGAGGTTTTTGCTGCCAAGTATGCGGCTGGCGAACTCGATGCCAAGGTCAAGAGCACTGCTGCTGTGTAAATATGGCAATAGCTTTTTCCATATAGACGAAAGCCGCTGTCTTCTGAGACAGCGGCTTTTTTTGGAAAAAATTTGTCCGTAGTTTGAGCCAGTGATCGAGGCCTACCAACCCCAGGTGCCAACTCCCCCTTTAAAGGGACCGACAATGTCGCTTGTAATCCATCCGCCGTAAAAGTCGCCCGCCTGGGCCTGTACCGGCTCATCATCGACATAGCAAGCGTCCATCCGGCTAGAATACACCGCAATACAGTCTTTAATAGCAGCAAACCGTTCCGTTGGTTGAGGGTATCGCCATACTGCGTTATCAGCTCGGCTATCGCCCACGACCAAATCGAAATACTGGGCCGCACCTTTCCATTCACAAAAAGTAGAACGCTGAACGGGGACCAGATAGTCCTGCTGTACGTCTTTGAGGGGAATGTAATAAACCGGTGGATGGCTAGTCTCTAAAACTCGCACCGTTTGCTGCGAATCGGCGATCGTGACATCGTTGAACACAATGCGAATTCGACGCGGGGAGTTTTCGACACGGGGGGGGCGAGGATAATCCCATACCGACTCTTGGCCTGGCTGGGGTTCGATGCGCTGCACCATCTATAAGGTTGCTCCTAGCTGCGAGATCACTGCTTTATATTGTGGCATGGGCGTTGGTAGGCGTCCGTATTGCTGACATTAGGCCGTTAGTTGAGTCGGGACGGCGGCACCTGGGCCGTGTATTTCATGCGGCCCAAAGTTCTATTGGTCCCTTGGAGAAGGCGTTCAAAAAACTGCCGATTAGGGAGAAAATTCTGTAAGGTTGTGAATACAGCTAGCAACGGCAGGCCGCGTGAGCAATTCCAATTTCAATGAACCAGAGCTCGATCCGTTGAGCCGGACTCAAATTTTAGTGGCGATGGGGGTCACAGCGATCGTTTTACTACTGATTGCTCGTTTCTGGTTGTTTTTTGACACGGTAATCATGCTGTCCGTTGAATTTGACCCAGTTATCCTCGTTGTAGGCATCGGGATTGGCATCGGGATTACTGGAGCCAGTGGGATCGCTTATCAGGTTTGGCCTGGCTATCGCCGGAGCGCTGACGTTTACCTCAAAATGGTTTTAGAACCGCTAGCCTGGGGTGATCTGATTTGGATGGGGCTACTGCCGGGACTGAGCGAAGAGTTGCTGTTTCGCGGAGTTATGCTGCCCGCGATCGGCTTAAACGTTTACGGCATCGTGTTTTCAAGCTTGTGCTTTGGGGTGTTGCACCTTAGCGGGCTGCAGCAATGGCCCTATGTCATTTGGGCGACCTTGATTGGTTTGGTTTTGGCCTACAGCGCTTTGCTATCGGGTAACTTGTTAGTGCCTATCGTGGCCCACGTCAGCACCAATCTACTCGCCAGCATAGTTTGGAAAATTAAGTACGGCACTGCTGGCTAATGGCCTGTGATCAAACGGCGAGCAGGTGAGTTGGTTTAGGAACGGACTGCTCACCCTGCAAGTGCAATATCAGCAATATCAATATATACATATGATACAGACGTGCAAAAAACTCCGCTAACCTCAAATAAATCAACGGAGTCTTAATCATGCCAGCTAAAAAAATCAGAGACTAAGATTGCTGACGGTGTTGATTGCGTTTGGCGCGATCGCGACGTTTCATACGCTTACGCTGCTCTGTTCGAGACATTGCCTTGTCCACCGGAAAACCCGCAACCGGAATGACCTGATGCTGTCGCTCTTTCTCCAACTGTTTGAGCTCAGTGTAGTCAACCCAGTGAATGCAATCGACCGGACAGGTATCGATCGCCTCTTGAATCACTTCATCACTGTCACCGTCTTGGCGAATAGTCCGAGCCCGGCCATAGTCAGGCTCGATATAAAACGTATTGCGAGCGACATGGGCACAGTGACGACAGCCGATGCAGGTCAGTTCATCTACATAAACACCCTTTTGCCGTAAAATGCCGCCGAGCTCGGGCTCATAGCCAGTCTGCTCAGCAGCATCTCTTAGGTCACCTCCAAGCTCAGGCTCTAAACCGCTTGGAGACGACTCTTCAAAACCGTCGGCTTTCATAAAAGCCTCGTCAAATTCTTGGGGCATTAAGCTTCCCCGATAGTAATTACGCCCAGCGCTGCAGAACCAAACGAATGGCTCCTTCTTCGGTAGTCTGCTGCTCAGAGAGTTGGAATCCAACGTCAGAGGTAGCCTCTAAAACAGTATGAAAAGCGTATCGCTGGGTGATTTGATTGACGAATCCGTCTACCGAGAGGGGCTGTTGCCAATATTGCAGATCAGCAACCAGTTCGTAATCTTTCGTCTCGGGGTTTAACCGGAAACCGATGTCAAATCCATTGGTCTGTTCAATAACCACTTCAGCGGTCTCGGCAGCGCCTTGGTAGCCTCGCACCGGTAAAGGACCTGGCTTCCAATCGATACAAAGCTCAGTCAGAGCGGCCTGTAATGAAGTCAAGTTGCGGATTTTAGTCCGAATTTGGCTAAAGTGTGACATGTTAACTGTGTCTATACGAACGTGAACTAGCCCCAATCGCTGTAGGTGGCTCTGTTGTGAGTTTCTGTTGTGGCTGTTTGCTGACCCTTTTGGGAAAAATAGTCAGACGTGTTTTCACGACTGATCACGTTGCCCAGCTGTTCTTCAATTTTGCGAGTCACTTCCTCGCAGGAGCGACCGACCACACCGGTCACCATTTCCTTGACTCGACCGTCGGGATTAATGATGAACTACAAAGTTTCCATACAGCGTTTCAGGATTGCGAAATTGCTAGTCTGAAGCGCTTAGAAAGATGAGAAGTCAACAGACAACTTTATCCTACTAAGCATTTTCGGCAAGCCACGAACTATTCCATCGCAAAAATTTATGCAACTTATTGATGGTGAGAGTGCCTGCCCCAAACTAGGTTTAAGTGTTACGCAATATAGCATTAGCCGTCAACCTGTCGATGGGGGCAACTTAGGGAAACTCGTGGTCTGCAGATTTCTGATTTTAAAAAACTTTGCAGTTCTTTACGCTTTGACAAGGACGTCTGATCGCGCGTTGAGATGCGGCTTTGGAGGCTGTGGTGCCTTCATTTAATCGAGCGGCGCGAGTGGCGATGTGCTGAGTGGATATGCGGTAAGGTGCTGTCGCTGGCGGCGACTACCTTTGTAAATCCCTGCTGAGATGGATGGGTGAAGACGCCGCGATCGCCCGATAATAGTGCTCTGTGATGTAAACGGATAACCCCTATGAATTCAAACAAGATGCCATCTGTGTCCCCGATTGCCGTGGGCGTTTTGGGTTTTGGTGGCCTTGGGCAAGCGGCTACTCGCGTACTGCAGCCTAAGCAGGAAATGCGCTGGGTCGCGGCGGCTGATAAACAGGGCTACATCTACAATCCTCAGGGGCTAGACCCGCAAACTTGCATTCTTATCTATCGCGATCGCGGCTCGGTCGGCTATGTGGAGCCCAGCGGTGCGCTCAGTCAGCAGAGCATTGCAGAATTAATCACAGCGGCTAATGGAGTGCAGGGCTACTTTTTGGCGCTGCCGAACCTCCCTAACACCTTCATGGCTGATGTGGTGCGCCAGTTCATCGCGTCGGGCTGGCAGGGGGTATTGGTCGATGCACTCAAGCGCACGAGCGCGATGGAGCAGATTTGGGCCTTGCGCGAAGAATTGCAGGCTGCTGGTATTACCTATATGACTGGATGCGGGGCGACACCGGGGCTATTGACTGCTGCCGCTGTGGTAGCAGCCCAGAGCTACAGCGAGATTCACAGTGTGAAAATCACCTTTGGCGTGGGCATCGCGAACTGGGAAGCTTATCGGGCTACCATTCGTGAAGATATCGCCCATATGCCTGATTATGATGTTGACTCCGCTCGGGCTATGACCGATGAAGAGGTCGCGGCCCTGCTGGATCGTACCAATGGCATCTTGGCCCTAGAAAATATGGAGCACGCCGACGATTTTATGCTGGAGCTAGCAGGTATCTGCGATCGCGAACAGGTCACCGTTGGGGGCATTGTTGACACTCGTAATCCGAAGAAACCTTTGAGCACAAATGTGCAAGTCACTGGCCGTACCTTTGAAGGCAAGCTCTCGACCCATACCTTTACCCTGGGCGACGAAACTAGTATGGCAGCAAACGTCTGTGGCCCCGCCTTTGGCTATCTCAAAGCGGGTGTGGCATTGCACCAGCGGGGACAGTACGGTCTCTATACTGCTGCTGAAGTCATGCCCCAGTTCGTTCGATAAAGGGCTGAGTCCTGCATGGATTCGTTGAGCTAGCAGGGCGGTCGTGTGTTGAGCGCTGTTTGTTTCCTCCGACTCTGCCTGGGGCACCGCTGCAGTCAGATGATGACGATGGCTGTTGTGAAGAAACGCTACCTGCATGACGGGACTAGTCAGGATTACACCAGCGCAGATGACTATGGCCAGCGGGTTTCCATCGCCTTTCATGGCGGGCTGTGACTATCAACTGCCTGTTGATAGAGCCGCCAACCTCAAGAATAGCGGTACAGTTTGGTAAACGTACCGCTATTCTTAAGTTCCTAAGGGATATGGCTGATTCTTCATCTAAGGTTTCGATCTATGCGGCGATGGCCGCCAACGTCGCCATTGCGATCGCCAAGTTCGTTGGCGCTAGCATCAGCGGTAGCTCAGCAATGTTGTCCGAGGGCATTCATTCAGTTGTGGACTCTACCAATGAAGTCCTGCTGCTGTATGGCCTCAAGCAAAGTGAAAAAGAGCCGGATGAAAAACATCCCCTCGGCCATGGTCAGGAGCTTTATTTTTGGTCTTTAGTTGTCGCAGTCTTGATCTTTTCTTTAGGCGGGGGCTTTTCGATTTACGAGGGCATCCAGAGCTTTCAAAATCCAGAACCTTCAGAAAATCCGATTGTGAGCTATGGCGTATTGGGCATAGCGGCCATTTTTGAGGCGACGGCGCTGGTGGTATCAGTGCGCGAGTTTTACAAACGGGCCCCCAATCTCGATGTAAGCTTTTGGACTGCAATTCGCCGAAGCAAGGACCCCAGTAGCTTTATCGTGATCTTCGAAGATGCGGCAGCGCTGCTAGGGTTATTGGTTGCCTTTGGTGGTGTCGCCCTGAGCCAGTGGACGGGAAATGCGCTATACGATGGGATTGCCTCGATCGTTATCGGCGTCCTTTTGACGGTGGTGGCGATTGTCTTAGTGGCTGAGACTAAAGGGCTGTTAATCGGAGAAAGCGCTCTGCCCGAAACTCAGGAAAGCATCAAAGTCATTGTTCGCTCTGATCAGGCAGTGACGAGTCTAGAGCCACCGATTACCTTTCACCTTGGGCCAGAGGATATTATGCTGGCGCTCAATATCGAGTTTGCTGATGCGCTCTCGGCCGATGAGATTGAGGCGGCTGTCAGGCGGATTGAGGGCAACATCCGTGAAGAGCATCCCGAAGTTAAGCGGATTTTTATTGAGGCGGCTTCGACTACGACCCAAAAGGTGGCAGAAGAAGAGGCGATTTCTGACTAATCGTTGATTTGTCCATCGAGACTGTCGACGCGGTGAGGAACTGTGGAGTCTGAACATCGGAGCGCCGTAAGTTCTCCTGGACTATGAACCGCCGGACTCGTTGGCGGCAACGGCTCAGGAAATGCTGTAACCGTTGTGGTGTAGCTTAAATTGCAGTGGTCTCAGCCACTCATGGTTATTGCCTAAGACTGGCCTCATCGCACCCCAAATGCAGCGATCTCATCACCACCGTCATAATGGACGTGGCGTACTCACTCAGACCATGCCAGCATTATGAAGCGGTTTACGGAGCTTTTTCAGGCCATTGACGCAACCACCTCGACCAACGCTAAGGTTGAGGCGCTGCGCCAGTATTTTGCCACCGAAGCACCCGTTAATGCTGTCTGGGCGCTGTATTTGTTACTCAACAAAACCCGTCGCCGCTTAGTGACTTCCCGTATCTTGCGCGACGTCTATCTCAGCATCTCTGAAATGCCTGAATGGCTATTCAAAGACTGCTATTCCCACGTGGGCGACTCGGCTGAGGTAATTGCCCTCCTGCTGCGCGATACTCCCCTCCAGGGCAAATCAGCGGCGGACATTCCCCTTCATCAGTGGATGGAGCAGATCATTCCCCTGGTTAAAGCGGCTGAAACCGAGGAGGAGCGCCACGAACTGATTGTGTCCTGGTGGCGATCGCTCGATGACTCCGAAATTTTTGTGCTGAATAAGGTGTTGACCGGTGCGTTTCGCGTAGGCGCTTCCAGCAAGTTAGTCATCAAGGGATTGTCAGCCGCCGCCCATGTTCCTGAACCGGTACTAGCCCACCGACTGATGGGCGACTTTGAGCCTACGGTGGAGTTTTACCAGAGCCTCATCAGCCAAGAGGCTGTCGAAACTGCCCCCAGTCAACCCTATCCGTTTTTCCTTGCCTCGCAAATCGACGAAGACAAATTTCGCGCAGAGACAATGGCTGACTGGCTCGCCGAATGGAAATGGGATGGCATCCGCGCCCAGGTAATCAAGCGAGCCGGTGAGGTCTTTATCTGGTCTCGGGGAGAAGACCTGATCACCGAACAGTTTCCTGAACTTGTGGAAGCGTTTCAGCCATTTGCCAATGGCCACGTTTTCGATGGTGAAATTCTCTGCTGGGAGGGCGATCGCCCGCTCACCTTCAACCATTTGCAAAAGCGGCTGGGCCGTAAGCGCGTCACCCAAAAAGTCATGGCCGAAAGCCCCGTCCGATTCATTGCCTATGACCTAATCGAACATACCGGCAACGACATTCGAGAAAAGCCGCTGTGCGATCGCAAAGCTCTGCTGCAAGCCTTACTCGCCGATGCCACAGACGACCGAATTGACTGCTCTAGCCCTTTAGAGTTCGCCTCGTTTGCTGACTTAGAGGCCCTGCGGGGGCGATCGCGCGATACCGGCGCAGAGGGGCTAGTGATTAAAGCCTGGGACAGTCCCTATTTAGTGGGCCGCAAGCGGGGCTACTGGTGGAAATTTAAGGTCGATCCGATGACCTTAGATGCCGTGTTGATCTATGCCCAAGCGGGCAGCGGCAAACGGGCTAACCTTTTCACTGATTACACCTTTGCCCTCTGGCGAGGAGAGGAACTCGTACCCTTTGCTAAAGCCTATTCTGGCTTGGATAACGATGAAATTGAAAAGCTCGACAAATGGATTCGCCACCATACCATCGAGCGCTTTGGCCCCGTCCGCTCAGTGGAGCCAATTCACGTCTTTGAAATCGGCTTTGAGGGCATTGCCGAGTCAAAGCGCCACAAATCTGGCATTTCCGTGCGGTTTCCTCGGATCTTGCGCTGGCGCGACGATAAGCCCATCGCCGAAGCTGACACCCTCGACTCCGCTCAGGCCTTACTCAAAAGTTATCAGAGCTAAAGCTTTGTCCATGGCGGCATCTAGAATGAGCGGTTGAAGAAAAGGTTCAAGGTCCAGGCGTCTAAACAGTGTGCCGAACTGCAAACCACATAGCGGTTCTACTGCGAATGTTTGTGGCTGTAGCTCCCAATTATTATTCCAGCAGCGACAGCAACTCGGCTTCTGAAAGCTGAGTAATGCTGAGCTTTTCGGCTTTTGCTAACTTGGAGCCGGCCGCTTCTCCAGCGACGAGATAGTCCGTATTGGTACTGACGCTGCTGGTAACTTTACCGCCGGCATTTTCGATGAGCGCTTTTGCTGCACTGCGGCTGAGGGAGGGGAGTGTCCCCGTGAGCACAAAGATTTTGCCAGCCAAGGGCAACGTCGCTGGATCAGGCTGGGCGGCGGCGGCCCTGTTCTCTAACTGAAGGCCGACCTCCCGGAGCTGTTCTACCAGCTGCCAGTTGGCGGGATTGCGCAACCACTCATAGACAGACTGGGCAATTTCGGGGCCAATGCCGTAGACTGCTTCGATCGCGTCAATTTTAGCGGCTTTGAGGGCATCTACCGAGGGAAAGGCGGTGGCCAGGACTTGCGCATTGACCGTGCCCACATGGCGAATGCCTAGTCCATAGAGCACCCGCGACCAAGGCTGCTGCTTTGACTCAGCGATCGCCGTTACAATTTTGGTGGCTAACTTTTCACCCATGCGATCAAGCTGCATGAGCTGCTCTATGGTAAGGGTGTAGAGATCTGCCACGGACCTTACTAAATCTTGGTCAACCCATTGCTCTACCCATTTGCTGCCAATGCCATTGATATCGAGGGCATCACGGCGCGCCCAGTGGATCAACGCCCCCCGCACGATCGCTGGACAGGAGGCATTGATACAGCGAGTGACGGCCTCGTCCTCGGGCTTTACCAATTGCTCACCACACTCTGGGCAGCGAGTTGGCAGGGCAAACCGGATCGCTTCCTTGGGGCGTAACTCTGGGAGCACACGCACCACTTCGGGAATGATTTCTCCTGCCTTACGCACGACGACGGTGTCGCCAATGTGCAAATCCAGCTCTTGAATCCGGTCAGAGTTGTGCAAAGTTGCCCGGGCCACCGTTGTCCCCGCGAGCTGCACCGGACTTAGGTCAGCCACTGGCGTCACGGCCCCCGTGCGCCCCACCTGTACAGAGACCATTTTTACCTGCGTGGGCACTTCCTCTGCGGGATATTTGAGAGCGATCGCCCAACGGGGAAACCTTTGGGTAAAGCCCAGCTGGCGCTGTAGGGCAAAATCATTGAGCTTGACTACGACGCCATCGGTGAGATACGGCAGGTCATAGCGTTCGGTCGACCAGCGCCCATAAAAATCCGCTATCGCGTCTGCGGTTTGACACAGCGAGCGATGGGGGTTGACTTTGAATCCTAATGTTTGCAGCCACTCCAGCGACTCCCACTGGCTGGCCGGTTGAGGCGTTGTGGCCTGAGCGGCCTCTGGAATGATCAACGTATAGGCAAAAAAGTCGAGGCGGCGCTCTGCCACAATTCGTGAGTCGAGTTGTCGCAGGGTCCCGGCCGCAGCATTGCGGGGATTGGCAAATAGCGCTTCACCAGCGGCCGATCGCTGCTGATTAATGCGCTCAAACTCCTGTAATGGCAAAAAGGCCTCACCCCGAACTTCTACCCGAGGCGGGGGAGCCTCTAGCCGCAACCGCAACGGGATAGTGCGAATTGTCTTCAAATTCTGGGTAATTGCTTCCCCCGTAACGCCGTCTCCCCGGGTGAGGCCCTGGGTCAAAACGCCGTTTTCATAGGTGAGGGCGATCGCTGAACCGTCAATTTTTAACTCGGCTACCGCTGTAGCCTCACCCACATCGGGCACTAATCGCTGCCATTTTTCCTGCCAGGTTTGATACTCCTCAATGCCAAATGCGTTTTCCAAACTGTAGAGGGGAATATTGTGGCGCACCGAAGTGAACTGGCTGGCTGGCCGCTCGCCCACACGTTGGGTTGGGCTGTCGGGAGTGATGAGCTCGGGGTGTTGCGCTTCGAGCTCTTGCAACTGCCGATAGAGGCGATCGTAAACAGCATCTTCCATAAGGGGCTGGTCGAGCACGTAGTAGGCATAGCTCGCTTTTTGAAGCTGGTCGCGTAATTGCTCAACTTGCTGAGTTAATGCTGCTGCCATACCGTCTACCGACTAGATCCAACGCTTAGTTTACCGTTCTTTACCAGTCGCTTGGTGGCTCAGGGAGCTTTGATGCCTATCCGAGCAGACAACTTTGTGACGTGTGGTCAATGGTCAATCAAACAAAAAAAGGGACGCCAAGACGCCCCTTTGAAGCTTTAAATTAACTATGATGCAGCTAACTAGCGGCAGAAAATCTAAGGATTTTGCTCGCTTTATCAATGCTGTCGCGATCGCCTTCAACAATGAGCTGAAAGCGGCGAGGGACGTCGGGATTACCTTTTTGCTTTTGCTCAGGCAAGTGGTCTTTGCGAATCCGCTTACCTTGAATTAAGCCAAGTACTGCACCCGCGATCGTCAGAACAATAATGGCTAATTGATTAAAGCTAGAGTTTACTACATCACCGTAGGTCAGAGTCGAATAAATCGAGACGAATATGACGCCGGCAGTGCCGCCAAAAAAGGCACCAATCAATAGACCTGCTTCTCCACCGACAACCGTTCCGAGGGCTGCTACCTCTTCGTAAACGTTGATATCGCCTTCGATACTGACTTCATTTAAAGACAACCCTTCTTGCTGGAGTTGTTCTTTTGCCTGCTGAGCAGCACTCAAATTGTCGTAGACAGCAATTTTTTGTCTTTGAGTTGTGCTGTGCTGTTGTTCGAGTTGACTTACCATAAGCTGGAATTCCTCATTTCTGCGTCTGCTTCATAGCCTTAATGAGGACAAGAAAGTTCCTGAAATCAAAGGTTTTGAAGCACTACTCTTATGTTGGCAAATTCATGGGAGGCTCCTACTCCATAGACCGAGGGATTTGTTTTTGTCAATAGTTTGAGACTAGGGTGCTTTAGTTACAGCCATCGCGGGAGCAATCCATTTGGTTGGGTGGGCTGAGCTATGAAAACCGGCGCAACGATGGTGCTGTAGGGTGTTATCTAGTCACACAAGGTGCTCAGTAAGTATTTGCGCGATCGCGGCGGCTCCTCCGGCGGGTCCCATGCGGCCCTGTCCGTTTTGCCGAATGCGTGCCAAGCGATCGCCATCGTTTAGCAACTGTGCCATGGCTGTGCCCATCTCGGTGGCGGACTCCACCAAAGTGACTGAAGGGCCGAGCAACCGAGTCTGGAGTTCCGCAAATGTGGGGGTGAATTGGGGCCCAGCGCCAGGGGTAATCAAGGCTGGCTTGCCCAGGCCGACAAACTGCTCAGTTGCCGTTCCCGCCAAGGCGATCGCCACCTCAGCAGCTTGCAAACAATCAGCGTAGGCAGTTTGTGTCAGCACGAGCTCAGCGTTTGCTTTGGTAAATCGCGATGCAGTCTCCTGCGCCTGTCGGTGCCAACCGGCTAGCGCAACGGCCTGACTCAGCTCCTGTAGGTCAAGCGCGGGGGCGATCGCCCCCAGAAACTGCACTGGTCGCGATGACATGTGCTTCAGCACACTCTCCATGCCCTTAAGGATGATCTGCCAGTTGTCATAGGCTTCTGGAGCCCGGGAGCCGGGCAGCAGCAGCACCGTCAATGTGTCGGGATGACTAGATAGTGGTAGTGCGCTTGGGGTGGTGGCCTTCAGCCCGTCCATCATGGGATTAGCGGCAAAGATTTGGGTGAGGCCTAAGTGCAGCAGCTCTTGGCGGGTGAGCTCGTCACGAACGATGGCGGCGCGACAGCGATCGCGGCTCATTAACCAGCGCTCCCACGGGAGATACATTGATCCGGCCCAGCCGGCATACCAGGGCAGCCCTGGTAGAGGCCCCGCCTCATCTCGCAGATAGTAAGCGGACTTGGCGGTGCCGATAACGGCGTAGGGTAACCCACTCCACCAGGCAAACGCCGCGGGAATAACATCACCAACGGCTAGCACTGTTCCCCCGGCCAGGGACCACTGCTTTAAAGCTTTGAGCTGCGCTAAGGTGAGCTGCACCAAGCCGCCCTGCAGATCCCGAGCGAGCTGGCGACTATCCATATAGATGAACCCCCCCGAGGGCAGCATCTTGGCGGCAGCAATCAGGGGGATCTGATGTTGCTGAAACCGTTCGCCGGCCCCCACCAACGGCAAGGCAGCAAGGTCGAGGCGGGGCAGGCGCGATCGCAAAGCGGAGAGAATCCGTAGCGCGATCACATCTTCGCCGTGACCATTACTAATGCACAGCAACCGAGATACCATGGCAGCAACCGCATTCCTCAAGACCTGTAAGCAGCATAGACCGAGACCGTTTCAAAATCTGGTCTGATGGCTCGTTTGGCGTCTTAAAACGGCAACGGACTTTGAATGTCGATGGATTTGCCCGTTACTGGATGGATGAACTGAATCGCTTGCGCATGGAGATGGAGGCGACAGGTTTGGTCCTGATCTCCGTATAAGGTGTCACCCAAGATTGGCGTGTTCAGCCCCTGAGGATGCGCTGAGTGGATACGCAATTGATGGGTTCGCCCGGTGTGGGGAATGAACCGAAGGCGTGGTCGATCGCCCGGCTCCAGCACCTCAAACTCCGTTAGGCTGGGCTTACCTAGGTTGAAATTCACGGTGGTTTTGGGACGATCGCTGGGGTCTCGCCACAGCGGTAGGTTGATTTGGCCACGCTGCGGCTCAATAGACCAACTCAGCACCGCTTCGTAAACTTTGTGAATTTTCCGTTGGGCGAACTGGTGTCCCAAATCGCGATGAACGGTGACGGATTTTGCCAATATCAAAATGCCAGAGGTGCCCTTATCGAGCCGATGGGGGGCAGCCAAATACGGTGGAGAAAACTGACACCGGCACCGACTCAACACGCTATCTTGCTGTTGGCTGGTCCGCCCTGGCACCGATAGTAACCCTGCCGGTTTATCAATCACCAGGAGGCTGTCATCTTCGTAAAGGACCACGGGTAGATCAGCGATCGCCCCTGCCGTTACCTCACGTGACAACCCCGACAGCAAAAAGCCCATAATCGGCTGACAGCGCTCTACACAGGCACCATAAAACTGACCCGGTTGCTTGTCTCCCGTAGCGGGTCCCCACCAAAACTCCGCCAGCGCCAGTGGTTGCAGTCCATGAGTCGCGGCATAGTGGAGCAGCTTAGGTGCCGCACAGTCCCCTGTGCCGGTTGGGAGTCCGCTGAGCGATAGCGATTGCAGCACCGACGTTTGTCCGGCAAAGTTCGTAAGCGAATAAGCAGCATGCATTTGAGCCTGGAGTTCCCGTGATAGGGTTTGGCGCTGCCGCTTCAGCTGACTAATCTGGGCATCAGCCTGGGCGATCGCTGCTTTTAGCGGCTGCAAAACCTCGTCGCGTTGGCGCTTGAGGCGCCGCCGCTCGCCCCCATCATGCTGGCTCTGGCGGACAAGTTCTTCCAGCGCCCGTTCTAGGGTAGCCCCGCTCAGGGTGGCTTGGGATGTCTGGCGGCGGCGATCTCGGATCGTTTTATTTTGACGATGTTGCTCAGATAGGGTGGCCAGCTGCTGCGCAAACCGCCGCGATTGGGATACCAACATCGCCCGTTCTGGCCGCGATTTCAGGGCCATGATCTCCTGCTTAAATCGCGCTAGGGTCTGCAGGGTTTCTTGCTCTAGCAGTTGCACCTGAGCCCTGCCGGGAATCGGTGGCACCCAGCCGGGTACGTGACTGTGTCCCCCCAGCAATCCGGAAAAGGCTTTAAGGACGCCCAGCTCTCCCGTCGGCGTAGTGACGAGCAGAATGCCGTACATTTTGCCCGCCTGCTGAAAGCGATCATCCCTGACTAAGTCTGTCATTAGCTGGCGAGCGATTGCCTCTACGGTTGCCGTCCGAGGCAGTTGCAACCATGCTCCGGTTTTTGGGCAGCGTCCCTCGTACCAATATGACGGGGGTGACTGACGGAACTGTTCCGTTACAGCAACGGGAGACAGCAGATTCATCGTCCTTACAACTGGTTTGGCGTGTAGGGAGTAAAGCGCGAATCATCCCCTTTGATCACCGTGATTACCGTTTTGACCCCGCCCCGTCGAGTAAAGTCACCAATTACGCGCAAGCCCACCGGTGACAGTTCTTGCCAAAGGCAGTCAGCAACTGTGTTTGTCACCATTTCGTGGCTGATTCGCTGATCTCGAAAGGAGTTGATATATAGCTTGAAGGCTTTGAGCTCCACCAACCATTTACCAGGCTGATAATCGACCACAATCGTGCCGAAATCTGGATACCCTGACCGCGGACACAGCGCGGTAAACTCAGGATGTTCTAAGTGGATGATATACGGGTTATCTGTCTGATTGGGCCATTTTTCCAGTTCCAAGGCAGCTTGGGCGATCGCGCGATCGCCATATTGGCCTAACGTTTCAGGTGCTACTGGACTGGCTGATTGGTTTTGGGTTGTTGGCGAAGAAGTCATAGCAGCACTAATTTCTAAAATCTGGATATCCCGGGGTTTTGGTTTGGTTAGCCATCAACAGCAGCCCGAAATGCTCGCTAAGTGTAATTATTCGTCGCGTTCTTCTAGCTGGGCTAAGACGCGATCGCGAAATTCAGGATCGGTATTGGCCAGCCCCAGTAGCTGAAAGTAGTCTTCTCGAGTCAAGTTGGCGGCCTCAATGAGTTGAAACGCTTCAGCCTCGATTTCCTCTTGCAGCCGCCGTGACTCCGTCTCAGTTTCGGCTCGCTGGAGCTCTTCAACGCGATCGTCAATAAGCCCGACAACCGTGAGATAGGCCGAGACAAACTGATCAACCTTCTCCGAGGGGATGTCATTCGCGTTGAGCTCGGTGCTGTCGATGGGCGACGTGGTCAGCGGCGTTTCGGACAATTCATCTGCCATAGCCCCTGAGCTGCCGAGCAAACAAACCATCACGACCACGACCCACAACCCAGTAATCAGACCCCGAAACTTTCTCTGCATCGCTTGTTTCATCGCGTTAGCTCGATTCATGACATTCACATTGTTTACTCATCAGACCCAAAACGTTGAGGCTTCGCATCCCACTCAAGCTTAATCGGCTTCGGCGAGCACATCATCAAGCTGCAGATAGTAGCGCGGGTTGACAGGTTGACCACTCCGATGGACCTCATAGTGCAGATGCGGTCCCGATGACCGGCCTGTCGAACCGAGCTCGCCAATTCGCTCCCCCCGCTGAACGCGATCGCCCGCTTGCACACTGAGCTCAGACAGATGGGCGTATAGAGTTTCATAGCCGTAACCGTGGTCAATAATCACGTGCTTGCCATAGCCACCAGCATACTGAGACGTGACAACGGTACCGTCCGCAGTGGCATAAATGGGGGTGCCAACGGGACCACGAAAGTCAATGCCGCTGTGCATTTCATAGCTAAATCCGCCAAACGGATTACGCCTCAAGCCAAATTCTGAGGTCACCTCTAGACGACCATTCAAAGGCTGAACATTAGGGAGAGCGGCGGCCCGCGCAGCCTCCTCTTGGAGCGTACTTTCTAGGGCTGGGCGCACCTGTACCTCAAGCTTCGCGTCAATTTGCGGCATCCGTGATTGGGCTAAAGCAAAGAGGGCTTCGGCATTGGCTGTGCCGGCGATCCCGCCTCGGGGCTCTTCCTCCGGTAGCGGGACGTCAGAGGTATTTTCGGGGAGGCCAGCCCGCTCTCGCAAGTCCTCAACCTCCGAGTCTAAGGTTTCGAGTTCGACCAATACTTCGTTAGCCGTTTCAGTCAGCGTCTCGTTTTGCTCTGCCAGTTGTTCGTTACGACCAATCAACGTGCTGACCCAAACCACGGGTAGCGAGGCCAGCAAGGTGCACAGCAAGAAAATGGGCAGCGGCCTGAGGGTAATCGCAATCGGCGTTTCGCCCGTTCGAGTAATTAGAACGGTGTAGGGCCTGGGCAATCGAAATCGCATTTTGGTGTGGGATGAGGGAACGAAATTGGGAATCTTAAGATTTCTGTCACAGTTCAAGGATTATACGGGGATCAGCGGAAACAAGCAATTTTTAGCCGCGATCGCCCCCGCCCCTTGCTGCCATTCGGAGTGCGAGTTCTCGCGTTGTGTGGGCTAGGCATGGAGTCCCCACCCGGTCAGCAAGGCATTCTTCACCGCCGTGACTGACCTGAACTAGGAATGCTCTCCTCAAAGACAACCGAGCCCAGCCGACGGGATTCTGTCACATCTGACCAAATTCTTACCGAAGCGATTAGTATCGGCATAATCCTCGTGGCAAAATCATGGGGTAAATGACCGCCTAGAACGAGAACTCTAAGCCATGACGGCCACCGCACCCACCCTCTCCAGCCAATACGATCCCTCCATTACCGAAGAGAAATGGCAGAAAGTCTGGGAAGCCCGCCACGTCTTTAAAGCCGATCCGGAGCATTCTGGGGAGCCCTTTTGTGTGGTCATTCCGCCGCCTAACGTGACCGGCAGCTTACATATGGGCCACGCCTTTGAAAATGCGTTGATCGACACGCTGGTGCGCTACAGACGTATGCAGGGACGCAACGCCCTGTGGCTACCAGGGACGGACCATGCCAGCATTGCCGTGCAGACAATTTTGGAGCGACAGGTTGAAGCTGAGGGCAAGACCCTAGACGAGCTGGGACGCGAAGAATTTCTAGAGCGGGCTTGGCAGTGGAAGGAGGAATCCGGCGGCACCATTGTGGGCCAACTGCGTAAACTTGGCGTTTCCGTTGACTGGAGCCGCGAGCGCTTCACCCTAGATGAAGGTCTATCCAAGGCTGTAATTACTGCCTTTACGCGGCTTTACGATGAGGGTCTGATATATCGCGGCAATTATATGGTGAACTGGTGCCCCGCTAGTCAATCAGCTGTGTCTGATCTAGAGGTGGAGCCAACGGAGGTCAATGGGCATCTTTGGCACTTCCGCTATCCCTTGACGGACGATTCGGGCTACTTAGAAGTCGCCACCACCCGCCCGGAAACGACGCTCGGCGACACTGCCGTGGCGGTCAATCCCGAAGACGATCGCTACCGTGACCTCGTGGGCAAAACGCTGACCCTGCCAATTGTCGGTCGCGAGATTCCCATTATCGCCGATGCCTACGTTGACAAAGAATTTGGGACAGGCTGCGTCAAGGTGACGCCTGCCCATGATCCCAATGACTTTGCCATGGGTCAGCGCCACAATTTGCCCATGATTACCGTTATGAATAAAGACGGTACGATGAACTCGGAAGCGGGTCCTTTTGAAGGGCAGGATCGCTTTGCAGCTCGCACAGGGGTGGTCAAACAGCTAGAGGCTGAAGGTTTCCTCGTCAAAATTGAAGACTATCATCACACCGTACCCTACAGCGATCGCGGCAAGGTACCAGTAGAGCCCCTGCTCTCCACCCAATGGTTTGTCAAGATTAAGCCCCTCGCTGACACGGCGCTAGATGCCCTTGACAACCACAACTCACCCAAGTTTGTTCCCGAGCGGTGGACTAAGGTCTATCGCGACTGGTTGGTCAACCTGCGCGACTGGTGTATCTCCCGCCAGCTCTGGTGGGGCCACCAAATTCCTGCCTGGTATGCCGTGAGCGAAACCGATGGGGAAATTCGCGACAATACGCCCTGTTTTGTTGCTGCGGATCTGGCAGCGGCTCGTGTGCAAGCTGTGGAAACCTACGGCGAAGACGTTGTTCTAGAACAAGATCCGGACGTGCTAGATACGTGGTTCTCCTCGGGACTATGGCCGTTTTCGACCATGGGGTGGCCAGATGAAACTGCCAAAGATTTTCAGACCTACTACCCCACCAGTACTTTGGTAACTGGGTTTGACATCATCTTTATTTGGGTGGCCCGCATGACTATGATGGCCGGTCACTTCACTGACACCATGCCCTTTGAAACGGTGTATATCCATGGGCTCGTCCGGGATGAAAACAACCAAAAAATGTCGAAGTCTAAGGGCAACGGTATTGATCCATTAGTGCTGATCAACAAGTACGGCACTGATGCCCTCCGCTACACCTTGATCCGGGAAGTCGCTGGGGCGGGGCAAGATATTCGCCTAGAATACGATCGCAAAACCGATGAGTCAGTTTCCGTCGAGGCCTCCCGTAACTTTACGAATAAGTTATGGAACGCTGCTCGGTTTGTGATGATGAATCTCGGTGGTCAATCGCCTGAGCAGTTAGGTCAGCCTAACCCCGCTGACTTAGAGCTAGCTGATCGCTGGATTTTGTCTCGCTACAACGGCGTTATACAGCGCGTCCACGAGCAAATGGCAAAGTACGGTTTTGGCGAGGCGGCGAAGGAATTATATGACTTTATCTGGGGCGACTTTTGCGATTGGTACATTGAGCTAGTCAAGCCCCGTTTACAGGGCGAAGGGGCTCCCAAGCGGGTCGCACAGCAAACCCTAGCACGGGTGCTCGACGGGATTTTGCGATCGCTACATCCCTTTATGCCCCACATTACCGAAGAGATTTGGCACACCTTGAATCAAATGGGGGACGACGAATTTCTGGCGGTGCAGGCCTATCCCGCGGCTGACACTGCTGCCATTGATGTCAGTTTAGAAGCAGATTTTGACCTTTTGATTGGCACCCTCCGTACGATTCGCAATTTGCGGGCGGAGGCCGGCATTAAGCCCAGTGCAAAAATTGAGACGATTTTGGAATCCGCGAATCCGGAAGAGCGCCGTATTTTGCAGGCGGGCCAGAGTTATATCAAAGCGATCGGACGCGTTGAACAGCTCATCATTCGCGCTGATAGCGCTGACGAACCAGCCACACCGGTCTCCCAGCCAGCGCTACCTCCCCAGGCCTCCTCCACTGGTTCAACCGATGACTCCACCAGCAGCCTGGCCACCATCCAGGCGGAGGTGACAGACTTTTGGGTCACCATGCGCCCCTTGTTAGAAGAGCCCCTCTTTTATTTGCAAAGCTTCTTCAGCGATATTCGCCGTCCCGCTGTTTCACTTCTGTTCATTTTTGCGGCTCTGGTGACCTTACAAATTGTCGCAGCGGTCTTACAGACCCTTGATAGCATCCTACTGGTAGGAGCTCTGTTAAAACTGATCGGTGTTGGCTACACCGTCTGGTTTACAGCGCAAAACCTACTGTATGCTCACAAACGCCAGCAAACCTGGCAGCAGCTAGGGGCATGGCGGCGTGAGGTTTTAGGTGACGCCCAGGATTGGCTGAATCGCCCAGCGATCGCGCCCTCCGCTCAAACTTCGCTCAAACCAGTAGCCCAAGAGGTTGCTGATTTGGTCCAGTCAGTCCCACCGGTCCCCAGTCCGCAACTAGCCCTACCGCCCGCCCCTACTCCCAAAATGTTTGCCGGGGTCGTGGGCACCGTCCAGGTGTTGATTCCCTTAACGGGATTGGTTGATGTGGATGCGCTTAAGGCCAAAATCGAAAAAGATCTCGGCAAAGTAGATGGCGAAATCGCGTCTCTGTCAGGCCGCCTGAATAATCCTGGCTTTGTGAATAAAGCGCCTGAAGAGGTGGTGCAAGGCGCTCGTGAGGCCCTTGCCGAGGCTGAGACCCAAGCCGACATCCTCAAGTCTCGACTGTTGATGCTGTAGGTCTTGGCCGCCTTTGTACAGAGTGCAGATAGCAGGCCCTGTATCGCGCTCTGTATGAACGTGAGCTCTGGTTGAGATACTGGCAAAGACATTGCTGGACATCTATTGCACGGCTTTTCAGGCAAGCCTCTTGTGCCAATTTAGGAGAGCTCAATCTCGTGCCCCCAAAGACTTGGTGCCCTGCAGATGAACGGGGCGCGATGGTTCACTCGGACCCACTTTACACTCTGCTATGACTACACACTGACTCTTTCACAGCGCTTTGGACTGGCTACAGCTAACCTAATCCTCAACCGGGGGCAGCTTGGCGATTATCGAGTGTAAAACACCACCGACGGCAACTACACTGACCGTCGATTTACGATCAGCGAAATCACTTAATCAGTCGTTGCAGGTGATGGCACCGATACTTAGGAGCGATCGCCCCTTCCAAAAAATCTAAAAGATTAATTAGTCAAAGAGGCGTTTACAGACACCTGTGCTGGCGCTCTCTACCCTGTCTGCAAACCTTGACTTTTAGAGTATGTAGCACCATCAGGAGCCTCTCACAATATCGCTTCAATGTGCTTAGCCGCAAACTGATATGTGATTTATTTATTATTTGCTTGTGATCTGAGTTCTACGTAAATTTTCTATCAAGAAACTCAAATACGGATATACGTCAACTTGAAATATGCATATGGTCGTATAAACAAGCACGCCGTATCTGCCGGCATGGGTGTGCCTCCCTGTAAATCTACTTATTGATAAACCCAATAGAGGATTTAAGATGCGTTCCCTTTTCGTTCTGTTCAATGCACTGTTGCTCGCACCCGCTGGAGCTGTAAATTTGGCGGTTGAGGTCCAGGCAGGACAGTTTAGCGGTGGCACTAAGTCAAACTTAGATAGCTCACTTTTTCAGCCAATAATGATTGATTTTGATGATATTGCCGAAGGCACTCTGTTGACGGGGTATGAGTGGGCCGACAAAGGCGTCGAGATAAGCCTAGATTCAAACCGAGAGTTGCGGGATGGGTCCGGAGATCTGCCGCTGACCTTGTACAACAGCAGCTGTCGTCCCCGGGGGTCGAAAGATAAGTCCCTGCCTAAGTGTAAGGGCGGCGACCACGACTTGGCGACAGGCGAATATTTTGGCACCGAGGCCCAAGGCAACGTCTTAATTATTCAAGAAGATAACAGCCACAAAAAAAAGAATAAAGGCACTTTAGGTGCACCGGATGATGACCGAAAGGGTGGACTCATTACCTTTAACTTTATGCATGCGGTCACGGACGTCAGTCTTGGATTCCTCGACTTTGATGAGCGCACTAAGGGCTACCTACGTTTCTTTGCTGGGGCTGATGACACTGAGGCCGCACTTAAATTTGACCTCAGCGACGTCTCAGCGCTGGTCAATCCCGATATTGATGGTGACAACTCGATGCGCATCTTTCAGGGATTGAATATGAGCTTCCAAAAAATTGAAGTTGAATATCCAGGTAGTGGTGCTATCACCCATCTCGAGTTCACTAAGGTAGCTCCTGGGGGAAGTGAATACTGGTCGGCAACTCCAGAAGCGTATTTATGGTAAGCCGCATCAACTGATTTCTCGCAATCAACAGGCCGGTAAAACTAGAGTTAGGCAACCGCTGATTCAACACTTGAGTTCATTGATGGCGACTCAGTGAAGTATCTGTGTTGGCCTTTGACTCAGGTAGCGTATCTCAATTGAGCCGGATGAAAACACTGAAACTCACAGTATTTGACTGTTGAGGCTTAGCTGTCTTTCATGCTCTCAGTTTGGGATTACAAAGGACATTCCGGCCTGAAATCTACTTTGTGATGCTGTGTTGGTAGTCGAGGGACATTGCAACTTAAGGGGCTCGAGGTCTAAGGCCCAACAGCTTTCAGGCACAGATGCCGCCAAGAGATGTTGCTATTTTCGTGCCCAAATAACCTGGGCAGAATGAACGGGGCTTGGCTGGTTGCTCACTGACGGCTACGACAGAACCCACTGGACTAAGGTGCGAACACCAAATCCTGTCGCTCCAGGACTGTTGTAAGCATTTTCTCGCTCGTTCCACACAGGGCCAGCAATGTCTAGGTGCGCCCAA
This sequence comes from Leptolyngbyaceae cyanobacterium, assembly GCA_050331235.1. Classification (GTDB taxonomy): domain Bacteria; phylum Cyanobacteriota; class Cyanobacteriia; order Phormidesmidales; family Phormidesmidaceae; genus Halomicronema. The sequence goes on from JBHJHA010000053.1 coordinate 51,029, forward strand.
GCCGTATCTTTCACAAATTGCTTGAGGAACAGGGCAGCAGTAATAGCGCCCCCCGGACGGGGCCCGGTGTTCTTCATATCAGCGGCTAAGGATTTCAGTCCGTCAAAATATTTCTCTTCCAGCGGCATCCGCCAGAGCTTTTCACCAGCGATCGCCGATGCTGTTTCCAGATCTTTAGCGAGGGTATCATCGGGACTCCACAAACCAGCAATCGAGTCGCCTAGGGCAATGATGCTGGCACCGGTTAGGGTGGCGAGGTCAACCATGGCATCGAGGCTTAGCTTTTCGGCAAAGACTAGGGCATCGGCTAGGGTCAGTCGACCTTCAGCATCGGTGTTGTTGACTTCAATCGTCTTACCGTTGGACGCCGTGAGAATATCACCCGGGTGCAATGCATTACCGCTGATCATATTTTCGGCCGCTGCACTGATAAAGTGCACCTCCACATCGGGCTTAATCTGAGCGATCGCTTTTGCCGCTCCGAGGGTTGCCGCCGCGCCTCCCATATCAAACTTCATCATTTCAATCATGCTGCCAGCGCCGGCCTTAATGTTGAGTCCGCCGGAGTCAAAGGTCAGGCCTTTCCCGATAATGGCCAGCTTGCGCCGTGGGGTGCTAAGGGGCTTATAGGTAAGGTGAATAAACTGAGGCGGCAAGTCAGAAGCTTGGGCCACTCCCAAAAAAGCCCCCATGCCGAGTGCTTCGCAGGCGTCACGGTCGAGAATTTCTACCTCTAGACCGTGGTCCTGGGCGATAGTCTCGGCGGTCTCGGCCAGCATCGCTGGAGTGGCGACGTTGGGTGGGGCGGTCACCAGTTCACGGGCTAAGACAACCCCATCGACAATTTTTTGAGCTTTCGCGATCGCTGGCGCTTCATCGGGGTAGCCAATGAGCTCAATCCGCTCGATGGCAAAGCTTTTATCTTCAGACTCAGACTTAAATCGGGTGTCTTCATGTAGGGCCATTAGGGCCCCTTCACAAATTGCCTGGGCCGAAAGAGGGGGCGACTCCCTCCAAACTGGCAAACTAATGCCGACCACTTTGCACTTTTCCTTTTTGGCTAACCGAGCGGCAGCGGCGCTCGCTCGCCTTAAGGTTTCCAGCGAGAGCTGGTCAGCGTCTCCCAGACCCAGCAGCGCAATTTTGTGGACGGGGCCAGCACTACCTACCCGAATTGCCACATGGCTGTCGGCGCTCGCCTTAAACTCAGACTCATCGATCAACTCTTGAATTAAGCCTGACAGCTTTTCATTGAGGCTCATTAACTCCCCTGCCAGGGGCAAGTCGGCTTCAGTCAGGCCGATCGCTAAGCAGTCGCCCGACCAGTCGAGCACAGGATAAGTTGATAGATGAAGATCCATAGGTGCGCAAGCAGCCCTTCAGTGTAAATTTTCCCTCTTTATTTGATCACAGCTTGCGAGCTTCTGCAATCAACCAAGAGCTAGAACCTGCGATCGCTCCCAGAAGTGCCTCATTAATGTCAGAGCCAGGGGCCCCTGTTTGCTGGCTGTGGTCCGAAATTCGCTGCGAATGATGAATGACGCTTGGCCTAACTGGAGAGCAACTTTCACCCTCATTGAAAAATAAACGCCTCATTTCAATGAGTTTTTGCTAGAACAGCAAGAGAAAATCCATCAGCCTCATACTCGTTACCGAGGTAGGAGACAGCGATGCGGCAGCGATTTGAAAATTGGATGCCTTGGTTAGGTATTTCTGGCGTCACCGCCTTAGGATTGGGCGCTACGTTAGCCTTTGCTGATGCAGCCGGTTGGTTACCGGGTGAGCCGCGGCGCTCCGACAGGGCAGCCCAAATCGAGCCCGCCCAGCCATCTGAGGCCAGTGCGCCGGTGATGGCTTTGGCTCTGCAATCCCCTGAAATGCGCGCCGAATCGCTGTCCAAAATGGCGACCCAGCCGGTATCTGATCAGCAGGTGCGAGCTCGCTATCTCTTGGCTAAAGATTTAATTGACCAGGGCCAAGCAGGATCGGCTGTCCCACTTTTAGAAACCCTACCCAAGGATTTTCCTGAACTGGCCATCCACAGCCGGATTCAACTAGGTCGAGCACAAACGGCAAGTGGTCAGACGGCGGCGGCTCAAAAGACCTGGCAGGCGGTGTTGCAGCAGCACGGCGATCATCCAGCAACTGCAGAGGTGCTTTATACCCTAGGGAAAAACCAGCCCCAATATTGGGCGCAGCTACTGCAGCGCTTTCCTGCCCATCCCCGCAGCGTAGAAGTGGCTCACCGTCAACTGGTAGAAGCCTCGCCACCCAAAAATGAAAAAGCGCTGCTGCTTGTGATGACTCGCCACGGGATTTATCATCCTGACGTGTTGACCTTTGTTGATCGCCTGGTGGAAAAACACGGTGATGGTCTCACCGCTGAAGAATGGCGAGATGCCGGCTTTGCGTACTGGGAGCGACAAGCCTACAAGTCGGCTAGTCAGGCCTATTGGAAAGCGCCGGCTAGTCCCCAGGGGCTCTACCGGGCCGCGAGGGGCGCACAGATTGGAGGGCAGCGAGAAGCGGCGATCGCCGGCTATAACAAGCTGAACGAAACCTTTCCCGACGCCCCCGAAACGGGCTTGGGACTGATTAAGTTGTCATACCTGGTTGATGAGGAAGCTGCCCTGGGTTTGCTGGATCAGGTCGTAGAACGGTTTCCTGGGCGAGCTGCCGAAGCCCTTCAGGAACAAGCCAAAATTATGGAAGCGCTGGATAGCCCGGAAACGGCGGCGCAACTGCGGCAAACGATATTGAATGACTACAGTACCTCAGCCGAAGCCGCAACATTGCGATCGCAATATGCCCGCAATGCCGGTCAGGATGGCAACTGGTCAGGTGCCATCAATTGGGCCGAGCAAATTTTACAGGACAATGCCGATGCCGATGTTGCCCCGGAAATTGGCTTTTGGGCGGGCAAATGGGCACTGCGGGCAGGGCAAACCCAAGCCGCCACCGACTGGTTTAAGCAGGTCATTCGCGACTACCCAGACTCCTATTTTGCCTGGCGCTCAGCGTCGGCCCTCGGTTGGAATGTAGGCGATTTTCAAACGGTGCGATCGCTCCAGCCCCAAATTACCCTCCCGAGTCAGCGACAGCCGCTGCCGGCCGGCTCATGCAAGCTGCAAGAGCTGTATCTGCTTGGTCAAGACCGTGATGCCTGGGCGCTTTGGCAAGTCGAATTTGAAAACATTCAAGACCCCTCAGTGGCAGAACAATTTACGGATGGCGTTTTACGGGTGGGCGTTGGCGACACCTTGGACGGCATTTTCATGGTGTCGAGTTTAGACTGGCGCGACGACCCAGACGAACAAGCCGCCCATGAACAACTGCAGCAACATTCAGCCTATTGGCAAACGCTCTATCCCTTCCCCTACAGCGATTTAATTGCCTATTGGTCAGCTGAGCGGCAGCTCAATCCCCTGTTGGTCACGGCGCTCATGCGTCAAGAGTCACGCTTTGAGCCCAATATTCGTTCGGTGGTGGGGGCCACTGGCCTGATGCAGGTCATGCCTGACACCGCCGACTGGATTCGTTCAAAGTCGGGTGTCGCCGCCGATAATCTAGAAAATCCCAACGACAACATTAATCTCGGTACCTGGTATCTCGACTATACCCATGCTGAATATGGCAACCATTCTCTTTATGCGGTGGCAAGTTACAACGCTGGTCCGGGGAATGTCGCTGATTGGATTGACCGTGGCGGCTATGCTGATGAAGATGACTTTGCCGAAAAAATACCGTTTGCTGAAACGAAAGGCTACATCCGTGCTGTCTTTGGGGGCTATTGGAACTATCTGCGTCTTTACAATCCAGAAATTGCTCAACAGGTTACGGCCTTACAGCGCTCTCGCACTCAATGACGTAACATTTGCTTTTACAATTAGCTGTTGATGAGGGTCTTTGCAGACTCTACCCATCACTGTTTCCCTGAGTAAGGCAAGGTGCAAAGTGAATCCAGCCCAGCAGGAACAACTCACAAATGTGGGTGCTTATCTCCGAGATTTGCGCAAAGAAAGGGGCCTAGCGGTCGATGAGGTGGCTAACCAAATCTTTATCCGACCAGCGTTAGTGAAGGCGATCGAAACTGGTGATTGGGAGTCACTGCCCGAACCCGTTTTCGTCCAGGGATTTATTCGTCGCTATGCCGAGTATCTTGGCCTCAACGGCAAAGAAGTGGCCCAAAAGTTTGAACCAACGCCGGTCGCTGTGCTACCCGATCCAGAGCTAGCGAGCAGCAGTATGGTTGAAGGTGTCGTTAAGCAGCAAGACAAACATGGCCTTAAAGTCATCTCCAAGGCCGAATCATCAGGATCTAATGGCACCCTGAGCTCGCCTACCTCGGCCCAGCCCAAATGGAACTGGGCTTTAGGACTGGCGGGGCTTGCGATTTTGGTCGGTCTCATTGCCTGGTTGACCACTCGTAATACCCCACAGCCAGCCAGCACGGATGACAATCAAACAACTGAAAGTGCTGCTGACGGGGCCGCAACTGCTGAACCATCTGACCAGGCAGTGACGGAAGGTCCTCCTGATGCGGATACGGCGGCACCCGCATCAGAGACCACTGCGGATAGTGTGTCTACGGCCGATGCTGAGGCTCCTGTGACCTTTGCTGTCAACTTAGAATCAGATGCCTGGATGCGCGTTACCGCTGATGGGGAGGTCGTGTATGAAGGCACCATGAGTGCTGGGAGTCAAGAAACCTGGACCGCCGATGACGAGCTATCCATTACGGCCGGTAACTCCGGTGGAGTTTTGTTTTCTTTCAACGGTGGAGAGGAGCGCCCTTTGGGTAATCCGGGAGCTGTGAGTACGCTGACGCTGACGCCTGATACGGATCCGGCTTCTCTGCCATCCCCATAACCGGCGATGCCTCTTACAATTGAGGAGATTTAGTCAATATCAATATAAAGCCGCTTTTATCCAGTTATGACCTCTTCCCCCGACACCGAAACGTTGGTATCAGCCTCTGAGGAGCGCGATCGCGCTGACTTTTTGGATGAGATACCAGGTGATGTTGAGATGTCGATTTTCGATCATCTTGAAGAGCTCCGCCTGCGGATTTTTTATTCCCTCATTGCGGTCCTAGCGGGAGTCATTGGCTGCTTCGCATTTGTTGAACGCATTGTCAAACTTTTGGAGGTGCCGGCCCAGGGAGCTAAATTTTTGCAGCTCTCACCCGGTGAGTATTTCTTTGTCTCGCTCAAAGTGGCCGGCTACTCAGGCATTTTGATTGCCAGTCCCTTTATTCTCTACCAGGTGATCATGTTTGTTTTGCCTGGGCTGACTCGCCGCGAGCGCCGCGTGATTGGTCCGGTTGTTTTGGGATCCAGCGTGCTCTTTTTCGTAGGGCTCTTTTTTGCTTACTTTGCGCTGATTCCGGCGGCACTCAATTTTTTCATCAGCTATGGCGAAAATGTCGTTGAGCAGCTCTGGTCAATTGATCGCTACTTTGAGTTTGTCCTGCTACTGCTGTTCAGTACGGGGCTGGCGTTTCAAGTGCCCGTTGTTCAGTTTCTGCTAGCCCTATTGGGCATTGTTGACTCGGATAAAATGCTGAAAGGCTGGCGTTTCATTCTTTTGGCAGCGGCGATCTTGGGGGCGGTTTTGACTCCGTCTACCGATCCGGTTACCCAGAGCCTATTGGCTGGAGCCGTCTTATCTTTGTATTTTGGAGGGATTGGCTTAGTCCGATTATCGGGACGCTAAGTCACTCACCACGGTATAGTGTCTGCAATTAGGCGCATCTACTCATCAAACTGGGTTGATTGCTGACTAATCCCGAGAGACTGGTATGCCAGAATGCCCGTAGCGATCGCGGCATCCCTGGGTACAATTTGTCTGTCATATCTTTCCAAATTGGAAACACTGCTTGAGAAGACGGGAGAAACCATGCCAAGAACACCCAGCGAATATATTGTGCACATGCTGTTTGATGGCGGTCACCATCAAGAGGTCAAGTTCTCCACGATCCAGGATTTTCAGAAGTGGTACAGTTCAGAGCTGATGCCCAAGCAGTCAGACGATGCGTTCATCAACGTTCCCATTCCCAAAATCAATCCGGGTGAATATATGGTGATTCGGCCTTCACGGCTCTTGGCCATTCGCGTCGAGCCTGTGTTTAGCTCCAGTGTCGAACGGTTTTAATGATTCGCTATCAACCAATGGGCTCAGCCTGCTTGGGAATTGCCATCGCCAGCTTGCTATTGACCACGGTAGCTGAGGCGCATGCCGATAGCGGTTTAGCTGGGACAGTCACCCCAGCAGAGCCGCCCGCAGATCTGCCCACGACGATCTTGCGACCTGTGGGCTGGCCACCGGCCCTTGCCGCAGGAAACTGGAATGCTGAAGACGAGGCAACTGCCCGGCAGCAATTGTTGACTGCTACGGCCCATAGTGTGGCCTATCTCAATACGTCAGAAGCCGCGGCTGCCTATGAGGATTATCCAGTTAAAGGCGTGACCCGCATTCGGGTCCTCCGCAGTGTTTTACGGTTTCGCTCACTGCTGTTGACCGCTGATTCATTAGCCGCGTTTAACCGCGCCGTTCAGCAGGAGTTTGAGCTATACCAAACCGTTGGTTACGATGGCGCAGGTACGGTTCATTTTACTGGCTACTTTGAGCCCTCGTATACTGCCAGCCGAGTTCGTACTGAGGAGTTTCGCTATCCGCTGTATCGTCGCCCGGCTGACCTTGACGATTGGGCGCTACCCCACCCTACCCGCGTAGAGCTAGAGGGCAAGGATGGCCTAGTCAGCGATCGCGGTCCCTTGCAGGGGCTGGAACTCGTGTGGATGCGCGATCGCCTCGAAGCCTTTTTGGTGCAGGTGCAGGGCTCAGCCCGGCTCCAACTCACCGATGGCACTACGATGTCTGTGGGCTATGCCGGGCGGACTGATTATGACTATGTCAGTATTGGGCGAGAGTTGATCAAAGATGGTCGTGTATCGGCTGAGGGCATGTCGCTGCAGCGGCTACTCGATTTCTTTGCGGCTAATCCGGCAGCACTCGACGACTATTTGCCGCGCAACGATCGCTTCGTCTTTTTTCGGGAAACAGCGGGCGGTCCGCCTACAGGCACATTTTCGTTCCCCGTCACGGCGGGCTACTCCATCGCGATGGACAAGTCCCTAATGCCACCAGGGGCGATCGCGCTGATCAACCTCGACTGGCCGATGCAAACCACTAGCGGTGACTGGCAGACACAGCAGGCCAATCGCTACGTGCTCAATCAGGATACAGGCGGAGCCATTCTGGGGCCGGGCCGGGCCGACATCTTCATCGGCACTGGAGATGCCGCCGGTGAACAAGCTGGGCGAGTTAACACCGACGGCAGCCTCTACTTTTTACTGCTCAAGGACTGAAGTGACTAATCCATTGGGATATAGGTCGGTGTGACATTGACTGGCCGATAACCCGCCGCAATGCAGCTGGCTAGGGCTTCATCAGTGGTGTATCCGATTTCAGCCGCAATCCCCGTCACACAGGCGGCATAGCGCTCTGGCAAAATTGTGCGATGGCAGTGGTCAAGCACCGCAGTGGAATCATCCACAACCAAGTCAGTATGAATATCTGCAACGCAGGTGGACACCTCATCGGGGCGGCGATCGCGACTACAGGCCGACAGGGCCGCTTCGGTGGTCACTGAGGCCGCAGACAAAACGCCGGAGACGCAGTCAGCGACTTCTGTCGGTTGGTAGGCAGTGCCACAGGCGATCGCTGCCGCATCGTCATCAACCCCTACAGCCAATAGCTCATCGGCACACTCCGCATAGTTGTAGTCGATGACCTGAGCCTGGGCAGACACCGCCATTAACGGCAGCGTCCCTGCGGCTAGTAGCGCGCTAGCTGCAAACGGTATCACCGACCACTGGAAAAGTTCGACAGACCGAGAAGAATGAATCATGACGGATGATTAACGGATTTATCAGTTAGTTAACGGTCAAATAAGCCTTGCCAGCAAAAATTAAGGCTAATTTACGATTGTTTGAGGTCTTTACAATAGAAACCTCCCCCTTATTCCACCAAAATCTGACCTCTCTGGAATGAGTGCTGAGGATCTAATCTTCTACAGTAGAAGATAGCCTATACGTTGCCTAAGTAAATCTGAGGGTATCTCGCTATGCATCTGAGTGACATAACTCACCCGAACCAGCTTCACGGTTTGTCGATTCATCAACTAGAACAAATTGCTCGCCAAATTCGAGAAAAGCATTTGGAAACCGTTGCCACCAGTGGCGGTCATTTAGGGCCCGGTTTGGGGGTTGTAGAACTGACATTGGCACTCTACCAGACCCTCGATCTCGATCGCGACAAAGTTGTTTGGGATGTTGGGCACCAAGCCTATCCCCACAAGCTCATTACTGGTCGCTATAACGATTTCCATACCCTCCGCCAAAAGGATGGCGTGGCGGGATATCTTAAGCGCTCTGAAAGCAAGTTTGACCACTTTGGCGCGGGGCATGCCTCCACTAGCATTTCCGCTGCGCTGGGAATGGCTCTGGCCCGAGATCTACAAGGGGATGATTTCAAAGTGGCGGCCATTATTGGTGATGGCGCTCTGACTGGCGGTATGGCGCTGGAAGCGATTAACCACGCCGGTCATTTACCCCACACCCGGTTGCTGGTGGTGCTCAATGATAATGAAATGTCAATTTCCCCCAATGTGGGAGCCATTCCCCGATATCTCAACAAGATGCGGTTAAGTCCGCCGATGCAATTCCTCACTGACAACTTAGAGGAACAGTTCAAGCAGCTACCTTTCCTCGGTGAGTCGTTGACCCCCGAATTGAGCCGGGTCAAGGAAGGCATGAAACGACTGGCTGTGCCTAAAGTGGGTGCCGTTTTTGAAGAGCTTGGTTTTACCTACATGGGCCCAGTGGATGGTCATAACCTGGCGGAGCTAATCAACACCTTTGACGAAGCTCATAAGATCGAAGGCCCAGTCTTGGTGCATGTCGCTACGGTCAAAGGCAAGGGCTATGCGATCGCCGAAGAAGACCAAGTTGGCTATCATGCTCAAAATCCCTTCGACCTGGCTACTGGTAAGGCCAAGCCTTCTAATAAGCCCAAGCCACCAAAGTATGCCAAAGTCTTTGGCAATACCCTAACTAAAATTGCGGAAGACAACCCCAAGGTCATCGGCATCACCGCTGCCATGGCTACCGGCACCGGACTCGACATTCTCTGCAAAAAACTTCCTAAGCAATACATTGATGTTGGGATTGCTGAGCAACATGCCGTCACCCTCGCGGCTGGGTTAGCTGCGGAAGGCATGCGTCCAGTTGCCGCGATTTACTCAACGTTTCTGCAGCGAGCCTTTGACCAGATTATTCATGACGTGTGTATCCAGAAGCTCCCTGTCTTTTTCTGTCTTGATCGGGCTGGTATCGTTGGGGCTGATGGACCAACCCATCAAGGGATGTACGATATCGCCTATCTGCGATCGATTCCTAACATGGTACTCATGGCTCCCAAGGACGAAGCTGAGCTCCAGCGAATGATCGTCACAGGCATCGACTATACAGCAGGCCCTATTGCGGTTCGGTATCCTCGGGGTAATGGGGTTGGGGCTCCGCTTATGGAAGAAGGCTGGGAGCCACTGCCCATTGGCAAAGCTGAAGTGCTACGCCATGGCGATGATGTGCTCATTCTGGGCTATGGGTCGATGGTCTACCCTGCAATGCAAACTGCTGAAATTCTCAGTGAGCATGGCATTCAAGCTACCGTGGTGAATGCGCGCTTTGCTAAGCCAATCGATGAAGAACTCATTTTGCCTTTGGCCAGCCAGATTGGCCGTGTGGTCACGCTGGAGGAAGGGTGCACGATTGGTGGTTTTGGTAGTGGTGTTGCGGAAGCTGTGTTGGACGCGCAAATTCCTGCTCAAGTGATGCGTCTTGGTGTTCCCGATGTTTTAGTAGATCACGCGACTCCTGACCAGGCAAAGGTGGGCATTGGGCTGACTCCGTCCCAAATGGCAGACAGCATTCTGCAAAAGTTTAATCTGCAGGAATTGACTGTCGCCAAGCTACAGCAAACCAGCTAGTCAAAACCCAGATGGCCGCCAGATAAGCTGTTGCTAGATAGTCTGATGCCGGGCGGCACTTTTGCCAGCTTGAATATGAACAGGGATTTTGGATACATCAGTAACTCCCGCCCCGCTACGGAGGTGAGCTCGGCGGACAGGGTGGGAGCCACTGATTTTAACGGAAAATCCACCCCCAGCCTCCAAGGCGGGAAAATCCGCTACCCTAATGACTGTTTTACTTTGAGATTTGCTGAAGCCGAACTGCTGTGAATTCAGCCCTGGACTTTGCTTGGATTAGGACTCACTTGCAGGACGTCTCCTTCGTCAATTCACTCGGTCCTGCTTCCTCCCTTCGGCGGGGCCTGATCGTTGGACAGGGTTACCGAGGTGCGTGAACTCTGATCTTCAACTCACGGCAGCGTCATCACACCCGCAGGGTTATGGTTCAGAGGTTTCCGAAGGATCTTTGGGCACTGGAGTGTCACTGTCATTTGACTTTGAGAGTTTGATATTCCGGCAAAAATAAAGAGGCTGCCCAAGATCAGCAATCTCAGACAACCTGTGGTTTGGTTTAGTAGGAGGAACCGGGAACGAAAACTGTTGGTAAGTCAACGCGCCGTAGCTAACGTTGACTCCTTGGTCTGGGCTTAGACCTCTAAAGATGCCGTTGACTGATCATATTCAGGCACTTCCACTGGTAAGGGCTCAACCTTCCAGATATCGGAGCAATATTCCCGAATAGAGCGATCGCTAGAGAACTTACCTGTACGAGCGGTATTCAAGATAGACATGCGAGTCCAGTTGTCCTGATCTCGGTAGGCCGCACTGACGCTGTCTTGACAGTCAATGTAGGACTGATAGTCAGCTAGTAGGATAAATGGATCATGGTGCAGAAGATTGTCCGTCAATGGTTGGAACAGCTCGGTATCGCCATGGGAAAAATGCCCTGAATTGACAAGGTCAATAACGCGCTTCAGCGCTTCGTTGCTGTTGTAATAATCCCAGGGGTTGTACCCGTTAGCCTTGAGTTCGACTACTTCAGGAGTCTTGAGACCAAACAAGAAGAAGTTTTCGTGGCCGACTTCGTCACGGATCTCGATATTGGCACCGTCTAAAGTACCAATGGTGAGCGCCCCATTCATGGAGAACTTCATGTTGCCGGTACCGGAGGCCTCTTTACCGGCAGTGGAAATTTGCTCAGACAGCTCTGCAGCAGGATAAACGCGCTGACCAAAGGTGACGTTGTAGTCAGGCAAGAACACTACCTTGAGGCGATCGCGCACGTCGGGATCATTATTCACCACCTCACCAACAGAGGTCACAAACTTGATCATCAACTTGGCCATGGTATAGCCGGGGGCTGCCTTGCCGCCAAAGATAAAGGTCCGGGGAACGATATCGGTATCCGGATTTTCCTTGAGGCGGTTATACAGCGTGATGATATGGAGCACATTCAGATGCTGACGCTTGTACTCGTGAATCCGCTTGACCTGGACATCAAACATAGACTCAGGATTGGTCAAAATCCCCGTCCGATTGCGGATATGGTTAGCCAAGTCACGCTTGATGGAAAGCTTGATTTCGCGCCACTCATGGCGGAAGCCCGGATCGTCGGCATAGCCCTCAAGCCCGCGTAAATCCTCTAAGTGCTTAATCCAGTTATCGCCGATTTTGCTGGAAATAAGGTTGCTGAGGCGGGGATTGCTCTGCACCATCCAACGACGCGGGGTGACCCCATTGGTTTTATTGTTGAACTTCTCTGGCGAGAGCTCATAAAAGTCTTTGAGGATAGTGGACTTCACTAACTCTGTGTGCAGTGCGGCTACGCCATTAATCGAGTAGCTACCTACACAGGCTAGGTTAGCCATGCGGACTGAGCGGCCACCGCTCTCATCAATTAAGGAAAGCCGAGCCAAATGCCCCTCATCCCCCATAAACTTCAGTCGGACCTGATCAAGGAACCGGCTGTTGATTTCATAGATGATTTCTAAATGGCGCGGCAAAATGCGGCCAAACAAATCCACTGACCACTTTTCTAAGGCCTCTGGCAACAGCGTGTGGTTAGTAAAAGCAAAGGTCTGGCGAGTGACAGTCCATGCATTATCCCACTGCATATAGTGCTCGTCGACCAAGAGGCGCATCAGCTCAGCGACACCGATCGCTGGGTGAGTGTCATTGAGTTGAACGGCAAACTTCTCATGGAAGGAGTCCAACCGACGACCACTCGCTAGGTGAATACGGATCATATCTTGCAGGGCACAAGACACAAAGAAGAACTGCTGCATTAGTCGCAGTTCCTTACCCTGCACCTGCTCATCGTTGGGGTAAAGTACCTTGCTGATGTTTTCAGAAACAATCTTCTGATCCACCGCGCCGTAGTAGTCGCCGACGTTGAAGGTCTGAAAATCAAAGGACTCAGGAGCTTCTGACTTCCACAATCGGAGGGTGTTGACGGTGTTGACCTGATAGCCCGAGATAGGCGTGTCGTAGGGGATGCCCTTGACGATTTGGTCAGGAACCCAGCGCACCTGGTAACGGCCCTGGTTATCGACGTAGTGTTCGGTATGGCCGCCAAACTTAATCGTGACGGCAAAGCTTGGCCGAGCAATTTCCCAAGGGTTGCCAAACTGCAGCCATTTATCCGTCATTTCGACCTGCCAGCCGTCTTTGATATCTTGGTCGAAGATGCCAAATTCGTAGCGGATGCCGTAGCCGATCGCCGGGATCTGCAAACTTGATAACGAATCCATGTAGCAGGCAGCAAGGCGACCGAGACCGCCATTGCCAAGGCCGGGCTCTTCTTCTTGGTTGACGAGCTTACCGTAGTCGAGACCTGACTCTTGGACGGCTTGACTAACGTGATCTTTGATCCCCAGGTTGATCAGGTTGTTTTCTAAATGGGGGCCGAGCAAAAACTCCGCAGAAAGGTAAGAGACAACGCGGGTCTCCGGCTGCAGGTAGTTGCGCTTGGAGTAGAGCCAACGGGGCATTAGGCGATCGCGTACAACAAAGGCCAAGGCAAGATAAAAGTCGTTGGGCGAAGCATATTCAGGCATCTTGCCTTGAATGTAATAGAGATGATCGGCTAGGGCCCGGCGCAGCGTTTCGACACTCAGGCCAGTGCGATCGTCTTCAATCGTAATGGGACAATTTGCTAAGGGGTCAGCGGCAACCATGGTGGTCTCCTATGTTGAGGTATGCAGTTTGAAAAAAGCGGTTTACTTATTCGATTGACGAAATTCTTCTACAAGTAAAGGGGTATGCAGCACGGTGCTGCAAATCGAGGCCGCATTATTCAGCATGTGGAAATATTCGATCTTTTGATGAACAGCCTGCAGCTCAGCTTTGAGTTGCGTGAGTTCGGCCTCGTCTTCCGTGTGGTCCAGTTTGCCCAGTAGATGTCCCTGGGCCATTTTGTAGTAGGACTGCATATCACGGGAAAAGGAATGCAGGGCAGAAGAAATTTCGATCGGAGAATAATCGGCAATCCCGAATACCGGCTTTTTGTTTTCCATGTAACTATCGGACACTCCACTCAATAATCGTTTACGGCTTCGATCAGCGCTGCTGGGAGACGGATCATCCTTGCACTAAGAGCTGAGAAGGCTGGCGGCGATCGCCCTGCAAAGTAATGCCGCGATCGTTGGCTTCTAGATGACGCAAGATTTTGTAAACCGACTCAATCTTTTCGGGAGCACCTGCTTTCTCTGCTACGGTAGCAAGGTCGAGCGGCCCATTGATCGATTTCACAACACTTAAGACTTGGCGCTGCAAATCAAGAATCGACGCGGCAGCCTTTTTTCCGGCTTCGACCCCGGGTTGGTGATAGGCATTGATGTTCACTAGGGACGCATACAGTCCCACGGCTCGTTCATAAAGCGCAATTAAAGCCCCCACCGAACGGGGTGTCACTTCCCGAATTGTCAGGGTAATAGATTCCCGCTGGTTATCATATAAGGCGGCTCGAGTGCCCTGTAAAAAACCATTCAGAAAGTCGCCAGAGGTCGCTTCTGGCTCCACCTCAATGGAGTGACCGTCGCGATCTTTGAGCACCTCGATGAAAGTGACAAAGAAGTTGGGCACCCCCTCTCTTAACTGCTGAACGTAGGCATGCTGATCCGTTGAGCCTTTATTGCCGTAGACGGCAATTCCCTGATGGACCATATTGCCATCTAAATCTTTTTCCTTGCCTAAGGATTCCATCACAAGCTGCTGCAGATAGCGCGAAAAGAGCAGCAGGCTGTCTTTGTAAGGCAGCATCACCATGTCCTTTTCGCCTTTGCCATTGCCCGCGTAGTACCAAGCCATTGCCAGCAAAGCGGCGGGATTTTCCTCAAGCTTGGGGGCACGGGTCGCAGCGTCCATTACCTTCGCACCAGCCAGCATCGAGCGAATATCGATGCCGAGTAGCGAGGCTGATAGGAGGCCGACCGCAGACATTTCTGAAGTACGCCCACCGACCCAATCAAACATGGGAAACTCGGCAAGCCACCCTTCCATTCGCTCTAGCTCGTCCATTTTGCTGCCGATCATGGTGATCGCCACTGCATGGGAGGGAAAGTCGAGCCCTAGCTCCTCAAACCGGTGCTTGACCTCTAACATTCCGTTGCGGGTCTCTGGGGTGCCCCCTGACTTGCTGGTGATAATGACTAGAGTGCTTTTCAGCTCATCCCCGAGGCGATCGAGCACGAGGTCAAGCCCAGCGGGATCGGTATTGTCCATGAAGTAGATGTCCATTAGCGGACTGATCGGAGCCAAGGCCTCTGACACAAACTCGGGTCCCAAGGCTGAGCCGCCAATGCCCACAGAGAGAATATTTTTGAACTTGTCGGCTTCCGCCGGTTTGATCGTGCCGTCATGGATTTGGGCGACGAAGGCCTCGATGTCGTTGAGCACTCCGGAAATCTCTTGGCCAAAATCATGGGGGGCTAGGTCCGGGTCGCGCAGCCAATAATGCCCTACCATGCGACCTTCGTCAGGATTGGCGATCGCTCCCCCTTCTAGCGCTGCCATCTCCTGAAAGGCCTTCTCAAACTTTGGTCGCAACGCTTCGACAAAGGTGTTGTCAAAGCCGATACGGCTGATATCGACATAGATGTCTAAGCCCTCATGGTAGTAGAGCCAATCTTGGTAGCGTTGCCAAAGTTCTAGGGCATTCATGGTGTAGACCTCACTGCACATCTCGTTATGTTGCTTGGGGCCCGGTGGCCCCATTTACCGGCTAGCGATTTCACCTCAATTCGCCACCAACTGCCGTTGCTGAAAGTTGAGCCAGCCAGCGTACTCAGCCTGATCGCCCAATGCTTCTTCGATCCGGAGTAACTGGTTGTATTTTGATAAGCGTTCACCGCGACAGGGGGCCCCAGTCTTAATCTGAGCTGCCCGTGTTGCGACAGACAGATCGGCAATAAAATCATCCGGTGTTTCCCCCGAACGATGGCTGATGTAAACGGTGTAGTCAGCCTTGCGAGCCGTCTCGATCGCGGTCAAGGTCTCCGTGATGGAGCCAATCTGATTGACTTTGATCAACGCCGCATTTCCCACCTGACGGTCAATCGCCGTTTGAATGAGTCGGGGATTGGTACAAAAAATGTCGTCACCGACTAGCTGGATGCGATCGCCGAGGCGCTTGGTCAGCTCTTGCCAACCTTCCCAATCGTCTTCGCCTAAGCCGTCTTCGATGGAAATGATGGGATATTGGTTGACCCAGCTTTCCCAGAGGTCAATCATTTCCGATGAGGTCTTGTGTCTATTGTCAGATTTGAAGATTTTGTAGTTGTGGTCTTCCTTGCGCCACAGCTCGCTCGTCGCGGGATCAAGGGCGATCGCGAGGTCATCGCCGGGCTGGTAGTTAGCCTTCTCAATGCCGGCAATAATCAGCTCCACTGCTTCCACATTGGATTTGAGATCGGGGGCAAAGCCGCCTTCATCCCCCACCCCCGTCGCGTAGCCTTTCTGCGACAAAATTGATTTGAGTGCGTGGTAAACCTCAGCGCCCATGCGCAGCGCTTCCGTAAAGTTGGAGGCCCCCACTGGCACAAGCTTATATTCCTGGAAATCAACGCTATTGTCGGCGTGCACGCCGCCGTTCAAGATGTTAAAGCAGGGGGTAGGCAGCAAAGTGGCGGCACCTTGCCCCAAATGCTGATATAGGGGTACTTGCTTGGCGGCCGCGGCCGCCCGAGCCACTGCCATCGAAACCCCAAGAATGGCATTGGCACCAAGCTTGGATTTATTTTCGGTACCGTCGATCGCCAGCATTTTTTGATCGATTGCGGTCTGGTCAGTGGCATCCATGTCGGCAAGGGCTGTGGCAATTTCCCCTTTGACATTTTCCACCGCTTGGCGCACTCCCTTGCCGTTGTAACGGGTGAAATCGTTGTCACGCAGTTCATTAGCCTCACGGATACCGGTGGAAGCACCGGAGGGCACAGCGGCACGACCCAGGCTGCCGTCAGCCAAGGTGACATCAACTTCAACGGTGGGGTTGCCCCGGGAATCTAGGATCTCTCGAGCGTGAATAGTTTTGATGGCCGGATTCATGGAATAGACTCCTCAATAACAAAGGGTCAAAAGCGTTCACAGCGATCGCATTGGGGGAGGCTGAGCTACGGGCAGACATTGAGCGTTCAATCACCGGCCCGCAGCTTAAGCCCGTCCCCTCTATTGACAGTTATCGTTACCGCGATAGGGCCAAGTCCAGTTCACTAGCTCATCGGCATCTTTACCGTGCTCAAAGGCATGGTTGAGGCACGCGATGATCTTGTTTTTCATCCGTTCTTTGACATGGGCCGCAGCCGAGCCGAGCTTGGGCACCCGGTCAATCACATCAATGACCAAGTTAAAGCGATCAATCTGGTTGCGAATTGCTAGCTCTAGCGGCGTGTTGATGTTGCCCTGCTCTTTATAGCCGCGGACATGGATGCGCTCTTGTCCCTGACGGCGGTAGGTAAGTTTATGCACCAACCAGGGATAGCCGTGGAAATTAAAGATAATTGGCTTATCCGTAGTGAACAAAGAGTTGAAGTCGCGATCGCTGAGACCATGGGGGTGCTCACTTTCAGGCAACAACGTAAACAGGTCAACAACGTTGATAAAGCGCACCTTGAGGTAAGGAAACTCCTCGCGCAGGATGGCTGTGGCAGCCAGAGACTCCATGGTCGGAATATCGCCGCAACAGGCCATCACCACATCGGGAATATCGGGCTCAGTCCCGCAATCGTCATTACTCGCCCAGTCCCAAATGCCGATGCCCTTAGTACAGTGGCGAATTGCCTCATCCATCGATAGGTATTGCAGGTGGTTTTGCTTGTCCGAGACGATGACGTTGATGTAGTCAACACTGCGGAAACAGTGGTCAGCCACGGAGAGCAGGCAGTTAGCATCCGGCGGAAAGTAGACCCGCACCACGCCCGGACTCTTGTTAGTCACCAGGTCGACATAGCCCGGATCTTGGTGACTAAAGCCGTTATGGTCTTGCCGCCATACTAGGGAGGACAGCAGGATATTTAACGAGGAAACGGAGCGTCGCCAGGGGACATGGTTTTTGCAAATATCGAGCCACTTGGCATGCTGGTTGAACATGGAATCCACTACATGGGCAAAGGCCTCATAGGTGTGGAACAAACCATGACGACCCGTGAGCAAGTAGCCCTCTAGCCAGCCTTGTAAAGTATGCTCAGAGAGCATTTCCATCACTCGACCATCACGGGATAGCTCACTGCCATCAAGGTCTTCGGGATAGAAGTCGGCCATCCAAACTTTCTTGGTGACTTCGTACACTGCGCTCAGGCGGTTAGAGGCAGTTTCATCGGGACCCATCAGCCGGAAATTATCGGGATTATTGCGCATAATGTCGCGCAGAAAGAATCCTAGAACCTTAGTATTCTCAAACCCGACAGTGCCATGCTCGTGGATATCGATCGCATATTGCCGGAAGTCAGGCAGCCGTAAATCCCGGCGCAGCAGTCCACCATTTGCTTGGGGATTGGCACTCATGCGGCGATCGCCGGTAGGCGCTAACTCTTGCAGCTCTGGTCGGAGGGTTCCATGCTCATCAAAGAATTCCTCCGGACGATAGCTTTTCATCCAGGCTTCAAGGCTTTGTAAATGCTCAGGATTGCTGTGCATGCCACCCATGGGCACCTGATGCGCCCGCCAAAAGCCTTCGACCTTATGACCATCGACTTCCTGGGGGCCTGTCCAGCCCTTGGGCGTGCGGAGAACAATCATCGGCCAGCGGGGACGCTCGGGCTGACCGCTGTTGCGGCACTCCTGCTGGATAGCGCGAATATCATTGATACACAGCTCCATGGTCGCTGCCATGGCCTGGTGCATTTCGCTGGGATCACTACCCTCTACAAAATAGGGGGTGTAACCATATCCCCG
This sequence comes from Leptolyngbyaceae cyanobacterium, assembly GCA_050331235.1. Taxonomy (GTDB): domain Bacteria; phylum Cyanobacteriota; class Cyanobacteriia; order Phormidesmidales; family Phormidesmidaceae; genus Halomicronema. The sequence continues at coordinate 69,450 of JBHJHA010000053.1, forward strand.
GAACAGCGCTTCTAGCTCCTCATGGGAAATCCGCGCCAAGATAGTTGGGTTAGCAATCTTGTAACCATTAAGGTTGAGGACGGGCAGCACCGCTCCGTCGCGAATGGGATTGATGAACTTGTTGGAATGCCAAGCCGTCGCTAAGGGCCCAGTTTCAGATTCTCCGTCACCGACGACACAGGCAACAATCAGCTCGGGATTATCAAGCACTGCTCCGTAGGCGTGGGATAGGCTGTAGCCCAACTCCCCCCCCTCATGGATAGAACCAGGAGTCTCAGGTGTCACGTGGCTACCGATATGACCTGGGAAGGAAAACTGCTTGAAGAATTTCCCCATGCCCTCTTCATCCAGGGTCTTGTCCGGATAGACCTCGGAGTAAGTGCCCTCCAGATAAACGGGGCCCAAAACGCCTGGGGCACCATGACCTGGACCCGCCATGAAGATCATATCTAGGTCATATTTTTTAATGAGGCGATTGCAGTGGAGGTAGGTGAAGCTCAGCGCCGGTGATGCTCCCCAGTGGCCCAATAGGCGGTGCTTGACATGCTCAGCCCTTAATGGCTCCTTGAGCAGGGGATTTTCGCGTAGATAGATCATACCGACAGCCAAGTAGTGGCAGGCTCGCCAGTAAGCATCGATTTTTCTCAGTTCATCATCAGAAAGAGGCCGTGTATGGGAAGGAGACGCCATTACCATTTCGTAAAACTCCAATGAGTTGTTCAGTTCGAAAAGCTCAGTGACTTAACCACTGAGGCCGCTTCATTCAAGGTTTAGACAACGGTTACAAAATGACCTTAGAAGGGTGAATTTAAGTTCTGGTTATGAGTGCTACAGGCTCAGCAAAATAGCCTCAGCAATAGATTTTGGCGATCGAAAATTGATTAGCCAATAACTTACGGAATAACAATAACAGCTTAGAAAAGGTTTAATATCTGTTAATGGATGACTTTATTCTCAGTATTTTTGTGATCTTCTTTACGAAAATGCGTTTCGAAGGGGCATTTCAAAATAAAAGATTAAATTTTTGCGTGATTTTCTCTCAGTATCAGTCCGGTTGTATTGATTTATGTCAATGACGATACCGTGATTAAAGTTGATTGGCGAGCTATTCAATTAGAGGACTTTAAGCTTTTCTCAAGAAACTGATGCATTGAAAATTTGCCGCTTTGGAGTTCAAAAGCTTGTCTATACAAGTGTGGTTGATTCTCTGTCGCTTAGCTGCGTGAGCGCGATCGTGCTAACGCAGCTAAGGCAAACTCGGCGGGGCGAACTGGCTCCGGTAGCTGATTGTCGGCTGCTATTGATGATCGATTCAGACCTCCTTCGAGATCATCGATTTCTCCAGCCGCTAACATTTAGGTGGGGGAGAAAACATAGCTGTACAGCTTTTTGCCTAGAGTGAAGCGATCGCTCGACGATTCAGTCAGTCTAAAATTCACCCGTTTCAGATCTTGGGAAAATTGACTGCTGTGCTCGCTACAATTTTGGGGGATATTTAGATTTTCCTGGATTCATCAATTGATTGATGCTGCAATCGTTGAGTACCGATTAGACGGTTAATACCCATTCTCTGTAATAGCGCTATGGATTTGAAGATCCCCCGCTGTCGCTGCCCCTTGAAAAAGGGGCTTTGAAGAATCTATGTGTAGTCGTGATTCGCAGAAATAGTGT
>JBHJHA010000054.1:0-54440 GCA_050331235.1 Leptolyngbyaceae cyanobacterium
CAATCACAGCTCCAATTTGGTAGCCGTTCATTTGGTTTGCCATTCACAATTACATCGGTGAACAGTAGAGATTGCTTGAGCCGTATACAGTGAAAGTTGTACGTACGGTTCTGAGGGGAGGGAGGAAGACATATCTAAAACTTCCTCCTTTAACCGACGGCTCAGTTATCACGGTGAAGGTAACTCGGCAAGACTATTTATCTAAATTAAGGCATTGTGCAGCTATCGGTGAGACAATCGGTAAAGATTGCATGTGTGAAGATTTCTGGGGCGTTATCCTGAAAACTTAGTATTTTATTGCATGATTCTGTGAGGGAATTTTCCTAGAACTTAGTTCACGCCATGAATGTAGTTATAACCTCTGAATTTTTGCAAGCATACTCTTTATGCCCACGCAAGGCATATTTACTGATGCACGGTAAAGATAGAGGAGGGCTACATGAATATGAAAAAATCCTAGAAAAGCATCAACTTGAAAATCAAACCGAGAATTTGAAAATTGTTGAACAGAGATGCGGTGATATTCATCCCTACAGCACTGAAAAATTTAAAAAAGACTATGAATTTCTAATTGATGCTAATCTATCAATCGAAAAAATTCAGTCTTATTGCCCAATATTAAAAAGAATAGACAATCTAAATTATGAACCAACTATTTTTATAGGAACTTACAAAATTAATAATGTCGATAAGCTTAAATTGGTGTTTATTGGTTATGTGTTAGCAAAAATTCAGGGGAAATCTCCCAAGATGGGATATATAGTCAATGTTAAAGGTGAATCGCGACGGCTCAAGTTAGAAGAAAGTAATAAACTTATTACACCTCTATTGACTCCATTAGAAGAATGGATAAGTGAGCCTTCTATAGAGGAAGTACCTGTCATCTTAAATAAGCATTGCCCTATTTGTCAGTTTAGAGAAAAGTGCAAGGAAATCGCAATTAAAGAAGATAACTTAAGTCTCTTAGATAAAGTCACTCCAAAAGTTCTTCGCAAATATGAGAGAAAAGGTATTTTTACTGTTAAGCAACTTTCCTACTTATTCAAACCGAGAAAGCGTAAGAAACGAGCCAAGAAATCTCCAGCAGTAACTCACGATATTAAATTACAAGCTCTTGCCATTCGTACCAGAAAAATTTATTTACAAGAGATACCTGACTTGTCAAGGCAAGAAATAGAAATTTACTTAGATATCGAGGGGGTGCCTGATCAAACTCTATATTATTTGATTGGCGTACTAGTTTGCCGAGGAGATATAACAGAACATCATTCACTTTGGGCTGATGATGTTACAGATGAGGAAAAAATCTGGCAAGAGTTTTTAGCTATTGTCGATCAGTATCCAGATGCACCTATCTATCATTATGGTAGCTATGAAGTGCGTGCAATAAAAGTATTAGATAAAAGATTTAAAACTAAAAAAGAAGGGCTTCTGGCTCGATTGAACAACGTTAACAAGCAAATTTATAGCAGGGTTTACTTCCCAGTTTATTCCAATAAATTGAAAGAGGTTGCAAGTTTTTTGGGGGCAACCTGGACATCACCTAATGCCTCCGGGATACAGAGCCTTGTGTGGAGATATCGTTGGAATAAAAGCAAGGAGGTTCAATACAAATCAAAGTTAATAACCTATAACAAAGAAGATTGTTATGCTTTAAAGCTTTTAGCAGATGAGTTGAGAAAAATTCAACAATCTGCTGATGCGTTGTCCGCCGTTGATTTTGCTCAAACTCCTAAAGAAAATTTTTCAGAGATAGGAGGAAGAGTAAGTAGCCAGTTTGAGATGATTCTCAGATTTGCAAGTGCCAAGTATGAGAAAAGAAAGATTAGTTTCAGACAAGGTCAAGTCATCACCAAAAATAATCGTGGAGGCTCAATACCATCAAAAACGAAATTGAGGCCTGACAAAATCTTGGAAGTATCGCAGCCAGAAAGCTGTATTCGATGTGGTCATAGTCCTCTTAAGGTTGTAAATACTAAAACCAGTAGGACTATTTTAGATTTGGTCCTTACAAAAAGTGGAGTCAAAAAGATTGTAACTAAATATATTGGTTCTCATGGTTATTGCGCAAATTGCCAGAGAAGTTATCCCCCTCCTAAACTATTAGAGTTTGAACGGCACCAGTTTTATGGGCATGGCTTTAAATCATGGATCATTTATCAAAGGGTTGCTTTACGTTTGCCACGTGAAAGTATTCTTGAATTTGCAAAAGAACAATTCAACGAGGAAATTTCTTCAACCAGAATCTCATATTTCATGAGGAAAATTGCTCAGTATTATTCGAAAACTGAGCGATCTAACATCCAAAAAATGTTAGAGAGTTCTTTTATCCATGTTGACGAAACTAACTTCACGATAAAAGGAGTTAACTGGTATGTTTGGGTATTTACTGATGGCAAATATGTAATTTTCAAATTGACAGAAACACGGGAAACCAATATCGTAAATGAGGTCTTGGAAGGATATAAAGGAATCTTGATTTCTGACTTTTACACTGGATATGACTCCATTCCTTGTAATCACCAGAAATGTTGGGTTCATCTAATTCGACATCTCAATAAAGATCTTAGAGAGAACCCATTTGACATGGAATATGAAGTCTTCATTTCAGAAGTAAGAAGTTTAATAATACCTATCATGGAAGCTGTTCAAAGGCATGGACTAAAGAAATATCATCTTCAAAAATTTCAACAAAAAGTTAACAATTTTTATGAAAATTATATTGAAGGAAGGCAATATAAATCCGAGCTTGTGCTGAGGTATCAACAACAGTTCAAGAAATATAGAAATAGTCTATTTACCTTTCTTTATCAAGATGGTGTGCCATGGCATAATAACACCGCTGAGAATGCTATTAGACATGTTGCTATACAGCGAGATATTTCCAAGGCTTCATTTCATGAAGAACCAACACGCAACTATTTAGTTTTACTGGGGATACGTCAAACCTGTCGTTACCAAAATAAGTCATTTTTTAAGTTTTTATTCTCAGGAGAGACCGACTTGGATAAGTTTAAGCCTGAAAAGAAAAAACGGAAGGAAAAATAATATCCGCCACTTTGAGTAGTCGATCTTGAGCGGTGATTTAATATGAAGGTGATTTGATGTCTTTCACCTTTGTCTCACTAAGCTACTATGGTAATATAGATATCTTACTGAAAGTCTATGGCATTGCCGGAATTGCTTCCTGCTGTTAGTCAGCTCTCTCTTCAGGATAAATTGCGCCTCATTCATTTTCTTTTGTTGGCAGTTGCGAAAGAAAATGAATGCGAGTTGCAAACTAAAGACCTTTCATCTCAAGAGGAATCGCTACTGAAACAGTTAGAGTCTACTGAAGCGGTTGTTTGGTCGCCTCATGATGCCTATGGAGCCGCTCAAGTACTTTCAGACCTTCTCGTAGCAGAACGGCAAAAAGGCAATGCTTAACGGTCAACAGTTCCCCTTTGTTGAGCGGACTAACAGCAAAGGCTTGTCTAGCTCAATGCCGTATCTACCAATAACGCTGGTTTATGGGGAGCTTTCCGTGGAGAGCATGGCTTTGCTCGATACTGGGGCAAGTGTCAATGTACTCCCTTATGAAATCGGCTTAGAGCTAGGCGCTGTCTGGGAAGAGCAGACAATGTCTATTCAGTTGAGTGGCAACTTAGCCAGCATGGAAGCGAAAGGGTTGGTGTTATCGGCAACCGTCGCTGAATTTCCTCCAGTATTACTGGCATTTGCCTGGACACAATCAAGAGAAGCCCCTTTGATTTTGGGCCATATGAATTTCTTTACAGAATTTGATGTCTGTTTCTACCGGGCTGATCTTACCTTCGAATTACGCCCTAGACCAAAATAAAATCACTTTAGTCAGCGGCCCAACACTGCGTTGGTGCGGATGGAACAGAGGTTGTCGGTGGGTCTTCGAGGTTATCTGCCGCCGCACAACTTCACCGTTAGGCTGCTTATTCTTGATTAGATGAAGTGTCTCCAAACCTATATAAACAAATCCGGGATCATCACCTCGAGAGTTGATACCACTCTCATCCCTCGACTCATGGAGTAAAAACACGGATGAGGCGCATGAAATGGCTGACGATTATTGTATCTGCCTGCACCTTGATTCCCGCAGCGCTGTTTGCTCTTGCCTTAGACAGTTGGGCTGGACTGAGTTTGAACCTACTTTTTCAAACTAGTTTCATCACCCTCGGCGTCCTCATTGCGATGATGGCAGCTTCTTTAAGTCAGCGCAGGGTAACGCTGCTGCTACCCTCGGCGTACATCTTGTTTATGCTGGTGCTCCCCTTCATTAACACCAGCCCTGCGAAGCCTGCCGTTCGCGCCGTCAACCAAATTCGACCCGGCATGACTCAGGTAGAGGCTCGCGCCGTGATTGCGCAGAACTTTCTGCAAGGGGGACGCTTTAAACCGCCAACGTTGACAACAGAGGAGACCGATCGGTTGGCGTATGTCATCGATCCGGATGATGGCGCTTACAATGCGGCCTTTCTTGTGGTTAGGTTTTCTGATGGTAAGAGCGTATCTGCTGAATTTCAGCCAGACTGATTTGAACCAGATCTCATTTAGCTTCACCATTGAGGACGCCTTGATTCAAGCCGTGGAGGATTGCTCACTTACGCAGCAAAGCGCAGCTAAGTCTGACAATTCAGAACGCTGAAAGTCTCGCATAGCAAGTCTTTTAATTCCAAATTTCGAGCTCTGTTATATCGTTTGGACTCGGAGTCTAATAATTCCCATGTACGCCAACCGTTGACAGCTATTTGGTACAGCAGAGGCGATCGGCGGCGGGTGATGGGCACCGTCAGATGCATCGCTAAGCACACTGGTTACCTCCTAGGCGATCAGTGTCGTATGCAAGCCGATGACCACTCAAACGGTATAATCCGCATTCGGGTGATTCATTATGGAGCGGGGCCAGCGTTGACAGCGATCGCTCTAAACCGTCTTGTAGAGCTGTCGCATACCCCATATTGCGCAGTCTCTGCCAGCTTGAAGGCTGAGATGATGGTGGCAGCTGTTGTAGAGCCTTGGGAAGACGAGCCCAGGTGATTGGCATGATTGCCAGGCAGTGGAAGCATGGAATGAACGTGGAGGCCAGCTTAATCGGGGAGCCAAGCATAAGGATCGCCCGCCACCTGAATGCCCGTTGCCTGGCCATAACGAATCACGACCACATTGGCATCGGAACGTCCCACATCTAAATAGCCCGAATCCCAAACTTCAAAGCGGGTAACGCCGGTGATTTCCAAATAGTAGGCCCCTGGATCAAGCTCTACTGTGTAGTCGCGACGGGTATTCCCGGCCCGAAACAGTAACCGACCGTCTAGGTAAATGCTGGCCCAGTCTTCGTCTTGGGCAACAAAGCGGACGGTGACTTCGCGATCTGCGATGCGATCGCGGGGCACCACAATCACCGGATAGCCAGGAATGATGACGGGCACTTTGATAGTGATATCGGCCAATTCCAATGATTGAGCGGCGATTGGCGGTGCCGCGTTACCAGCGGCACCGCTCATGAGCCATGGGGCGATCGCCACTAACGGCAAGAGCCATCGTCGTATCGGATTGCTGATTAAAGTTTGGGCAAACATCACAAACCCCCTCTCAATCACACAGCGATGTCCACAGCATAGTCTGTCTGCTTCAGAGGGGGGATAGGCTTAGACCAGTTTGCTGATTAGCCGACCTTTGGCCCCATACCGACCGTACCGGCGTAGACCGCCTGTTCACCGAGTTCATCCTCAATGCGTAGCAGGCGATTGTATTTAGCAATGCGTTCACTGCGACTGAGCGAGCCCGTTTTGATTTGACCCGCTCGGGTGGCGACGGCCAGATCGGCGATCGTCGTGTCTTCAGTTTCGCCAGAGCGATGACTGATGACTGAGGTAAAGCGGTTACGGGTCGCCAGATCAATGGTTTCCAGCGTCTCGGTCAGGGTGCCAATCTGATTCAGCTTGATCAGGATGGAGTTGCCGACGGTTTGCGAGATGCCCTTTTGCAGGCGGGTTGGGTTGGTGACAAAGAGGTCATCGCCCACCAACTGAGTTTGTGAACCGAGCTTTTGGGTGAGCGCTGCCCAATTTTCCCAGTCTTCTTCATGCAGACCGTCTTCAATCGAGACGATGGGAAAATTTTGGGTCAGGTCGGCTAAATAGTCGATCAGCGTTGCGGGGGAGTGGGTCGCCCCATCATAGGTATACTCACCATCTTGATAAAACTCGCTGGCGGCTACGTCGAGGGCGAGAGCAATTTCTTCACCAGGTTTGTAGCCAGCTTGGTCAATGGCTTGAATTAAGAGCTCTAACGCCTCTTGGTTGGAGCCTAAGTTGGGGGCAAAGCCGCCCTCATCGCCCACACCCGTTAGCAGACCTTTGCCCTTGAGAACTTTGCTCAAGCTGGCAAAGACTTCGGCTCCCCAGCGTAGGGCTTCGCTAAAGGTCGGTGCTCCGATAGGGACAATCATGAATTCTTGGATGTCAACATTATTGTCCGCATGGGCGCCGCCGTTGACGACGTTCATGAGCGGCACCGGCAAAAGATTGGCTAAGGGTCCGCCCAAGTAACGATAAAGCGGCAGGCCAACAGCTGCTGCTGCGGCTTTCGCACTGGCTAGGGAAACTGCCAGAATCGCGTTAGCGCCAATTTTGGATTTATTGTCGGTGCCGTCAACCTCCATCATGATGGTGTCGACGACAGCTTGTTCCAACGCGTTGACGCCAATCAGCTCGGGCGCGATCGCCTCTTCAACGTTTTCCACTGCCTTGAGAACGCCTTTGCCGCCGTAACGGTTAGCATCATCATCGCGGAGCTCATGGGCTTCAAAACTGCCGGTCGACGCCCCACTGGGCACCTGCGCTAACCCTGCTGCTCCACCGGCGAGATAGACTTCGGCCTCAATTGTCGGGCGACCCCGAGAGTCTAAGATTTCCCGCGCACGGATGTCCTCGATCGAGGTGTCTAGTTCATCAAACATCATCCCCGAATTCTCCATAAGTACTGCAAGTTGGTCAGTCACCGGCGCATAGCTGTGTCGTCAGGGAGGCAGATGACCCATCTCCCAACGATGCCAGAGACTCAACGTGGTTGCCTATCAGCGACTCCCGAGGAGTAAGCATACGCCTTTATCCGGCGATCGCTACGCAATTAGCGATGATTGTCCCAGGATTTTGGCATTTGTGCTGGCTCGGCGACTGGTTGAGTCAAGAAATGATGACGAGCCGCTTACGGCAGCCGCTATAACCCAGTGGGCAAGGCCGTTGGCTGACCGTTGACACTCGTGACAATGCGGCCCCAGCCAGCTTCATTACCCATGTCCCAGTAGATTTGCTGCATGGTGTTGTAAGAGTAAGGATCGAAAGCAGCCCAAGCATTGATGTCATAGGAGTCGCTGGCCCCGTAGCGGATGCCGTAGGGATCATGAACTAAAAAGACGCGCTTGACCGGATCATGGCCGACAATGATGCAAATATGGCCACTGCTTTTGTAGGCAAAGCCCGCGACGACTGGAATGCCATAGCTGAGAGAGAGCATGACATCTTTGGAAGAAATTGAGTAGCTGAAATAGGAGTTGATCCCAATTTCTTGGAGCGCTTTGGTTTGGGCAGCGTGGTCGGTGGTATCACCGTACTTAGCTACAATCCGCATGTAGACTGACTCGGGCTCGCGATAGCCTTTATCCTTAGCGGCTTTGGTCAAGGCACCCTGCAATAAATAGTCGGCCAGCATACAGTTGCTCGTGGTGTTGCACTGCCGCCAGCCCGCCCCAAAGACGCTGGAGTCGTTGTCATTTTGTTGGTAGTAGGGTACCTGCAACTTGATCTGCTTAGTCGTGTCGAGGGGCAGATTGCCACTGCCGCCCGTGCCGCCAGAGGGCTCACCCTCGATTTGAATATGGGGATCGTAACCGTAAACATTTTGAATTTTGGTCACCCCATCCATGGTGGTTAGCGGTGAGGCCAACTCCATGAACACGTGTTGGTTGCGATCAGGCGCATAGCGGTAAATATAAAATTCATGGCCTTCTGGCACATAGATTTTTTCTCGATTGCTCAAGTCGGTCGAAGAAATGGGGCTTGACTTTAAGAATGTATTTCCTAGTGCTTTGGCCTTAGGCATCGTCTGTCTCCTTGTGACCTGGGTAGACTGCCAACACCCAAGTGTGCATCAGATCATCAGAAACACACCAGCAAAATTTTGATGATTTAACGTTTTTTCGGATGATGGCAGGGCGATGGTGCCGATAGTTTAAGCGATCGCTCGCGAGATGTCCCATCGCACCTCAGAAATTCAGGTTGTCTGGGTGCAACCTACGCGCTACGGCTGATGGGCAAACGACTTAGCATTTAGGACCGTCCAGCCACCGGATTGAGGGCACTCTTGGGATACGCAATCCGCTTGTGATTGTACTGCTGCCACACTTGGACAAACACTTGAGCAATGATGCCCATGTGCTCACGGGTCAGGCCAGAGTCGACCAGTTGACCATCCCGCCAGCGGGCTTTGAGGATGCGGTTAACCATGGCCAGGGCTTCGGAGGAGGAGGCCTCTTTGAGCGATCGCAATGCCGCCTCGCAGGAGTCCGCGAGCATAACGATGCCCGTTTCCGGTGATTGTGGAATCGGACCGGGATAGCGAAAATCGTCCTCCTTAATATCTAAGTTTGGGTCGGTTTTGGCGAGTTCAGTGGCTTTGTGATGAAAGTAGCTGATTTGCATCGTGCCCTGATGCTCGGGAATGAAAGCCCGGACGGCTTTCGGCAGACGACACCGCCGTGCCATGACCAGGCCTTCGCTCACATGCTTTTTGATAATGTCCGCACTGACCCAGGGGTCATCAATTTCGTCATGCTTGTTGGGGCCTCCCATCTGATTTTCGATAAAGCCCTGGGGGTCATGCATCTTACCAATGTCGTGATAAAGGGTGCCCGCCCGCACTAATTCGACATTACACTGGAGGGTGCGAGCGGCGGCTTCGGCAAGAGAGGCCACGAATAGAGTGTGCTGGAAGGTGCCCGGGGCCTCCGAGGCAAGGCGCTGTAGCATGGGACGATTGGGGCTGGATAGCTCCGCTAAGCGGATGGGCGTCACCAGATCAAATAGGTGCTCTAGATAAGGACTCAAGCCCAAGGCGACAACGCTGGAGACCACCCCGTAAATGCCCTGCAAAATGGCCCCCGTGAGTGGTAAATACCAAGTGCTAAGGGAGACCGGGCTGATCATCCATGTGAGTGCTAAGTAAACTGCCCCCTGAATGACCCCGACGACCCCCCCCAGCAGGGCCAGTTCTTCCCGCGATCGCAAACGGGGCGCAATCAAGCTACACACCAAACCACCGGCGGCACTGGCCAGTAGTGGCACGGGACTCACGCGGGTGCCAATGGGCAATACCACTGCCAGCAAGCTGACCAGCGTAAAGCTGAGGGCAGTGCCATAAAAGCTGCTAACCAATAGCCCCACTGCGGGCAAGCTGTAGACCGCAAATCCTAAAATACTGAGGCCCGAGACCCCTAGCAACATGCAAAAAATCAGACCATAGTCTTGGGTGCGTAAACCGGGGCGGCCCGTACGCTCGACGAGTAAAAAGATGGCGACGCCACCGGCCATGACAAAGCCAAATCCGACCAAGCCTGTGACATTGAGCCGCCGTTGGCTGAGATCAAAATAGTCCAGCAAGACAAATGCTTCCTGGTCGATTTCTTCGCCTTGACGCACGATGACGTCCCCCGGTTCGGCCACAACGACTACTTCGGGTACCTGTTCGGCTGCTGCTTCTGCTTTGGCCCGCGTTTGTTCGGGATCTTTGACTAGATTAGGCTCTAGCACGGTCATCATAAAGCCCTGGCCTAAGGTTTGGGCGGCGGGAGTCACGCGGCTTTCTAGATGGCGATCAGCGGCGATCGCTAGTCGATCAGGCGATACCCCTTCTGGAATGCCCTGCAGCAGCATGAGCTCCAATGCCAACTGCACCTCAGCCTGTAATGTGCGCCAATCCTCATCGCTGAGGCGCAGTAGCGCCGGATCATTGGGAATTCCCCGCTCCGCTTGGGCGAGACGTTCCAAGCCTTGATTGGCATTACGGTAGTCAGTCCGCGCAGTTTCGAAAACAATTTGTAAAGCTTCAAGGTCGATCGCCGATCGCAATTGCTGGTAGTTAATGAGGTCTCGAGCCGCTTGCTGCTGGGCCGTAGTCAGTTTTTGAAAGTCTGTACGAGCGGTCAACAAACTGATGGGCGAGGGTTTGGGCGTGTCAGCATCTCGCAGGTCAGTGGCAACCGCCGTAACCACAGACCAGATGGCGTTCCATTCATCGGTGCTGGCTTCCCGAATATAAGTCTGGGTGGCAGTGGGCAAAAGCCGACCATTGATCGGTGGGAAGTCACCCGCTTCTTGACGTAGAAGATCGGCCTGCTCCAAGAGACTGTCGAGGGAATTGGTGATGCGCTGGTTAATGTCGGTATCGGGTACCAACACCGGGACGGCCCCGTTGCGCGCAGCGGTGCGGCGGGCTTCAGTGGTTTCTTCATCGGTGACTGCAGCGCTCTCAGGGGCCAGGATGGTCTTGGGAGAAGCGGTGCCAACCTGTAGCTCGGGTTGACGGTAGTAGCGCTGTCCCATTGCTGCAGTGAGGGTCAAGACTGCTACCGTGAGGGCGATGGTCGGACGCACGCGCCGTCGTCGAAGCTCTTTACATTGCTGGGTGCGGCGAGCACTGGGGGGCACTGGTAACTTGGGGGCCAATAGATTTTGCGGCTGTCGTCGCTGCCAAATCCGTGGAGGTGCGGCGAGCTGTAGCTGATGAAACCGCGACGGGCGATCGCCGGTAGCACGAGCTGGCTGACTGCCGCTTTCTGGACAGTCTTGAGGTTCTGACCCGATATCGATTTGCTGAATCCACCGCCAAAACTTTTTCATGGAATTTCAAAAGGGAATGACCGAGTCAAGAGTCTTTGCTAGAAGGCAAAATGGCTGATGCTAAACCCGCTTATTATGGTCTGAACCGTTAATGTCAGCCATCCGTTTAGAGAACGAGTGTATAGGTCGCAGTTGAGGTTTTCAGGGTGATTTTCAGAAGCCAAGTTGTGACAGCTATTAAATAGGTTATACGTGCGATCGCGGTTCATCTTCGTATCTACCTTAGCTCGATGCTCCATCGGGAAAGCTCCGGTCACAATTTCAGTAACCGAGCGTCGATTTACGAACTGGATAAAATGATGTTTCGCCATTATAGACGTCTGCCCCTCGGGCGGTAGGTCTCAGCTATAGTGGCCTCGGTTGCACGGTCAGGATGAGCTGAGGTGCACCGCCGCTAGCCTCAGCGCCTAGCCAGCGCAACCACAGACCCTGGCTCCAGTGCTGCAGTGTACAGCGATCTGTGAGGTGCCAACGCTCTTGCAGCCACGCGCACAAGGCCGGTTCTGGAGCGATCAGGGATTGCTGATAGGCTCCGGGGAGGCTCGCCATGCCGCCCCAGGCCGCGCTGAGAATGCCGGTGACTATCGGCGTTCCTATCGGCGCAGTTTGGGCCTGTAGGCTCTGCCCTAGGGCCAGCTGAAAGTCACCGTGGGCCAGTGTCACATGGTCGATTGCTGTGAGCAAACCCTGCTCTGCAGCAGTCCAGTCTCTACCGACTGCAGCGAGGGCCAGTGAAATTTGCTCAAGTTGGGTGCGATCGTGGTGCATAGCGGCTAGTAAACAGCGTTGCCAGCGCACCTCAATGGCCTCGGCGATTGCCGGGGGCTGAGCCATGTCTGAAGCCGTCCCAGGGAATGCATGCATTTGGTCGAGGTTCAGTAAATGCTGGGGTAATTGACTGAGGAGAGTTAGCAGGACATCCTCAGTCAGGTAGCTGGCCCAAGCGGATAATGCCATGTTCCCTGCCCGAGTAGAGAGTTGTGCTGCAATGGTGTGGCACCAGTGATCGGCGGTCACCGCTAGGGCCGACAGGGGGAAGGGTGGCTGATCTAACTCTGCCAATGGGGAAGCGGTAGCAACCAACGTCCACGGTAGTTGCCCGTGGCTAATCGCATCAGCCAAGACCATGCCGGTCAGGACTGCCTGGAATTGGTCATTGCGAAAAGAAACCATAAAAAAAATTGACCGTCTGAGACTCTACGGTACCCTATGGGAAATTTCTTGCCGCTTGATGCTGCCAGGGTCATCGAGTGTTTAGGGGCCTTAAACCAGGGCTATTGTTCCGGTGTCCTTTGCTATCCTGAGTCGTCTGCCGTGTTCTTTGACCCTTACTTTGGAACCAGACCCATGAATCGCGCTTGTCTACTTTCTCGTCGCTCTGCTCATAAGCTCAGCTGCTTAGCACTATTGGGGGCGGTTGCGGCGGCGTTGCCTTTGTTACCCGCAACGATCGCGATCGCCGCTCCGGCTACCGTTCAGCTTGCGCAGCTATCGACGCGACCGACGCTCCGACTGGGCAGCACTGGCAACGCCGTTTCGGAAATTCAGGCGATGCTGATCCTACTGGGCTATCTAAGCGAGCCGGTTGATGGTCGCTACCAGGCCCCCACTGAAGCTGCGGTCAAGGAATTTCAGGCGGATGTGGGACTGAGCAGCGACGGCATTGTGGGTCCAGCCACTTGGGAAAAGCTGCTGCCTAGCCCTTCTACCGAATTGACGCCGCCTAAGGTGCCGGACACCCCAACGGCTGAGGCTCCCGATCGCGATGAGACCGAGGCCGACACCCCAATTGCACTGCCAACGCTGCGCCAGGGGATCACTGGACCAGCGGTGATGCGAGTGCAAGAGACCCTCCGAGCCCGAGGATTTTACAATGGCGCGATCGACGGTATCTTTGGCCCTGGAACTGAAGAAGCCGTGATGGAATTTCAGCGCAGTGTGCAGCTGGCGGCGGATGGGGTCGTGGGTCCGGCTACATGGCAAGCACTATTACAGTAGTTTGATCGCAGCGACAGGTTGCAGATTAGAGCCGTGTTGGGGGCAGATAGCATAGGCGTCTTCCCCCAGTTCACTGGGTGCCTCACTGAATGCCAGTACCGTAGGCGATGATTTCGATCGAGACTACACCATTGCCATCTCGACCGCCCATTTCAGCGGTTTCTAGTCGCACGTTGACGACTTCGTGAGCGCCCCATTCCATGGCAGCTTCTTTCATCCGGAGGATGGCTTCGCGGCGGCCTCGCTCTACTAAGGACTCAAATACACTGATGCGTCCGCCAAAGACGTTCATCCAGCCGGCGACAAAGGTTTTGAAATAGTCAGACGAGATGACCACGCTCCCAACGAACAGTTTGGCACGGTCAGCATCCGGTAGGCGCGTTTTGGCACCGATGTTGACTAGTTTGATTTGGCGCGTGCGATATTCGCGATCGTGCAGGTCCTGCAAATGTTTTCTCTCGTTGTAAGACCCGGCAAAAAAGCCGATCGCAATCAAAATGAGAAATATCCCAATGACATCCATGGCTAATCAATCTGCACGGCAGTGCCATAAACAAACAGCTCAGCCGCGCCCTGGGTCAACGAAGAGGTGGCGAAGCGAATGTTGATGACGGCATTGGCGCCGAGTTTGCTAGCCTCTTGCATCATTCGTTGAGTGGCTTCTTGACGAGCCTCTTGCAGCAGTTCGGTGTAGCCCTTCAGCTCGCCGCCCACGATGTTTTTGAGGCCAGCGGTAATGTCTCGACCAATATTTTTCGCCCGCACGGTGCTCCCTTGCACCAGACCTAAATGCTGCACGATGGTGTGGCCGGGGACACCTTCGAGGGTGGTGAGCAGCATGCGATTAGAGCGGGACAGGGCCGGTCTATCATTCATGGCGTGAGCCTCACTGAAAAATACGATCGCTACTGCATCGTAATCATTCCCATCCCACTTGTCGCGAATCTGTAAGATTTTGCCAAGAACTCAACTCTCGTCCGGCTGCACTGAAGAATTGCTGTAGCCTGAACCAAATCCAACTACTGATCATCGGCGACAGCGATTTTGCGACCATGACATCCTCCTCTCCCTTTGCTGAGCTCAACTTCACCCCCGACCAGCGGCTATTTTTCCGGCGCGTAGCGCGATCAACTAGAGATGTGGGCTATATCATTTTGGCCAGCAGTTTGTTTTCCCTCATGGCAGTGGTCGTTGAGGGATGGCAACAGATTCCCCCGGGACGGACGGACGATCTATTTGCTTGGCTGAGCAGCTTTTTTAACGGCAACCGCACCATTGCCTGGGCTTGGCTCAAGCAACTGGTCATCGAAATTCCCTTTGAAGTTGCCATTGGCTGGAGTTTAGTCCAGACGGGGATCGCCTGGTTTGCGATCGCCGATCAACCGACTCACCATGGAGAGCATTTGTTTCGAGGGTTGGTAGGGCTATTGCGGGTGTTTCGGCTCATCTATATCCGGACGGTGATTGTCATCGGTTTAATTTGGCTATTCATTTTGCTGACGTGAGCGGCGGATAGGTGCCCTCAGTTGCTCGCGATTGGATGCGAAAATAAATACTCAATATGAGTATTAGCTATAAACTTTCTTTTCAGCTTAAGGAATCAACGTCCATTCTTCGGTCAACCGCATGCCTAACTGCATTGCCCTCATCGCCCACGACAGTAAAAAAGACGATATGGTCGCCTTTGCCAATCGTCGGCGCGATCTATTCGCCAAGTATCACCTGATTGCCACGGGCAGTACGGGCAAATTTGTACAGCAGGCAACGGGGCTTGCGGTCGAATGTTTGGCTTCTGGCCCCCTCGGTGGCGATATTCAAATTGCGGCACGCATCGTGGAGGGAGATGTGGCGGCAGTACTCTTTCTGGTGGACACACTGCACGGTCAGGCGCACGAGCCCGATATTCGGATCTTTTTACGGGTCTGCGAAGCGCATCAGGTGCCCTTGGCAATGAATCTAGCGACGGCAGAGGCCGTTATTGCCCAAATGCAAAAGTCGCGGGTTGGGCACCTCATCTTCAACCCTATCTCTGGGCAGGGTAATCCTGATCAAGATCTGGCTCTAATTCGCCGGTTGCTAGAACCGCAGGTACAGCTCAAAGTGGTTTTGACCAATGAACATGAGGATCCATCTGATCAGGCCGCTCAGGCGATCGCTGAGGGGGCTGAGCTGGTGATGGCCTCGGGCGGCGACGGTACCGTTTCAGCTGTCGCAAGTAGCTTAGTGAATACTGAAATTCCCCTCGGGGTGATTCCTCGGGGCACGGCCAATGCATTTTCAGTAGCGCTGAGCATTCCCACCGACATTCAGGGGGCTTGTGAAACGATTTTGGCGGAAACAACGCGAGTAGTCGATGCGGCTCGCTGCAATGGTAAACCCTACATTTTGTTGGCAGGTATTGGTTTTGAGGCTGAGATGGTCGATCGCGCCAATCGCGAACTCAAAAATCGCCTGGGGGTGTTGGCTTATCTGTTAGCTGGAGTCCAGCAGTTTCAAGAGCAAACGGCTTTTAAGGCGGTGATCGACATTGAGGACGAGCTCACCGAGGTGCAAACGGGAACCATCACCGTGGCGAATGCCGCCCCAGCAACATCGCTCTTAGCCCAAGGATTTGGTCAAGTGATTGTGGATGATGGCTTACTCGATATCACCATTGCCACGCCCAAGACCCGCCTCCAAGGCATCAATACCCTAACAAGTCTCTTTGCTTCTGCCCTAGTGAATACGCCTACCCAGCGGGAAGACATCATTCGACTCCGCACGGAGCGGGTCAAAATTCGCACGGAGCCCCCCCAGAAGGTGGTGATTGATGGCGAGATCATCGGTGCCGAAGCGGTGGAATTTGAATGTTTACCCAAGTCTCTGACAGTGCTGGCTCCCCTGGCAAACCAACGCCGCATGGCGACTGCCGAACCTGCTGATGTTTAAGCCATTGGAGATGCTGGTAGGTGGGCGATCGCTCACTTTGAGGGAATTGCCAGCTAAACCGAGTCAAAACCGATACAGTATAAGAACTGTTACATTTCCAGGCTAAGCAGAGGCGACAACACTATGCGCGTGATTTTAATGACCGGTAAGGGCGGAGTAGGCAAAACATCAGTTGCCGCAGCGACCGGTTTACGATGCGCTGAGTTGGGCTATAAAACCCTCGTATTGAGTACTGATCCGGCGCACTCTTTGGCCGATAGCTTTGATATGGAGTTGGGCCATGTGCCGTTGCCTGTACGGCCCAATCTCTGGGGGGCGGAACTTGATGCCCTGCTAGAGCTGGAGGGTAACTGGGGCGCGGTCAAGCGTTACATTACCGACGTCCTGCAGGCTCGCGGCTTAGAGGGGGTAGAAGCCGAAGAACTGGCGATTTTACCCGGCATGGATGAAATCTTTAGCTTAGTGCGCATGAAACGCCATCACGATGAAGGGGAATATGATGTCCTGATTATCGACTCTGCGCCGACGGGAACTGCCCTGCGACTGCTTAGCCTGCCGGAGGTGGCCGGCTGGTACATGCGGAAGTTTTATAAACCATTTGAGGCCGTATCCGCTGCTTTGCGTCCCTTGGTAGAGCCCCTTTTTCGACCAGTGGCTGGATTCTCGTTGCCGACCAAAGAGGTCATGGATGCGCCCTACGAGTTTTATGAGCAGCTGGTTGAGTTGGAAAAGGTGTTGACGGATACCACCACGACTTCGGTGCGGCTGGTGACCAATCCCGAAAAGATGGTGATCAAAGAGTCTTTGCGGGCCCACGCTTATCTCAGCTTATACAACGTGGGAACCGATATGGTGGTGGCTAACCGCATCATTCCAGATTCGGTACAGGATCCCTTTTTTCAGCGGTGGAAGGAGCAGCAGCAACAATATCGCCACGAGATCCACGAAAACTTTCATCCGCTGCCGGTACGCGAAATTCCTCTCTATTCCGAAGAAATGTGCGGCATTGCTGCCCTAGAGCGACTCAAGGATACTCTCTACGGGGAAGATGATCCGGCTCAAGTCTTTTACAAAGAGAATACGCTGCGGGTAGTGCAGCAAGATAACGACTACAGCCTCGAGCTCTATCTGCCAGGCATTCCTAAAGATCAGGTGGAGTTGAGCAAGTCGGCAGATGAGCTGAATATCCGCATTGGTAACCATCGCCGTAACCTGGTGTTGCCCCAAGCGTTAGCGGCGCTTCAGCCCGCTGGGGCCAAGATGGAAGAGGATTATCTCAAAATCCGGTTTGCAGCGGTGTCATAAAACTGGACGCGATCGCCCTTCTCTGGTCCTGACGGCGCTGCTTAAAACACCGTTAATATCAGGCTAATCCCAAAAATCGCAATGAGGATTAGCCACACTCGGTGGCGCTGGATAAACGCCTGCAGGCTAGGCCGGTAAGCTTTGGAGCGCTGCTGCGGCAGAGCTGGTTCGGTTTCAGCGTGAATAGACTGGTAAAGAGTGCAGGCTTTGGCGTCGGGGCGTTGGGGAAATGTGCAGGTGTCGTCCAAGTCGTAGGCGCAGCTTTTGCACAGTGACTCAGCTGTAGGTGCTTGATGGAGCTCAATGCGGGGATGCCCGTGGGCCTTGAGCTGCAACCGGCAGCGACTGCAAATCAAATCCGTGGGCTTGACCTGATAGTCACAGCGGGGGCACAGGGGCATCGCTACGGACCTCAAAACTCATTTGCATGTTACCGTGCCGACTCGGTACTGACCGGAAAGCGGCGCACCTGAAATTCTTTGGACGCTTCAAAGGTGTAATCAGACCCGAACGCGGCGTCAAATTGGTTATTGATTTCGGTGAGCTCATCTTCAGGAATCGCCTTCCACTGCTCCCGCGTTTCCCAGCGGATCACGAAGATAATGACCTCGCGATCGTCGGGGTCGATCCATGTTTCCTTGGAGAGGAAGCCGGGATATCGTCTGAGGGCTGTGGTCCAAATGCTATCGTCGATCGCAATGTAGCGTTCTCGCTC
Organism: Leptolyngbyaceae cyanobacterium; assembly: GCA_050331235.1. Classification (GTDB taxonomy): domain Bacteria; phylum Cyanobacteriota; class Cyanobacteriia; order Phormidesmidales; family Phormidesmidaceae; genus Halomicronema. Next base: position 17,857 of record JBHJHA010000054.1, read on the forward strand.
GTCTTCTGCGACCCGCATCTTGAGCCATTCAATCACCATCGGCTAAGTCACCTTTGTGTCTAAATCAGAGGGGGATTTCCCGGTATGGATGAACTTCTCTCAATGTAATGCTAATCGAGGTCCTGCACCATGCATCGGTGGTCGCGACTTAACCTGGGTTCGGTTGTTTAGGTAAAGCAGTTGAACAAATTTTGTCACAATGAAGCGGTAACTTGGGCAGATACATCACCCCGAAACAACAAATATGGATAACAACAACGTATTACGTGAACTCTTGATGATCGGCATTGGTACGACGTCGCTGGTGGCTGAGCGGCTGCGTCAGGTCACAGATGAGTGGGTGCGTGAGGGACGCTTTAATCCTGAACAGGCGAGTCGTTTTGCCGATGAGGTAATGGCTCAGTTTTCTGGGGATTCTGCCGCATTTGAAGAACAAATGCAGCGTCAGCTGCGTAACGTGCTCCAAGACTTGGGTGTGCCTCGGCAGGCCGAGATGGACGAGCTGCGAGGCCGCCTTGATCGCCTCGAGCGCCAAGTACGAGATCTTGAAAATAAGCTTTGGCGTTAGCCGCGAGTGACGAATTCTCAGCTCTGCAGTGCACTTGCCTGGAGGAGCGCAGTGGTGCCATGACCGCAGATTTCGGTCCAGCTGTAGTCTACTTTTAGGGCAGTGGAGGGTGTGATGGCGACGGTTGAAATGAGGTCTAGCCTCCAACCACCGGCAAATGTCGGTAGGATGTTCATGATATGAAATGCCCTTGCGGGCAATATCGGAATTGCTAAGAGGTTATTGCATGCGCGATATTTTAATCAGTTTTGCAGTGCTGGCGACCTTTTGCCTCATTTTGCTGGTGGCTCAATTTACTGGCGGTCAAGGCGAGGCGATCGCTGCCAACGTGGGGGATGCCGAAGCCGCAACTAGCGAGGTCCAAACCTCTCAAGCTGCAGAGGATTTGGTCGAGGCGGAGACCACTAACGATGAACCCTCAGAGGACACCTTAGTGACTACAGATTCGGGCTTACAGTACACAGATATCGTGGAAGGAACCGGGGCGATGCCGCAAACCGGGCAGCGGGTGACTGTGCACTACACCGGCACACTGCAAGATGGTACAAAATTTGACAGCTCCCGCGATCGCAACCGCCCCTTCAGTTTCACTATCGGGGTGGGTCAGGTCATTAAAGGCTGGGACGAAGGCGTTGCCTCCATGCGTGTCGGGGGGCAGCGTAAGCTAATCATTCCGCCCGAGCTAGGCTACGGGGCGCGGGGAGCCGGCGGCGTGATTCCTCCCAATGCGACGCTCCTATTTGATGTCGAGCTGTTGCGAATTGGCTAAGCTCAGTGTTCACAGATCAAGCATGCAGAACCGAGGTCACATACTTGTTACCTCGGTTTTGTTTGGGGCCGGGCTCGCGGTACCTCGCAGGGAAGCGCGAATTTTTAGGCCATGGATTGTCGGTGCAGGGTTCTAGGGTTGGGACTTGCGACTGCTGGGGGCTCAAGGCTAGGGTTGGCGAGAGTCGCGATCGCGCTGGTCACGCCGATATTGGTGGTATTCGCGTCGTTCCACATAGCGTTTTAGTTGTCGAGCCATGCGCTTCATCCCTTGCTTTTCATCCTGGCGGATAAACGGCAGAAAAATGTTGGAAAGTACCCCGTGATAGCGCTCGGTATGCGTGTAAAGCGTGCGGTAGGGACTGAGATCTTGAATTTCAAATGCATGTTCACTTTTAAAGCCCGGCATCTTGGCTCGCCACCGGAGACAAGACTGGGGCTGCAATAGCGTAATCAGGGGTTCAAAGACGGTGAACTCGTCGTCTTCCAACCGCCGCACTGACAGGTAAATTTCCTTGCCGGGCTGAATTTTTAAGGCTGGATCGGCATCAAATAAAAATGTATTCCATCGCCGCCATTCGTCTTTGCAAATCAGCGCTTCCCACACCACAGCGCGGGGAGCATTGATTTCAATTTCGGTGCGCAGAGTAGCCATAGAGTCTCAAGATGAGTTGAGGGAATGCGGTAAGCCGATAGTCAATAGAGTATTTTGGCGGGGGGAAGGCAGCCGATTGATCGTAACGGTTGAGTCCCTGACATCATCCCAGTTCCAGACCGTTGGAGAACATAGTTGGGTAGACATCCAAATTTGCTAAAGCTCAGATCCGGATTGTGCGAGCCGGTTGCATCAGCACCTTGGGATGAGCGATAGGGGTGAGCCAGTCTTGACCAATGGGATAGCGCCAGACCACAATTTTGGGTGGATTGATCAGGATTCTTCTACTTTATACAGTCTGTTTCGTTTCCTCATCTCAAATCGGCCTACCATTCATACAGTTCGTTGGTCAGGCGCAGGCGCTGGGAAAACGAGCGTATGGACTCATCACGGGAAATTTCATGGTTCAACTCACGCCCAACTCCAGTTACGGTTTGACTCTGCGTCTCAAGCTCCCTAATCGGGTGGGTATGCTGGCCTCAGTCATGACGGCGATCGCCGATCAGGGCGGCAATATAGAAGATGTGCAGCTGTTAGAGCGGAGCCATCAGTGGGTAATTCGTGAAATCAATGTGGATGCCTCGAGTGATAGCCATGCTGAGTCAATTGCCGCAGCGCTAAAACAGCTGGATGCGATCAAGGTTATCTCGGTCGAGGACCGGACATTTACCTTGCACCAAGGCGGCAAAATCGAGGTGACGAGCCGCATCGCCGTGCGTAACCAAGCTGACTTGGCCATGGCCTATACTCCCGGTGTAGGACGGGTCTGTAAGGCAATCGCTGCTAACCCTGAGCGCGTCTATGACCTCACGGTGAAGCAAAACATGGTGGCGATCGTGACCGATGGCAGTGCCGTACTCGGGCTAGGTAACCTCGGCCCAGAGGGAGCCCTGCCTGTGATGGAGGGAAAGGCACTGCTGTTTAAAGAATTCGCGGATATTGACGCCTTCCCAGTGTGTTTGGCGACCCAAGACACCGACGAAATTGTCGCCACGGTTAAGCGCTTGGCGCCGGTATTTGGAGGTGTCAATTTGGAAGATATCAGCGCACCTCGGTGTTTTGAGATTGAAGCCCGCCTCAAAGCGGAAACTGATATTCCGATTTTTCATGACGATCAGCATGGTACGGCCATTGTCGTGTTGGCGGCATTGACCAATGCCCTCAAACTCGTGAAAAAGGAATTCTCCCAAATCCGCATTGTGATCAATGGCGCGGGAGCGGCGGGGGTCGCGATCGCACAGCTGCTGCAGCGGGCCGGTGCACAGACCATCCTCATGTGCGATTCCAAGGGTATTATTTCTCGCGATCGCACCGATCTCAATGCCAAGAAACAAGCCTTTGCCGTTGAGGAGTCCGGTCATTTAGCAGATGCGATGAAAGCAGCGGACGTCTTTCTTGGCGTGAGTGCGCCGGGGGTCGTCTCGGTGGAGATGGTGCAGTCGATGGCGACTGATCCGATTGTGTTTGCCATGGCCAATCCGATTCCTGAGATTCAGCCTGAGTTAGTAGCGGGCTCAGTCGCGGTGATGGCCACCGGCCGCAGCGACTACCCTAACCAGATCAATAATGTGCTGGCCTTTCCGGGCGTCTTTCGGGGGGCGCTAGATTGCCGGAGTCAGAGCATGACGACAGTGATGTTTTTACAAGCAGCCCAGGCGATCGCAGCCCTCGTGAGCCCCACCGAACTCAGCGCTGAGCACATCATTCCCTCGGTGTTTGATCCGCGGGTAGCGACTGCGGTCGCCGCAGCGGTGCAGCAAGCCGCCCGTGCCGAAGGTGTCGCCCGAGTATAGTTCCCGCCCCTAAGAAACTTGCCTTTTGCCGGTACTAGCAGAGTCGATTAACGAAGGACATGGGGGCAGTTGGTGGTGTTTGTCACTATGAGGCAAGATTCAGCCTGAGGGTGCCAACAAATCAACTGATAGTGAGATTTGAGGATAGTCGTCCCTCGGTAAGATGGATCGATGCCATAGGAGAAAGCGATATGTTGAACGAAGAAGCTAAAAAAACGTTGTTGCGCAAGATTCCCCACGGGTTGTACATCTGCGGAGTTAAAGATGGCGATCAGATGAATGGCTTTACCGTGAGCTGGCTGATGCAGGCATCTTTTGAGCCCCCCCTTGTGGTGAACTGCGTCAAAAACGACTCTACGTCCCACGAAATGTTGAAAAAGAGCGGCGTGTTTTCCATTAGCTTTTTAGAAGCAGGACAAAAACCACTGGCTCAGAAATTTTTGAAGCCGTTACATCGCGTTGGCAATAAGTTTGAAGATGTTGAATTTTACACAGCTCCTGAAACTGGCTGCCCCGTGATTGAAGACACTCTGGGCTATGTCGAATGCGAAGTTGTCGGCAGTGTTGAGCATGGCGATCACACTGTGTTTGTGGGTAAGGTCGTCGGTGCGACGGTTAACCGCGAGGGCGAACCGCTGCTATTGGAACAAACCGGCTGGAACTACGGCGGCTAAGCGCGGCTGTCCACCTAACCAATAAGCTCATATTTTGACTTTCAGAGAAGCCACTGCTGACGCCCGTCGGTAGTGGCTTTTAGGTATCGGCTGCATGGCAAGTTCTCCCGGCTATCGGTTCTGCATAGGCACGGTATCCCGATTCTGTATGAAAGCGTTACAGATGAAGGCTTCCCCGCCGTCGCTGCTCCTTAAGAAAAGAACTATTCATCCCTTGGACTTTGTTGCTTCCTTTTGCTAAGGGAGTTGGGAGGATTGCTCCAGCAAATGCGTTTGTAGTGCGGTTTCAGAGACTTGGTATTGCCCGTGGAGGGATCTGTCACGATCGCTAGTGCTGATGCCTGGGGCTTCTAGACCGGTCTAGATCGAATGGTGCGATCGCAACTTATATTAGCCAGGTGCATAGAATAAGCTAACAAACAAAAGAAAAACTTATCTCTTAGATTTGACATTGCATTCCCAATCTGTGTCGAGCGAACGAGGACTTGAGGTCCCTTTACGATAGACTGAATGGCATGAAGAATTAAATCTAAATAGATTTGAGTCTATGGATGAGCGCTCTGGTTTGAGCTCGCTGTCCTCCTTCAAATTCATGGATTGGCCATCTTTGAGTTCCCTGTCGATATCTGGCGATGGGATGTGTGAGGAAACCCTGTGACATGGGAGTGAATCGCGACACTCCTAAATTCTTCAAGTTTTCACAAATCAATTATTGCTATTACCGCTTTTGTGAATAGAGAAATGGAAGGAGGTTTTCGTGGATTTTTTAGCCGATTTCTTATCGCGCTTTGGAGACAAGTTGCAGTCTCCGACGCTAGGCTTTCTGATCGGTGGCATGCTCATTGCTGCCCTCAATAGTCGATTGCAGATTCCAGAGGCGATTTATAAGTTCATCGTCTTCATGCTATTGATCAAGGTTGGCCTCAGCGGCGGCATTGCTATCCGTAATGCCAATCTGGCCGAGATGCTATTACCTGCGGTGTTTGCGGCGGCTGTGGGGATGCTCATCGTCTTCATCGCGTACAACACCCTGGGTAAGCTGCCAGGCATTAGAACCGTGGATGCCATTGCAACTGGCGGCTTGTTTGGTGCTGTGAGTGGCTCGACTCTTGCTGCAGGTATCACCATGTTGGAATCAGAGGGCATGCAATACGAGGCCTGGGCCGCTGCACTCTATCCTTTTATGGACATTCCAGCGCTTGTCACTGCGATCGTCTTAGCTAGCATTTATACCAGCAAGCAAAATCGTGACAAGTATCTTAAAAACGAAGAATATCTCAGGAAAGAAGAATACGTTGGCAAGCAGCCCGTAGCGGCAGGCAGTTACCCTACGGGTAATCAACGTGGGACGTCAGGAGGCTATCCTAGCAATCCTAGTGGGACTGGAGGCGAGTCGGGAGGAGCCGCTAATCAGCGAGTCAAGATCTGGCCCATTGTCAAAGATAGCCTGCAAGGCTCGGCCCTATCGGCGCTGCTGCTGGGTATTGCCTTGGGTATCCTAACTCGCCCCGAAAGTGTTTATGAAAGTTTCTACAACCCGCTTTTTCGCGGTCTGCTTTCGATCTTAATGTTGGTCATGGGTATGGAGGCTTGGGCGAGAATTGGCGAACTACGTAAAGTGGCCCAATGGTATGCAGTGTACGCTCTGGTGGCCCCGCTGTTGCATGGCCTCATTGGCTTTGGTCTAGGCTATGTTGCTCATATCATGACGGGATTTAGCCCCGGTGGCGTCGTCCTGTTGTCTGTGATTGCTGCGTCTAGTTCAGATATTTCGGGACCGCCCACATTGAGGGCGGGTATTCCTAAGGCTAATCCCTCTGCCTATATTGGCGCGTCTACAGCCGTGGGCACACCGATCGCCCTAGCCGTGGGCACACCGCTATTCATCGGGCTGGCCCAGGCACTGATGGGAGGGTAATCTGCCTCGCCTTGCGGTCTGCCAGTGCTTCTCTAGCCTGGTGTCAATTCGGCGGCTAAATCAGCGCGATCGCTTGTAGTGCCGCCGGTTCCCTGAGTTTTTATGTAGTTTTAATGAGTCCATACGTTGAGAGGTCAATAACATGGTTAAGCCAGCTAGCAAACTCGTGATTGTGACGGAAAAGTTGTTGCTGAAAAAGCTCGCCAAAATCATCGATGAAGCAGGGGCGACCGGCTATACGGTGGTTGATGCGGGCGGTAGAGGGAGTCGTAACGTGCGCTCGTCAGGACAGCCTAGCGTTTCCGACACCCAAGCAAATATCAAGTTTGAGGTGCTCACCGAAAATCGGGATATGGCCTTAAAGATTTCTGATCAGATTGCCGCAGAGTTTTTTGAGGACTATTCGGGCATTGCCTATATCTGTGATGCGGAGGTTCTATACGCGCACAAATTCTGTGGGCCAGAGGGTTGTTAAATCGAGACGATGCGGGCTTAAAGGTCGGGGTATGCTCCGACCTTTTGGATGATGTGTAGAGGTGCCTTGATCTGTTGCAGTAGGCATTATGGGTCGGCGCAAAACCCTGACGAAGCACTATCCGATGGGCGTGACGGGGCGGTTCCCTTAGAGTTCATCCAGCCCTGGCCTGCAATGCTTGGTTCAACGGGTTACAGACGCACATAACCAATTTTTGCCTGTGGTTGATGATGTTGACTTTTGGGGAGAGCTCCCTCCTGACGCTGACTCCGTGTTGCGACTCTTCCCTTTTCTCCTGTCTGGTTATTGACCGATGAGGGGAGGTCATCTGCGTAGGCACACAGGCCGCAATATTTGAGTCCAAACCAGTGCGATTTCTCTCGGTTCCTGTTGGCAGAGAGGTTTCTATGAAGCTGATAATGCTTGGCCGAGCCCAATCAGTATTAATCCAATCAATAGTAATAAGGAGCGGCGATCAGGGAGAATTTATAGCAATGGTCATATTTCACCTGACAGGATGATGTCCTCGATCGCCCTTACCCTTTCCTTTGCTAATGCGGAGGAAGCTTGATGGAAGAGTTTTCCGGTCGCGTGGCAATCATTGCCACCATGCATCACAAAGAGCAGGCGATCGCGCCTCGTCTGGAGACAATCCTCAATCTCCAGCCCTTAGTGCCGGCAAATTTCAATACCGATGCTCTGGGCACCTTTACCCGCGACATCGACCGCCCCGCCAATCAGCTCGTCACCGCGCGTCTGAAGGCTAAAGCGGCCCTAGAATTGACTGGCGAAACACTGGCGATCGCTAGCGAGGGGAGCTTTGGCCCCCATCCTCAAATTCCCTTTGTGCCCTGCGATCGCGAGATTGTCCTGTTGCTAGACCTACAGCACACACTGGAAATTGTGGGTCAAGTCATCAGTACCCATACCAACTATCGGGCCCAAACAGTGCATTCCCTTGAGGAGGCATGGGCCTTTGCCCAAGCAGTTGGTTTTCCTGAGCATGGCCTGGTTGTGATGGCGATCGCTGAGGGCAGACCGACCACCGTTATCGCTAAAGGCATCACAACAGCTCCACATCTGGAGACGGCTGTGAGTCAGGCACTGAGCCAATCTTCAATGCGCGCTGCTCATCTAGAAACCGACATGCGGGCGCTCTACAACCCTACCCGCATGCAAGTGATTGCTCAGGCAACGGATAACTTGTTGGTAGAAATCGCTAGACGGTGTCCTCGCTGTGGCTGTCCAGGCTTTCGGGAAATCAAGCGTCGCCCTGGACTGCCCTGTAGTCTGTGTCGTGCCCCTACCTTACTAACGCTGGCAGTGGTGTATGGTTGTCAGCAATGTCAATTTCAGCAGGCTGATAAATTTCCGGATGGGGAGCAGTTTGCCGATCCGGGACAATGCCTTTACTGCAATCCCTAACCTTCTGGGAGTGTAGTTAAACTGGGTAAAACTGGCCGATAACGGAACAGCAAACCTTAAAGAGATGATTAACCTGAACTCAGGTTATTCTAGCTCTTGGAGGTAATTCACCACATCTTGGTAAGTGGTGGTGTTTCCCTGCTGCTGAAACAGCTCCGCGGCTTGGGTTAAGTCAGCGATCGCTCCGGGTCGGTCACCGAGCTCCACTTTGACGATTCCACGGCCATAAAAGGCATCGGCGAAGGTGGCATCACGGCGAAGGGCCTCATCATAATCGGCGAATGCGGCTTCCCAGTCGCCCGCAAATTCATAAGCGAGACCACGGCTAGTGTAGTTGTTGATATTTTGCGGATCGAGTCGAATCGCTGTGGAAAAGTCACTGATGGCGGCATCGTAGTTTTCTGCCGTATTGTGAATGCCGCCTCGCAAGGAATAGGCGCTGGCATAGTTGGGATCAAGCTCAAGGGTGGCGGAATAGTCCTCAAGCGCCCCTACATCATCTCCTTGCAGTTCCTTGGCCAACCCCCGAGTAAACCGATAATCGGGATTGTCAGGGTCAAGGGCGATCGCCTGGTCAAAGTCAGCGATCGCCCCGGCCAAGTCTTCTTGGTCAAACTTCAAATCCCCGCGGTTGCCTAGGCTTTCGGCTCTGATGTTATCGACATCAAGGGCGTTGGTATCTTCAGCCGCAGCACTAGCAGCTTTGGTATAGTCCTCTAGCGCCCCCTCAATGTCGCCGAGTTCTGCTTTAGCCAAGGCCCGGTTGAAGTACAGCAAAATGTCTTGGGAGCCCAGTCCCGCAGCGGTTTCAAAATCCGCCATAGCGCCGGCCGTATCGCCGAGGTTGAGCTTGGCCGCCCCGCGATTGATGTAGCCCAGTGAGTCGTCAGGCGATAGGCGCACGACTGTCTCAAAGTCTGCTAAGGCATTCTCAAAGTCACCGATTTCGCCATATGCCACACCGCGATCGTTGTAGGCATCACTATTGTTAGGGTTAAGGCGAATGGCTTCAGTATAAGTGGCGATCTCCTCCTCAGCTGAGGGTGAGGGTTTGGTGGCGTTTGGGTTAGGCTCTGCAGCCGTTGATCGATCAGCGGTCTCTGTGACCGTGGGCGGTGAATTCTTGAAGCTCGTTTTAGTTGAAAATTGAGTCGTGAAAATGATAGGGATGGCGATGATAGGGACGGCAATACCCAAAGCTATCCAGGCCTGGCGAGGCATCCATGAGACGTCGATGGGTACACCGTTAACGTAGAAAACCACCTTGGAAGTGCGGGTACCGGAATCTGAACGGTTGCTCTCAGAGTTAGACTGCAACGGCGATGGATTTCGATCAGTCATTTGGGTCTCTTGCGAATAGAGGGCAAAGCTACCGACTTGCATAAAGTCCTTGCCTCGATCTACAGCGCAATTGATGTGATTACGGACAGCGAAAATATACAGCTTGGGACTGACATTGACGATGTGAGGCTTGAGATGGTGGTGAAGAGGCGGTTAGCTCTCCAGTTTTTGGTAAGGGTTAGGCATATTACCAAGCTCTTATCACGGGTGTCTCCCTGCAGTCCAACGTGATTTATGCGTTCACGTTGCCGACGCCGCTGCTCGGAAAGTTCCGACTCTGATTAGTTTCGACCTCCGCATCTACCGCCCGCCGATACGTATCCACGATATGGTTAGGCAAAATGTCGCCCCCCTGATTGACGAAGGACCACTCCTCACCAACATGTACAAACTCGGCCCGGAGCTTAGTTGGCGGCATCGTCGGGATCGGGTCGGCAAGATTGGTGATCCGAAAGGTATTGGGCAAGATCTGGGCGTAGTTGTTGACAAACTCAGGGTTGCCCACCCGAGGACTGGCATACACGTAAACCTGCAGCTGCGGTTGGAGCTGTGGTTCAGCTAGGGCGATATCTAGTGCCAAGATGGTGGCCAAGGCAGAGCCTAAGCTGTGTCCAGAGACATAGCAGGGTTTGTTGGGATTGATCTGCTTGACCGCGTCCACCGCTAGGGGATTGATAATAGCATCGGCAATGCGTCGGAACCCTTGATGAATGCGCCCAAGGGACTCTCCCGTGGTGGGATGCAGATACTCTTGCTGCACAGCATAAACATTGCCTAGCCATTCCAGCAGTCGCTGGGTACCCCGGAATACTAAAATGCTGTCTTCATTGGACTCTAGTAAAAAGCCATAAAAGACATCAATCTTACGACCGACGGTAACGGCGGCAGTTACCCCTGTCCGAATTGCGTCTTCGGTTTGGGCGAGGTTTTCCTCTAACGCGGTGGGATTATCGAGCAGCGTAGGATCATCGATGACTTCCTGGGGTACCTGAATTTCAATATTGTCGTTGACCTGGCGCTCCTGTCCGCGAAAGGAAGTGACGAGGCGATATTTGTCTAGGCTCGGGTTGTAGTCAAATAGCTGTTGGAGGTTGCCGTCGTAATCGGGATCATTACGCCCGGTAATGTACTGCTGGGTCGCGAGGCGACTGAGCAGGATGAGCCGCTTTGATATTTCACGGTTATAGGCGATCTCCGGTGGTGGGAAGACTGCAGACGCTTGAATTGCCTGAAACTCTTCCACCATTTGGGTATCGCCCGTGACCGCTGCTTGAATAATGTCTTCGGGATTGTAAAACTCAGCGGCATAGGCGTCGATCGCGGCTTGTTTAGCCTCCGCCCGCTGTCGCCGGACAAATTCGCTGCTGGCGGTCGCAACCGTACCGGCCGCCACTCCGCCTAATAGAAACTGACGCCGCTTAAATGTATCCACTCGATTCACTCCGCTGCAGTTTTATCACGACCGGTCTGAAGACATCAAATTGGGAAACGCCCGCTTGAGCGCGCTGAAATCAGGCCGTTTTTGGCTAGTGTAGAACTGATTAGTTGCTTGACCCGCGACCCAGGTGGCAGTGGCAAAGCCCGCGGCCTTATCAAAAGCACCCGCATAGGGAATCACCACTCCTAAACCGATAAGGGTGGCCCAAGCTAAAAATCCAGCGATGATGGCACCGATAAAGCCAAAGATATTGCCCACAATGGCTAAAATGTCTTGGCCCCGCGGCTGACCCCACAGGTTGCGGATATCCCAAATCATTTTGAGGATGAGTGCGAGTACAATCAGCAGCTTGACCTCAAGGGTGCCGCCCCCAGTCAGGGGCACTAACCCAACGATTGCCGCCCCCAGAGAATAGTCGAATACTAGCCGCCGGACCTCACCTTCGCGGCCAATCAGTGAGGCCATGCCGGCTAAGGCTGAGTTGACACCACCGCCTGCTCCCCTCACTAGTGGCTGCTTTTCCAAGGTCTTCGTCAGCTCAGCGGATAGGCCAAAAGCCGCTTTCAGCTCATTCAAAAGCTGGGCTTCTTGGGCATCGATGCCCTTAGATCGCACGATGGCATGGGTGCCCCGATAAGCCTGCTGCTGCATTGCTGGCGTGGTGATTAGGTTTAGATTTTCCGGAATATTGATGCTGCAAGACAGCAGATTTTCCGGGGTCATGGCGCTCGGGACTGGCTGAAATGTATTGAGCGCTGCTAAGAATGCTTCAAATTCTGCGGGAGTCGGATCCCCGTTGAGGTTGGCCGCCGCCGCGAGGATCTTGAGACAGGCAATTTTCTCAGTCGAGGAGTCTGGCATTGCGGAAAACAGCTGTGGGTATCTAAATCATAGGCCCAAGCGCGTTGAGCCTACGTGGAAGCCTTCCTAAAGACTGGATTAGCTCAGGACAGTGGTCAACAGTGCGATCGCGACTCTCCCATACAACAGCTTCCCGGCTAACCGTATCAGCAAGGCCCCGATAAATCAACCAGACTTAGTGGCTTGTTGTGTAGTAAATTGCGCGGCCCGGCGACCTTAGGTGACCGAGGTGAACTAGAACTCAATATCAGCGACAAATACGGAAATATCAACGCTGACCGGGTCTTCATAATCGACTTGACCATCATTGTCGAAATCATAAACACTGGTGGCGAAAAAGCCGCAGCGGATATCCACAGTTTTATCTAAAGGCTGTAAAAACAAAATGCCCTGCTGCGAGCCACAAGCGAGGATGGCATCGGACAGTTCGGCGGCGTAGTCGCTTTCCAATTGGGCCAGGGCCGACTCGCAGGCCGCTTCCTCATAGCGACAGGCTAGGTCAGCGCCAAAGTCTGGGTCTTCGCGCGTGGGAACGGTGCCTAGCCACTCTCCCCGTCGACTGGTCTCGGCAGTGGCCGGCTCCCAGCAGTAATAGGAACGGACCTCGCCCGTTGGTGATTGGTCAGTCTGTGTAATCAATTCATTGGGCGCAGCACAGTCAGACTCGATGACGGCAACCAGCTCTGGATAGGCGACGCCGCCACTGGTCCCATCGCTCGCACCCGCGTCAACTTGGTTGGTGTCGATCACGTTGGACTCTGACGCGATCAACACTTGATCACGTGGCACCCAGCCCGACGTGCCGTTGGCCGTGGAAATTTGCGCCCAGTCGCCCTGCTGGTCCAAAATTTCGACTTGATCGCCTACAAACACGAGGTCGACCGTATCAAAGGTGCCACCTGGTCCCGCTTTAACCGTGAGCGTATCGGCAATGATCTCTGCTTCCATCGCTAAGGCGGCACTGTGGCTCATCAGATAACAAGCGATCATTAAGCCGCTTAATGAGGCTGCATGCAAAACTTTCATGGTGATTCCTTCAATGGCTATTGGGAGCAGGGGGCTAGCATTTGACGAAAACTCCTCAAGCTGGTTCCAGACTATAGCAGAATGTGGAAACCGGAGGGTAGATTTTGGCTCAGGCGCGAGGCTGCCAAGCCCGTGGCCAAGGCTAGTACTGGGTTGCCAACCACCCAGCGATCGCGGCGGTGACCCCGGAGCTCACAAGACTCAAAAACAGCCACCAGGCGGCGATCGCTACTTGTTGCCGGGCGACATCAGCTTGCCGTTGTAGATCTGCTTGCACCGCGATCGCCCTAGCCTGGACCGTTTCTTGGGCTGAGACGATGCGATTGACCACTTGCTGACGCACCGTGGCTAAGTTGTCAGTCCCCTGATCCAGGCGCGCTTGCAGTGCCTGCTGCCAGCTCCCGACCCAATCGCTAATGGTCTGTGTTACCCGCTGCCAGATTTGCTGGAGGGCGTCCACAATTTGTTCTACCTCTTGGGCGGTCAGATCTGGGCGCTGGCGGAGTGCCTGCTGAACAGCGGTCAGATCGAGTAGCTGCTGCAGGTCAGAGAAATTAGGTAACTGGGATAGATCCGGGAGTTGCTGGAGGGCACGCTGCCAAATGTCGGTGAGGGCCTGGGTCATTGCCTCGGGCTGCAGAGCTGACTTACTGGCGAATTGCAAATATTGCGATAGGTCCTGAGTGATTTCTGCGGTCCAAGTCTGCATAGATTGGCCGACTTGAGTAACCGCCTGTTTAGACGATTGAAGGGCCTGCCCCATCGACTGCAAGGTGTCGATGAGCCCCGGTTGAGATGATGGGGACAGTGGGAGCGGCTCTAAAATGCTTGACCAGTCGAAATCGACTGGTAAATCCAGCGATCGCGCCTGGTTGATGATGGTGTTGGCAAGGTCATCGGGGGCAATGGTCGACCAGTCGATGGCGGCCAGCCGCTCAGCCAATTGTGTCGCGGCATCACTCAGCTGTGACCCTGCTGATTCTGCCTCATTTGCGGGCCGTGGCGATGGTGTCAGCTCAGTCTCCAAGACTTGAGCCAGAGCTTGCCGATGGTCGAGAGCCAGCCCTTTACGGCGGGACAAGACCTCCCCCAGAGCTGAGCGATCGGTAACGTCGGGGGCGATCGCCGCCGTCTCCGGAATATCCGCTTCGTTGCGTAAGGTCTGGATCTTGGCGCTTAAGCTGTCTGCGGACAGGCTATCCAGATTGGTGTAGCGCAGATAGGCCAGCAGCCCCTCTTCCACTGCCTGCCAATGGGCCGTTGGTACTGGTGGTGCAGTTTCGGTTGTGGCTTGGTCTCCAGAAGTCGTGATCGTTGCCTGCGGTGCTGCTGATGTGGTGTGCAACGAACTGAGCTGAGCTGCAATGGTAGTAATTTGGTCCGTATCGAGATCGGTGCGCTGCTGCAGCCAAGTTACATATTGGTCGTGGTCAAGTTCAGATAGTTGCTGTTGGGCAGTCGCAGTATCGACCTCAGGGGCGCTAAGCACCTGCTCCACCTGGTGTTGAAGCTGGGATGGCTGCAAGCGCCAAGGGGGGTTGGTGGTGACGAAGGCTCGAACTTGCTGAGTCATGGATGGCGGCTCAACGGATGATTCGGCGGTTGGCGATTTGGGGTCAGGCGGCTGCCAGTCCTTCACAAGCTGCCAGAGGCTTTGGGCATCGAGGCTCGACAGGTCAAGCTGCTCTACAGACTTTTCTAAAAGGTCTTGCCAACTAGGTAGGTTGAGCTGTGACAGCAAGCTGCCCGAGGACGACATTGAGGTAGTCTGAGGTTGAGCTGCGACTTGTGGCTCGACCGCTTGGAGCATGTGGTCAATTTCGGTTGATGACAGGTCGGTGCGATCGCTGATTTCTTCGATCAGGGTTTGGCGCTGCTCAGCCAATAGCTGAGGGAGATACTGCTGTACCTCTTCTATGTCCCTAAGTTGAGCTTGGATGGCCTGTAAGGTGGCCGTCTCGTCAGCACCAGAGTCGTCGCGCCCTATGCTCGCTAGCTGCTGTAAAGCGGTGAGCAGCCGTCGTCCTCCGGTAATGGCAACGTCAAAGACTGAGCTGGTTAGATTGGCGATCGCGGTGGAGCTCAACCAGAGAAATACCAGCCAATACACCGCCCATAGCAAAATGCTGAAAATGACTCCCCGGCGAGGATCAAGCAGTTGGCCAAACTCAGTTGCTAGCAGAGCCGCAACGAACAGTACCAATGACACTGTGAGGGTGACGCCTAAACCTACCAAGGGGGTCAAGGGCAGCGAAACCGGTGACGATTTTGGTTGTTCTGCGGGCTGTGGGCTGGATGGAGACCAGTCGAGTAGTGTGAGCCCTAGGGCCAATCCTAAATTGGCCAGCAAGAGCTGGACCGCTGCTGCAATAATCAGACCGGATGCCAACGATACCAAAATGTCCATAAATAGGCTCAACACTCAGCCGTGACAGACTGCGGAGCGCTCACTTCGAGAACCTTAATCAATGGAGAAAGGATGAAAAAACTGAGCCAGATCGTTAGGTTGAGACGAGCTGGTAATCGGCTTTTGCGAATCTCGTGAAGGTCTTAAAGGGCGCTTGGTCATCCCTTTTAGTCTATCGAGACGACGGCGGATTGGTGTATCAGGGCTACATTCCCATGATGTTGTAGCCAGAGTCGACATAGAGAATCTGACCGGTAATCCCGCTTGAGAGGTCGCTACCCAAAAAAGCCGCAGCTTTGCCCACTTCTTCTTGGGTGACGGTGCGGCGCAGCGGCGCGATTTCCTCAACGTGGTGAATCATATCTAAAATGCCACCAACTGCAGAAGACGCCAGGGTGCGAATCGGACCCGCTGAAATTCCGTTGACTCGAATATTGTTGGCACCGAGCTCAGCTGCTAGATAGCGAACGTTCATCTCTAGGGCGGCTTTGGCGATACCCATGACGTTATAGTTGGGAACAACCCGTACGCCGCCTAAGTACGTCAGGGTAATGATGCTACCGCCTTCGGTCATCAGTGCCTTAGCCCCATTCGCTAAATTCACTAAGGAATAGGCGCTGATATCCAGGGCCGTTTGAAAGCCAGAGCGTGAAGTCTCGCTAAAGCCGCCCGTCAGGTCATCACGGTTAGCAAAGGCCAGACAGTGAACCAGGATGTCCAGCTTTCCCCACTTTTCTTTGACTACGTCGAAGGTTTCGCCGACCTGTTGATCGTCTTGCACATTGCAAGGCAAGAACAAAGATGGGTTCAGCGGCTCCACTAAATCTTTCACCTTCTTTTCCATTTTGCCTTTGGCATCGGGGAGGTAGGTAACGCCGAGGTCAGCCCCCGCGGCGTGGAGCTGCTGAGCAATCCCCCAGGCAATGGAGCGATTATTGGCAATGCCAGTAACGAGGGCAGTTTTTCCGGTGAGGTCTAACATAGTGATCTCGATAAGAGCCATTTAGGAGAATACTCAAAACTGGGGACGCCTGAATAGCCCCCACGGCGATCGCCTCGGTTGACCAAGACGGTAATGGTAATCGGCCTATTACCGAAAGCACCGGCCGGCAGCTTTGAACGTTAATGAAAAAGAATTGATATGAGCGAACGATGCTAGACAATATCGCCCTGAGCGCAAATTCATAAGCCGGCAGCTGGCTCAATCGCGTCTAAGGCTCTAAGTCAATGGCCGTATCATTGAGTGACCATCGATAGTCAACGGCTAAGTTGAGCCGCTGACAAGTCTGCTCGAGCTGCCGCTGCTGCGATAGCGCTTTTCGCAAGGTCACGATCAGCTCACTCACCTCACTTTTCAATCGAGGATGATCATAAGTGGCAAAGCAGGTTTGCTGTTCTAGTAGGCGCAACAACAGCTCATAATGCACGTGGGAAGGGAGAGGTATGGGCTCACTCATGAATGAGAAGTTAGTGCCGTTAGGAGTAAAGCATGGCGATCGCCTGTCCGAGGTCGTCCTGACGCATTAAGGACTCCCCGACTAAGATGCCCTGAGCACCGGCCTGTTGAACCTCAGCCACATCCGCTGGCTGATGAATGCCTGATTCGCTGACGATAAAGAGCTGCTTGGTGGCCATGTCGGTGCGCCGCTGCGCTAGTAGTTGCGTGGTCGTGCTCAAGGTCGTCTCAAAGGTTTCGAGATTCCGGTTATTGATCCCCACGAGCTGAATGGCGTCAATGGCAAGAACGCGATCGAGCTCTGCTAACGTATGCACTTCTACCAGCGCGCGCATCCCCAGCGCTTGGGCAATGCGAGTGAAATATCGCAGGTCTTCATCACTGAGGATGGCTGCAATCAGTAGAACTGCATCGGCCCCTTTGACCCGCGCCATATACATTTGATAGGGGTAAATGATGAACTCTTTGCAGAGGAGGGGCGTATCTACTGCCGCTCGCACTGCAGCTAAATAGTCAAAACTGCCCTGGAAAAAGGATTCATCAGTCAGGACTGACAGGCAGGTCGCCCCAGCTGCCTCATACGCCTGGGCGATCGCCACCGGGTCAAAATCTTCGCGAATCACCCCCCGGCTAGGGGAGGCTTTTTTAACTTCGGCAATGAGGGCAGGAGTGCGATCGCTTTGCTGCAAAGCGGCCAGAAAGTCCCGCGTCGGGGGAGCACTTAGCACCTCCCGCTGCAAATCGGCTAGGGGCATTTGCTGACGCAGTCGGGCAACCTCCCGTTCCTTTTGCCAAACGATTTTCTCTAGAATGTTTCTCGGTTCTGCACCGGGGGCCTCAATTTTGTAAGTCAAACTTTGCACGGATACCTCGGGATAGGGCGGCCGACGACGAATTTGCATAGTCTCCAGGCCTCAGGCGCTAACAACTGCACGTTTAAATGCTTCATCCAGCACTTCTGAGAGTGTTGGGTGAGTATGAACACAATAGGACAAAGCTGTGACGGTTTGCCCTTGGGCGATCGCATTCGCGGCCTCTTGGATCAGGTCAGAGGCATGTAGGCCAATAATGTGAGCCCCTAAAATTTCGCCCGTATCTTTGCGATAGATGACCTTGGCTAAGCCATCCGATTCGCCTTCTGCCAGGGCTTTAGAGTTGCCTTTGAAATAGGTTTTGACAGTTGCAATTTCAAAGCGGTGTTCATCAGCATAGTTTTTGGCCTGAGGCTCGGTCATGCCCACAAAGCTCACCTCCGGATGGGTAAAAGCTGCAGCGGGAATGCTGCGGTAGTTGACCGTGCGCGACTCGCCGCAAATGTTGTCAACAGCGATGACCCCTTGAGCAGAGGCGGCGTGGGCCAACATCATTTTGCCGGTGGCATCTCCAATTGCCCACAAATGGGGAACCGGCTGGCCATCACGGACTACTCGCAGTTCGTCATCAACGGTGATAAACCCTCGCCGGTCAGTCTCCACGCCGACCCGGGCTAACCCCAAATCTTTTGTTGCGGGAATTCGACCCGTTGCAACTAAGCAAGCGTCCACTTCGAGGACATCGACGATTTCCTTAGTTTCGCGATCAGCGAGCTCGATTACCACCGGGGAACCTGGGGTGACCTTCATCGCGAGGACGCCGGCTCGGGTCTCCACCGGACGGGGATTGATTAGGACGCGCTGGGCAATCTTGGCAATATCTGGATCAAAGGTCGGCATCACCTGGTCGAGGGCCTCGACAATGGTGACCTCTGAGCCGAGGGCCGTGTAGATGTCGCAAAATTCGAGCCCAATGTAGCCGCTACCGATAATGGCGACCCATTCAGGCAGCCACTCTAGCTTGAGCGCACCGTCACTGGTGAACACTGTCTTGTGATCGATTTCAATACCCGGCGGGACAAACGGGACCGACCCGGGGGACAGCATGATGTCTTTGGCTGTGATAGTTTGATCGCCGGCTGCAGTGGTGACCACAATTTTTTGTTCGCCAGCTAAACGTCCCCAGCCTTGAATGATATCAACGCCTAAGCGCTTGAGGCTGTTGGACATGTCTCCCTGAATCTTGCTGACTAAATCTTCTGCATGGCCAGCGATCGCCGCGCGATCAAACGCGACATCGCCCACTTGAATGCCCAACGAATTCAGATGGTGAGTATTTTGCAGTTCGCGGACGCGTCCCGATGCTGCGAGTAACGCCTTAGAGGGAATGCAGCCCCGATTTACACAGGTGCCGCCCATGTCTGCCGCTTCAATGATGGCCGTTTTCAGCCCGCGACGAACCGCATGGATGGCTGCCCCGTGGCCACCCACACCGGCACCAATAATTACTAAATCGTAGTCAAAGGCTTGACTCACAGCTTTCTCCTAGGCAACTAACTGCAGCGCATGCTCCTTAAGGTATCGTTTTGCCGACGCATGCGCTAGATGATGAATCCATAAAACGGATTTTCTATTCTTGAGCAAATTTGGGACTTAAGACAAGCTGCCCAGCGGGGAACGTGACCGGCATGGGACCTATTGACTCAACGGAGTTAATCAAGGGGTGTTGTGTAGGCATAGGGATCTCTTAGGTTAGCCAATGTGGTTTCAGACAGGCAGACAATGCTCGTGGTGTCAGCTCTACCGATCAGTTGATACATTGACTAAGATCTTGAGCAAGCTTGTGTAGAACTTCTGTAAGGCTTGCTCCAAAGCCTTTATTCACTGTGAACCATCAGCCACAAGATAGCCGAAACCGTTCCGTGCGTAAGTTTGCCGATGCTCTGGATGAGCTCGAAACTGTCTTTAAACCAGAATCTTCTGGTAACGACGGCCCGACGGCAGAGGCCTCCTCAAAACCGGCTAAAACAGCAACTGATTCCGACTCAGTAGCCTCCCCTGAAGCGGATCTGGGCCAACTGCTCGACGACGCTGTCCATGATATTGAGCAGTTCATGGCTGCGGATGAGTCCGCGGAGTCTGACTGAACGGTCCCAGTCAATCTAAACGGTCACAATCGATGGATTTGCTGTCGCTGCCGTCGGGCTTCAAACAAGACAATGGCCGCTGCCACGCCAACATTTAGAGATTCCACATTGTCCGCCATGGGAATACAAATGGTTTGGTCAGCCAGCGCGATCGCCTCTGGGGATAGCCCCGCCCCTTCGTTTCCCATCATCAAGAGAGTGGGCTGGGTCAAATCAATTTCCCAATACGGCACAGCGCCAGCCGAGGCCGCCGCGAGTACCTGGCACCCCTGGGCGCGCCACGTCGACAACTGAGCTGACAGTTCCTCTGTCACCACCTGTTTATCAACGCGAAACCATTGTCCAGCCGAGGCCCTGAGTACCTTGGGATGGGTAAGATCCACGCTGTGCAGCGTGACCCAAATACCATCTACGCCCACGGCTGCACCCGTGCGAATCAGGGTACCAACATTACCAGGGTCTTGGATGTCTTCTAGCAGCAAGCCGAGGTGAGGGAACGTAATCGCTGGCGGGTCGGATTGTCGGGAGGCGATCGCCACTACCCCATCCGGTGTCTGAGTCGTCGCGATCAGGCCAACTACCTCAGGGCTCACGAGTTCATGCCGTTCCGTAGCGGACACTAACTGTTGCCAGAGGACCGGATAGCGGGCCTGCCACTCCGGCGTTGCACAGACCGCTACGAGAGGATGCTGGGTTGCGATCGCCTCCTGAACGAGATGGGTGCCTTCTACTAAAAACTGCTGCTCTTGACGGCGATATTTTGCCTGTTGCAGCTTCCGTAGCGATTTCACCCAGGGATTTTTGAGGCTGGTTAGCACGATGCCGACAACCCTTAATGCTTTGCTAACAACCTTAAACTAAGACCAGACAGCGTTGATGTTTTATCAACCTCACCCACCCCTATCAGACTATTTGAAGAGGCCGGCTCGGACCGAAACAGTGATTGGAACCATTTTTGACTTCGCGTCATCAATGGCTTATGCGGAACCCGGGACTTGAACCCGGAAGTTCTTGCGAACACTAGAACCTGAATCTAGCGCGTCTACCAATTCCGCCAGTTCCGCAGACGGGACAGCCAACTGTAATCCTGTTTACAGCCGCAGTCTTATACATTGCCTCAAGTTGAACCCTTTCGTCAACTCTTATGAGTAATTTGCAATAGGTCAGGGCCAAACCTTAGAAAGATTTTCTGGGTAATCCTTCCAAAAAGTTCTGAGAAGATGGTTGAATTGGGTAAAATCTAGACGAAAATTTACATCTGAGTTGTCTGACTCAGGTTTTGGAGGGTTAAACCCATCGTTACAGCCACTGGTATTAAGATGCCTACTTCCCCTGAGGCAGACAATTCGGTTTTAGAAATCGAGGGCCGACATCCGCTGTCAGGTCATGTCTCCATTAGCGGGGCTAAAAATTCAGCGCTCGTGGTGATGGCCGGCGTGCTTCTGTGTTCTCAAGCCTGTCGTCTGCGCAATATTCCCAATTTGGTGGATGTCGAACGCATGGCCGCGGTTTTGACGGCACTAGGTGTCAAAATTCAGCGTGAAGGCGACTTCCTGGAGCTAGATCCCAGCGATATTAGCCATACCCGCGCTCCCTACGACATTGTTAGTAAGCTGCGCGCTAGCTTTTTTGTCATTGGGCCGCTCCTTGCTCGTATGGGAGTGGCGCGGATTCCGCTGCCGGGGGGCTGTGCGATCGGTGCTCGTCCAGTTGAGCTCCATGTCCGCGGCCTCCGGGCCATGGGTGCCGATGTCCAAATTGAACATGGCACTGTCCATGCCTGTATTCCAGGCATTCGCAAGCGACTGCAGGGAGCCAAAATTTACTTGGACTATCCCAGTGTTGGCGCAACCGAAACGTTGATGATGGCGGCTACCTTGGCAGAGGGAGAAACCGTCATTGATAACGCTGCCCAAGAGCCCGAAGTCGCGGATTTAGCCAACTTTTGTCGAGCAATGGGGGCTCGCATTCGTGGGGTAGGCACTAAGACGCTTACGATTCTTGGGGTCCCCAGTTTGCACAGCACCGACTATGCCATCATTCCTGATCGGATTGAAGCCGGAACTTTTCTAATTGCGGGTGCGATCACGAAATCAGAAATTACGCTGTCGCCCATCGTTCCCGAGCATCTTAGTGCGGTGATTGCCAAGCTTGAAGAAACCGGTTCTAAGGTGGTGGTCGAATCGCATAATCGAGTCAGAATTGTGCCCGGTGCCGAAATTCTGCCAACTAACATTCAAACCTTGCCATATCCGGGGTTTCCTACGGACATGCAAGCCCAGTTTATGGCGCTGATGACGCTCAGCACGGGCAATAGCCTGATTACGGAAACGGTTTTTGAAAATCGCCTACGCCATGTGGCTGAATTCAACCGTATGGGAGCCAATATTCGAGTTACAAACAATTGTGCAGTGATTCAGGGGGTCCCTATGCTCTCGGGAGCGCCGGTGATGGCGACCGACCTTAGGGCCTCGGCAGCCCTCGTGCTGGCAGGCTTGGGGGCCCAAGGTAAGACGGTGATGAGTGGATTGCAGCATCTAGACCGAGGCTACGAGCAGCTTGAAACTAAGCTCACCAGCTTAGGTGCCCAGATTACTCGGGTTCAGAGCACTGAAGCTCCAGTGAGTACCACTTCTCTTGCATAAGGCTGCACTGCGCATACAGCTTTTGTCTTAAAGTCATCAGCCTCGCTATCGACATAAACGGGATGGCGAGGCTGCAATTTTATGCTCGGTGTTCCCATCGCTGGGCAGTTCAGGAATAAGTCTGGCAGCCGAAGGCTACACCAACTTGCCGCCGTCGATTTTATGAACGGCGACAACGGCGGGACGAGGCGCGGCATTTACCTGTTGGCTGGGCCAGTTGGAGCCCAGGGGTACATTCCGCTCTTGGATGAAAACCTCGCCATTCGTGGTTTTCATAGCAAATTTGCGGGTTTCAAAGGCGCCATTTTTGCGAATGCCGTGGGTTTCTCCGGGGTGCTGAGCGGCGAGAAACAATGTGGACTGATCTGGAGACATAAAAGGACCGGTCATTTCGCATTCCATGGGGCCGTAGGCAAACATAATGGCTTCTCCGGCGTTGGACCCCGACGTTGGAATCATCCAAATCGAGTTGTTGCCAAACAACCCCCGCAGACTGGACTGGCTAACAGGGTTGCCCTCGTCATCGCTGCGGCTCACGACTTCCTGGTTGTGTTTGCTGGTCGACATATCAGTGACCATCCAAATATTGCCTTGGTCATCGATTTCTAGGTTGTCCGGGTTAGCAAAACCTAATCCACCCTCGGCGGGCTCACCGCCTAGGGCCAACATCTCCCACTGAAAGGTCATGGCAGCGGGGTCGCTGTTGGTTTCCATCAGCTTCATAATCCAGCCGTATTCATAGGGAGTTTCGCCATTGGGTCCTTGAAAAATCTGTTTGTGGGGGCCGCCATCGCCCCCCGGACCACCAGAGGTAAAGGCAATCAACACGGTGCCATCGGTGGCGACATCGGTGTCTTCTGGTCGAGCCGTGTTGGTGGCACCAGCGGCGTTAGCGGCATAATGTGCATCGATGAGAATGGCGCCCTGCTGTTCTATGGCTGAGCCTTCATAGAGGTCGCCTAAGGTGCGGTACTGCTGAGTAAATGACTGCATATCAGCGTCTGAGTCGACCTTCATTACGCCTCCGGAGGGCCGCTGCGGGAGGGTGATCATGCCCCCGACTACTTGACTAGGCATATCCGGATTGACAGCGGTGCTAGCCTCTAAGGGAATCCAGGTGCCTGTTCCGTCTGAGTTGAACTTAGCGGCGTAGAGCATACCGGCGGTGAGTAGGTCAGAGTTGGCCTTGCTAGTCGGATCAGCTACGGTGTCGGTGCTAATAAACTTGTATAAATGTCCGCCTCGGCGATCGCACCCTGAGTACACGGCGAGTTGCTTATTGGCAACGGCTCGGACCCCGACAGCCTCGTGGCGGAACCGACCCAGCCAGGTATGCTTCGTACCATAGTCATTGGGATTGGCCGGATCAATTTCTACCATCCAGCCATATTTATTGCCGGCGTAGTTAAAGGCTCCACCCAGACCATCCATATCATTTGCCGTGACAACGAACGGTTTTTCGGATGTGGGCATTGACGTGCCATCGGCGAATACTGCCTCGGGAACGTAATTTTGAAAATTTTCTTCGGCGCTCATGACGGTGCACCAGGGGGTCGTGCAGCCTGCGCAGTTATTAAATGTGCCGATAATGTCAGTACTGAGGCCATCAATATAGCCCTGCCCAGAGGTCTTTTCAAAAACGGCAACGGCGGGCCCAGTGGCCTGGAGATAGCGTCCATCTTCGAGTCCAGATAGACCTGTGACGCGGCGATCAGCGCTGGAAAAAGTGCGTTCCCAAGCGCCTGCGGGGTTGCGCCGAACTGAGACGACCCCAATCCCGACATCGGTCAGCGCTTCTTTGCAGAGTTCTTGTAACTGAGCTTTGAGGCGATCGCCTTCAGGTAGCTCATCAAAGTTGATGCCGCTCTCACCGGCAGCTTCGGCAGCGGCTTGGATATCGTCTAACGGTAGATTTTTGCCAATCACCTCTGGGTAGGTCTCCATCCAGGTGCTGCCGCTGATGTATTCAAAGTTGATGGTCAAATAGCCTTCACCCGGTGCAGTCTCAACAAAAGAGATGTAGTCATTGTTATAGCCAAAGCGCGAGTCTCCCACCGGATCCCCCCAAGCGCCAACAACGTCATAGGTATAGCCAGTCGGTAAAACTAAGTCGTCGCTGACGACATATTGGCCGAATTTGGCGGCTTCCTCGGCCTTGGCGAGCCCCATGTAAGGCAGCGGCATCGGGCCCATCACCGGCTCAAAGGGGAAGGTGCTAGCCATGGCAGGCTTGCCGGCTAAGGGCTGAGCGACATCGCTACCCGCACGACCCCATGTGCCTAGAGCTGTAGCTCCTGCCGTGGCTCCCATAAACATCAAAAACTGTCGGCGCTGAAGACTCATGATGATCCCCTCTCTCTGGTAAAACGCGATTAGGTGACGGCGCGGCTATTCACGAGCTGCTGTCTGATGGCTGCTCTGAGGCAGCCGCTCAATGAAATGGAAAGCCGCCGATAGCGATGGCTGCCCACACAACCCAATTCAAAATTCTAAAGACCAGAGGTTAATGCAAGGTAATTAAATTGGCATTGGACACACCATCGGAGTTGTAACGCAGATCTAAGGGACCGGCACGCTCTCCAGCAAGGTCTGAATTAGACTGTCTCCCTGATGCCCGCCAGCCGGAATCAATCGATGGGAGAGAACGTAAGGCGCAAGATGTTTGACGTCGTCAGGTAAGGCGTACTCGCGATCGCTCAAAAATGCCAAAGCCTGAACCGCACGATAAAACGCCACGCTGCCCCGGGGGCTTACCCCCAGCGTAATGTCGGCATGATCGCGGGTGGCGCGCACTAACGCCAAGATATAGTCTTTGACGGGCTGCTCCACCCGGACGTCGGCACAATCGGCCTGGGTCTCGGCCACTTCGGCGGGGGTGATACAGGGCTGTAGGTCTTGTGGGTGAACAGGCGTTGCCAAGCGATCAAGCATTTTGGCTTCCTCTGCCGCTGAGGGATATCCCAGGGAAAATGACAGCGCAAAGCGATCCATCTGGGCTTCCGGCAGGGGAAAAGTGCCCTGATACTCCACTGGGTTTTGGGTGGCGATGACAAAAAAGGGAGTCGGGACAGATCGTGACACCCCATCGAGGGTCACCTGGTGTTCTTCCATGACCTCCAACAGTGCGGACTGGGTGCGCGGCGTGGCCCGGTTGATTTCATCGGCCAGCAGGACGTGGCCAAATACTGGCCCTGGCATAAATTGAAACTGCCCGCTGCTAGGATTCCAAATATTCGTGCCGGTAATATCTGCCGGTAGCAGGTCAGGGGTACACTGCACCCGTTGAAACGTACCGTCGATGCAGCGAGCGAGGGATTTGGCCAACAGGGTTTTGCCGACTCCAGGCACGTCTTCTAAGAGGGCGTGGCCCCCCGAAAACAGGGCGACCAACACGAGTCGAATCGCGTCTTCTTTACCGACAACGGTTTTGCTCAGATTTTCTACCAACTGTTGAACGCGATCGCTCATCTGCCTGCCTGGGATGCTACTGGCCCTATGATGCCCTGCTCAAGGCTGAGTTGCCACTAGAGCCAAGCCTGGGCCGTTTGACAATCCGCCTGGATCTGGGCCTTCAGCGCATCCAGAGAGTCGAAGCGCTGCTCAGGTCTCAAAAAGCCCTGCAGGGCAACGGTTAAGGTCTGGCCGTATAAATTGCCCTGCCAATTGAGCAGATGCACTTCAATTGACTGGCGCTGCCCATTGACAGTCGGCCGGACGCCAAGATTCATCACGCCGGGCCAACCGGTCTCTGGGGGGTGGTGGGGAATGCCATAAACGCGAACACTGTAGACCCCCGTGCGGGGTAAGAACTTTTCGGGGGGGACCTGTAGATTGGCGGTGGGAAACCCGATCTGTCGACCGAGCTGTTGCCCTTTGACCACGCGTCCCAGCAAGCGATAGGGTCGCCCCATGAGCTGCTGCACGGGTTCTGGCTCTCCTGCACAAAGGGCCTGCCGAATACGTGAACTGCTGATGCGATCGCCCGCCGCTGTGGCTAAATCAACCACGGTGACCGGGACGCCTCGTTGCTCGGCAAGCTGCTGTAAGAGGGCGACGTTTCCCTGCCGCTGATGCCCAAACCGAAAGTCAGCTCCCACGCTGATATGGCGCGCCTGTAATCGGTCCAGCAATATCGCCTGGACGAACGCTGTGGGACTCAAATTAGCTAGCTCAGTATTAAAGGGCAGCAAGATCAATTGACGAACGCCCATTTGTTTGAGGAAGGCGGCTTTTTCCTCTAGCGGTGTGAGCCAAGGACGCGGCTGATCAGAAAAGAACTCGCGGGGATGGGGATAAAACGTCAGAACGCTAGGGATGGGGCCGGCTAAAGGGGGCGTGCCTAGCGACACTGTGGAGTGGAAACCACAGTCGTTGAGAAGGCGCGGGCAGCGATCGCTATACCCCTGCAGGGCAGCTAGGGAATCAGGGGTAATGACGGGACCCAGCCCCAACGTTGGCGGTGGCGCGGCGGTCGGCAGAATCGGACGAATGACTGTTTGATGGCCCAAATGAATACCATCAAAGTTCCCCAAAGCAATGCGCGTTGGGGTGTGGGCGGTTGATAGGGAAGAAGTAATCCACACCTTTACAGTTTGACATAATTAGCCCGACTGGAACCGTTGGAATCTGGCGAGAGTCACTAACATCTGAGTCATCAAGCAAGCAATCAGTTCCCGCTGCGACTTCTGGTGCTATGCGATCGCGCCTGAGTGACTTAAGCCGCACAACCGAGCCGCGAAGTTACTGAGTCGATACCAATGGGCCCTGCTGCCCGACCGTCTATGGCCACAGGCAAGGGAACTGGAGATGGATCAAAACGCTAGTTAGACGACCACTGCGGGCTCAGGGGCCGACATCAAATCAATGACCATGCCCTCTTTGGCAACGACGCTGTTGGGAAACTGCTCAGCCGTATCTTGGGCCACTTCGTCCATAAAGTCATCGTTGTGCAGCGGGTCGTGATGAAAGATCACAAGCTGTTTGACATTAGCGGCTTTAGCGACTTTGACAGCTTCTTGCCAGGTAGAGTGGCCCCAGCCGACTTTGCTAGATTTTTCGCTGTGATATTCATTATCGGTGTAAGTCGCGTCATAGATCATGACGTCGGCATCTTTGGCTAACCAAAGGACATTTTCATCTAGGCGGTCAGGAAAATGCTCAGTGTCAGTCACGTAAGCGGCGGTTTTGCCTTGCCAGTTCACGCGATAGCCAACGGCTTCTCCGGGATGGTTGAGCAGCGTATTTTGAACCTTAACGTCGCCAATTTCCACCGCTTCACCGACATCAATGTCGCAAAATTTCATCTCGGCCCCCATGATCTGCAGCGGCACGGGAAAGTTGGGGTGCAGCATTTGGTCGTTGAGACGCTGCTCGATGGTGCTACCGTTGGGCGCGATCGCGCCATATATATTGATTTTGTTACCGGGTACAAAAGCCGGTACAAAGAAGGGAAAGCCTTGAATGTGATCCCAGTGAGAGTGGGTGAAAAACATCGTCGCGTCCATGGGCATTTCGGACAGTAGCTTTAAGCCCAGCTCACGCAGCCCTGTACCACCATCAAAGATGAGCAGATTGCCGCCAACGCGCATCTCAATACATGAAGTGTTGCCACCATACCGAACGGTGTGAGACCCAGGGCAGGCGATGCTGCCTCGGACTCCCCAGAAACGGATCAAAAACTGGTTTTCTGTATCAGACATGGGTGTGTTGCTTCAAAGTTGGCAAGTGACTGCGGCATGTGCCCTGGCGCTGAAAGTAATATGCCCTAAATAGGTTGAAAATTTTGAAAGTTAGCCTATTCCAAGTGTTGTCTCAAGATAATTCTATCAAGAGGGTTTGTGGCGAATCTTTACAAACTCTCAAAAACAACTGTACAAAAATAACTCTGTTTAAAGACGATTATATTCATGGTTTCTGAGGTTGCCCCAGCAGATCAGGACGAAGTGCCAGCGGCTTTTGTTGGTGAGCCCAGGTCTGCAGTTCGCAAAGCCCAATGTGAGAAGTGAGGTTGTATTGCAGCGGTGTGATGGTAATCAAGTTGCGCTGAATCGCGATGACGTCAGTGGGAATATTGGGCAACGTTTCAAATTGAGATAGCTGCTGTATTTGTTCGGCCAACACTTGGTAGCTATCTTCTTCGTGGGCGACTGGTTCAAGTACTTCACCAGCTAACCAGTAGTAGGTTTTGCCCCGTGGGTCGAGGCGCTTTTCAAACAAATCGATGTAGCGCCGGACGCCTTGTCGGGCAATAACTTGGCCTTGAATTTGGTCAGCTGGTACAGCCGGAATATTCACGTTGAGCAACATCGGTTGTGGCAAAGGATGCTGCTCAAGGGTCTGTAAGAGCGTGACCGCAAACTGAGCAGCTGGGCGAAAGTCGCGCGAAGCAAAATCAGTCAGGCTAAATGCGATCGCCGGAATGCCTTCAATGACCCCTTCCATGGCGGCGGATACCGTGCCGGAGTACAGCACGTCGGTGCCTAAGTTGGCTCCCTGGTTGATGCCTGAGAGCACCATATCGGGGGGACTGGGCAAAATTGCGCCTAACG
Organism: Leptolyngbyaceae cyanobacterium; assembly: GCA_050331235.1. Lineage (GTDB taxonomy): Bacteria > Cyanobacteriota > Cyanobacteriia > Phormidesmidales > Phormidesmidaceae > Halomicronema. The sequence continues at coordinate 46,814 of JBHJHA010000054.1, forward strand.
CTAGTTTGACGCAGTCCGAGGGAGTACCAGAGCAGGCCCAAGCGGCAATATCAGGTTGAAAAACGCCCTCGATTTGTTCGGCGCGAATGGGCTTGTGGAGAGTCAGACCATGGCCAGTGGCAGAGCGCTCGCGATCGGGACAGACCACGGTCACTTGATGTCCAGCGCTGGCTAAGGTATTGGCCAAGATGCGAATGCCCGTGGCAAACACACCGTCATCATTACTAACGAGTAATTTCATAATCTTCTTAGGGCAACTCTGAATTGAAAGCCTAACGAATTGCGGGGGATAAGCACCTTACAGCGCTCGCCGTAAGCAAAGACGGTTGCTCACGTTGTCTGAGACCGAACGGCAAAAACAGACGGTTGACGTATCGGTAGATCGATATCGAAATCACTGGCTTCGCGATCGCTCACCTCGTAAACTAAGGTTATTAGTCAAGGTTCCCCATGGGCGATCGCTCCTTTGCGGTTGAGTGCAGATTGGTCAGTGGCTACTGCCATCACCTCAGCCTAGCCTCAGGCCGCGGTAAGCGCTAGCGGGCATCTCGTATTTGGGCTTTGGTCCAATTGTCGTCAATGAGTTAAAGATGTCTGGCATGACCCCACCCTCTACTACCTTAGAAGCCGACCTGCAAGCGCTACAGTCTGCCGGAGAAGCCGCGATCGTTGAGGCAGATAGCTTAGAGGCCCTGGAAAAAATTCGTCTAGACTACCTGGGCAAAAAGGGCAAGGTCTCCAAAGTTCTAGGCGGCATGGGCAAACTGCCCCCAGAAGATCGGCCCCGTGTTGGTTCCTTAGTCAACCAGGTCAAAGAGGCCATTCAGTCTAGCCTCGATCAGCGCCGCACCGACCTACAGCATGAGGCCATCCAAGCTCAGATCGCAGAGGAAACCTTGGATGTCACGATGCCCGGTGTGTTTGTGCCCCAGGGTCGGGTGCATCCCATCAATAGCATTATTGATCAAATCACCGAAATCTTTGTGGGACTTGGATATACCGTGGCTGGCGGCCCGGAAATTGAGTCCGATTACTATAACTTCGAAGCGCTGAACTTTTTGCCCGATCACCCGGCCCGCGACATGCAGGACACCCTGTACTTGCCTAATGGTGATCTGTTGAGGACCCATACCTCTAACGTGCAAATCCGCTATATGAAAGATCACGAACCCCCTTGTCGAGTCTTAGCAACGGGACGCTGTTATCGCCGCGATACGGTGGATGCAACCCATGCGGCTGTTTTTCACCAAATGGAGTTCTTTGCCGTCGATAAGGGCATTACTTTCACTGATCTGCGCGGCACGATTCGCGCTTTCATCGATGCGCTCTTTGGGGATATTCCCATTCGGTTTCGGCCCAGCTATTTTCCCTTTACTGAACCTTCGGCGGAAGTGGATGTGGAGTGGAAAGGGCAGTGGTTAGAAGTATTGGGATGCGGCATGATCGACCCCAACGTGATGCAAGCAGTGGGATATGACCCAGAAGTGTACACTGGCTTTGCTGCAGGTCTCGGCGTTGAGCGGTTGGCCATGGTGCAGCATGAAATCGACGATATCCGTCGACTTTACTCCAGTGACCTGCGCTTTTTACAGCAGTTTTAACGCGGAAGAGCAACTTGTGCGCGACTCGTCAAGTCCGCACAAGTTGCTGATGTTTGCCAGGCCCTTCAGTCTTATGACGCTCGCCGATGGGTAGGGGTCACAGTTTGAGTTGGGTGGTAATGGTATTAATAGCGTCCTTGAGGTCGTTGACGATGTAGTCAGGGCCGTAGGTTGCTAGACGATCGCGATTGCGAATACCACTCAAAACTGCGACTACCGGTAAATCATGGGCTCGGGCAGCGGCAATATCTGCCTCGGTGTCTCCCACCATCCAAGTTGCTGAGACAGGTGGCAGTTCAGAGAGGGCCTTTTCAACTAAGCGGGTTTTTTCAATCACATCCTGGGCCTTGTCATAGACGTCGGGCAGGCAATACCGCATCTGAGCCGGAAAAAACTGACCGAGACCATGCTTGTCCAGGGCGTAGTTGAGGGCATATTCTCGGCGCATGGTAACGACAGCCAAGTCACTGCTGAGGGTTTGCAGATGCTGCAAGGCTGTAAAAGCGATCGCGAGGGGGCGATCGTATTTGAGATACTCACGGTTGTGGACGTTGTCGCGTCGGAGCAGCGCAAATCGTCGTGCCTGGTCATCATGTAAACCCGAAATGGTACCAATTTGTCGCTCCGGCACCTGTGCCCGTTTGAGCTGCCAAAATGCTTGCTTAGATAGGCAGCTGACCGGCTGTTCGGGTTCCCTGGCGGCTTCTAAACAGTATTGATAGACCTGGTAATACCGTTCCGACACATCCATAATCGGACCGTCAAAATCGGTGAAGATACGTAGCATGTCTGCTGGAGTTCCTCAGAAAAGGAATGAGTCAATCATCATCACAGATGACATTGGAAAATGAAGAAGTATTAAGGCTGATTTTCGTTCATTTTGACATCTCATCTGGCGTTTTAAGCCAACTGCATCCATAATCTGCCAAATCAGATGGGGCTGGGATGAAATTAACCTTGTCTAGGAGAAGACGCTAGTAGCAAGCCTGGCTGAACGCGATGGAATTAGCGCGATTGCCTAAACGGGCTCAGGCCTCTTCACCACTGCCGTAAACCAGCATAGGGGGAAAACCCTGCACCGATAGATGAATAGTGACGGTTCGATTTTTTCTTGGGGGTGCCCCGAACGATACAATTTCAGAGAGTAAGTCCGAGTACAAAAGTTATATGTTGCGGAAAACGTCCCTCGGGAATGTGTTGTTGGTAGTGGGCGGTATTCTGACCGTCGTTGGGTTTGTGGCGTATTTTCAAGATAATGCCACGTTGAATTTAGCTGGATTTTTCTACGGCATTCCTGTGCTGTTGGGCGGGCTGGCGCTGCGAGCGGCGGAGTTGGAGCCGACCCAATATTCCCAAGAAACGACGCCAGAAGTTGCGGCCCTGCGAGAACAGCAGGCAACCCCCACCCAGAGGCAGGTGCGTAGTGATGTCACCCGCTATCGCTATGGTCAAGAAGCGCACTTAGACGAGGTTTTAGAGCGTTTGGGATTGGCCCCATCGGACGAAGAACGACCGGAACTGATGGCAGTTAGAGAAGAATCTAAAGGGGGTGCTTACAGCTTAGTGCTGGAGTTTGATTCGCCCTTCATTCCCTTGACCAAGTGGCAGGAAAAACAAGAGAAGATTGAGAAGTTTTTTGGTCCTGACGTTCGCGCTGAAATTGTTGAACCGCAAGCGCATCGGGTTGAATTGGCATTGGTCACAGTACCGACGCCAGAGCCGGCTGAGACTTCTGCTTAAGTTGGGGCTGAGCGTAAAGGTCTGCCGTTGAAGAGATGTTGAGTTGAGCTGGCACGCTCAAAATTGATCGTAGGCCTGTTGCTGTCGTTGGGGTTGCCATTACAAAGGGCTCGGGCGATCGCACTGTACCTGGCTTGATGCTCTTTTATCCGAATGTCCATGTCTTTGATCACCGTTCGACCTGAGGGCTTGTATTGCGAAGCAGGCAATTTTTACGTTGACCCCTGGCGACCTGTAGAGACCGCGATCATTACCCATGCCCATGCCGATCATGCCCGCTCAGGCTCCGAAAACTACGTTGCCATGGCGAGTGCCGAGGGCGTCTTACGTAAACGGCTAGGGACCGAAATTACGCTACGAAATGTGCCCTACGGTGAAAAGCTGAAATATGGCGATGCTTGCGTTTCTTTACATCCAGCAGGTCACGTATTAGGTGCAGCGCAGGTGCGCGTCGAGCGTGGTGGTGAGGTCTGGGTCGTTTCAGGAGATTACAAACGGGGCGCTGATCCGACCTGCGCCCCGTTTGAGGTGGTGCCCTGCGATACTTTCATTACCGAAGCAACTTTTGGGCTACCAATTTACAAGTGGGACACCGGTGAAGAGACTGTCCGACAAATTTATGAATGGTGGCAGTCTGATCGCGATCGCCCCTCAATTTTATTTTGCTATGCCTTTGGCAAGGCCCAACGGGTGTTGAGTGAGTTGATGAAGTTTACCGATCAAACAGTTTATGTGCACGGGGCGATCGCCGCACTCAACAATATTTACCGTGATCAGGGTGTGGAGATGGTGCCAACAGTCACGACATCAGAGATGCCGCGGAGTCATAAATATACCGGAGATCTCATCCTGGCTCCTCCATCGGGACATCGCTCCACTTGGATGAAACGCTTTAAGTCTCCACAAACGGCATTTGCCTCTGGTTGGATGGCAGTGCGTGGGGCCCGACGGCGGCGCGGCTACGAGCGAGGGTTTGTGTTGTCAGACCATGCAGATTGGCCAAGCCTGATTCGCACGATCCAGGAAACCGGTGCTCAGCAGGTTTATGTCACCCACGGACAAAATGATGTGCTGTCTCGCTATCTCCGCGAAAGGTGCGGGATTGCTGCGCAGCCGCTTGATACTCTGTTTGAGGGCGAGGGCGATATTTAATCTCCCTGCCGTATATTTCAACATTGGATGCGGGAGCCGCCATATCGGTTCTGAATGATCGCGTCATCCATGAGACGCCGCTGCTGTCGCCGCCCTTTAATCGGACGATGTCTGATGCTTGGCTGCTGTCGCTGGCTCCCTTTTTTAGCGCAGCTATTCCCAAGAAGCCATAGGGGAATGAACAGGCGATCTAAGGAATCTTTAGCGGGTTGAAAGGCCGCCTGACTGTGAGAAACTGCCATTATTGGCTACGGAGATGCGGAGATCAGTGGTGCGTAGGCAAAAAAAATCCCGCTGACTATTGATCAACGAGATACAGTTTGCTGTCTGTGTTGTCTAGGAGGAAACGAAAAGCTACGGCTTATACCAATTCTCTGTAATAGCGCTACAGATTTGAAGATCCCCTGCTGTCGCTGCCCCCTTGAAAAAGGGGCTTTGAAGAATCTATGTGTGGTTGTGATTCGTAGAAATAGTATTAGCGGGTATAGCGTACACCCCGATAGATTAGGGCTTCAGCTGGCCGACGAAAGCTCTGATTGGGCTGTTTGATGCTGTAAGGCTTGCCGAGAAAAACGCCAGTTTGCTCAGTCTCGATGGTGGGGCTACCGGCAATGAGTGAGCGAAACGTGACGCCACGATAGGTCATTTGCATGGGGGCAATACTCCATGTGTAGTTTGCTGTTTATAAAAACAGCGCCTGCGGTCGTCATTTCCCGAGTCAAGGGGTGTTTGTCGTCACTCAGTTGCGTGATCTGTCCCAGCCGATGGCAATCCTGATCGTGACGGGATGTGGTGGGTGGATTGACCTTGCCGATGACCTGCCCAGCATTGCTCTCGTATGAGGAATATCACCGGCCAGCGATTGCTTTAGGCGATAAAGAGTAGATGCCAGCCAACGATCGCGATCGCCAAATCTGCCCAAGCATGGCTAATGTAGCAGGGCCATAGAGAACGATACCGGAGATAACAACCTGACCAGATCGCGCCAGCGATGAACACTCCTAGCGAGCCGATAACTATTACCCCAAGATTGCCGGTAAAGCCAGCTAGAGCGACGATGTGATGGAGCGTAAAGCTGACAGCCGCAAGCCCTACAGCTGCAAAACGAGTGACTAGCTGCTCGCAAGCGCGATAGGCAAACCAGCGCCAAATGTACTCTTCGACGCAGGCGTTGATGAAGGTGAAATAAACTGCAAAGGCAAAGTAGGCAAAGGGTTGGAGCAAGCCAAGGTTGGCAACGCTGGCTTGTACTGCCGCCTCATCAATCAGGGTACGACCGAAGGCCCAATAGCTACCGACAATGACACTGAATAGGATGAGTCCGAGGCCATTGCCGTCCCAAAATTGGCGCTGGGCCGGCCAGCCGAATTGCCACGATCGCGGCTGTAGCTGGCGATGCCACAATACGGGCAACAGCAACATCCCTAGCCGCGTCATGACAAACAGAGTTCGCCCCACTGACCCCAGATAAAATCGGGCCAGTAACCCTCCGCTGGCTAGAACAATCAGCAGGATGAGGGCGATCGCAGCCCGAGCGCGAGCGGATTTTCCCATGGGATATAGCTAATTATTCACGGGCAGGCCGTGGAGACTAATCTACTGGGGACGAACTGATCTACTGGGGACGAACTGAATCTAGCTAGGGCGTACCCGCATCAGTGTTTGGCCAAACTCAACCGGTTCAGAATTTTCGACCAAGATCTCGACAATCTCGCCGGTCACTTCTGCTTCGAGTTCGTTCATCAGCTTCATCGCCTCAATGATGCAGACGGTCTGCCCCGACTGAATGCGATCGCCCAAATCGACAAACGGTGGCTCCTCAGGGGCCGGGGCCCGGTAAAACGTACCAACCATTGGTGAGGTGATTTCAACTAAGTTAGAATCGGCTGAGGGAGGCGGGGTCGGCGGGGCTGCCGGAGCGGGAGCCTCAGCAACCGGAACCACGGGGGCCGGCTGAGCCGCATTCACCATAACGGGCGAGCTAGCCGACACGATCGCCCCTTGTTTCCGCAGCGTGAGCTCAAAATCAGCTCCTTTGAGCGTCAGTTCTGAGATATCGGTCTGGCTCAGGGTCGTCACCAGCTCCCGCAGTTCATTGAAATTTAGTTCCACTAATTGCACTCCCTACCAACAAGGCAGCAAGCCGCTACCCATAATGAGGACGACTACTCCCGACCCAAATATGAATCAGAACGGGTATCGACTTTGATTTTTTCACCAATCGAAATGAAGAGTGGCACCATGACTTGAGCTCCAGTTTCTACGATGGCCGGCTTGGTGCCGCCAGTAGCGGTGTCGCCTTTGACCCCAGGATCGGTCTGCGTCACCTCTAGCACCACGGAGGTGGGCAGCTCGACTTCGAGAATTTGCTCGTTCCACCGCACCACGTTGACTTCCATCTCTTCTTTGAGATATTTAACGCGATCGCCGACTTGGTCTTCACTCATGCGGACTTCTTCAAAGGTCTCCATGTCCATAAAGACTAAGTCTTCACCGTCACGGTAGGTATGCTGCATCACCTTTTTCTCAAGGTTGGCTTGGGGTACGGTCTCACCAGCGCGAAATGTTTTTTCGACGGTGTTGCCGGTTTGGACATTTTTGAGTTTGGTGCGGACGAAGGCGGAACCCTTGCCTGGCTTAACGTGTAGGAACTCAACTACCCGCCAAACTGACCCATCCAGTTCAATACTGACGCCCGTACGAAAGTCGTTGCTTGAAATCATATCGCTGGCTACCCGTGGATCTTGAACAATCGGCATCTCATTTTACCGCTCAGGGGCAACTTTCCCGAACGCTTCTGGAGATGAGCCGGACTATGGCAAGATCGAAGGCGTTTGCTTGATGTGACCTTTCATAAGCGCTACCCATGCAACGATTCAACCAATGGCTTACGTCCATCGCCCTCAGCCTGCTGGTGTGGGCCGGACTCATCGTCAGCGAAAGTGCTCTCAACGCCCCACCGGCCAGAGCAGAAGCTGCACCGCTGTCGTCTTCGCTCGTGGCCTACCTGCCCCCCGGAAATGCCATTACCGACGGCAAGGCTCTTTTGCGATATGCCTTGCCCATCGACAACGAAGACATCCGCAAAGTTCAAGAAGATTTAGAAGGCTTATCTAAATGGTTGCGGAGTAAGC
>JBHJHA010000055.1:0-18087 GCA_050331235.1 Leptolyngbyaceae cyanobacterium
CAATCGAAAACATGCCCCGCCGATGCCCTACGACTAGCACCCCAATCACCCCACCTTCAATGGCTTGGGGACTGAATGCCTCGCGGGTGATCAAGGCGATCGCGCCGGGCAAGGCTGGGAGATTAGCCAAGATGACCCACAGGCCCGTCAAGACATACAGACCCGCCATGGTGGGAACGATCGCCCCCGCCACCGTTCCAATTCGCTGAATCCCCCCAATCATCACCAAACCCACCAGCAGACTCAAGCCCAAACCATATACCCAAGGGTAGCTATCCATCACTGGCCAAACTCGAGCGATCGCCGACAGCGTCTGGCTCGCCTGAAACATGTTGCCGCCCCCTAAAGCGCCGACGGCACACAAGAGCGCAAAGATCAGCGCCAAGCCTCGCCCCAACCACCCCCAACCCAGTTTGTCCAACCCCTGCGATAGGTAATACATGGGGCCGCCAGCCACCGTGCCATCCGCTCGCACGGTGCGATACTGCTGGGCCAGCGTGCATTCCACAAACTTGCTCGACATGCCTAAAAAGCCTGCCAGCGTCATCCAAACAACCGCTCCGGGTCCCCCAAGTTGAATCCCGATCGCAACCCCGGCAATATTGCCCAGCCCAATCGTGGCAGAAAGGGCCGTAGCGATCGCCTGAAAATGGCTAACCTCACCGGCTTCGTCGGGGGTATCATAGCGACCCAACGTCACTTGAAGCGCATGGTTAAAGGCGCGGACATTAATGAAGCCCATCCGTAATGTGAAATAGATAGCTCCCATCAGCAGCCACAGAATAATCAATGGCAGCTCACCAATGCTGAAAAATAGGGTCCTTTCAAGGACATTGATGCTGAAATTGAGTGCTTGATCGAACCCTTCGTTGAGCTGGGTCAGGCGGTGGGCAAAGTCAACAGAGAACAGTACTAGCAAAGAAACTCCTGAACCAACGCTCTCAATTATAGGGAGATTGCCTCACGTTCCCTGACTCAACCGATTGTCAGGCCGCTAAAGAGTCACCGGCTACTGCAATCTATCAGGGCAGCAATTGACCAAGTTTGCCTCACTGGCTCACATCTTGAGGCGGACAGCAGCAATGGTAGAGAGCGAGCCGGTCACAGTTCCAGCACGTTTGCTAAGCAGAGATCAGCTAATGACTAACTCAACTTAGTTCTCTCAGACGCTGCTACCTGCAAAACCTGGATGAGCCAAGCCGTCATCCGCTCCATCGAGTCCGGCGTATGCCAAGAAACCTCCTCGACTAAGCAGGGATATACCGACATCATCTCGGCCGCATAGGCTGCCTGGGTGGCCGCCATCGTTAGCGTAATCAAAGGCAACGCGGTCAGTTCGGACGACTGGCTGAGTGACTTTAAATAAAGTTCTGGCGTCTCAATATCGGGGTCTAAAACAGCCACGTCGGCTTTCCAAACCCGCTGCAAAAGACTAGCTTGTCCAATATCATCTACTTCTAAAACGCGACAGCCAAACTCGTGAAAAATATGAGGAAACCTTTGATTGGTGGATGAGAGTCGCTCCGGCGATCGCAAATAAAGTAGCGTCAAGCGACTGGGCGCTGGCATCGCTGGCGGTGGCTGTAGCAAAACGCTCCCCAACCGCCCTGTCGGCCACAGAAGCTCACGGTCTACCGGTAGCTTGCCTAAATAAACCGCTAGGGGGGAAGGCACAATACCGATCAGCAAAGTAGCTGTATCGGTTAAGGCGCGCTTGAGTGTCTCAAGCTGCTCGTTTGTTCTCTGAATAGGCAACATCACCAAAACCGCAGACAGCGGCAGATGCCTCGCCACCTCGATCGCGCCTTGGATGTGTGGCGTGATTAACAACTGGTAGTTGAGGTCATAGGCCTGCTGCCATAGGTCAGCCAACGACTCCTGATCAAGAGGCGCCACTAGCAGCAAAAACCGGCTATCACGGGTGGCATTTGGTAACGGGGATACAGGCAGTAGCAAGGTCGGTCGTACGACCGCCGACGGCTGCACTGACATGACTAACTCACCCTGATGCAGTTGTGCCAGCCTGCGGACCAATACCCATTCCAACCAGTGGCCAGTTTCTGACGGTAGCGGTGAGGCAGGCACCGAATGACTAGAAAACGGTAACGAGAAAATCGTTTGAGATAGCTTTTCCAAGGGAAAATCAGTAGGTAAATGAGTTAAAACCAAACCCAGCCAGTTATCCCACTGGTTAATCTCTAGAAGATCTGAGTAGATAACACTATCCGCATCTGTTTCTGAGGACAAAGCCGTCTGCATGAGACACGTCAATATCTGTAAACACCGACTCCGATCCGCCACCAACGTCATTGGCGGTGTTGTCTGCAATATCGGCGGTGGCTGATAAGCCGAGAGAGGCTGCTCAATACCAGTTCTCAACACCGCTTGCTGATATGCCTCCGACCATACATCCTGCAACTCGATCATCTGGGGAACTAAGCGCAGGGAACCGCTTTCTAGCCGACCTAGGTCGATCAGGGTGTTGACCCAAACTGCCAACCGCCGGCAGTGTTGCTGAATTAAGCTTGCGTATCGGCTTTGGCGTGGCGTAAGGTTGCCAACTTCTCCCATTTTGAGCAAGCTTGCCAACCCCAATAGTGAGGTCAGTGGAGTCTTCAACTCGTGCCCCAGATAAGTCAAGAGGGCAGTATTTTGACGTAAGACTACGCTCGAAGACTCATCTCCGGTTTTGATATTGGCGAAGTCGAGGTCGGCGGTTTGGCGGTCGGTGACTTTGGGGTGCTTTGCCGAGGACTGCATCGCCGCTGCCAAAAACGACGATTTATCCAAGATGCCCTGATATCGATTTTGGTCATCAACAATCACCCAGCAGCGATCTGGATTGGCCACCACCTGGTCCACAGCAGCACCGCTCTCAGTTGTCATCACCATGAGCGCTAGGGTCTCAGACACTTGGTCCAACAGCGATCGCGAAGAGAGCACCACTAATCCTGGTTGAGTAGTTTCGTGGGTCGCTGCCGATACGGAAACATCAGCCGGATCGACGAGATGCAGAATCTGATTTAACGCCATACCGCGTACAGGCATCTGGTCTTTATCCACCAAGACCACATAGTCGACACCATTCAGCAAGCAACCTTCTAGCCACCGGCTCGGTGACTCCGATATCGGGTAAGCAGGGGCAGAGCGGATGAATTGGGCCAATAACGGCATTGTCATATCCAAGGTTGCTGGCGTTTCCAGGCTTATGATGGGCTACCGAAATCAACACGAGAGCTGAGAACTGCGTTGAGTCAATGACCTCTCAACGTTCCGACTGATTCTCCTCCGCCGATGCACTACCCAAAGCAGGGAGTCATCCCTCTGCCCAATCACTCAGCTCGAAAACACCCTACACTCTACCGATAAACAAAACACCGCTGCTGCCACGCGCGGGTAGAGATACAATACGAATGATTGAATAAACCATAAAACCCTTTCTTCGTAGGGGCAAGCAAGTCTACTGTTCCTTTGTAGATTCTCGGTCGGCCATTTGTCGCGTTCATCTGATCGGCAGCCCTGGGTTCCAGATCGATGTCTGACTTGATTCATTACCCTAGGCAACTCTTTCCTAGCTGAGAACTGTTTTAAGCGATATTCAAAACTCCCTATTTACATTTATTTTTAGTCTTCGAGAGACACTACCCTTGCATTCACGATTTCTAGTCGGAGGCTTTACGCCTGACCATTCGTTGCTCCAAGACGTAAAGCGAGTTTTGGATAGCGAAACCTATTTAATTTACGCGACCCAACAAGTAGGGTCATTTTTGCAATGGATAGAGCGCAATCAACACCGCATTGACTGTCTCCTCCTCCAGTATTCTGACGAACTGCAAGATCTGATCAATCAGCTCAAGACCCAAAAGATTATCTTGCCGATGTTGCTAATCGACATGGACCCTGCTGCCAATGAGGAGAACGTAGGCGTTGATATCTCGAATACTCCATCCAGCTGTCAGACCCTAGCGGGTAGCTATCATCAGGAAGTTATCTGCGTCATGCAGTCTGAAACTGCACAACTCGACAATTTTATCCAGCAGGCGATCACCCGTTTTTTAGGATTGCAATGCGACCTTAGCCAGACGCTGCCGGCCCAATCTGAAGCGAAGGAAGATGAGCACCAGATTCACTTGAGCCTTCAGCAGCAGAGACTAGCGGATAAGCTGAGAGAGCGTTTAGGCTACTTGGGCATCTACTATAAGCGCGATCCCCAACAGTTCGCCCGTCACCTAGAGCCCGCCCAGCGAGAGGAGCTACTTGCGGACTTGAAAAGAAACTATCGTTTCTTGATCCTCAATTACTTTAAAGACAGTAGCAGCGTTAACAACGCAATTGACAACTTAGTCAATATGGCTTTTTTTGCAGACATTTCCGTATCAAAAATTGTTGAAATTCATATGGACTTGATGGATACCTTTGCGAAACAACTTAAGTTAGAAGGCCGCAGCGAAGAGATTCTACTAGACTATCGCTTAACACTTATTGATGTGATTGCGCATCTATGCGAGATGTATCGCAGATCCATTCCTCGAGAACGACCAGAAAGCAACTCCAAGTAGTGATTAATACATCGGTGTTGGGCAAACTGCGTACACAGTGATTTGCTGTTTCGTATTTGCACGAAACAGCAAATCAAAGCGCTGGTAGCAGTTTCGACCATGATACGATTCTCCCTGAGACACTCACAGCAAAAAGCAATTTTTGCATTTAGTGTTACGCTGACATACCTGTTAGTCATTTTCTATCTTAATTTTCTACAGGGTCCTTCCTGGCGAGACGAAGCCGAATTCTGGTCCTCTAGTCTCGTCTTTAGCAATCAGCTCATTCCAAGTTTGACTGATCTCAAGACTTATGGCAGCTTAAATACCCCCCTCCCGTTTATTATTTTTGGCTTTTTAGAATATCTGTTTGGAGGCGATATTGTTGTCGGCCGTTTACTCAATCTCCTCCTATCGCTCGGTATTATCGCCGCAATTGGTTGGCCTTCAAGCCAGAAAAGAGGGCGTGCCCTTTTGTGTATGTTTGGGCTATTTTGTTGCCCTTACTACCTTTGGTTGAGTGGGCGACTCTACACCGAGATGATTGCCTGTGTCTGGGTTGTGATTGGCTTAGCTACATATCTCCGAAACCGTCACTTGCTCGCTAGTGCCGCTTTTGTATTAGCGATCGCCTCTCGCCAATTTATGGTGATATTCCCCGCTGCGATCGCCACCTATGAATTTCTTTCAGTGAGTCAGGCCTATTGGCAAACCCGGAGAACCAATTGGCAAATCCAGGTACGTTGGTTACTCCCCCTCGCCGCCTCACTATCGCTATTGGCGTGGTTTACATTATTTCAAGGGATGGCTCCGGCCTCCGCTACAGTTGAGAAGGCTCCTGAAGTGCAAAAGTCGCTGGAGGCTTCTCATCTAGGAATTGCTGTCAATCATCTATTTTTTGTTGGCAGTTACATCGTTGTGCCAGAGTTAATTTTATTTCCCTCCCAAGCCCCCTTAAAGGCATTGAAGGAAAATTGGCAAAAATGGTTAATCATTGCCGTTGCACTATTAATTTTCTGCCTCCTTTTTCCACCGCCAACGAAAGGCCAGGGTATTGTCAACGACTTCCGCAGGCTCTTACCCAATGACGCCCTACAGTTAGGCCTAATTTACCTCATGGCGCTGTTTGCCTGTATACGATTTACTAAGCCTGACCTTATGTTTTGGATCGTAGCCTTTCACGTGATTGTGATGACAAAATCACTTCCCTGGGAACGCTATATCCTTCCCTTAGCTGTTGCTTTTTGGTATCTCAAATCGGTGTTTCCTAATCTGGTACGACCATCGCTGTTGAGTCAGGCTCACAAAGCAAAGTTCGCGCAGCATCCCATGAAGATCAACTAGCTCCATGATTATCTCATCAGCACAGCGGAAGTTGACGCTTGCTTGAGTCGTATATGCTTGCGCTAATCAGGGATGCTTTAGGAGGGAAGGTCAAGGGCACTCTCTAGGGTTCATATAAAGTTCATACAAATGCAAAAGCCTCGTCAAGCTTTGAAGGTTTTCAAGCATTTTGATGGAGATTTATAGTTTATTTAGTTAAATATACGTAATCTCAGGCAACGACTATCCAGTAACCTCTTCTGATCATCGGCGCTGTAAAAACAGTTCAAATGAACTGCCCACTACTCAAGGGAAGTGGCAAGTCCATGGCTTATTGAGAAGGGTTCTGGAAGCTGATTGGTAAAGTTTGTTGGCATTTTACGAAGAGGATTAGCTTCGGCACCCCTTAGGACTTGTCACTAAACCATTCTCATATTTTTACTGCTGTGATATCTCGGGCGCATAGACTATGGTCAATATTTCAATAAACCGTTCCCAACAAAAAGCGCTTTTCCTTTTTTGTGTGACATTAATCTACCTTTTAGTCGTCACCTATTTGGATTTTTTGAGGGGTCCTTTTTGGTGGGATGAAGGTCCATTTTGGAACTCTAGTCTGACATTTAGCGATCGCCTGATCCCGACCCTAGAGGATTTAAGGTCATACAACAGCCTCAATACCCCGCTTCCATTTATCATCTTTGGCTTTCTGGAATATCTGTTTGGATCAGGGCGCGGCATCATTGCAGGTCGGTTTCTCAACCTGTTCCTATCTATCGGCATGGTCTTCTTGATTGGCTGGCCCAATAAGGAAAGAGGAGGACGGGCCTTGCTATGCCTCGTTGGCTTATTGATGTGTCCTTATTTTCTCTGGCTGAGTGGTCGATTGTATACCGAGATGGTCGCCTGCACTTGGGTGTTGTTGGGGGTCATTGCCTACTTGCGTAATCGACCATTGCTCAGCGGATTGATGTTCATTTTGGCCATCGCCTCCCGCCAGTATATGTTGGCGTTTCCAGCGGCGATCGCGACCTATGAATTTTTACGGGCTAGTCACGACTTTTGGGAAACTCGGGTATTTAACCCACGGCGTCAGTTGAGGTGGTTGGCCCCGGCAATTGCGTCTTTATCGATCTTTGCCTGGTTTGCCCTTTTTCAAGGCCTAGCTCCAGCGTCTGCCACCGTTGACATGGCTCCGGAGGTCCAAAAAACACTGTGGGCCCTCGAACTCGGCGGAGCCGTAAACTTCCTGGCATTTATTGGGACTTACATCGTTACTCCTGAGTTCATCTTGTTTCCGCCCAAGACCCCTGTCGCCACCTTTAAACGAGAATGGAAGAAGTGGCTCATCATTGCATTACTGCTGCTGGTGTTTTGCATTGTCTCGCCCCCTCCGGTGACTGGCAATGGCAATATTGTTAAGCTTGCCAAGCTTCTGCCAGCACCGATTTTACAGATGGGGCTATATTACGGGCTAGCGCTGTTAGCCTGTATTCGATTTGCTAAACCTGATCTCATGTTTTGGATTGTGGCATTCCACGCAGCTATGATGACCAAAGCACTGCCATGGGATCGCTACGTGCTGCCATTGGTGATTGTTTTCTGGTATCTGAAATCCTATTTTTCAGATTTAGTCATTCCTCAGTTTAGCGATCGCTCCAGTACCGGTGCGGAGCATCCCCAGCAGCGGGCCTTAGAGTGTCAGGCTTCTCCTTTGACTTCATCGCTATCGCAAGATTAAGCGCCCTAATACAGATACCGTTGCGGCATCAACGCCCTAAGGGAATATGAATGCAAACGGATGTACCTTGACTGGCCTCATTCTGCAGACACATCGGCCAACCCATGCGTTCGGCTAATCGGCGACTATTGGCTAAACTCAACCCGACGTTAGCAGCAATAGCCGCCGCCGGAGTCGAGAAAGCCGCCTGTAAATCTGCTGGAGACATCTCTACATCTGGGTCCTCGATTCTGATGACCAGAGAGTCGCCGTCAGTACCGATCTCTAGGTTGATGCAGCCGTCCTGGGCCGAGTGTTGCACCAGATAGATCAAGATATTGGAGACCAAGCTCGATAGAAGACATCTGTCTGTAAAAAGTAGAACGTCACCAACTTCAGGAATCGTCAAAAAGTTAATTTGACGACCGTAGGATAAGCGAATTTCTTGGGCCAGGAGAGTACAGATTTCTTGAATGTCGCAGGCTTCAACCAGGGGAACAATTTGGCCATTTTCTAGCGCATCCAAGGCGATCGCATCGTCAACCAAACGAGCTAAATGGCTGACAGCTGTTTGAATGCGGCAATGATGCTTTTGTCGCGCCTCATCGCTGAGCTTGGGGGCATACATGTCCAAAATCCCCGCTGAGGAAGAAATAATCCCCAGCGGAGTTCGAATCTCATGGCTAATTTGAGTAATCAATTGAGATTTAAACTGCTGTAGCCGCTGCTCAGCCTCCAGGGCTAGCCGCATTTCCAGCAAGTTAACAATTTGACGACTCAAGGCCCCGAGCGCCTCCTGTTGCTCTTGAGTGAGCGTTCGGGGCTGATAGTCGATAATACACAGAGTCCCGATCGCCATTCCTTTAGGCGTCACTAGAGAGCAGCCCGCATAAAATCGGATATTAGGCTCCCCCGTAACCAAAGGATTCTCGCAAAACCGAGGATCTTGTAGCGCATCAGGAACCACCAGGATCGCCTCTGGATGCTGAATGGTATGGTGACAAAAGGCAACTTCGCGGCTGGTCTCGCAAATATCCAGGCCTGCTTTTGCCTTAAACCACTGTCGGTCACGATCAACCAAGGAAATGAGCGCGATCGGCACCTGACACATCTGAGCTGCTAGCTTGACTAGATCGTCATAGGCTTGCTCCGGGGGCGTATCGAGGATTTGATAACGATGCAAATCATGTAAGCGCCAGCTTTCATTGTGGAGTGGGAACATTGCCAAAATCTAGAGAGACCGAAGGTGTTGCTACGCCCAGATTTCCGTCGAGGAAACGCAGCCAAAACAATTGCTGTTGAGTATCGTGCAGGTGCCCAGCGCTGCCCTAGACTTCCAGTCATCAACCGTAGCAAAACCGTAACTACGACTAGACACTTGAACCTTGCCGCTGCAAGGAGTTGACAAAGGCGGTCGCAGCGACGGCGGTCAGTGGTTTGGCAAAAATAAATCCTTGCACCACATCACAACCTAACGACTTGAGATAGGCCAGTTCTTCGCCAGTTTCTGCCCCTTCAGCGACGACGTTTAAATTGAGATCATGACTCATGTTCATCACAGCCGCTACGATTTTTTGGTTGGTGTAGCGCTGGTGAATATTTTGCACAAACATCCGATCAACTTTAATGGTGTTACAAGGAAATGTGCTCAAGTATTCTAACCCGGCATAGCCCGTACCAAAATCATCGATCGCAATTCGCACGCCCATCTTCTTCAGTTCTCTTAAGGTCTGAATGGTTCTTCTTTCATTCTGGATCAAGGCTTTTTCAGTAATTTCGAGGCAAAGCAGATGGGGGGATACATGGGTCTTTTGCAAAATTACCCGTACGGTGTCGCTGAGTCCTGCTTGAGCTAGCTGCACGGGGGAAAGATTCACCGAAACTCGAATGGGATTTTGAAATTGCTCCTGCCATTGCTTAGCTTGGCTACAGGCTGTAAATAACACCCAGTTGCCAATTTGATTGATTAGTCCGTTTTCTTCTGCGACCGGAATAAACTTATTAGGAGAAACCCAACCGAGCTGCTCACTATGCCACCGGACCAAAGCCTCAACGCCAACAACCTGATCTTGGGATAGCTCTAGCTGTGGTTGATAGTACACTTCAAACTCACCTTGCTGCAGCGCATAGTGGAGCGCATTGGCAATGTCTAATCGCTCAAAGACATTAAGTGACATTTCCGGGCTATAGCAGCGGTAGTGGTTGCCACCTTCTTGCTGCACCTTATAAAGGGCGATTTTGGCGTCTTGTAAGATGCTGGACGGAGCAGTGAGTTGCCCGGTTGTTGTCTGGGAAGCGATCGCCGTCGAAGCAATGCCGATGCTAAACGTCACGTTAACTGTGTGCCCGCTAATCACATAAGGGGCCCGCAGAAAGTTAATCACTCTTTCCGCCGTCTGAGCGACAGGAGCATTTTCAAGACTATCTTGGTCAGTCAAAATCACAAATTGGCTATGGCTGGTCCGAAAAATTCTTCTCAGATCAGCGATCGTTTTTGCCTGAGGAAAAATATTTTGGATGCGTTGAGCCACTAGCTTGATTAAGCTATCACAGTCATCAGTGGCTAAAGTGCTACTCAGAAAGCTGAACTGATCAATTGAAATCACGAACAAAGCAAGTGGACTCTCCGCTTTGGTAACTTGCGCTAAAGCTTGGTTAAGAGATAGTTGATTCGGCAATTGAGTAAGCATATCGATCTGGCTCAACTCATCAATTGCGTGTTCTAGCTGATCGATTTTCTGTTGATAGATCTGAGTAACCGACTGTTTCTTTTTGAGTTGCGCACGCACCGCTGAGACTAAGTCTGAAGGCGAGAAAGGCTTGGTTAAGTAGTCATTAGACCCCAGAGTCATCCCTTGACGAAAGTCATGTTGAGTCGATTTAGCCGTCAAAAAAATGAATGGCACCTCAGCTAAGGTTGGGTCTCCGCCTAAAGCCTCAAGGACCTCGTAGCCATTAAGTCTGGGCATATTCACATCACAGACAATCAAATCTGGAGTGTGCTCTTTAGCCAGGTCTAAGCCTTGCTGACCATGGAGGGCCATGAGCGTCTCAAAGCCCTCCAGCTCAAGTATGTCGTTGATATTCTCCCGGGCTGATTCGTTGTCTTCAATGATGAGAATCTTAGTCATGATCACCTGCTCTTTACAGTCCTGTTGCGTGGGGGGGTAGGCAGTTGCCCAGGCTCAAGCTAAGAGCTCTAGACTATCAACGAAGGGGCCAAGACTGACTTAGAATACATACCTACAAGAAAATTGTGACCTATCGACCCTTACCAGCAATCCGCAAATGCGGCTAAAGCAGTTCATCGTGTCTTCTCTGACGCCACTAGCTTGCAGCCATCAGTTTTGTGCGTATATTTACCGAAAGAACCATTCTTGACAGCCAAGGGCACTCGGTTCTCAGTGGGCAAAATCCAAGCCATTCTCTTCGGAACGCTCGCTGGACAAAGAAAATACTGGCTTTAAGCACCTAAAGGCTCACCTCAAATCTACGTAAGTATTTTCCTGAGGCTTACTGAGAGTAGTGAGGCAACTACCCAGTCGGTTGAGACACTCACTCCGCTCTGCCTGACAATGTGGCTGTCTACATTTGCCCCAGTCGGTTAAGACAGCGCGTGACTCCCTCAATAGACCCCGTTTCCAAAACCTCCGTAGCGGTACGGTACTTGAGGCCGCTTCTCTGTCTAGCACCACCGCAGCCACTAGGCTTAGGTCGATGAGGCACCGTTGTCCTGGAGCAGGTTAAACTTACGCAACACCTGCAGATTGTCTGAGGTGACCATTTCTTGTACATTTGCCACATCCTTCAGGAGGCGCATTTCGCGGGCGTACTCTTGTTTGAGAATGGTTAAATAGCGGGCTCGCTCGGCATCTGTGCTAGCTTTTCCCAACATGTGCAACGCCAGATTGACATTGCCAAGGGGTTCGCGTAGGTTCTGGGAGAGTTTAGTTAATAGCGTTTCCTTGATGGTGGCTAGCTCAGAATTTTCTTGAAGCTGTTTCTCAAGACTTTGGGTGCGTTTAGTTTCATCGTGGTAAGCCCCCATCAGCCTCGCGTGACGGTCTAACCGCACCTTGATAGCTCTGAGCACTTCATTGGGCCGAAAGGGTTTGGTCAAATAGTCGTCGGCTCCTGATTCCATGCCTTCTCGTTGATCTAATCGGTCAGCTTTGGCCGTCAGAAAAATGAACGGCGTGTTTTGGGTCTCTGGTTTATCTCTAAGGACGCTCACCACTTCATAACCATCGATCTCTGGCATCATAACGTCACATAAAACGAGGGCCGGCTGGTGCTTTAGAGCTGCTTCTATGCCTTCGCGACCATTGGTCGCAGTGATAACGACAAAATCCTCTAGGGTGAGGATGTCTTCCAGATTGTCGAGGACTGAAGGATCGTCTTCAATAATGAGGATTTTAGTCATGGTTGAAAATAAGCACCAATTAGGCGCATAAAGGCTGTAATTACATTTCCCGGGAATCGAGGGGGGATGGCCGTTTTTGACAAAATTTGATGCTGTTGCTGTTAGCAGACTGGGTTGATGTCTGGCTGAGGCTTTATTGGCAGCTTGCTTCACGATTGATTTTCAGATTCTTTTGGGGGCGGAGTCTTCTGGCACGTAGAGCGCAGGCGGGAGATTGAGGGGAAAGCGTAGTGTAAACGTCGTTCCAAAGTTGACTTCGCTTTGGCAGATAATTTTGCCCTGGTGCAATTCGACCAGCTTTTTGACAATGGAAAGCCCTAATCCGGTCCCTGGGATGTTGCCAACGTTTTGCGCGCGATGAAAAGATTGAAACAGATGCTTGAGGTCATCTTCGGGAATGCCGATGCCCTGATCTTGAATCAGGATATCGAAGCTTTGGGGGTGGGTGGTTAGCAGTAAGTAAACTTCGCTTTCGGGACGCGAGTATTTCAAAGCGTTGGAAAGGAGATTAGTCAAAATTTGCCGCAATAGGCGCTGATCGACCATGACTGGGTAAGCGGGAACGGCATCTACCCGGATATTGATGCGATCGCTGCCGGTACTGAGGTTGAGTTCTTCCACAATATCCTGACAAAAGTCAAGGATGCGGGTGGATACATACTTCAGCTGCATCTTACCGGCCTCGGCTCGGCTCAGGATCAGCATATCTTCTAGCAGTTGGGTCATGTGATTGACCGAGTCTTGGATGCGCATGAAGTGTTTTTGCTGCTTGGCTGAACCGATGCGATCGCCATAGTCTTGGAGGATGCCCGCCGAAGAAGCAATCACCCCCAGTGGGGTACGAAACTCATGGGAGGTTGTCGAGACAAAACGCGACTTCAGCTCATTGAGCTCTCGCTCGGCTGCCAGTGCCCTGCGAATTTCGACTTCAGCAGCTTTGCGATCGCTGATATCTTGACAGACGCAGACCAATCCAACACCGGCAATTTGCGTGAGGGATACTTCTTGCGGAAATTCGGAGCCATCCTGCCGCACGGCGATCGCTTCCCCTCGCCAATGACCCTGGGCAACCAGATGCGGCAGGATTTTCTGCTCAAATCGGGCTACCTCAGCAGCGGTGTAGAGGTTACACCAAGTTTTGCCCAGCAACTCTGAAGCCGGCATATCAAACAGTTGGCAATAGGCCGTGTTTACGAAAACATAGCCGCCTTGGTCGTTTAAAATCGCGATGCCGTCACTGGCCGCTTCGATGGCGGCCAACTGTTGTTTCATCGCCTGTTCGGCCTGTTTCCGCTCCGTCACATTACGAAAGATGCCTCGAGTTGCCACGGGTACACCTTGCTCAATGCGGACGTTGATGTTGCCCTCGAGCTGAACCAAATCACCCGCTTTAGTGCGCAACACAATTTCAATGCGATCGAGGGAGGTACATTTGCCCTGCTGGATCGCGGCAAAGAGCTGTTGACAATGGGGCAAATTCTCAGCGGCCAGCACATCAAAGATGGTAAGCGTCTCAAGCTCGGAGAAGGTATATCCCAAGGTTTCTAGCCACGCTTGATTTACAAAGATAAATCGACCATCGGCCATGGAGACGCTCTGAATCAGGTCGCTGGCGTTATCAAAAAAGTCTTGCAAAACCGCTTTACTCTCCTGTAAAGCCACCTCGGCTTGCTTGCGGTCATTGATATCACGGCGAACGCAAATGAGGTCCCCCATACTACTCAAGGTTAGGGACAGCTCTTCGTAGAAGGTGCTGCCATCTTTGCGGGTGGCGATCGCCTCGCCTTGCCAATGGCCCTGGGCTTCTAAAGCCGGAAAGATCTCGGTTTGAAACCGCTTATTTTCAGCCGTAGAGTACAGCTTTGCCCAAGGCTGATCGAGTAACTCGTCGGCAGTTTCATAGCCAAACAGCTGGGCATAGGCCTGGTTGAGATAGCAGTGTCGGCAGTCCCGGAGAATGGCCATTCCCTCAATCGCAGTTTCCATCGCTAGGAGTTGACGGTGGATCTGCTCGTCGGCCCGCTTGCGATCGGTAATATCCAAAATGACAGCCAAAAAAAGGCGCTCGTCTCCCAGCTCAATCAGTTGAAGATGAATATCAGCGGCATATTGAGTCCCGTCAGCCCGTTGATGGATCGCTTCAAAATTAACCTTATCCGTTTTGCACTGTCGTAAAGGCGCGATCATCGCTTCAAAATCTGCAGTTGTCATCTGAGGTTTGATGTCGACTGGCGTCATCGCCTGCAGTTGCGGCAGGGTATAACCCAGATTATTGAGCGCACCTTGGTTGACGTAGCTAAAGCGCAGGGTTTCAGGATCAAAAATAAAGATCTCGTTGAGACTGGCCTCAAGCATCCTCAGCAGGCGTGTCCGCTCCGCCTCTGCCCGTTTCCACTCGCGAATGTCTTCAATCTGGCCAACTAAATACAGCGGCTGCCCATCCAAGTCTTTTACCACGCTGATGTGGGCGATTGCGTCAACTGCGGTGCCGTCCTTGTGGGCATAACGGTTTTCCAGCGTCACTGCCCCAGTTTTGCTCGTCAAGAGCTGATCGAAAGCGTGGCGACTGGCGGCTCGGTCATCCGGATCGGTTAGCCCGAGGAAAGTTTGTTCCATGACTTCCTCAGACGTATAGCCCAGCATTTTGTGAAATGCCGCATTGACCATCAAGAATCGGCCTGCTAAATCAGCCGTCACGATACCAATGGGGGCGTTGTCAAAGGTTAGCCGCAGGAGATCTTCACTGCGCCGCAGTTGCTCTTGGCTGTGCAGCAGCGCTACATTGCTTTCTAAAAGCGCCACATTGCTATCAGATAGCTCCTGGGTCCGAGCGGCAACCCGCAGTTCCAGTTGTTCATTAAGCTGCTCAAGGGCAGCCATGGTTTGCAGACGTTCAATTTCGGCAGCAGCCCGAGCTGCAAAGACTTTGAGGATTTTCTCGACCTGGGATAGGTTTGCGATCGCCTGGGTATCCAAAACGCAAAGAGTGCCAATCGGTCGGCCGGCGGTATCCAACAGCGCTAGGCCAACGTAGCTCTCCGCCGCAAAAGGCGTCAGACGCTCATCGGGAAATTGGGTTCTCAACCCTTGAACACAGGCGTAGGTGTGCTGCTGTAGCGTCAGCTCACAGGGCAGCCCAGGCGTCTCATAGCAAAAACTTGGCCGTAGCTCACCTCGGGAGTAACTGGCTAGCGTCTGCAGTCGATCGCCCTCGTAAATCGTGACCATAGCGTGGCATACATCCAAAGCAGTCGCGAGATACGTCACTAACGCGTCAAAGAAATGTTCGCCAATCACCGCTGCCGTTCCCTCGACCACATTATGCAAAGCCGTCTCAGCTTGTCTGTGGGCCAGTTCGGAACGTTTGCGCTGGCTAATATCGCGCACAATCAGTAGTGCCTCGTCAACTCCAGAAATGGCAATTCGGGCTTCCTGGTAAAAAACCTGGCCGTCGATTTCAAATTCATATTCATAGGTTTGGGGCTGACCGGTCGTGAACGCACCCTCGATCTGTCGCCGGTACTCCTGGGCAATATTGGGAGGCAGAACGTCGAAAATTGACCAACTATCGGGCCGCTCGAAGAGCGATATCGGGTTATCGTCTCGGGCGGGTAAGCAGTCGAGGTAGGTACCATCACGCTGCAGCCGGATTATGAGATCGGGAATTGCCTCTAGCAAAGCCCGATTAGTCGCTTCGCTCTGCCGCAATGCCGTCTCTGCTTGGCGCGCTTCGGTCACGTCAATGCCGGTGCCAATCATGTACTCCACCTGACCTTGGGCGTCCAGCAGGGTGGAATTGGTCCAGGCAATGAGGCGACGATCGCCAGCTTTGGTTAGCCAGTGGTTTTCCGAAACGTCGGGAAAGTCAGCTTGGGGATGGGTCAGCACTGCCTGAATGTGCTGGCGCACGCGATCGCCTTCTTCAGGGGGAATCAAAAAGTCCCACACAGGGCGTCCTTGGGCTTCTGCGGCGGTGTAACCGGTAAGTCGCTGACAAGTTTGGTTAAATTGCACAATACATCCATCCGCATCGGACACGACCACCAACGCCCCCGCCGCGTTAACAATGGCGTTGGCAAAGTTACGCTCCTGCTGCAGCTTTAACTCAGCTTGCTGCCGTTCTTGAATCTCAATTTGCGCCTGCTCATACAGCTGCCCCTGTTGAATCGCGATCGCCAGCTGAGCACTCAAATGATCGATCAAGCTTAAGTCGAGTTGTTGCCAAGGCCTGGGAGCGACACAGTGATGCAGGACTAGCAGCCCCCAGAGTTGCCCCTTAGTTACAATCGGTGAAATCAGATAGCCTTTGACCTGTAGCGACTCCAAAAACTCGATGTGACAGTCTTGCAAGTTGGCCTGATAAATATTGTCCACGTGGCGCTGGCAACCGTCTAAGTAATCGGCTTCTAACCATCGGGGAAAACACACATCTTCGTAGTAGCTGCCCAGGGTAACTTGGAAATTGGGATTGACTGCTTCGGCAATGACCTGACCCCGTAGATCAGCTCCAAATCGATAGACTAATACGCGATCGCATCGGAGAAACGCCCTTACCTGCTGTACGGCAGCGGTCAATATCGTTAAAAAATCAAACGATTGACTCACCTGACGCGAAAACGTGGCTAAAAATTGCTCTCGCTCTGCTCGTTTCTGCAGTTCAGCGATCCGCTCGGCGGCTTGTTGCTCCAGGGTCAAGTTACGCCCCAACAGCAAAGCCAATTTCTCATTTTCGAGCGCTTGAATGCGTTGCTGCAGCAAATCCAGGGTGTCATATAGATCAGCCGTATTAAATAGCTGCAACATGCTGGTTTGGGTTACAAGCCCAGCTAGAGCCCCCTGAGCATCAGTGATCACCAGCCGCCGAATGCGCTTGGCCTGCATAAGCTGATGGGCAGCCCAGAGTGTGTCCCCAGGTTGTAGACATTGCAGCGGCGTACTCATCACGTCTGCAGCTGATACCTTTGCCAGGTCCAGTTCTAGAGACTGGAGCTGGACAATGTCACGCTCCGTCATAATCCCCAATGGTCGAGTCTGACCTGGCCTAGCAACTGCCACTATCACCACACAACTGACCGGCTGTTCAGCCATTTGCTGAGCCACGCGCAAGACCGAAGTCGTGCTCTCAGCCTGAACAACTTCGGTCTCCATCACTTCTTCGATCTGACGCAACCTCAAGAGATCCATCAGCTTGAGGAGCTGCCGCAGACTATGGGGCGTCACGACCCCCAACAGTTGTCCCTGCTGGTCAACAACGGGCAAATGGCGAATGCGTTGCTGCTGCATAAACTGCAGCGTGCCCAAGACATCACTGAGCTGATCGACCGTTTTAGTCATGACCGTCTTAGTCATGACCTCAGCCACGGTCAAGTCGCGGGGAGATCGGCCCTGAGCTGCCAGTCGAACCACATCGCGCTCAGTACAGATGCCAACGACTTGTCCCTCGACAGCAACGATCGCGCAGCTAGCTGATATGGCCTGGGGTTGGGTCGTCGCAGCCTCTGCTGAGACCAGACAGGTATTAAGTGGAGTCTGGCTCATGGCAGCGATCACCGCCATCAGGGGCGTATCTGGGGCTACCACCAAGGGATTGGGAATGATGGCTTCAGTGACTGCACTCCCAGCAAGCGAGATATCCAATTTGGGAGATGAACTTACCATAGACAACATTATTAGTGGCGATCGCGGAAAAGTAGGATGCCGTCAACCCCCTCCCCCAGCTAACGGGTTGAGTGTCCCAACGACTGAGTTACAGACCGGATCGAGGGAAAAGTATTTTCAATAGCCCAACCATTGCACTTAGCACTCTGAGACGGCTTTAAATCGGCCAGACTCATCGTGCCAATATGCTTTGACTGCCAGCGTGGATTGTAAAGAGTGACAAGAATTCATTATATTCTCAACCCTGGGGCTGCCATAAGCAGGCAAGACTCATCATCTAAATTTGTGGGTAGTGATATTTAGTAAAGGACAGAGGAAATAGCAGGATGGGCAGACTTAATGAGCCGCTCCCTGATCAAGCGATTGTATTCGTGAATGAACATCCAAATCGCACCCATATGATTCTCTAGTTTCTTGGAGAACGACAG
>JBHJHA010000056.1:0-3046 GCA_050331235.1 Leptolyngbyaceae cyanobacterium
GAAGTCATCAACTTCCCAGAAAATCTGCGTCACATCCAGGCGAGAGACTTCGGATAAAGTGGTGTTCATAGCTGAGCATAGAATTCGTCAAATTCAGTCTCAGCTTTTTTCTTACTCACTTCTGCTCGTCGAACTCACGTGATCAAAGGCTCTACCCGATTGAAATAGGTGAGGCCTGCTTCGGTGGGGGAGAGGCGACGGGTGGAGCGCTGAAATAACCTGACTCCGAGCTCTTGTTCGAGGGTGGCAATGGTGCGCGACACCGAGGACGGATCAACAGTGCGATCGCGGGCCACTGCGGCAAAACTACCCTGTCGCATGACTTCCACAAAAATTTGCAGCGCCGCCACCTCCATACAGACCTCGCCCTAAAAAAAAAACAGTTATCACCTGTCTGTTTTAGGGGATTCGTGCGAAATCTGCATGAGTGTCCGGAGGTTTTTTGTCTTTATTGCTCGACAAACAATTTCTAATCTGGGTGCATGTCGCTCATCGAGGAACTGATGCAAACAATCGCCTTCTTAGGACTCGGGGCCATGGGCTCCCGCATTGCCGACCATTTGATCAAAGCTGGCTTTCCCCTGGTGGTTTATAACCGGACTGCGGCCGCCGCCCAAGCCCTAGTTGATCAAGGGGCCGTCTACGTCAATGAACCCAAAGCAGCAGCGGCCCAAGCCGATATTGTGATGAGTATGGTAACCGACGATGAGGCCTCCCGAGCGGTGTGGCTAGATGAACCGGCGGGGGCTCTGTATGGCTTGAGACCCGGAACCATCGCGATCGCTGTGAGTACCCTGACCGTTGCGTGGACAGAGGCACTGGCTCAGCAAATAGAAGCCCGCGACGCCGCCTTTTGGGCCGCACCTGTGGTAGGTTCTCGACCCCAAGCAGAAGCCGGCAGCCTGCATTATTTGGTCGGGGGAAATCTAGAAACGCTCAGTCAAGTTAGCGCCATACTCGCCACCTCAGGCCAAATACACCGAGTTGGCAGCGTGGGACAGGCGATGGCGATGAAGCTCGCAGTCAATGCCTACTTTGGCATTCAGGTCGCAGCACTGGCTGAGCTTATCACTCTGTTGCAGCATTATGGGTTCAGTCTCCCGCAAACCGGATCTGGTTTGCAGGCACTACCGATCATGGGTCCAGCGGCAATGGGAGCCAGCGCCCTCATGCTCGCCGATAACCACGCACCCCTGTTTCCCATTGACCTAGCCAACAAAGATTTGGGCTACGCGCTAGCTATGGCCCAGGCTGTCCACACCAATCTGCCCACTGTAGCCGCGACTCACCAGCTATTTGCCCAAGCGATCGCTGCCGGTCATGGACCAGCCAATATCACCAGCGTGATTAAGATGTTTGCGTAAATGCTCAACCGCCGGTCACGCGATGGGTTGCCGCATCCGTTCAGGGGATTCAACATTTTTACCGGCGGTTAGTCGTGGCATCAACCGAATTTGGGATGTTTGAAATGCTGCAGCCGATTTGAGTAGCTGCGCATCACATCAATCGCAAAGGTGGGGGTGTTTTCGATTAAAAATTTGAACCGCTCAACGTCAATGGCGACAAGTTGGCAGTCAGACTGGGCGATCGCCGTTGAGCGGCGGAGACCATCGGGATGCACAAGCGCTCCTTCTCCAAATACATCGCCTGCCTTAATGATTTCCACCGTATTGCCATCAACCTGCATGGCCACACTGCCGGACACAATGCCGAACATCACAGTTCCCGTCTCACCCTCTTTGAAGATGGTTTCGCCCGCTTTAAGTTCTTGGTTATCGGAAACTTTTGAAAACAGTTCAATTGTATGTTCCGCAGACATTGAGTTACCTGGCTGTGAAATGACATCAACTATTTTGGCGGTAGGCTCAAAATGGCGCAATGCCTGCTTTACATCGCGATGTCTTGTAAATCACAGTCCTGGCACTGAGGGGCATCGGCGATTCGAGAGCATTTCTAGGGCCTAGAGTACGTCAATTCACTGTTAGAGAGACTGCCATCGCTCGATATCGCTTCGGATGGGGATTAATGGGTTCGTTGCGGGCGTTGCCGATAGGGACTTAGGGGAAAGGCGATCGCCCTAGTGGCCGTGGGTAAGATAGGGTTGACCCTGTCAGGGGCATCCCACGCGAATCTATCACGAGCCAGACTCAGATCGCTTACGGATTAGACACTTAGGCGAGCTGTATTTCTATCTCGCTGGCGGTTTGACCTTTTTGCTAGCCGCCTTTTCAAGTCTTCATGCTGCCACTCAGCGATACGTCATTCACTGCCAGCGGGTTGAACCTACTCAAGTGCGGTGCGACTACTTTAGTGCCCAACAATTGTTGCAAGACTCGCCGGTTCAATCGCTGGGGCAAACCCAGCAGGCAATCGTAGATGTTGAAGACACATCAGAGGGGCAACGATACCAAACGATATTGCTGGATTCGCAAGAGCAGGTTGGGGTCAAAGCAACGCCCACATTGGTTCGTCATAAGGTTGAGGCTCAAGTTAACGAGATTAATGAGTTTCTGGGAGACTCTACTCAAACTGAGCTTGTCAGTCCTCTGTACGCCGCCAATCCCTTACTGCCCTTCGCCATATTTTGTTCTCTATGTTTGGAGACAGCGGGTATCATTGCGGCTTTCTGTACCCCGTTTCAAATTAAGTTTCAGCGGGATGCAGACTCCCATGAGCTATCGGTCAAGTGGCGATATCTATTGAGGACACAGCAAATGACTGTGACCTTGACAGATATTAGCGAGGTCATCACTCAGACAACGGCTCAACCACGCAACATTAAACCAACAGATATCGAGAACCCTTTTTGGGTATATGAGGTTCAGCTCAGTCTGAAGTCGGGATCTCGTGTCAAGGTCGATCGCCGCATGTTGACTGAAAACAACATGGTTGATCTGACTAGTACACCTGATTGACTGACAAAAGATTAGCCTGGAGCATACTTGTAGGTTTGGACTTTGAACTCCAGGCGACAGAAGTGTTTCTGGTGTTGCTGGCGTGAAGCCATACCGGGGTCCGGATCGCGGTAGGAGCAGAACCTAACCCG
>JBHJHA010000057.1:0-49998 GCA_050331235.1 Leptolyngbyaceae cyanobacterium
GTGCTTCGACACTTAACCTCATCTGCTGATGCTGCCCTCCCATTACTGGTTGAACATTCTGAGGCGGACATCCGCTTGAACACTAGCGGGGAAAGGATTTTGGAGTCCTTTCCAACTCCCCCGACCGACTTCGAGTCGCGCGCCTAACAATTTATTAGAGAGAAAATTTCCGTCTAACAAGATAGACCTTTGAAGTCATCAGAACCCATGTATTGCAGGTCTGTCGATGGCTTGCAAACCCATTTCAGTCGGGACAATTATACGGAATAATCGCCCCTCTGCATTGACAATATACTGGTTGAAAAGCTGCCTCAGACCAAGTAGGATGTAGATTGATTTGGTGGCTCAACAAGCATCTTTGGCTGCTGCACCCAGTCGCCCCCCGAAACCCGGCACCTTTGACTAAACCCCAGCACCCTCTAGCCAATTCCAGCCGTCAACGCTCTGCAAACGCTGCCGCAAAAAACGCCACTATTTCCTGCCAGGCAGCAGCCGTTGCCGCGGGGTCGTAGCGGTAGCCATCGTCTCGCATAAAAGTATGGTTGGCCTCATAGAGCAGCGTCTTGTGGGGGATGTTGGGTGCCGCGATCGCCGTCAAAATTTTCTCTCGACCTTCTGGCGGCACATGGGGATCTAGCGTGCCAAAAATGGTTAATAGCCGCCCCGTCACCTCACCGACTCGCTGCAGTGTATCTGCCGTACCCCTTCCCAGCTTGCCGGTTTGTAAACCCGTGGGGTAGCAGCAGGCCGCCGCCCGAATCTGAGGAGACAGCGCCGCCCGCAAAGCCAGGTGCCCACCGATACAAAATCCCAGGGTGCCAAGCTGACCCTGAGCTACCCCGTCGTGAAACGAGAGCCAGTTCACCAAGGTGATCGCGTCGGCATCATAATCGGCGATCGCCGTGCGGCGCGCCGCATCATTACCCCGCAGCCGCCCGATCTCATCGGGGTCAATCACAGTTCCGATGGGCTCCAGCCGGTGAAAAATTTCTGGAGCAGCGACGACATAGCCATACCCCGCGAGGCGATCAGCCAGGCGCGTGATAGGGCCCCCCAACTGATAAATATCGGAGTAAAACAAAATGCCGGGGTACTGTCCCGACGGTTCAGGACTCGCTACATACACGCGCATCAAACTGTCGTCAACCGTCAATCCCACCGTTTGCCGTTTGATCTGCATGGCTCCCCCCACTCTGCAACTGTTGATCACTGCCGGCGTCGAAATCACACCTACGGTTTAGGCGGCTCGCCCCAACGCACAAAGTGTAAACCGCTATAGAGGTGAAACGCGGCATCCCAATTACTCTCTTTAGCGCGGGCCAAATCTAGATGAGGGTTGAGCGGGGGCATCAGGTCGATGAACTCGATTGCTGTCTCCGCAAACGCCGTAAAGCCATTTTGGACTGGCCCAGCCACGCGATCGCTCAAATATTGCACCAGGGCTTGCCACTGGGGACGCA
The DNA here is from genome assembly GCA_050331235.1 of Leptolyngbyaceae cyanobacterium. Taxonomy (GTDB): domain Bacteria; phylum Cyanobacteriota; class Cyanobacteriia; order Phormidesmidales; family Phormidesmidaceae; genus Halomicronema. The sequence goes on from JBHJHA010000057.1 coordinate 1,461, forward strand.
TGGCAATGCCTTTGTCAGGAATGGTATCGGCATTGGGTAACGGATTGCCCTGACGAAAATCGTAGGTGCGATCGCATAACCGCAGGACACAGCGCCGGGAATGACAGTGCAAATCCACAATTTCGGCATAGTCCTGGGTTTTTTCGGCGCGCTTGAGCTGACGCCAGGCCCCCGTATCCACCACTGACTCATACAGCGGCACCTGCCCTAACACGATTTGGGACACCTCTGACCATTGAAAGGCGATCGCCCCGGCTTGCCCATCAGCATTGAGGCAGACCACCTCGGCACTGGGGTGCACCTGACGAAAATATTGCACCCGAAACGTTTGCAGCGTCTTGATATCGGCCTGCTTTACCCAGAAGGCTGGAGTTTGAGCGGCACTCAGAGCCTGGCTGTAATATTGCAAATCCCCCACTGGCCCGACCCGATAGAGCCGCCAACTCCGACTGGGAATTTGCAGCCGCGCCATATACGGATCAATTTCCATCACTTTGGCTAGCCCCTGCGCTGCCGCCTGCCGCTGCTCCCCCTGCACGGGTTCCAGACACATCCAACCGGGTGTTTGCCCCTCGGGCTGCGATCGCGCCGCCGCCAACGCACTAGCTTTGACTTGCTCAAGGTGAGTCTGCACCCGCTGAATACCTTGCCGCGCCTGGGAAATCAGCTTGGCACTCGTAACCTGACGCAGCAGCTTGAGGTAAGTTCTTTCGGCTTGTTCCCAGCGGCCGATCGCCGCTTGGTAGTGACCCACCATGAGCAGCAGCTTAGGGTCGTTGGCGTCTTTTTGCTGCCACTGCTGCAGGAGTGTAGCAGCCGTGCGAAAGTCTTGTTTTTCTAGGGCTACGGCGATCGCCTCTTGCATCACAAGCCTGATTCCCTCGATGAATGGCTCCATTTTAAGCAACCCCAGCGGCGAATGCGCAGGAGCGCACCCGGTTCCCATGGGAACGCCGCCACCGATTGTCGGGGGTAGGCGGCAAGAGGATAGGGGTCAGGCTAAAAGGATTAGGAGCAGCATGGCACAGGGCTGGGAGGAAGCCGGCTCCATCTATTCATCTACACCTCATCTACTCTATTGATCTCAGGCTAGATCGAGTGCGCTATTAGCGCCCCTAGTTCTGTGAATATTATTGTCTACAGCAGCCGCAACTGCTTAGCGGCGGCGTCCTCTGGTTCCTCGGTCATAGCAGGGCTCGCTTCGTACGGTTGCTCAAACGGCGTATCGGCCACTAGCGCTTGAGCCGCAGCGGTCATATCGGCAGCGAGCTCGGCGAGATCTTCTCGATTTTCCAGATAGGTTTGTAGGGCTGCTAACGGGTCCAGACCTTGCCCAGGGGTGAGCTCAGGGAGCCGCGATCGCGACTTTGGGGTCATCATTTGCGGATGGATGGTGTAAGTGTGAGCGGCCACCAGCGCGTCATACAACTGAGCATGGTCAATTTCATCCATCTGATCTGGCCGGACACTGTAAATTAGCCGTACCACCGCGTCCTCAACCTCATATTTGGCAATGGCTCTTAAGAGGGCCGCTTGGGGGCGATTGCGGTCCGTCAAATCCACTTTGATAGTGACAAATGCTCGCACCGGTAACGGGCAGAATTCAACGGTGGTCTGCTCTTTCGTCACGTCCGCCCAGACATAGCCCTTCGGTTCCTCGGCCTCGCTAAAGTCAACCCGTTCAATACTGCCGGGATACACCACCGGTGGCGACTCACAGAGGATTTGATGGCGATGAACATGGCCTAACGCAACATAGTCAAAACAGGGCCGGGTCAACAGCGCCATCGGCACATTAAAACCACGACCCACCGCCAGAAACCGTTCAGCGCCAAAGGTCGCCGTGTCCGTCATCAGATGCGCCAGCAAAATCGTGGGGAGGTCTGGGTCGAGCCGCCGAATTTCGCCCTCCAATGCAACCCGCAACCGCTCTAAAAGCTGCTCGTTCACCGCCGCCATGGAGAGTCCTGCCATCTCAGGACGGGTCAGCAGCACCGAGGGGGTCAACCACGGCAGAGTCACGATTTGGATCGGACCACTAGCGGTGGTCAGACGGTGGGTGGCTAAGCGATCGCCCACCACGATGCCCGGCACCCCCAACGTGCGATAAATACACAGGCTCGCGCCCCCTTGCCCCTGGGCATGTTGATCATGGTTGCCTACCAGCAATACGGTAGGAATGCCCGCATCCGCTAACCGTCGAAACTGACCGGCAAAGGCTTGCTGCACTAAAGGTGGGGGCGTTGCATCGGGGAAGGCATCTCCACCAAACAACACCAGGTCAGCTGGCTCCGCGATCGCTCGGTCAATGCAGCAACTGAGCGTCGCCACAAAATCTTCCAGTCGCGTATTCATGCCGGTATCGGGGTTGAGTCGGCCATAGGCAAAGCCGCTACCCATGTGAATATCCGACAAATGCAGTACCGTTACCATCGGCGAACCTCAGAAGTACACATGCACTCCCAAGTGTACTCATTCCTGACCAAACGGCGGCCCTGATTCAGCCAGTCGAATGCCCAATCCAACAGTAGGATGGATGCAGTGAAGAATTTTGGTCATTCGCGCAACCCGTTATGAAGTCGCTGATTTCGGTTGATATTCCGCAAAATCCCTACGACGTGGTGATCGCACCGGATGCGATCGATCATGTGGGCGCTTGGCTCACCCAACCCGATCGGCCTTTGGTGAAAGCTGGACAAAAGCTGCTGGTCGTCTCCAACCCAGTTATTTTTCGACAGTATGGCGATCGCCTGGTGCAGTCTTTGGCCACGGTCGGCTATCAAGTCAGCACTTGCATCTTGCCCGCTGGGGAGCGCTACAAAACCCTGCGATCGATTCAAAAGATTCACGATGCGGCCTACGACGCGAAGCTCGAGCGCAAATCTGCCATGGTGGCCTTGGGCGGTGGCGTCATCGGCGATATGACCGGCTTTGCAGCCGCAACCTGGCTGCGGGGCATTAGCGTCGTGCAGGTGCCCACCTCATTGTTAGCAATGGTAGATGCCTCCATCGGGGGCAAAACCGGCGTCAATCATCCCCAGGGCAAAAACCTGATTGGGGCATTTCATCAGCCCCGTCTCGTGGTCATCGACCCTAAGGTGCTACACACCCTACCGCCCCGGGAGTTTCGCGCCGGTATGGCCGAGGTGATTAAGTACGGCGTCATTTGGGATGCGGAGCTATTCACCGCGTTAGAACAGGCGGCGCGGCTCGACCAGTATCGTCAGCTTGGCGACGATCTGTTGCAAACCATCCTGACGCGCTCTTGCCAAGCCAAAGCTGAGGTCGTCGCCCAAGATGAAAAGGAGTCAGGATTGCGGGCCATCCTCAACTATGGACACACCATTGGCCATGCGGTAGAGAGCGCCACCGGCTACCGCATCGTTAACCACGGTGAAGCCGTCGCCATTGGCATGGTGGCTGCGGGCAAATTAGCGACGGCTTTGGCGCTCTGGTCAAGTGATGCCGAGCAGCGACAAAACGCCCTCGTCACGAAAACGCATTTGCCCACAGCGATTCCTCAGCAGGCCGAACCAGAGGCCCTCATTGCTCTACTCCAGGGTGACAAAAAGGTTGAAGATGGACGGGTGCGATTTATTTTACCGAGGGCGATCGCCGACGTTTTCATTACGGACCAAGTCACCAACAACGATATTCGCCCGGTGTTAGCGGCAATGACGGCATAGGCTCGCTGCCTGCTGACCCCAGGATTATCACTGTCCGTTCAGCAAATCACCCCCCGAATCATCTTTCTCTGTTGTCTTTACCGGTATCTAGATTTATGCAACTCCAAGACCGTAACACCACGCCCCGTCAAGCCTTAACCCTGCCGGAGCGCACGGCAACCGTCAGCCGCACCACGGGGGAAACTGATGTGCAGGTCACGATCAACATCAACGGTACCGGCCGGTGCGATGCCCATACCGGCATTCCGTTTTTAGACCATATGCTGCATCAGATTGCATCCCACGGACTGTTTGATCTCACCGTACAGGCCAAGGGCGATATTGAAATTGACGATCACCACACCAACGAGGATGTGGGCATTACCCTGGGAATGGCGCTGAAACAGGCGCTGGGCGATCGCAAGGGCATCATGCGCTTTGGTCACTTTGTAGCACCGCTGGATGAGTCCCTAGTCCAGGTTGCCCTTGACTTTTCCGGTCGGCCGCACCTGAGCTATGGCCTCGACATCCCTACCCAGCGCGTCGGCAGCTACGACACCCAGTTGGTACGGGAGTTTTTTGTAGCGGTGGTCAACCACAGTCAAATGACACTGCACATCCGCCAGCTCGACGGTATCAACTCTCACCACATCATTGAGGCGACCTTCAAAGCTTTTGCCCGCGCCATGCGAATGGCCACGGAAGTCGATCCTCGGCGGGCTAGCCAAATTCCCAGCTCCAAGGGTGTCCTCTAGCACCGGATCCCAGCCTACCTCGGCATGGACCAGGCCGATGTCAAGGGTTACAGTTGCGCCAGGGGTTGAACGCCCAAGTAGCCTTGGAGCACCAGCGCTAAGACCTTTTGAGCTGACTGAATCGTGGCCGTTGCTGCTAGCAGCCCGCGATCGCTCCTATCGGCCCGCCAAAATTCAGCCATGCGAGCATCCAACTCATAAATGGTCTCGGCGAGGGTATAGGCCTGCCGGACACAAGCCCCTGGTTGGTCGGCCCGGACAGCGATCTGATCGAGGCTTTCGATGCTCCTCAACAGCAGTGGCAGGATGAGCGCCGCCTTTGCAGTTTGCAGCTCCTGGGCGATCGCAGCAGCGCAGTCATCGGTCTCTGTAGCCGGCTCGGGCCACCGCTGCAGCCAGGTATGGCAGCGCGCATGGGCCCACTGCAGCACCATATAGACAGACAATCCGAGGCGATCGCCCAGCGGCCAAGTCCGGTCTCTGAGGTCCGCCCATCTGGCAGCGGCTGCAGTGCCTGGCCTAGGGGGCAATTCGCACGCTAGCCAATCTTGCTGCCAAGCCGCCAGCCCCGTGACCGAGAGCTTCAAGACCAGTCTGGCTGACGCAGTCACCTGACCTTGCAGCTCGGCCATGATTGTTGATTTAGGCACTGGATATCCCGTTGAGTTGCCCGACAAAAGAGTGATCGCATCCGCTAACTGATGCGCTAAAGTGGCGGCAGCTTGCGGCGAAGATCCTGTCAGTTGATGGGCGATCGCGGATTCGTACTGACCAGCTCCCGTTGGAGACGGCATTAGGCGACTCAACGAGATCGACCTGGCGTCAGCGATCGGCGACCAACCTTGGTCACACAGAAGTTGCAATAGTAACTTTTGCAACAGTGATCTGAGTGAAACTGTCACTAGCCAGGAACTAAATGACGACGGAGCAGTCATAAATGTTGAAAGAAGAGCATGTTGCATCCTCGACGACGGTATCTTTAAAGACTATCGGTGGCCAAGCCATATGAATTGAAACCAAGCTGGGAGCGACGCCCCGGTCGAAAACTCACTTACTAGCAATAGTACGTAGAGTTTGTTTTAATATGATGTAAATCACTTACAAACTTTTCCGTAAATACTCTGTCGAATCGCTTTAAATTGCTCCGGACCCCTTCGAGGATAGCTGTGTAGGTTAATAGAGCGGGCTCAACGCTATCCGGCCCGCCCAGCGCGAGTCTCCAAGGTTATCAACCCTCAACCTCCCAAGCGTTATGTACCCAACATCACCGGCCAATCAAGCGCGCCCTTTTCTCACCTGGCAGAGAATTTCAGATTGGGCCCAAGAGCATTATCGTTGCCGTACGTTCGTTAAAGACGAGCGCATTCCCTCGCGTCCGGGTTTGCTTTACCTAGTCCAGAGAGGTGCTGTGCGGCTCACAGGCAGCGCGCAGTTGAGCGTTGAGGTTGCCACCGACGAAGAAGAAACCGCTTCTACCCCACTCATGGCCCACGACGAGGAGGCTTTTCTCGGCTTTGTCGGGCCAGGACAACCCTTTGAGATCATTGCCCAGTCACCTTTTTCGCTTCAGAGTTTTGCCCATGTTGACCAAACTGCAGTCATTTGGCTGTACTGGCATGATCTGGATAATTGGCCTCATTTCCGCCGCGAAGTGCTCGAAGCGTTTCGTCACCAACACCAACGGAAGCTGCTGTGGCTAAGCACACTGGGGCAGCGCCGGACCATTGACCGTCTCATCGGCTTTTTGACGCTCTTAATTGAGGAGTTCGGCGAATCGTCCGCCGAAGGTTATTACCTGCCTTTTCCTCTAACCCATGCACAAATTGGCAGTGCCATTGGCTCGACCCGCGTCACCGTCACTCGACTGATGGGCAAACTGCGACAGCAGGGCGTGTTGACCACGCAGGGCGACGGTCTGATTTGCTTACGGGGCAGTAGCGACGCGATATCCCTGGGCAAAGAAGCCTAGAGATTTATTCAGTCTTGTCTTTGCAAGCAGTGAGGGAAAAGCTTGAAGACCTCATGTCACTTTGGGCTGGGGACTATAGGATAGAGATTCATCGGGACAGCAACACCACCGTTTCCGCTGACTCGTCGTTGCCAATGCTGGCGCTCCCGCCCCCAGAGGCTTTCGCCACTTCTGGTTGGTATCGACGAGGCTCGTAACTTTGAGGGAAAGGTCTGCTGACGTCTCGTTTATATGCAGGCAGGTAGTGCGATCGTGAAGTTTGTCGATTTAGCAGAAGTCGCTGTTTTGGGCGGCAAGGGGGGCGACGGAATGGTGTCCTTCCGGCGGGAAAAGTACGTGCCCGCAGGGGGCCCTTCCGGCGGCAATGGCGGCAATGGCGGTTCAGTTTATCTCATCGCAGATCCCAACCTGCAAACTCTCCTCGACTTTCGGTTTGCCCACGAGTTCAAAGCCAAGCCTGGGTCCCGGGGAGGACCTAGCAATCGGACAGGGGCCACCGGTGACGATCGCTATATTGAGGTGCCCTGTGGGACAACGGTATATGACGCTGACACGGACGAGCTGTTGGGAGATCTCGTTCGCCCCCAGCAAACCCTCTGCGTTGCCGCTGGGGGCAAGGGGGGTTTAGGCAACCGCCATTTTCTCAGCAATCGCAATCGCGCTCCCGAGTACGCCCTACCCGGCTTAGACGGTGAGGCCCGGCGCATTCGCCTAGAGCTAAAGCTACTGGCCGAGGTAGGCATCATTGGTCTGCCCAATGCCGGCAAGTCCACCTTGATTTCGGCGCTGTCCGCTGCCCGACCTAAAGTTGCAAACTACCCCTTTACGACACTGGTGCCGAATTTGGGCGTCGTCCGCAAACCGACAGGCGATGGTACAGTGTTTGCCGACATTCCAGGGTTGATTGAGGGAGCCCATGTCGGTTTGGGTCTGGGCCATGAGTTTTTGCGTCACATCGAGCGGACCCGTTTGCTATTGCACTTAGTCGACGCCACCGCCCCAGACCCGTTAGCGGACTATCGCACGATTCAACAGGAACTGATGGCCTATGGCCATGGGCTCAGCGATCGCCCGCAATTTCTGGCCTTAAACAAAATTGATGCCATGTCAGCCGAAGATGCGCAAGTACTCATTGACATGATGGCCGAAGCAACCGGCAAAACCGTGTTTGGCATTTCAGCTGTGACCGGTCAAAACCTTGACGATTTATTGCAGGTGATTTGGGCCAAATTAGACGAGCTGGCCCCAGCAGAACCCGAACTAGAACCCGAACCGAAACTAGAGACTAGCACCCAACCCAGCGAGTCCACTCAGTCTGAAGTCTCGAGCCGCTGATCGCAATTAGGAAACTCCTGGGACAAATTTACGTCGATCACTTCGAGCACATTAAAGAGCACAGAGCGCGATCGCACAAGGAGAGACAGCAATCATGGTGAATCAATGGCAACGATGGGTGGCAGCCAGTTTGAGCTGCGGATTGGCCTGCGCCGGGATTGTGAGCCAACCGGTACTGGCCCAAAGCGAGACGCAGACTGAACCCACCGAAGACTCCACAACCGAAGACGTCAGTCTGCCCGAAACACCGGCAGATGACGAAATACGCTTTACCTGTGAGCTGCAAAACGGTCAACCCACCGTGATGTACGCGCCGATTAGCCAGCCAGGCAACCAATATGCTTGGGCCACCCCCGACGACATGGGCAGCGCTTGGCCCGCCGAGCGTCGGTGCGCCGAGATTAGCCGCCGCCTCGAAACCTATCGTCCCGATGGCTTGCTTGAGCTGCAAACTGGTCGCGAAAACGGCTACAACACAGTCTGCGTCACCACCGAAGCCGATGCAAGCTGCCGCATCGTTTTTACCGTGCCGGCCGGGCAGGACCCGACACTGACTCGCGATCGCGTGTTTGACAATCTGGTGCTGGCCGATCAGGGGCAAACTACCCAGGGCGTCAACACCTTGGTCGAAGGGGACAACCTGCTTGATGGCCTCAGCGAGACATTAGGCTTTCCAGGGAATCAGTCATTGCATACCGGCGGTATCAACCTCCAGCCATTTTTGGACGCTGCCGACGGTGGTACCGGTACGCAGCTCGACGCCAGCAATGGCCTGCAGCTCAATCCAGATAACTTCTAAGCTCGTCCCGCGATCGCGTAGGATCGAGGTCGATGTGTTGAAGGATTGCTCCCATGACGGCAACGAGTCCCCAAAAACCTGCCTGGGCAGGGGATGATTGGCTCGCCAAACTGGTGAATCGGCTGATTCAGACGAAACCGCTGTATGCCCTAATGAAGCGGCAAGCGCGACAGGTGCTGATCAAAACCGCCGAGCAAAATGGGATTCCCTGGCGCGAAACCTACGAACAGTATCAGGCGTCCAACGTGGCGGCACGGCTGCCGGCCATTCAAAATCCAGCGATCGCCTATCCGGCTTACTACCAAGTGCCCTTTCACGCCTATGATGCAGGCAATCTCTGTTGGCAGGCGGCCTTTGAGGCAGAGTCCGCCACTCACTCAATGGCCTTACGCATTTGGCCCGATGAAAATCTGACCTGGCAGACTGCCCAAGCCCGGCTAAGAGCCAGTTTTCATCAAGTGTTAGACACTTACCTAACGACACCGGTGGCGGATGCCCTCGATGTCGGCTGCTCAGTGGGCATCTCGACTCAGTTTCTCCATCGCTTTCTCCAGCAGCGATCGCCGACCGTAAGCACTACCGGGCTAGATTTGTCACCCTACATGCTGGCAGTTGCCCAAGAGCGGGACGCCACTGGTGAGATTGCTGCCTGGCTCCATGCTCCAGCAGAAAATACCGGACTACCGGCTGCGGCATTTGACCTGATCACGCTGCAGTTCGTCGCCCATGAGCTCCCCCGCACCGCGAGCCTGGCGATCTTTCAGGAAGCAAGGCGATTACTGCGTCCGGGGGGCACCCTGGCGATCGTGGACAATAATCCCCGTTCTACCGTCATCCAAACTCTCCCCCCAGTCATTTTCACCCTGATGAAAAGCACAGAGCCGTGGAGCGACGATTACTATACCTTTGACCTGGAGGGGGCCTTAGGAGACTGTGGCTATGCAGGAATCGCCACCCACGAGACCGATCCCCGCCACCGCACGATCTTGGCCCGCAAGCCCAGTCAGTCAGGCACTGGAGCATCTTAGGTCGGGGTTGGCAAATGGATACAGTGGCCGTTGAGTCGGAAGAGGCTAGAAAGGCGTCAGGCAAAGCTTGCCAAAACACGCTTTGCCTATCGCTACTGGCGATAAGTCGCCAGGTCGAGGGTGTGATTGCGAGAGCTGCCCCAGGCATCAAAGTCTTTGACCGCTTGCAGCCTGCCAATGTCGTCATTGCCTTGGGACAGGGCCAATTCGACCAAGGGCTTGGCCAACTCCAGCGGTGGCAGCATGCGATCCAGTTCTACAGCTTGATTGAGCTGCCAATATTTCGCAGCAAAGGCCTCGATTCCACCGTTGATCTCTTGGGTAACCTGAAGCCAAGCATCGGCATCAGATTGAGCACTACGGCCAGGATCATAGATCGGCTGCACTCCTTGCCTACTGGACTCTAGGCCAATTACAGTATGGTGCGGGGCGGAAAACATCATTTCTATCGCTACCCGATTTTGATACAGCGCGGCAATGAGCTCCGGCGACAACGCTGCGGATGTTAAAAACCCTTTCATCTCCTGGGACTGGCTCAGGGAAAGACGTTTTGGTGTGTCAGCCAGACAAAAGTAGTACCCCACTACCGACAGATCCATCATGTCAGCGATCGCGGTTTCAAAAGCCTCCTGGGTAGTGCCGCTCCACCCCACATCGACGAGCGCCACTCGATCACCGGAGCGGAGCTTGAGCTGATACAAATAGTGAAACAGCGCCCGGCGGCTGCGATGGGCGGTTTTCAAAATTTCCTGGCGGTAAGCTCCTAAGAAAGCGGCGATCGCAGCGTAGTTCTCAGGTCCGATCACCACCCCAGACCCTAATCCCAGATCCTGTAAAACGAACTCTTCAGGCGGCGTTACCCCAATGCGCTCTAGCAGCTCCACCGGCTGTAAGCCCTCGCTACCGGAGAGCAAAAAAGGCATCAGTTCCGCAAAGGTGTGCGGCATCAGCGCGGCCAGGTTAAATGCGACCCGCGATCCCCAAAAATAATGGGTGGGAAGCGATATCCAGCCATTGCCCTGCTGGGTCAGTCGGCTGAGGACATAACCATCCCGCGACAAAAATAACACAGCAGTCACGTCATCCCGCTGCGCTTGGGCCTCGATCCACCGGCCAAAGCCCACGGTCGCCAGGCCGCCATACAAAAAGCCCAGCTCAGCCTCTGGCGTCAGCTCAGTTTTCTGGGACTGCCAGCGCCATAGCCCACTGGCTAGAGATTTTTCAACCGTTGCTGCCCCCACTAGCGCGCGTGGGGATGGCGGCACGTAATGAAACGCTTGGAGACCTTGGGCGACAGCCTGCTGCACATCCGCTTGAGCATTGTCGCCAATGTGTAAAATTTGGTGTCCAGACAGGTTTTGCTCTGCTTTGAGTAGCTCAAAGAGCTTGCCCTTATCGCGCTTTGTGGCATTGCGATCGGACGAGACATATAGGGGAATCGCCCCCAAAGCGTACCGACTCAGCACATCCATAAAGAATGACAGGGGCAGATACATATCCGAGATAATCGCTACCCGTCGCCGCTCAGCCAAGCAGTCTTTCAATAGAGAAAACATTTCCGGATTTGGCCGAATGAGGCGGAACTCTAAGTCGGACTCTGCCTGCATCATGGCCGTGCGCCGAGCCGCATCGGACTCAGCAAAGCAGTGATAAATATCCGCCAAGGAGATTTCTGAGTTGCCTAGCTGCAACATGTATTCAAAGGCAGCGGCCTGGGCCTTACGGCGCTTTTGCTTGAACCTGGGATAGTCTAGCTGCCGCGCCAGCAAATCAAAAACATCCTCTGGGTGGGCCACCAGACGCACAAATAGCGTGTCAAAAAAATCGAAGGAAACACAATCGACCGTTGCGATCGCGCTACGCAACGATTCCAAAGTCTGAGGAGTCAAGTCAGTCATACATCAGTCGGCATCAGCCCTCAATGGCTCAATTGGCATAGTCAAAATGAAGGCTGTTGGGCTGTAGGTTTGGTGAAAAGAACGGATCATATTCAAAATACTGGGGATGACGCGCATACAGCTGATGCAGCTCAGCTTTAGCAAGGCGGGCTGGGGCACCGTCTACGATTTCCGGGGCAGTGATCGCGGGACCTTGGTCAACAAGCTGCACGGCCTGACACACGACGTTGTAATAGCCAGCTTCGTATAGTCGTATCCCCAAATCAACGTCGCTGTAGGCGATTGCCAAAGTTTCACAAAAGCCATTGACTTGGTTAAACTTTGCTCGCTCCACCATGAGGCAATCGCCGGCAACCGCCAGCCAATTGTACTCCAGCAGATTCCGCATGAAATAGCCATAGGCGTCTTTACTCTGCCCCATAAAGGCCTGGGCTGGGCCACTGCGTAAGTTCACCATGCCCGCGTGCCTCACTTGCTGGCCAGTCGGCATCAGCAACTTGGCACCGACGGCACCAATATGGGTTTGCTGGGCAAATCCCCCCAATCGCCTCAGCCAATCTGGCTGTATGACCTCCATCGTTTCGCTCAAAAAAAGCAGCAGCTCACCGCTAGCATGGTGGGCTCCTCGGTTCATGGCTTGAGCCGTCGACGCCGCGGTCCCCGTCACCAGCAACTGAGTCGGCACGCCCCGTTCGGTCAGTGCCTCGCCATAGCGCAGCATCTCGGCCGACGCATCAACCGGCATCAGCCCGATGATTTCATAATGTGCGTCAGTGGTCTGCGCCACAATGGCATCCACACAGCGACGCCAGTTGTCCCAATCGCGTTGGCTAGGCACAATGATCGAAATTGTGGACTGGTCTGCCAAGTCATATGCCACACGAAAGTAGCCAGCCATTTGCGTCACGGGTTCTACAGAGCCAGTCACACCACGGCGGCGCAGGGCATCTTGTCTGACCAACTGTGAGGCTGCCAAAATGTAGGGCTTGGCTGCAATGTCCGCCGCCGTCGACCCTGGAATAATCCGCCAGTGGTACAGCACTTTGGGAATGTGCGCAATGTGTTGAGTATATTCCGTCACCCTGAGAATAAAGTCCCAATCTTGGCAGCCATTGTATTGGGTTCGTAAACCTCCGACCTGCTCAACCACACTCCGTCTGACACAGGCCACATGGCAGGTATACATGGTGCTCATCAGCGTATCAGGCGACCAATCCGGCTTGAAATGCGGCTCCTGAAAACCGTTGCCGGCGTTCAGCTTATCTTCATCGCTGTAGATGAAGTCAGGATTTTGGTCATTGATGCAGCGGCTCAGTTCATACAAACAATCGGGGGTTAACTCATCATCATGGTCAAGAAATACGATGTAATCACCGCTGGCCTCGGCGATCGCCGCATTGGTCGCACCCGCAATCCCTTGATTTTGCTCCAAATATCGGATCTTGAGTTGCGGATGGTGCAGCGCTGACAGCGCCTCGCGAGTTGCGGGAAGAGGGCTAGCATCATCCACCAAGATCAATTCCCAGTTGTCATACCACTGCTGATAGACCGACTCTGTCATCTGAGTCAACAGATCGATGGGCGTGTTGTAAACCGGCACCACAATACTGAAGCAGGGACGCCTTGCCATGGCGGCCAACTGTTGTGCCAAGTCAGAGGGCCGGGCTGGGGGAATGTAGGTATAGTGACCGGCGGCGGGCACCAGCGCATAGTTGCCGTTGGGTTGGCGCACAATCTGCTGGGGCACCGCCTGATCAGGTAATAGTACTGCGATCGCATGATCAACTGCAGCGGATTTATCGGAGGAGGAGGGTGACGCGGGAGCCCCCTGTTGTCCGCCGGGGGAAAGTCGCGTCATCAGTCGCCGCCATAGCGGCGGCCGTTCCCGCGCCTGACGCTGGGCGATCGACTGAGCAAAGACATCACCGGCCGCGGCTCTAAACGAGCCGTGATAGCTCGCCGCCCGCTGAATAAAGCGCGTATCATTCCATGGGCTGGGTGAGCGGCCCTCGGCAACACCTTGATACAGATAGTGTAGGAATGGATGAATGCCCGCTGCCGCGACATCGGAGTTGCGGGCTAAGTACCAACCACTATCAAACGACAGGTTCGGATTCCGTCCCTCAAAGCCACCAAACCATAGATAATGCAGCAGGGGATTGATACCGGCCGCCGCGACATCAGCATTTTGCTCTAAGTACCAGCCACTGGTAAACAGCGGGTGAGGATCGCGACCTTCGCCAGCCCCCTGCTCAACATAGTGCAAGAGAGGATTCACGCCGCTCTCGGCTACGTCAACCGACTGGGCCAGATACCACGCACTGTCAAATAATGGCGAGGGATTGCGACCTTCGGACGCACCTTGAATCAGGTAGTGCCTCAGCGGGTTGATACCGGCCTGGGCAACATCAGGATTTTCGAGCAAGTACCAACCGGCATCAAATAGACCAGAATCCGTCAGTCGTTGGGCGATCGCCCGGAGCTGCGCTCTGGCCTGTACCCGTTCACCCAACGCTTGCCATGACCAAGGCTGCATCCAGTTCAACCCATCTTTTTTCCGCATAACCAAACATCAATTGAGCGATCGCTACTCAGTGGCCCGACGACTTTGCATCACGTACTGCCCGTGAATATTAACGGCATAGGGCACACAGTAGGTCATGAGTGCAGACAACCAACGAGTCCGTGTCATTTTATCCTGCGCCAGCGCCGCACCGTGATTGATCGCAAACAAAATGGTGCCAACGACTAAGGCTACTCGCACCGCCATTCCCATCATGGTCGGATTGCCCAGTGCAGCAACGTATCCCCTAACAAACGGCTGTTTCATCACAGATTTTGGCTTTACAAATCTTCTCACTGCCATTCAACCATGGCCTGCACTGATATTTATTGGATAGCGTTTGATCAATCTGCTTGATGCCGATGCCTAATACGCTGGTTGGCTATTGGGGTTGACCATCATTAAGCTTCAACAGTAGCCACCTAGGTCAATCAGGTATTTCCCTGACCTCACCCCGACATGACTTCTACTCGGCCCTTCAATTTGTCTCCTCGAGACCAGATTTTGGTTTGTGGTCTGGGCAGTTTGGGCCAACACTGCGTCGCTAACCTGAAAACTTTTGGCGTCCGGGTCAACGCCATTGAGCTCAAATCGGTCAATCGCTGGGAAATTGCCGAGTTGCCGGACCATATCAACCGGTTAATTTTTGGGGATTGCCGCCAGCCAGAGGTCTTAGAAGCAGCGGATGTACGTCACTGCCGGGCCGTCCTCATTGTGACCACGAATGAGCGGGTCAATCTCGAAACGGCGCTCACCGCCCGGGTGCTAAACCCTCATATCCGTCTCGTTCTCCGTTCCGAAAAGCAAAACCTCAACACTTTGCTAGAGCAGCAATTGACTAATTTCATCGCCTTTGAGCCTACGCAGCTCGCGGCTCCTGCCTTCGCGCTGGAGGCTCTGGATGAAGCGATGATTGGCTTCTTTAAAATTGAGAATCAAGCGTTTCGGGTCGTGAAGCGGGCCATTGCTGCTACGGATCCTTGGTGTAATAACCGCAAAGTCCATGAGGTGATCAGCCGCGATCGCCGCGTTCTGCGCTACATCAAAGCTCAAGATGCTGCCCTCAATCCTGAAGAGTGGGCGCTGCAGGCCGATCATCCCTACAGCGCCTCGGCTCAGTTTTACACCTGGCTCCCCGATGAGGTGATCCGCACGGGCGACATTGTAGTTGCTGTCGAGGCGGATGATCAGGGTGTACCAGCCTTGCCCTCCAGAGGCGAGTACACTCGCCCCCGAGCCAGATTGAGCCCCTGGCGGCGGTTGAGGCAGCCGGTGGCCAACTGGCGATCGTGGCGGCCAAGACGGGCGATCGCCCGCTATTGGCAAACCAGCGCCAAAAACCAAATTCGTCGGGTGGCCCTGTTGTGTGGTCTGACAGTGATAGTGTTGTGCCTTCTGGGCAGTCTTTTGCTGGTTTTGACGGGGACCGCGCCGACTCTGGCCGATGCCTTTTATGCCACGGTAGTGCTTTTGCTCGGCGGCTATGGCGATGTCTTTGGTGGCGTCACCCTGCCCGAGCCCATTCCCTGGTGGTTAAGGCTGTTTAGCTTGAGTTTGACCCTCGCCGGTACCGCCTTTATCGGAGTTTTGTATGCGCTCTTAACGGAAAAACTTCTGAGTCTGAGATTTGAGTTTCTCGCCAAGCGGCCTCCCGTCCCTGATCGGGATCACACGGTGATTATCTGGCTGGGGCGCGTAGGGCGTCAGGTCGTCGAAATTCTCCAGGACTTGAGGCAGCCCGTAGTTGGCATTACCAGCCAAACTATTGAGCCCGATGTGCTGCCGCAGATGCCGTTGATTGCCGGCAGCATTCGCGAGGGATTAGACAAGGCCAATCTCACGACGGCCAAAAGCGTAGTCGCCGTGAGTGATGACGAAATTCAAAATTTAGAACTGGGGCTGATGGCCTACCGGCTCAATCCCCATAGTCGGCTGATTATCCGCACCTATAATCAACTCTTCACCGACAAGGTAGCGCAGCTCTTTCCCTATGCTCAGGTGCTCTGTGCCTCCGCCCTATCGGCCGAAGCGTTTGCCGGTGCGGCCTTTGGCGAGAATGTCATGGGGCTGTTTCGCCTTTATCATCAGACGGTTTTGGTGACGCAGTATCAGCTCGAAGCCGGAGACACTCTTGAAGGGCTCTTAATTGCTGAGGTCGCGTATGGATATGGCGTAGTCCCCATTTGGCATCAACCCGTTGGCCAGCGATCGCGGCTCATGCCCTCCGATGACAATGTGCTGCAAGCGGGCGATCGCCTAATCGTGCTCTCTACCATTCGCGGTCTGCGGCGGGTGGAACAAGGAGATCTTGCCCCCCAACAATGGGAGATTGAATTGCTGAAGGCGAATGCTGCCGACGCCATTTTTGAGGGCGGCACCGAAATTGCCCGCGTCACCGGCTGTAGCATCGGTGAGGCCCACGCCCTAATGAATCAGTTGCCGGTGCGGTTTCCCCATAAGCTCTATTTGCATCAAGCGATTCGCCTGGTCAGACGCCTCAGCCGTCTACGGGTCAGCGCCAAAATTTTGCCTCTAGAAGACCGGGCCGGTAGACTTGGCCGGTCATAGTCCACTTTCAGGTAGTTCAGCCAAGTTTGAATATGCGTGACGTTTCTCTACCTGATCACCCACCTCAAAATAAGAGCAAAAGCCATCGCAATCCTGGTACTGTCAGCGTTGTAATGACTTTCCGACTCCATCAAGACAGATATTGACCGCCGATTGCAATCATTCACAGGTATTTCAGATTCACTTAATCCGATCAAAAATCATGCAAGTACGGCACATCCAAACAAAAATGCTTGGGAAAAAGATGAGGCGCTGCTCGTCATCAATGGAGTTCGTACATTGCTTTGCGATCTTGATACAAAGTTAATATCGTCACGCAGGCCAACAACCCTCTGAGAGTGGGAGTTTGAAAGGCTTTGCGTCTAACGTTTAGGTCGATCTGCTACCGCTCAACCGGAACATAAATCTATCCACCTCTTAGACTGTGGCATGTCTAAACTACTTGTCTCTTAAACCTGCTTCGCCTGTGGTAAGTTCGGGGCTTCGGTAATATGTCTGTGAGGAATTTATCCCAAAGCTGATTGCAGCGAGCGGGGCAATTTCTCCCCATTGCTGCAGCTATTCAACTCTTCTATTCACACGCTACGACCCTATTAGGCATCCAGCGATCGCATTTATGACCTCTCTTTGGCCTTACTCAACGCCGGGCATCCCTGATCAGCTGTTTGAGCAATTGCCCGGCATTCCCATCAGCAAGCGAGAGGTGCGGCTGCTGATCGTCGGCGCATTGCGGTTGAGTCCCACAGCTCAGCTATGGGACCTCGGAGCCGGTACCGGCACGATTGTCATCGAGGCGGGATTGTTGTGTCCCCAAGGCAAAGTCGTGGCGGTGGAGCGGGATCCCGATGTGGCCAACCTGATCCGTCTGAACTGCGATCGCTTTGGCCTAACCAACGTGGATGTGGTTGAGGGTATAGTTCCCGACTGCTTGCCCAGCCTGCCCCCCCAACCAGACTGTGTGATTATCGAAGGGGGCAAATCCATGTCGGCGATCGTAACTGCGGCTTGGCATTATTTACCCGCTGGCGGACGCATCGTAGTTACCACAGGCACTTTGGAAACGCTTTACAGCATCTCAGCAACCTTTGCCCAGCTCCGGGTCCGCAATGTCGAGATCGTACAACCAACGGTCAACCGCTTAGAAGTGCGCGGTCAACAACAGGCATTCAGGGCCATTGACCCCATCTTTATTCTCAGCGGAGAAAAACCAGACTAGTCGTTTGGTTCGCGATCGCACCCAGTCACCCGGCTGTAGCCGCGGATAAAATCCCTCTAAATGCATAGCAGGTAGGGAAAGGAGGCGATCAGGGTTTCAGGTTTGATCGCCTCAACTGTGCCAACTTAGCTCGTTTTTTCAATCAGTTTCGGCTCTACCACAGCCGCACCGGCGGATTGTTGCTCCACAATAGTGAGGGCCTGTTCCAGCGCTTGCTGGCGATCGCTCATCCAGTGGGCTTCCGGCAAAAGCTCACCGATGCCCAGCTTCTCTAGGCGTCGCTTCACCTTGCCCGTGGCTCCAACCACAATGACATCACGCTGATCGTCTATAGCTTCTTGCACTGCATTTTCGAGGGCGAGGGAAGACGTCACCCCCAACACTGGCACCTCGCTCAAATCCAAAATCAGTACGTCGTAGGTGCCGATGGCGTCATGCTCCCGGGAAATCGCCTTAGCCACCCCAAAGATCATCGGTCCGCTCAGGTGAAACAGGAGGATGCGGCCATTGGCGGCATCCATGATTGCCTTTTCCTCCGGCTGCAGCACGATTTGATCATCGGCATCGGTAATCGTCTTTACCGACTCTGATTGAAGCTCTTCTAACCGGGCAATGGTCAAAATATTCGCAATAAACACGCCCACGGCGACGGCCACCATCAGATCCACAAACACAGTGAGGGCAATCACACTGTAGACAATACCGGCGGCCTTCCAGGAAATTTTGTGAACTCGCTTGAGGAATCCCCAGTCAATGATGTCGATACCCACCTTGAGCACGATCGCCGCCAGCACCGTCAAAGGAATACCAGCTGTGAGCGGCGCCGCCCACAGGACAACAATCAGCAAAATCAATGCGCGGCTAATGCCAGATAAGGCCGTGCGGCCCCCCGCTTGAATGTTGACCACCGTCGCCGTGGTGGCACCAGAACCAGCAATCCCCCCGCATAATCCCGTCACCAAGTTGGCAATGCCCTGGGCAATCAGTTCTTTGTTGGACTTGTGCTCATGGCGAGTCAAACTGTCAGACACCAAACACGTCAACAGGCAATCGATGGACCCAACCATGCCCAGCACCATGGCGTTGACAAACATCAGTCGCAAGTTGCCCGCAGTAAAGGTCGGGAACTGAAAGTCGGGCAGTCCCGGCGTGATTTCCCCAATCGTGGCGATCGTGCGAATGTCCACGTTTTGCAAAAAGAGCAGCGCCACCACCGTGCCCACCACAAGGGCCACCAGCTGCGGCGGCATAAATTTCTTGAGCGATCGCGGATACAAAAACAAAATCAGCAGCGTCAGGATACCCAATCCCGTTTCCCAAGGATTCAAATTCGCGAGGAGCGTCGGCAGATTTTTGAGCACCCCTGGCACCCCACCCGCCGGAGTTTCTTGCCCTAAAAATGGGGCAATCTGTACAAAAATCAAGATCACGCCGATGCCCGTCATAAAGCCAGAGATGACGTTGTAGGGCAGCATCGTAATGTAGCGGCCTAGCTTCAGCAGGCCAAATCCCATCTGAAACAGGCCCGCCAGCATCACCACCGTAAAGGCCATTGCCAAGCCATTCTCCGGGTCGCTGGCCGTCGTTTCTGCAATCACTGCTGTGACAATGACCGTCATGGGTCCCGTCGGCTCGGAGATCAGACTCGGCGTCCCGCCAAAGAGCGAGGCAAAGAAGCCGACCAAAATCGCCCCCCACAAACCGGCGGCAGCACCTGCGCCCGAAGCGATACCAAAGGCTAGTGCCATGGGCAAAGCGACCACAGCAGCGGTGAGCCCCCCCAGAAAGTCCCCCCTCACATTACGGAAGTTAATCCGATTAGTAATAGCCATAGAAAAACCTAAAAGATAAACATAACTAAGGCAAACCTATCAGGCGATCGTCCTTAGCGAAAGAGCAGGACCGGCACTGGACTACTCCTCAATAACTGCATCGTCGTGCTGCCGATGACCAAATATCGAATCCGACTATGGCCATAAGCCCCCATCAGCAGCAAATGTATTTGATGGGTTTGGATATATTGAGTAATCACCGTTTCCGGTACTCCCACTATCATCTGACAAATCGGATCAAATCCAGCATCTCGGGCCTGAATTGCAGCCGCCTGCAAATGCGCCTGGGCGGGCTCATCATCGGGATGCTCAGCCGCGATGACAATATGTAGCTTTAATTCCCGAAACGCTGGAGAGTTGAGGAGAAAATGCAGCATTTTCTGACCGCTATCACTGCCGTCATAGGCGAGCAACAGTCGCTCAATGGGGACGTAGTCGCGGGACGTAATCAAACAAGGCTTGTGGCTCGATCGCGCAATCCGTTCCACATTGGCCCCTAGGTGATCCGCCGCAAAGTCGGCAGTCTCTCCACGTTTGCCCAAAATAATCAGATCAGCCTCTGCCTCAAAGCGCTGAAAAATATCCACCAAAAAGCCCGTCTCGTGGATCAGCTTGAGCGACGAGACTCCCGCCTGTTGCAGTCGCTGCTCCGCATCCTCGAGGACTAAGTGCGCAGTTTGCTGATTGAGCTTGGCCCTTTCATGCTCTAGGGCTACTAGCTGATTCAACAGTTCACGGGAGGCTCCAAGCCCGATCGCGCCACTAAAGTTGCCCGTAGAAACGACTTGTTGACTGCGAATATCGGAGACAAACAGCACGTCTACGGATGCCTGCAATCGGTGGGCGAGCCAACCGGCATACTGATATCCCGTTTGGGCATAGCTGGAGCCATCAGTGCAAATCAAAATACGTTTCATCAAATCAAGCCCTAATGGCTGGCAGATTTCTTGAGGGCGTCTGGCTGGTTGTGAATGGCTAATCGATTGAGCAGCGCTTGGCTGGCTTCATTCAGCCCTAACAAATCGACATCCGCCCCACGACGGCGAAACTTGAGTACGACCCGGTCAATAGCATTCACTGCGGCTTGATCCCAAAGGTGGGCATGGGTCAAGTCAACGATGACGTGATCCAATTCTTCCTCAAAATTGAAGCACTTGAGAAAGTCTTCAACCGATACGAAAAAGAGCTGACCCGCCACTTTGTAAGTTCGCGATCGGCCATCGGCGCTGAGCACCGTATCCACAAAGACCACTTGAGCAATCTTGCGAGAAAAGAAGACCGTACTCAGGGCAATGCCCACCATCACTCCAATGGCTAAGTTGTGGCTAAACACGGTGATCAATACCGTAGTCACCATAACCGCTGTCTCACTGCGGGGAATGCGGCGAATATTTTTGATCGAGGACCAGTTAAACGTGCCGATGGCAACCATGATCATCACCGCCACCAATGCCGCCATGGGAATCTGGCTCACCCAGCGCCCCAGCACCAGAATGAAGAACAACAGCAGCACGCCGGCGGCAAATGTCGAGAGCCGTTTGCGCCCGCCGGATTGAATATTGATTACCGATTGGCCAATCATGGCGCAACCCGCCATCCCCCCAAAACATCCGGCAATAATGTTGGCAATCCCCTGTCCCCGCGCCTCCCGATTTTTATCACTGGGGGTATCTGTCAGCTCATCTACCAAAGACGCTGTGAGCAACGATTCCAACAGGCCCACTGTTGCCAAAGTCGCCGCCACGGGGAAAATAATCTGCAAGGTTTCCAACGTTAACGGCACCTGCGGCCAATGAAACACCGGCAGGGTCGCTGGGAGCCCACCTCGGTCCATATCTCCCACAGTGGGAACGTCGAGCCCGAGGGCCAATGCTGCCACTGTGAGCACCACGATCGCCACTAATGGCGACGGCACCAACTGCGTGATCTGAGGCAGTCCGTAGAAGATAGCAAGACCGCTCCCCACCATCAAATAAACCACCCAAGACGCCCCAGTCAACTGCGGCAGTTGGGCCATAAAAATTAGAATGGCTAAGGCATTTACAAATCCGACCATCACCGCCCGGGGAACAAATTTCATTTGTTTGGCCAGCTTGCAAACCCCAAACCCAATTTGCAGGATGCCAGTGAGGATAGTGGTCGCAAATAGGTATTCCAGGCCGTAGTCTTTGACCAAATACACCATCAGCAGCGCCATCGCCCCCGTAGCAGCAGAAATCAAACCCGGTCGTCCCCCGACGATGGCCGTTACCACCGCAATGATAAACGAGGCATAGAGCCCGACTTGAGGCTCAACCCCAGCAATAATAGAAAACGCGATCGCTTCAGGAATCAGTGCTAGCGCCACCACCGTACCCGCCAATAAGTCGCGCGGCACATTCGAAAACCAGTTACGGCGCAACTGCGTTGCATTAAACCAGGTACTGATTGTCAAAGTGACCTCCTCGCCAATACCGTTGGCTGATCAAAGTTCCGTGGGTCAGTGCGCTGCGTATTGGCCAGTGCGCGGCAAGCCATGCCCTTCTCATTTTTCACCGTCACTCATATCAGCAGCCGAGCGACAGGCACACCAGCGTACTGTCAAGGAGTAAAAATTTTGTCTATCAAAGCCCTGAGTTCAGGCAATGTTGCTTCTACTATGCCGAAGCCCCAAGAATTTCTCAAGTCTGGGCAAATATTGACGGAGTCACCTCAGCGCAGACCTTTCAAACCGCCTGATTGTCATCATTTGCTCACCCGTTGAGATTAGTGATTGGTTTCGCGCTGAGGATTCCTCGAGGGAATGAGTAAACAAATTACCATGATAGGCAATCCAGCGCAGGCATACAGGCCCAACTGATAACTACCAAATAGATCGTTGCAAAGGGCCAAGAATGAAGGACCGATCGCACTGGCAATCACCAGCGTCATCATTTCCACCCCAGCGATCGCGCCCAGCTGCTGCCGGCCAAAGTAGCGCGGCATCGTCACCGCTGACAGGGTGCCAAAGCAGCCACCGGTCAGCCCCAAACCGGCGATCGCCACTAGCCGCAACAGCGGTTGCGCTAGATGCGCTATGCCCAGCAGCCCAATGGTTTCAAACACCATCATGGCGATGAACAGTCGTTGCAGTTCCAGCCGATCAGACAGGAGACCAATCACATAGCCCGTTGCGGTTGAAATGATCCCAATCGGCAAAAATAGCGCCACTGTTTGAGTGGGAGACAGCGCCGCCGCCGCTCCAATGTCGACAATGTGAAACGTAATGCCGGTGATCGTCAAGGCTTGAGTTGCCAAGGCTAACGTTACTGCCCAAAAAGCCAGCGTTTGCAACGCTTGACGACGGGTAAAATCCCGAGGCGTCGGTATGGGGTACGGCTCACTTTGGGGAGGGGGCGTCAGGGTTGCTGAAGCTTCCGAACCAGGACGATCCCCCAGTTCAGGTACTGGTGCTTTCATGGCAGCGCCATCCATCACAAGACCGCATTCCTCTGGGTTGTCACGAAAGCAGAGCCAGCCGATCGCCCCCATGCCAATGCCCACCAGTGCCGCCAAGCACAACCACCCCCCCCGCCAAACATACTCACGAATCAAGAAGCTCAATAGCAAGGGGGCCGATGAAAAGCCGAAGGACACAAATATACCAGAAATGCCTGAGGCCATCCCCCGCCGCCGATCAAACCATTTACCTAAGGTGGTGCGGCTCACCATGGTCAACATCCCCTGACCGCTAAATCGGAGGCTGACAAAGCCTAGACACAGGAGCCCAAAAGACACTGGCAGCGGCGACGCGAGCGTTAGTAAATGACTCAACCCCAGGGCCAGGCGATCGCAGAGACTCAAATAAACTAGCGTGAGCGCCAACCATAGCGATGACAAAATCACCACCAAACGGGCCCCAACGCGATCAATAAACACGCCCCCTAGCGGCAACAGCAAGCCACTGGTTAGCGTGCCAATCAAGTAGGCATTGCTCAAGGCCAATCGCGAGAGCCCCGTCGCAGCCAGCAAATGATCAGTAAAGATGCTGACCCCAGCCGTTTGCCCTGGAATACTCATGAGGATGCCAAGGGTCGTGGCGGCCAAAATCACCCAACCGTAAAACCCAGGCCAGCGCTTAGGCGCAAAGGGAAAATTGGGAGAGAGCCATCGCGATCGCTGAAGCGCTTCCACCCTTCGAACTACCGCCGAGGCAATCAACAATGACGGCAAGGAGCCCCCCTAACTTATCAACATACTCACCCAATGAGCCAGCGGCATGAATACTATTTGAGAGTGTGACACGAATCTCCAATCGCGAACACCCGGCTATCCTCACTCCTCTGAGGTCATGACGCCTTTCAAGGCTTGCGGCTCCGAAGGCGGAATACCATTAAGCACCACTAACGATTCCATAACGCTTTTGACTAACGGTGCCGCGACGGTGCCGCCATAGGCATTCTCACCGGACGGCTCATCAATCACCGCCAGCACCACATATTGGGGGTCTTCCACCGGCAGCAAACCGACAAAGCTAGTAATGCGGCCATAGCCGTAGCCCCCAGATTCATTGACCTTTTGGGCAGTTCCCGTTTTACCAGCGATGCGATAGCCAGGTATCTGCGCCGCTTCGCCAGTGCCATCCTTGACAACAGCCTCCATCATTTTGAGCACAGCATCGCTGGTCACCTGGGAAAAAACCCGTTGTGGAGTTGGTCGAGCCGGTTCCCAAGTCGGGATACCACGATCATTCACCATGTTTTCGATCACCGTCGGCGTCACCAGATAGCCGCCATTAGCGATCGCCGCCTGCAGCTGCAACAGCTTGATGGGGGTAATCACCAGTCCTTGCCCGAAAGCCGCTGTGGCCATATCAACCCAACTGTTGACAAACTGGTCACGATCTTTCAAAGGACCGGCATTTTCCGCTGGCAGGCCAATACCGGTGGGCTGGTCGAGTTTTAATTTCTCCATCCAGCCATAAAACTCTTCCGGTGCCAGTTGGTCCATGATGTGCACCATGCCGACGTTACTGGAGTATTTCAACACCTCAGCAATGGTCAGTGTCCCACTCCGCCCTGAGGACTCATAGTCAGAGTTTTGAATCGTCCATTCCCCAATGCGAATTTGGCCTTCGTCATACACCGTATCGTCTGGTTGAATAGCACCGGCTTCTAGGGCGATCGCGACATTGACCGGTTTGAACGTTGAACCCGGCTCGTACAAATCGGTAATGGCCCAATTTTTCAGCCAAGCAAGCTCCGCATCAAAATATCGATTGGGGTCAAACGTGGGCTCCACAGCGAACGCCTTGATCGCGCCGGTGTGGACATCCATCACCATGACGGCTCCCCGCTTAGCAGCAAACTCTCGCAGGGTCTGTCGTAGGCTCTCTTGAGCGACCCGCTGTAGCCGACTGTCGAGGGTCAACTGTAGCTGCTGGGGTGCAGACTCCGCCGGCAGGTTAGAAATCGGCAACGTTGGACCGACGACAAAGGGCACCTTCGGCGTTGGCAAGCGGAGCTGGTCCTTGTACTCAGACTCCAGACCCGTTTGTGCCTCCCCTTCTAAGTTGATGAAACCCACCACCTGCGAAAACAGATCCTGCTGCGGATAAAATCGCTGCTGGGCTGGGATCAACTCCAAGCCGTCGAGCCGCAGCCGTTGAATGCGGCGAGCGGTGTCTTCAGACAAACCATCACTGAGACGGACCCCCGTCTTTTGACTTTTGAGCTGTTCTGCCAAAGCCGCGGATGGCATTTCTAAAACGGGAGCCAGGGTTTGCGCCACAACGCCAATCGGCTGGCGAAACAAGGCGGGATGACCATACAGGGTATACACCAACCGATCTACTGCCAGCGGCGTACCCTGGGTATCAACAATCGGGCGACGGGCCATGCCTGGCTCCAAGCGACGGGCCTGCTGATCGCGCGCCATGGCCTGTAGGGCATCGCCTTGGGCCAATTGCAAATAGGCGAGTCGTCCCATCAGGCCGAGGGCGGCCACCAGCAATACCACCCAAATCAGCCCAATGCGAAAGACGAGACGTTCTTTGGTCGATCGCCCTTGGGGCAAGGTAGAGGGCGATTTAACAGAGCGACTGCGAGGGCGACGACCAGATCTGCGGCGCTGACGCTTGACCGAGCGAGAATATCCCATTGGCAAACCTCAAATGCAGCAGAGTAATCTAATAACCCTTGGGAAAAAAGCGTCGTTCCGGCGGTGACGTTACCTCCTGAGGCGCGGCTGCGTCATCCATTACCGATGTTGGTAGCGGTTCCGCCTCTAAAAAGATGACATCGGAGGGATGTAGCATTCCGGCATTTAAAGCCGCGATCGCGGTTTGAGCCAAATGGTTTTTAAATACTGCGTTTGCTGTGATTAGCTGCTGCTGGTGATCTTGCAGCCGCCCTAGCGTCGCCGTCGCAGCGGTCAAACGACGGTTGTTATCCACCGTTAGCGCATAGGCAGACAGGGCACCGGTCACCGCTACACCAGCAACCACCAAGGAGAGCCGCTGACCAGCAATCAGCAACTTAAGCCACAGGGGGCGTTCTCGCTGGCTGGGTAAGGGCAATGCCACCGGAGATGCCGCCGCCTGGGGAACGGGTACAACGGTCAGCCGACGCGGCTTCGTAGTTTGGCCTCGGGTAGACCGACGGGGTAAAACCACTGATTCAGTTTTTAAGGCCGCTGGCATCTTGCTCTTACTCCGATCCAATCACACCCTTCAGCTAGGACTCACTTCAAAGCGCGTCCTCAGATTCAGCGACATAGTAGCGTGCTCACCACTAGTCAGCAAGCATTTTGCCTGCTAATCAGCTAGGTCTTTTCACTAGCTTCCATAAAATAGCTCAAGGTGCGCGATCTGAACCGTTCTTGCCGAAATTTGACAGTTCTCCTGACCTGCCAAACCGTGTAGCCGATCACCAGCTGTGAACTTCTATACAGGCAGCCTCTACTGCACCTGCAAGACCACGGGCTCATTGGGCTCAATGATGACGACCCGCTGCGCGGTAATATTGCCCACGGCCACCCCTGCCGCCGCCCCCCCTAAAATCTCCAAAATGCAAATGCCGTCTCCAATAACAGCTCCAATCACAGCTCCCCCGGCGGCGCCAATGGCGGCATCACCAGCGATCGCCCGCGTTGAAGTTTCACGTGGGTCTTTCACATCGGGCAGCAGCTCAGAGCTAGCGGCCAAAGACTGCTGAAAGCCACCGGCTGAGACACCTGTGGCCACATAGCGCAGTCCTCCCGAAACCGGCTCCAGTCGCCCTTGAATGACTGTCCCGGCCGGTAGCTGTCGTCCATTGACCGTCACGGCAGTTTCCACGACCAACGGCAGTTCATAGGCCGTATCCGGCTGAAAATAGAGCGTTTCTTCGCTTTGAGTCATCACCCGAATCTGAGCGATCGCCCGTGATGGCCCAACTTGGGCTCGGGCAGACATCGGCACAGCACAGGGCAGTAATGGCGCCACCAATAACGGCATCAGACTAATCGTTCGAGTCAGCATCCCTGCCTCCAAACCATAGAAAATTGCTAAGTTCTGGCCCTGATTGCACATGATCCCCGGCCAGATATTGATTGAAGACGCGGGTTAACCCAGAAAAGTTCTCTAGACGCTCCGAAGATCCTTTTGGCATCACCACGCTGCAGCACGGGCAACCATGGTGTAATACCGATTTTGCAGGCAAGCGTTACAGATCAAGGATCCCCTGCTGCTGCCCCCTCTTTAAAGAGGGATTATTCAGCACCTGGATTTTCTTGCTCCCTTTTGCCAAGGGATGGGGGGATCGCTCCAGCAAATGCATCTGCAGTGTGGTTTCAGAAATTCGGTTTCAGAGAATTGGTATAGGCCCTAATGAAAAATAGGGAGCAGGCTGAGCGACTCCCCAAACGGTTCTTGAATTCCTGACAGAACTCAGTCTAGAGCTTAGTCCCGCACTCTGGACAAAACGTATGGCTGGAGGGATTTTTGGCACCACAGTTATTGCAGTACATCAGCTCAACAGCTACGATCATCTGTGGCTTTTGCGGCAACCCTAACATCTGGGCATTGCTTTTACCTGGAGCCACCATGGGATAGCAGTTTTCATCCCGCCGGACATGCACATCCATCAGTACGGGCCCATCGTGGGCTAGCATGTCGGCGATCGCCGCATCCAAGTCAGCTCGGTGCTCAACTACAACGCCTTCGACACCGTAGGCTTGAGCCAGTAGTTCAAAGTCTGGCATGCTCGGCTGCATATTAGAGGAAGAGTACCGCTCACCGTAAAAGGTTTGCTGCCACTGCCGCACCATTCCCTGCCAGCCGTTGTTAATGATGACCGTCTTGACGTTGATGCCATACTGCGCCAATGTGCCCAATTCTTGAAGATTCATTTGAAAGCTGGCATCACCGCTGATACAGATAGTTGTCTCGTCGGGATAAGCGACCTGAACCCCCATTGCCGCGGGCATGCCAAAGCCCATCGTCCCCAAACCCGCGCTGGAAATCCAACGGCGTGGACCATTTTTAAGGAACTGCGCCGACCACATTTGATGCTGACCCACATCCGTAGTGTAAAACGCCTGGGGGGCTTGGCGACAGAGCTCAACGATGACCTCTTGGGGGGAAATCATGTCGTCGTAGGTCGGGACAATGAGGGGATAATCCTCGCGCCACCGCTGAATAAGATCGCGCCACGCCTGCGTCTGCTCAGGGTTCACCGGCTTGTCTAGCTCCGTTAACCGCTGTAGTAGGGTTTGCAGCACCTTCCGGACATCGCCCACAATCGGTACGTTGGGAATACGGTTTTTGCCCACTTCAGCAGGGTCGATATCAATGTGAATGACCTTGGCTCGGGCGGCAAATTCATCCAGTTTGCCCGTTACGCGATCGTCAAAGCGAGCGCCAACTGCAATCAAGAGGTCACATTCGCTCACGGCAAAGTTGGCGTAGGCAGTCCCATGCATGCCCAACATGCCAACGGAGAGAGGGTGGTGCTCATCAAACGCCCCCTTCCCCATCAGTGTCGTCGTCACAGGAATCGAAAAATGCTCGGCAAGCTGCTGAATTTCAGTATGGGCTCCGGCAGTGATGGCACCGCCACCCACATAAAGGAGGGGTTGCTTGGCTCGTCGCAACAGCCGAATCGCGTGATCCACTTGGCGCGGGTTGCCTTTAACCGTAGGTTTGTAGCCGGGCAAGTGAACGTCTCCCGGCTCAACGGGAACGTAGTCAAATTCCTCTAGGCCGACATCTTTGGGGACATCGATCAGCACTGGTCCCGGACGGCCAGTTTTGGCAATAAAGAAAGCCTCAGCCACGATGCGGGCCATGTCGCTGGCCGATCGCACCACGTAGGAATGCTTAACGATGGGCAGCGTAATGCCAAAAATATCGGTTTCTTGAAACGCGTCAGTGCCAATCGCTGGGCGCGGCACCTGCCCCGTAATTACTACCATGGGAATCGAGTCCATCGCAGCCGTAGCGATGCCCGTCACCAAGTTCGTTGCGCCCGGACCCGACGTGCCAAAACAAACGCCCACCTTCCCGGTTGCCCGAGCATAGCCGTCTGCCGCATGGGACGCGCCCTGTTCGTGACGCACCAAAATATGTTGCACGCTGCCCCGCTCTTCAGCTTTGTACAGCTCATCATAGATGGGCAAAATCGCGCCACCAGGATAGCCAAAAATATGACTCACACCATGACGCTGTAGGCTATCGATGAGGGCAAATCCGCCGGAAACTCGTTGAACGCTAACGTTATCGGGTGCAGTAACAGAAGTTGTCATGGATTTTGGATGAATACGCTTGCAGTAGATGAGTAACAGCAGGGCCGTTTTGTGCCTTTCGAGACTGTTGCAAAGCACAAACTAGCGGATGAAGAACTTTCACTATAGTACGAGATCAATCTGGCACCAATATCCCCGTCAGGTTCTTTAGCAAGTCTTCGCCAGCTAGAGCAGATTAGCGACGTGCTTTAACCACGATGGCCCGCCAAATCTTGAGGTCAACTTCCTGGGCACCCATCGGACGAACTGAGTGATTTCAGCTTACCCGTAGCCGCCTGCCAGCATCAGCGATATGTCGTCATTTCATCACGTACTTTCAAACAATCGACGCTGCTGGGTCAAAATATCTCGGATACCAGCTTCAGCAAGATCGAGTAGCTGGTTGAGCTGCGATCGCGAGTAGCTGCCTTCTTCCGCAGTTCCCTGCACCTCAATGATATTGAGGTCGCCATTGAGCACCACATTACAGTCCACGGCTGCAGCCACATCTTCCTCATATTTCAGATCGAGCAGCGCTTCGCCCTCGACAATACCAACCGAGATAGCAGCCACCTCATTTATTAGGGGCAACTGTGGCAAGTCTCCGGCCAGTACGAGCTTTTGCAACGCATATTTGAGAGCTACGTAACCTCCAGTAATCGACGTTGTGCGCGTACCTGCATCAGCTTGCAACACATCAGCGTCTACCACGATGGTGCGCTCACCTAGGGCCGCAAAATCTAGCGTTGAGCGTAGACTACGACCGATGAGCCGCTGAATTTCCTGAGTCCTTCCCGATAGCTTCATCAGCTCTCGCTTTTGGCGCTGGGGGGTAGCCCCCGGCAGCATACGGTACTCGGCTGTCAGCCAACCTCGCCCCAAATCCCTCAAAAACGGAGGCACCCCTTCCTCAATCGAAACTGTGCACAGGACTTGGGTGTTGCCGCAGCGGGTCAAAACGGAACCCGCCGCAAATTGTGTAAAGTCCAATTCAAAGGAGATGAGCCGCAGCTCATTTGCCTGCCGACCATCGGGACGCTGCCATGCCATAAAGCTGTCTACCTTCTGCCCAAACTCAATCAGAATACAGCAGAAGCCAAGGGGTATTGCCCTTAGGAATGATTTACTGTCGGCATCACGTCCAATTGAGCAAAATATGCTTGGTCACTCAAAATCGTCTTCGGGTCGTCTACGTGATCAACAAAAACAGTCCCCTCTAGATGGTCGAGTTCATGCTGAAAGATGCGCGCGACAAAATCAGTGAACACCTGACGCTTTAAATTGCCGCGGCGATCGCCATATTCCACTTCGATCTCTTGCCACCGCTCGACCTGTCCACGCTGGTCGGGCACGCTCAAGCAGCCCTCCCAACCCAAGACCTGAGCATCTCCGTGAGCGACAATGCGCGGATTGATCATGGCCGTAGGAGCCATTTTAGGAGCTTGCGGATACCGCAAATTGGGATATGACGCCACAATAAACAGCCGTTGAGCCACCCCCACCTGAGGGGCGGCAATGCCCACGCCGTTAGTCTTTTCAGCGGTCCAAATTAAATTGTCAATCAGCTGCTGTAGCGGCCTGTCCATCTGGGTAACTGGTTGGGAGATCGCCCGCAAACGGGGATCCCCAAGCGTCAGAACCGAGAGCCTTTTTTTACGCAAAAACATGGACCTGAATTGTCGCGACTTTTAAGTGAATTCAGCACAGCTTATCTGAGGATGGTTGCCATGGATCGGTTCTAGGTCTGAGATAAACCAACCTGTACACCCCTGCCATCAACATGAGCATTATCGCACCGCCCGCATAAGCTTCCTCGTGAACACGACTGTTCACAACTCGTCCGCTAGCGCATCGGCAAGGCCGCAGGCCGCAAATTCACCTCAAGGCGCTGCCCCTGACGATCCACGATCGCTGGTAGAGACTCACCAATCTCTGTCTCTTGCACAATCGTTTGTACCGTCTCGGCGGCGCTGACCGGCTGCCCCGCCAGTGACACAATCACGTCTCCTGCGCGGAGATCAGCTTGGTCAGCCGGCGAACCGGACTGCACCCCCAAGATAATCACACCACTATCAGCAGTAATCTGAGGACCACGGGGATTGTCAGCATTTAGCACATCTTTGACGGCTGGTGTCAGCGATCGCATTTGCACACCAATGTACGCATGGTCAACTTTGCCATCGGCAATCAGCGCCGTTGCAATTTCCTGGGCCGTATTGATCGGAATTGCAAACCCTAATCCCTGGGCACCTCCAATGATCGCGGTGTTCACGCCGATCACCTGTCCCTGCTCATTCAGTAATGGCCCACCGGAGTTGCCCGGATTGATTGCCGCATCGGTTTGGATGAAGCTAACGCGCTTGTCAGGCACCCGCACCTGAGAGCTCGACCGCCCCGTAGCGCTGATGATGCCCGCCGTCACTGTGTTATCCAATCCTAGCGGATTACCAATCGCGATCGCCCACTCGCCGGGACGGAGCTGCTCAGAATCTCCCAAAGTTACCGTTGGCAGCGACGATGCCTCCACCTGGATCACAGCTAAATCTGTAAACGGATCTTCGCCCAACACCTCCCCAGCAAATTCGCGGCCATCTTTCAATGTGACAATGACCCGCTCCGCCCCTTCAATTACATGGGCATTGGTCAAGATCAGCCCTTCGGCATCAATGATGAAGCCAGAACCAGTGCCCCGTTCAACTCGAGTGCGGGGCTGGTCTGGCACTCCTATACCCCCAAAAAACTCCCGAAAGAAGGAATTTTCAAAAACCGGCGGCACCCGCTGCACGACCCGACGTGACGCATCAATGCGCACCACAGCTGGTCCAACCCGCTCTACGGCATCCGCAATAAAGCTACTGCTTTTGGACGGCGCGGATGGCGGCATCTGAGCCACCGTCATTGAAACACCCTGCGATCTGGGCGGCCGCTCATTGACTAACCAATCGGACAAACTCGCTTGGGAAGGCGTAGTTTGGTTAAAGAGCACCAGTGCACCAGTCCCTAACAGGGTAAGTAAGCCATAGGTCGTAATTCGGCGGCCTCTAGGAAGTGAATGGTGGGTGTTGGCGTGTATGTACTTTGAATTTGGCATCGAGAGATGAGTCCTCCGAGCGGGCTGCGAGGAAAGGAAACGCATTCCAAACAAGCTCAGCGATAGCACTGATGCGATGGGCCGTAACAACAAAAAAAGTTAAGTCGGGAAATTACTAGAACGAGCTTTCTAGAACTTTCCCGTGGCAACAGCAGTGTAAACCAACCTACTCAAACGGTGATACGCGCCATCACTGCGCTTCAAGCTGTTGGACGCAGTTGTTATGAATCAAGTTCCTATCCATTAGGATAACGGAAAATGGGGCATTTCCGCCATTCCTAGCAGCGAAGCTCCGCTCAGACCCCAAAAATGCGACCGCGATTCAGCACCATTTATCGACCCACCACTCAACACAAACTCCGGAGACCTTGGATTGTCATCACGGGAGATTGCATCAAAAAAAGCCTCTAAGGCTACGTCTATCAACTCAACCTGCTTGGGCTTACGACAAATTGATTTAATTATTTGATTCCTGTTGCCGACTCACCGGTCAGTCGCCTCAATCCCTTACGCTTAGCAGCACTCTTGAGCGGCTAGGCTGTTTGTAACGCTTGCTCTACGGTCCTAGGTATACAGACTCCGTTAGCACAGACATATTCAGTCAGCGTTGGCTGTTGTGAGGGTGAGAGACAACCAGCCTTAAAAACATACTCCCCGTAATCAGCGATATCGTCGGTTCCTAGGGCTGTCAAGACTACTTCAGCCAAGCACCAGACTAATATTCTTAAGACGATAGACGACATACTTCAACTCGCCAATATCAAAACAGAACCTTTGCGATGTTGATCGCTTGACAGCTCATCAATGATGTAAAGAAGCATTGAGAGCTCAACGTTTATAAGCGTAAATTATCAAGTGCATTACGTAAAGTTATTTTGAGTCGTTATCGATCCACAGCTGTTGCACCGGCGTTACGCCCTAAGCCGCCTCCGGTAAAGCATCCAACGTCGTCACTATAAAATCAGTTATGGACAAGGCCAGCAAATAGTCTTGGTCAACGATCTCAACTAACCAGCGATCGGATCCCGGCTCTGGTGAAACGACCTTACCTCGATTGCCAGCGGCATATAGCGGCGACAAGACAAGCACAGTTTTACCAGCAGTGATGAGGTGGTGGGGCGCGACCATAAAAATGACCTCAAAGCAACTGCCTTTAGTGTGGCCTGAGTCAATGCTAAAAATTCACTGCTCAGATGAAGACTTGAGCAAGAAAAGATAAATCTTGAGTAAGACCCAATGCTGTGCCGCGAGCTTTAGCGGCACGAGTGCTCACCCGGTGAAGCCCGGTCGGTCGGAAACATAGGCAGTGCAGAAACGCATAAACGGATTGCCTTTGCTTTGACAGACCTCAAAAATTCGCAGCTTGACATTGCCTGCTAAACATACGAACTAGGTTTAGCAAGACTTAGAAAACTTTGAAAGAGGTTAGAACGGGCCTGACGGGATTCGAACCCGCAACTTCCGCCGTGACAGGGCGGTGCTCTAACCAATTGAACTACAGGCCCTTAAAATTTGAGCAATTTCTATCTTTACCTCGAATGGACACTTTGTCAAATATTTCCCCAAAATATCTGAGATTTTTAAGCTGAAGCCGTAAGATAGGGCATTTTGGCTTGCCAATGGGGCTGAGCAAATTCTGTTAGCCACTGTTTGACATGATGTGTAGCGCGGCAGTCATCTTCGTTATATCGGAGTATGGCATCCAGATAGGCGCGATCGCCGGTGGTGAGCCAATCGTTGTACCAACAGATTGACTGGGCCCCGTTGGCTTCACTGTCACGCCATTCGAATCCCATCCATCGAGCAATGTGCTTTAGCGCGTAGCTCTCTACGGGCAATGTCACTGATTCAGTGATGCACCAGTGGATATCAACAAAGCGGTTGAGCAGTTTTTGCAGGTCACTAGGGGAAAGACAGTCATAGAGGCGGGTAAGCTTCCGAGCGGTTTGGGCCTCGTAGGGGCAAAAATGATAAATCGGCGCTTGGGGATATTGCAGCACGAGGTCTAAAAACTGTTCCCAAGCAGCCTGTTCTTGATCTACAGATTCGGCCAGAAGCGCATGGAAAGCCTGGGTTCCCTGGCGCTGATCGACGACTAACACACCATGCAGATAGATCACATCGACATCGGGCGCGGCTTCGATATCAAAGTAAAGCTCTACATCAGCACTGGGTAAATCTTGCACTGACAAGATAAAACTGTCCTCGCTCCCCCGGGTGCGCGCGATCGCCCGGTCATATAGTGTCGCCTGCGCCTGGTGAATCAGTTTGTCAGCCACCGTATTGCCAAATCCAGGCAGATACGCGAGCTGCATCGGATGCGCTTGGGCCAACTGCGCCAGCGTTGTGAGATTCTGGGCCTTGAGATGGGTATACCGAGCGGGGGTTACCCCAGGCAGTAGAGATAGATGGGCCAATGCCTGGGCCGACTGGTAGCAGTGACTAAACCACTGGCACAAGTCGCAGCGACTGTGGGAAATAAAGATCTCAGGGGCTTCAGCTTGGCGCAGGTCATCTAAACATGCTGACAGTACATCGCCAAACTTAGGCAATTGCTGATCAAGATCAACGGAATGGTAGCGCCCCTCACGCAGGGCTAACCAACTTTCATGGGGCCAATTGCCTTGGGTGTGCGCCAACACATAGGCGTGGTAAGTCGCCACAATTTGATAGTCAAGCTTGGGTTTCTTGCCCAGCTTGATGTCAACCGGGGCATATTGCCAATCACCCCAGATCGACCAGCCCCCCTGCTTCACCAAGATGTCAGGGCAGCTTACTAAGTAAACTGACTGCTCGATCGCATCTAAGAGCACACCACCGACAATGTAGTCAGCACCAGCCGCCATCAGGGCAGTGGTGGCTTGGGCACCACTGCGCCAGTCCCCCGGAGCATACTGCGGACGCACAAACCCTTCGTAATCTGCCAGGACAGTCAATCGGTGAGCAGCACTGTCCTGTTTAATCTTTTGCAGGTAATCACTTGGAGGATCAGCCTGGACGCGATCTCCATGGGTATCTAGGTAGGCACGACGCCCGCAGCGCTGATATTGCAGCAGCAAAAAATCCGTGACCCAGTAAATGTGATCAGCCGTAGGAGCAGGACGCGTATTGGCCGGCAAGCGAGGCGAATTAGCCAGGGGTTTTAAGTGGCCAACCCCAGCGAAAACATCGTGTAGTGCGGGGTCGCTAGCTGACAAAACTGACTATGGGAGTAAAGGATTTTGAGTGTCGAACCAACGGTTTTAACAGCCTAATCTGGCGATCGCATCCCTTGGCAACTGTACTCTGACCACCCCAATGAGATCGTCGCGAAACTATGACTGAGGGGACGCAGTTGGTCGACATCGGTGAGTAGCTGCTGATTACAGAATGCTCTGAGGCACTTCTACGCTCAATTGAATTGAGCATACAAAACTTGGCCTATTGACAGTTATACAGCATTATGTGTTTCATCGGAGCAATCATCCATGACAAAGCTGGAAATTAGCAATGGTGTGGCAGCCAGGCTGATATTTTGGTCCCTGGATACAGTAAAACAGCTAACCCAATTAGTTCCATCATGGTTTCGCATACCTCTCCCGCTGTTTTAGGCCGCTTGCAGGACCTACGACAGCAGTTTCCCGCTTTACAGAACAAACAATACTTCAACTTTGGTGGTCAGGGACCGATGCCCCGATCAGCGTTGGAGGCCATGGCCCAAGCTCATCTCACCCTGCAAATCGACGGTCCATTTTCTAGCCGCATTAATCAGTGGATTCAACAGTCGACCATGGCCATGCGACAAACCTTAGCCGATCATCTCAAAGTGCCAGCCGAGTCCATGACGCTGACTGAAGATGTCACCGTTGGCTGCAACATCCCGCTGTGGGGTATTGATTGGCAGGTGGGCGATCGCATTTTGCTGACCGATTGCGAACATCCCGGCATCGTGGCCGCCGTGCACGAAATTAGCCGCCGCTTTGGCGTGGCGATCGATATCTGCCCGGTGCTGGCCACAGCCCAAGGCGGCGAGCCTCTCACCGTGATTGAGTCAGCGCTGCAGTCGCGCACGCGATTGCTGGTCATGAGTCATATCCTGTGGAACACGGGGCAGGTTTTACCGTTGACCAAAATTGTTGAACTTTGCCATGGCCATCGACTCAATCCCGTTTGGGTGCTTGTTGATGCCGCGCAATCAGTTGGCATGATGCCCCTAGACTTGGCGACCAGCGGTGTTGATTTTTATGCCTTCACAGGGCACAAGTGGTGTTGCGGCCCGGCAGGACTCGGAGGGCTTTACATCAACCCAGCAACTCGAGCCGCGATCGCCCCGACCTTTATTGGTTGGCGGGGCATTACCACCGATACCCAGGCCAATCCCACTGGTTGGAAGCCTAACGGTCAACGCTACGAGGTGGCTACTTCCGATTATCCGTTGCTGGCCGGTCTTCAGGCCGCGTTGGTGCTACACCAGCAGTGGGATACCGAGATAGTCCGATTTGAGCGACTTTGTCGGTTGAGCCAAACCCTCTGGCACCGACTACGGGACCAGCCCCACATTCGTATGGTGTCAGCAGCGCCCCCAAACGCTGGCCTTGTCTCATTTGAAATTTTGAATACCGCCGGTCAGCCAGACCCGACCTTGCACCTGGGACTAGTCAAAGACTTAGAGGCAGAGAACATGCTGCTCCGCATCCTGCTGCACCCCCACTGCGTACGGGCTTGTATTCATTACTTCACCCTAGAAAGTGAAGTGAGCAACTTAGGCGATCGCATTATTGACTGGATCAATCAAGCGGTCTGCTCCTCAAGCCGTCAGGTTTAGACACATTCAAGCGTCAGAGCACCTGTGGTGAAGTTCTTCTCTCACTTTGAACCTGGCACCTTTCTATCCTCCACCAGGGCAACTGCAGCCGGCCCCATCTCTGCCCCCTTGATGTAAAAAGACGACCCCTGAGACCAGTAGCGTCACCGAGGGTCTGTCAACACGCTAGTTGAGGTCGCGGGTAGCGGCTGATGATACATGTAGTTGCGAGTAGCGACTTTACTCGGTTGGATAAAGATATCCGGCACTAGCCCATATACCACTAGGCGACCGACCGCTCCCTGCCGATGGGGCACTAAGTCAAAAAACGCGACGCAGTCAGCAATTGCCGCTGCTTGTTTCAGATCGTGGGTCACCACTACGATGGTATAGTGCTGCTTGAGTTCGTTAAGCAAGTTATTGATCACAGTGGTCGAAATTGGATCAAGAGAAGCACAGGGCTCATCCATCAGGAGCACTTCTGAGCCTAGGGCGATCGCGCGGGCGATGCATAAGCGCTGCTGCTGACCACCAGACAGCTCCATGGCATTTTGCCGGAGTCGATCTTTGACCTCTGGCCACAGACCCACTAAGCTCAACGCTGCCTCAACGCGATCGTCTAGCTTGCCGCGATAGCCATTGATCCGCAAACCCAGGGCAACGTTTTCATACACTGATTTCGCAAACGGATTGGGGCGTTGAAAAACCATGCCCACCCGACGACGCAGGATGACTTCGGATATTTGACTCAGCGGCTGCCCTTGAAGCAGAATTTGCCCCTTAACACGAGCATTGAACACCAAATCATTGATCCGATTAAAGCAGTTAAGCAAACTGCTTTTGCCACAGCCCGAAGGACCAATAAAGGCCGTTAGCTGCTGGGCAGCAATATCCAACGAAACATTGACCAAAGCCGGGAACTGATCGTAGTAAATTGAGACTTTTTGCACACTCAGCATCGGCTCATTGACGACCATCGGCGGTGTAACGGACGAGCGATCGCTATCAACTACAGGACTTATCATCGATTCATCACCAGTTGGGACAGGAAACAGAGATCATC
The DNA here is from genome assembly GCA_050331235.1 of Leptolyngbyaceae cyanobacterium. Taxonomy (GTDB): domain Bacteria; phylum Cyanobacteriota; class Cyanobacteriia; order Phormidesmidales; family Phormidesmidaceae; genus Halomicronema. The sequence continues at coordinate 39,746 of JBHJHA010000057.1, forward strand.
ATTAAGTCAACTTTTGCAGGCGATCGCGGAGCCAACTTGCCAGCACATTCATCAACAACACGATGCCGCACAGCACAACTACCGCAGCCGCAGCCTTTTGTTGAAACAGCGGTTGGGGCCGCAGCAGCCAAAAGAATATTTGCGTTGTCAGCGTCGTAAACGGACTCTGCAACCCCTCCAAAGTCGGTTTCGGGACAAACGTAATAAACTCCACCGCTCCTATGGCAATCAGGGGCGACGCCTCACCAATGACCCGTGAGCCTGTAAACAACAAAGCCGTCAGCAAACCTGGGCGCGCCGTCGGCAGCACAATATGCCAAATTACCTGCCAGCGACTCATGCCGACGGCATAGCCACCTCGCTTGAGGGTAACCGGGACTCGCCGAAGGGCAGTACGAGCAGCCGTGATCAACAAGGGTAAAACCAACAGGGTCATCATCATCGAGGCGGCCAGAATGCTACGTCCTCCAGTCAGCCACCGCAGGTTTTCAGCAAAGACGGCAACACCTAAGATGCCATACAAAATACCCGGCACTGCCGTCGCATTGGCGAGATTGATTTCAACTACGCGACTCCAAATCCGGTCGGGCACATATTCCTCTAAAAATATTGCCGCTGCGATACCCATAGGCACGGCAAAGAGAGTTGTCAATACGACGAGCCATAACGTGCCGGCTAAGGCCCCTAAAATACCGGCCTTGGCCGGATCACCCGAGGTAAAGCTCGTGAGAAACTGCCAGTCAAGCTGCGGCAACCCCAACCGTAATGTCACCACTGACAGCACCCCCAAGACCAGCGGCCCCGCCAGAGCCGCCATGCCACCCAGACCGCCCAACAAACGATCTAGCCAACGGCGCTGCCATAGGTTGGAAACGAATTTTCCATCAGGAAATGTGCCCAGCGCCTTGAACTCTAAATCTGCTGCCGGTGCCGGAGTGGCCGCAGTGGGCAAAGACTGGGTTTGATGAATCCGACCATACCGGCGCATAAGGCGATTACCGACAATGTTGAGCACCAGCGTCATCAAAAAGAGCGTCATCCCAACCGCAAAAATCGTGTGAAATAACAAACTATCAGTCGGCACATCGCCCAAACTGACTTGCACGATAAAGGCAGTCATCGTTTCCACTGGCACTAGGGGATTGAGTGTTAAATTGGGAATCTGCCCAGCGGCGATCGCCGCAATCATGGTTTCGCCTAACACCCGAGACGCCGCCAGAGTAATAGCCGCAATCACACTAGGCGAGACTTCTGGCAACAAAATTTTGAGGCTCATCTCTGCTCGGGTCAGGCCGCAAGCGTAGGCCCCTTGACGAATTCCTGGCTCCACCTGATCTAGGGCGTCTTCCACCAAAGCCGCAACAATCGGTGTGACTAAGAGTCCTGTCACCAGTCCCGCACTCAGTGCATTGAAAGAGGCCATGGTCGGCACCAATTGCTGCAACACTGGGGTCACTAGCAGGAGGGCAAAGTAGCCATAAACAATAGTAGGGACCCCTGACAATGAGTTGAGCAGTGGCCTTAATATCGAGCGCCACGACTGGGGCGCATATTCCGTCAAATAAAAAGCCGCCAAAATCCCTAGGGGCACGGCAACCAACAGTGCGATCGCCGTCACCAGCAAGGTGGCACTGATCAAAACCCCAATTCCAAACTGCTGACTATTGAATTGAGGCGTCCACTGGGTATCGGTAAGAAAATTCCAGACTGGCACCACTTGGAAGAACCGCCAGCTTTCCTGTACAAAAACCCATAGAATGCCAGCACTGATTAGCAGTGGCACCGCCGCCGCTAACATCAACCAGCTTTCAATGATTCTTTCTGACCACCGAACGCCGGCAACGTCATGTCCAAATGGCGATCGACTATCGTGGGAGCGTAATGTCATGAAGCAAGCTACATTGGCCGACTGATTCTGGCACCCCAATCTTTCCTCATCAGCTAGACCGCTTCATTCACTACATCGGGGCAAGATCCACGACTGCCTTTAGTGAGCTCAGCGACCCTTTTTGGAAATTACTCCCACCATAGGAATATTAAGTGAAAATTAAGTAAAGCCAAGCTTAAGGTTGTCTCTAACGTCCTCTTAATCAGCGTTAGCGTCAGAGAGCTGCCTTTGACTGATACTGAGCATGTAGTGCGCAGGAATCGGCATGACGATTATTTCTACCGCCATTGTGCTGTTGTTGATTTTGGATCCTTTTGGCAATTTAGTCACTATCAATACGCTGTTATCCGATTTGCCCGGTCGCAAGCGACAGCGAATTATTCTGCGAGAGGCACTCATTGCCTATGGCATTCTGGTTGTCTTTCTGTTTGGGGGCAACCCGCTCCTGTCGTTTTTCGGAGTAGAGTCTCACACCCTGAGGATTTCCGGCGGTATCATCCTGTTCATCATCGCCCTGGGCATGGTGTTTCCCACTCGCTCCGCCTTACCCTCAACCCTAGAAACCGAGCCCTTTATTGTGCCGATCGCGATGCCCTTGATTGCGGGTCCGAGCGCGATCGCCACGCTACTCGTATTAGCCAAATCAGATCCTCAACTGATCGGCAGTTCCCTCGGTGCTCTCACCTTTGCCATGGGCGTTTCAGGCGTAATTCTCTGGGCCTCACCTTGGCTGTTTCACCGGTTGGGCCCTCGGGGTGCCCTCGCGATCGAGCGACTGATGGGTATGTTGCTCGTCATCTTGTCTGTACAAATGATGCTAGACGGCATCGAACAATACCTGACCTGAAGAGATTGCACCCTGGCACTCCACACACCGCCTTTATTGGGAAAGTCAGTAGATCCTCAGAGCAAAGAGTCTAGGCCTTACCTACACCCGCGCCAGTGTCACTTGCTCGGGCTGGTCCTGGTATTTACCGCGGCGGGTTTCATAGCTGACTTCGCACTGCTCGCCTTCAAAAAAGAGAAGTTGCACAACACCCTCATTGGCGTAGATGCGACAATCAGCACTCGAAGAGTTAGAGAACTCTAGCGTCAAATGCCCCCGCCAACCTGCCTCAGCCGGCGTCAGATTGGCAATGATGCCGCAACGGGCATAGGTGGATTTACCAATGCAAATCACACTGATGTTGTCAGGAACCTGAATCCGCTCCAACGCTACACCCAGGCCATAGGAGTGAGCCGGCAAGATAAAGTAGCTACCGCTAGTGTCTGTTCTGAGAGTAGTGGGCTCTAGGTTATCTGGACTGAAGTTTTTAGGATCGACAACGGTACCGGGAATATGGCGGAAAATTCGAAACTCTGACGGGGACAGCCGGATGTCATAGCCATAGGAAGACAGACCATAGCTGATCACAGGACGGGAGCAATTCAGTTCGCCCATATCCACATGACGAACTAACTTCGGCTCGAATGGTATAATTAAGCCTTCTTCAGCCATTTGAGCGATCCAAGCGTCATTTTTAATCATGGTTTGATGCCGGTTTAGAGTCAGATATTTATCAGGATGAAACGCGAGTGTAAATAGCTAAGCCACAAAATGGCGACGAAACTCGGTGATCTGATCGGCGATCGCCAGCAGTGATTCTGGCATGTCCGGTCCGGTCAAGATGACGTCTAGCTGAGAGGGCCGCTGCTGCAAAAAGGTTAATGCCGTCTCCTCTGCAATCAAGCCCAATTGAATCGCTAGGCTCAACTCATCCAGGACCACCAGGGAATATTTGCCTTGCATGGCAGCCGTTTCAGTATGGTGCCAAAGTTGAGCGACGGCAGTTTGCTCCTCAACGGTGGCATCGGCGACTTTGAGCGATCGCTGTATGTCAGGTCGCAGCCACTCTAACCCCTGACCAAACTGCATAGGCTGGCCTACCCCCTGGCTGATGCCGCCTTTCAAAAACTGGGTAATCAGCACCGCGTGACCTTGGCCCGCGACGCGCATGGCCTGTACCATCACGTTGGCAAAGAACGTGCGATGGGGAGAGGTAAAAACCTGGATTGTGCCAGCAATGGCATGTAGCCAAGGATGACTCTGTCGATGAGGGGGACGCTCTTGCAAAGGATGGGGGATCGGCGCCCGAAGCTGTGAAACCATGTTTAGGGGCTATTCGATTTCGGTAGGCTAAATATAGCGCAGTTCTCCCAAAATAATTGATAAAAACTCTATATCTATAGATGATTCAAAAATACTGGCAACATCATGCCACCGACCGTCGAGATCGGTAGCATCAGTCTATTCAAGCGAGAGCGCGATCGTGCGCTTGCTGACGACACCTTGGTTATCCGCCTGAAATGATAGCGAGAGTCAGCTCGTTTGAGTTGCTCAATCATGGATTCTCTCAGCCCATATTAGGGGCTGAAGGTCGTGCAATCGCAGTCCCCATTCACAGCCGCCTGTGTTGATGCCGCTATCAATGACATTGCAGACCAAACCAGGGGGCGGTTGCCACCCCGACGCCATGGCATTAATCACTGTTACTGGTAGAGCTCACTTACAAAGCAGTTTCATTGAGAGCGCTAGGTGTAGCGGACTCGGGCAACGAATCAGCCGAAAAACCACTGGAAGTCGTTGCAGGTTTAGGAATCGCGATGGGAGACTGATCTAAAGCGATTTCCAAATTGTCCTCAGACGGAGTTGCTGCTGTCGTGCCGCCACTGATGCGCTCAATCGGGTGCAGCGCCCCAGAAAAGATACCCACTACCACCACGGCGGCAGCAGTCATCCCAGCCATGTACGACATGCGTAGGCGGCGGTTAAGCTTGCGAAACACTTGCTGAGCTGTTTCGCATGTATCTGCAACCTGCCACTGCTCATAGGGCAGCTTTTGAAACCCTTGACGCAGCTGCAAAAGACGTCGATAAAGGCACTGCGTTTCAGGATCTTGATCTAACCAGATCGAAACCAAGCGGCGCTCTTCGGGCGAAACTTCACCATCAAGATAGGCGCTCAACAATTCAAAGCGATCGCGTTTAGTTGCGTCTAAGTCTCGATATTGACTCATTACCGTATGCCTTAAACCAAAGTGGAGGATTGTAATCGGCGCCGCTCATGTCATCAAACGGCGAAAACATTCACTCATACGAGCTGGGTTGCGAACTGTCAACTAATAGTAATACAGACGCTACAGAGCCGGATTTAGGTTCCAACTAACGCTGCCTAGTCTAAAACGACCAAGATACATAGGCATTCAGTAAGGTCACTGATTTTGCCAACCGATCACTACAGCATTCGCAACTGAACCAAGACGATAAATCCCTATTCAGGAGCCGCATCTCATCATAGGGTTAGCGCCTATGGGATGTGGCATTTCTTGAATAAGAATTTATGGGTATTCGCTATGATGCGCTATCAGCTAAACCAATGATTCAGTCTTGAGATACAGATTTAATTCCTGCTGCAGGCGTTGTCGCGCCCGGGCAATCCGCGATTTTACGGTGCCTAGGGAGGTATTAGTGATCTCGGCAATTTCTTCGTAGCTCAGCCCCTGAATTTCGCGCAAAACAATGGTGGTACGAAAAACTTCAGGAAGGCTGGCGATCGCCTGCTCCAGTTCAGCATAGAACTCTTGGGTCATGAGCGTGTCCACTGGGTTGGGGGCATCCGAGGGCACTTCCCACTCCATTTCGCCATCCGACAGCATGCGGGGCGCATCCAAAGATAACGGCGACTGGTGGCGCTTACGCTTACGCAGCTCATCGTAAAAGAGATTTGTCGTAATGCGTCCGAGCCAGCTCTTGAACCGTTCTACCGTTTGGAGCTTATAGAGATTGCGGTAAACGCGAATCCACACTTCTTGAGTCAAGTCAGCTCGGTCAGACCAATCCGGAGCTAAATGGTAAAGCAAACGCTCAACATAGCTTTGATAACGCTTTACCAGTTCAGCAAAGGCGGCTTTATCAGGGCGACGCTGATCACGACATCGTTGAATCAAATCATAGCTTGACAACTGCGAAGGCGAATCGCTGCGCAATGCTGACAAAGCAGAGCGGGCAGCAGATGTCCACGGCGTAGAAAATGAATAACTCATAGATCTAGTACAGCTAGCAAGTGTGAGGAAAAGATAGAAGCTGACCCTATAGACTGAGGGCTTCCCGCAAATATTTGGACAGCCATCTGTAAAACGCGAATTTCTTTGTGTTGTACTGTGATCTCACAAGCTTTAGGTTTACGTAATGTGCCTATCATTTTTGTGGCACAGCCTTTTTAAGTGATACAGCCTTTTTAAACCGATTGACTTCCGGAAGTCTGTTTGGTCAAGTGGTAGGGGTATACTCAAGCCATAGAAATTACCCTTAGCCCATGCGATATTTGGCCAAGGTAGAGCGAGCCTCATTCCTCGGAAATGCCATCTTGCAGCTACTGGCACGGCAAGTTGACGAATACCTGTGGGAAACCCTGCCTGATAAAGAAGCGATTGAAACTGATATTGCTGTAGGCGTCGGCAATGGGGCAGTCATTTTAGTGACCGTCGAGCGATCGGGAAGCAAACCTGTCGTGACTGAGGTAGACGATGTCATTCCCTGGCTGATGGATGTGGTCACCCAATTTCTTGCCCAGGGCATTACTCCTGAGGTGTTGGCCCAAGAGGCTGAACGGGCCGAGCAATGGCGGCAGTCGTTGACGCTGGAAAGCCAAGAAGTCGAGCGGCGCGCCCTGGAAACCGCTGCCCGCCGTAACGAAATTCAAGAGCTAGAGCGCAACCTAAAATTAGAGCGAGAAGAACTAGAGCAACGGGAAGCAGAGCTCTTGGCCCGCCAGCAAGAAACTGAATAAGCTCGGGCTAGGGGCATAGATCGCGCCCTTACCCAGATCGGGAAATCGCCGCCCAACCACTTACGATTTTGATAATTCAGACAGTTCTAGCTGATAATAGGCCATACATTGATTTTGCTTGTGAGCCCTCTAGCCTGTGGACGCTAACTCTCCAGCCTGTTCCCAACCAGTCATTTTGGGATTTGATCCGGGGCGTCAAAAATGTGGGCTCGCAATTATGGGCTTAGATAGAAATCTGTTTTATCGGGAAGTTGTCGTCGCCGCTAGCGTTTTAACCACTATTGAGCAGTTACAGCAGCAGTTTCCCATCTCGCTGATGGTCATGGGCGACCAAACGTCGGCCCACGACTGGAAGGAAACGCTGACCCAGCTGCCACGACCAGTGCGCGTTGTCTTAGTAGATGAGCGATATTCTTCGTTGGAGGCTCGCGATCGCTACTGGCAACTGTATCCCCCCCAAGGTTGGCAACGTCTTTTGCCCAAAGGGTTGCGGCAGCCCAGCGTTCCCATCGATGACATTGTCGCGATGCTGCTAATTGAGCGTTACCTGAATCGCTTGACTCAGGGTTAAGCGAGCTAAAGCTTAGCCCGAATAGTAAACGAATAGTCGCCCCCAGCTTCGAGCTGATAATCAAACCGTTCTAAAAATCGGCCCAGCGGTTCACGAATGAGGGCACGACCCAAAGAAGGCTCGATGGTGAGTCCCCCTTTGGGAAACTGCCATTGAAACTGCCAAACATATTCGTTTGCGTGGACTTCACCCTCAAGACGGCCCTGATGCCAAGACTGATAAGTAATGCGAACATGGGCGGTGGTTTCGGGCAATGAGCGGCGACGTGTCACAGAGCAAATGCCAGGTTTCTAATCGTGGACAAACGGTAGCAAAGGGCGGCAAGCATCCCTTTATAATCGGCCTCAACAGCTAACATAGCTGCGTTGCCTGGCGAAGGTCTACTCCCGTAGGCATTTTATTTTCATGGTTTGTCGATAAATCGCGATCGCGAGCCGGGGACCACACCCCGCTACCTATTGAGCTTGCTGGAGTGATTGCCAATCCTCGGGGGTGTTGCAGTTAGTCAATATCTCATCCGGCACTGGCAAAATCGGTACGACGTGGCTTTGGTCTAGCCAAGCTTGAAAGGATCTTTGCCCAGTTGCTAAATACGTCCGCATGGAAGCCCCACAACTAGGACGGTAAAAACCGCACAAAGGCTCCCACCCCTGATTTGTTTGTGGCAGATAGGCGATCGCCGTTGGCGGCAATTGTGAGAGGTTCCGGGACCATTGTCGCAATGTATTGGCCTGCAATTTCGGCATATCACAGGCCAGCAGCAATATCCAATCAGCACTCGCAACCTGGGGTAGCGCCTGAGCAAATGCCTGTAGCGGCCCAGGCCCAGGCTCATCGGGTCGTACTGGGACTTCTTCTATCCATTGAGCTGTAGGCGGCAGATACGGCTGGTAGCGATCACGGTGGGGCGTCACTATCCATACAGACGTCGTCAAAGCCTGAGCCACATCCCAGGTCCGGCGCAATAGCGGCCTCCCGGACAACTCTAGTAGTGCTTTGTCCTGACCCATCCGCTGGCTGCGGCCCCCAGCCAGAATCAACCCGCCCAGCTGCATTACACGTCTACCTCAATGTGACTACTGGCTGAGCCACGCAACGGACTAAGCCGGCCCCGAAATTCCACCGCTTTCATCAATGGCGGGACTGGCGACTCCGCTCAACCCAGACCAGCCCTTTGGCAAAATACAAACTAGCCGTAATCACCGCCAGCAGGATGTAAAAGAGCCGAATACTCCAGCCCGTCAGCTTAAAGATAACCGTAAATAGCCCTGGCTCTAAGCCGCTGAACCGGGTCAGCTCAGAGCGGAACCACTTATCATCCTTATCGATGCTTTGCAGGGCTCTGAGATCCGTCGGCAAAATCGGGACCTGCACTGTGTAGCGAAAGAAGCCAACCACGCCCTCGTTGCCTGTTGCCTGTCTCAGTAATGCATTGGTGACTTGCTGAGCCTGAGTGGGCAGCAGCTCTGATTCTACCGCCACTTCTTGCACCCACAGGTGATATCGCACCACATACCCAGTCATGAAGACCAGAGGCACGGCAAGCAGGAACGGAATCAGCTTTGGTAGAAGTCCCCAGCGACGAGGCAACCACAGCGTAAATGACCCCAAACTCACACCCAAAATAGCAAACACGATGACATTGGTCACCTCAACCAGTTCGAGACTCTTAAGCAGCCCGCCAAAAATCGGCAAGTTGTAGACAAACATCTCCGCAGCCCAAGCGATCGCGCCTTTCAGCAGCACCATCCCTATGATCAGCAGCAACGTTGCACATACGTACCGCAGGATTTTGGCAGACTTAGAAGATCTGGCAGCAGCTTTGGAGGACACCTTAGATTTTTGCTGGGAGGAGAGACGCGTTGTCATGGCATCGAGGTTTAGAGCAGGCTGATTGACGATCGTGTTGATGGGACCAAGTCATTTCAATCAATGGAATCAAGCCGAGGCAGCCGCAGACAGTGTGAAGGTTTACCTCATCTCGGCAAATCAAGAGTTAAGCCTGAAATTCAAGGCCATTTTATCGAACATTTGCACTATTGCGCGGGCTCCCTAGCGGAGGATGGCTCGAACGGTGAAACATTGACCCAACACTCGCGATCGCCCCTGACTGCTTTAGAGGGTACTGGAGAATTCAGGCATCGGCCGCACTTTCGCCCAAATTTCATGATTAACGTCACATTTACTCAAAAATTCTGTCTCATTGACATGGTGTCGTCAGTGACGATGAGCACTCTCATCCGCCAGTGACTCTGCTGCGCCAGACTGTTTCAATGAAGCCGATACCATACAAAATCCCCGCAATTGCACTTTTATAGGTGCGATCGCGGGGATTGACTCAGTTAGTCCGAAATTAACGAACAGAGACTCACTTACTGCACCCAAGCGAGCTGATTTTCATAAAAAGTTTGCACGCTTAGCACTTCTGGCCAAAACTCATCCGCCTTTTCGATATTGCCGGGGACATCTTCGAGCCACTGCGTCTGCACATCCTGGCTATAGTTGAGATACAGCTTACCGTCAACGATTTTCCAGGCACGAGGATCAACAGATGCTAGGTTGCCCTCACTCAAAGCTTTGGCACAGTAACCACCGTATTGGGGCGCAAAGGCTTCAGGCTCACCTTTGAAAGCTTCCATATTGGCGGCACTGCTAAAGCGCCAAGTTGCACCATTCCACTCCAATTCGTACTCGGCCTTACCGGGGACAGCCTTGCCTTCGGTGAAGTAAGCAACCGGATCAGCGCCCCGGATAGCGAGGCTGCTGCTCTCCTCCACGTACACATCACTGTGAGGGGGCTCGTAAGCACTAACGACATCCGCCGCCGCACAGGGATCGGCCGCGCAAGGATTGGCCGCGCAGGGATCGGCCGCACAAGGAATGGCCGCACAGGGATTGGCCGCACAGGGAAAGGCCGCAAAGGGATAGGCACCACAAGAAAAAGCAGCACAAGCAAAAGAAGCACA